>NZ_DATLEC010000263.1:0-7493 GCF_035525475.1 Lentzea sp. | reverse complement strand
CAGATCGCCGTTCCGCCTGTCATCAACACCCCGATCCCGATCACCGCACTGCCCGTGACGCAGCCGAGGTGCCGCCGATGAAACAGCGCAATCCGCTCACCATCGGCGCGGTCGGCCTGACGCTGGTCTTCCTGCTGCTGCTCGCCGCGTTCAACTCCGACGACCTGCCGATCATCGGCAGCGGCACCACCTACGCCGCCGAGTTCAGCGAAGCGGCAGGCCTGGTGGACGGCAACGAGGTCCGGGTCGCGGGCGTCAAGGTCGGCAAGGTGACCAAGGTGAAGCTGGACGGCGACCGCGTGCGGGTGTCGTTCAAGGTCAAGGACGCCTGGGTCGGCGACCGCAGCACAGCGACGATCCGGATCAAGACCCTGCTCGGCCAGAAGTACCTGGCGCTGGACCCGCAGGGTGCGCTGCCGCTGGATCCGGGCAAGCCGATCCCCAAGGAGCGCACGCTCGCGCCCTACGACGTGAACGAGGCGTTCAACGGCCTCGCGACGACGGTCGGGCAGATCGACACCAAGCAGCTCGCGGACAGCTTCGAGGTGCTGTCCCAGACGTTCGAGGGTTCCTCGCAGAGCGTCCGGGGCGCGCTGGACGGGTTGTCCGCGCTGTCGAAGACGATCTCCTCGCGGGACGAGCAGTTGGCCAGGCTGCTGGCCAACACCAGCCAGATCACCGGGACGCTGGCCGACCGCAACGAGCAGTTCGAGAAGCTGCTGGCGGACGGCAACCTGCTGCTGGGCGAGCTGCGCAAGCGGCGGGACGCGATCTCCGCGCTGCTCACCGGCACGCGCGACCTGGCGCGGGAGCTGTCCGGTCTGGTCGCGGACAACAACGCGCAGCTGCGGCCCGCGCTCGAGCAGCTGGAACGGGTGACCACGATGTTGCAGCGCAACCAGGACAAGCTCGACAAGAGCCTGACGCTGATGGCGCCGTTCTACCGGGTGTTCGCCAACACCCTGGGCAACGGGCGCTGGTTCGACACCTACATCTGCGGTCTGCTGCCGCCCTCGGTGAACCTCGGCGTCGTCGGGTTCAACGAGGAAGGCTGCCTGCCTCCGGGAGTGCGGCGATGACTGACGTGGTGCACAGCAGGACAGGCCGGTTCATCGCGATCGCGTGCGTGCTGGCGCTGGTCGTGACGGCCGGGCTCTGGTGGGTCTTCGCCTCCATGAACGGGCGCAAGGTCACCGCGCACTTCGCCGCGGCGGTCGGCGTCTACCCCGGCGGTGACGTGCGGGTGCTGGGCGTGAAGGTCGGCACGATCGACGAGGTCACGCCCGAGGGCAAGACCGTGAAGGTCGTCTTCACCGTCGACCGCGACGTGCGGGTGCCGGAGAACGCGCAGGCCGTCGTGGTCGCGCCGAGCGTGGTCAGCGACCGGTACGTGCAGCTCACCCCCGCCTACACGGGCGGACCGACGCTGGGCGACGACGCGCTGATCCCGCGGGAGCGCACCGCGACGCCCGTCGAGCTGGACGAGCTGTACTCGTCGCTCGACAAGCTCACGACCGCGTTGGGGCCCAACGGCGCGAACGCCGACGGCGCGTTGGCGGACCTGCTGAACTCGGCGGCGAAGAACCTCGAGGGCAACGGCCAGGCGCTCAACGACACGCTGAAGAACCTCGGCCAGGCCACGCGGACGCTGTCGGGGTCCAAGGAGGACCTCTTCGCCACCGTCGACAACCTGCAGAAGTTCACCGCGATGCTGGCCGCGAACGACAGCCAGGTCCGCGACTTCAACCAGCAGCTGGCGGACGTGTCGAAGATGCTCGCCGACGAGCGGGGCGACCTCGGCGCGGCGCTTTCGGAGCTCGCGACCGCGCTGGGGCAGGTGCAGGACTTCATCAAGGACAACCGCGAGGTGCTCAAGTCCAACGTGGACAAGCTCGCCTCGATCACGCAGGTGCTGGTGAACCAGCGGGCCGCACTGGCGGAGACCCTCGACGTCGCCCCGCTGGCCCTGGGCAACCTGCAGAACTCCTACAACGCGGCGTCCGGCACGCTCGACGTCCGCGCGAACATCAACGAGCTCAACCAGCCGCCGATCGTGCTGATCTGCAAGCTGGTCCAGCAGGCGACGCCGAACAACGTGCCGCCGGTGCTCGCGCAGACGTGCAAGCAGCTGGAGCCGTTGCTGACCGGCGCGATTCCGCTCAAGTCGCCGGCCGAGGTGCTCAGCGACCTGAACGCGGGCAAGCTGCCGCTGCCTCTGCCGCTCGCGGGGGTGCCCCAGTGAGGAAGCTCGCGATCGTTTTCACAGCACTGGTCCTCGCTGGTTGCGGGTCCGGTGGGTTCGACGGCATCTACAACATGCCGCTGCCGGGCGGTGCCGACGTCGGTGACCACCCCTACCGGGTCAAGGCGCAGTTCAAGGACGTGCTGGACCTCGTGCCGCAGGCCGGCGTGAAGGTCAACGACGTGCCGGTCGGCCGGGTGGAGAAGATCGACCTGGGCTCCGACGGCTGGACCGCCGAGGTCACCATGCTGGTCAACGGCGACGTGCGGCTGCCGGCCGACGCGTTCGCGAAGCTGCGCCAGTCCGCGCTGCTCGGCGAGAAGTTCGTCGAACTGGGCAAGCCCGCCCCGAACGACCAAACACAGCCGTCGACGGGCAGGCTCGCGGACAACGCCGTGATCCCGCTGTCGAAGACCAACCGCAACCCCGAGGTCGAAGAGGTCTTCGGCGCGTTGTCGATGCTGCTCAACGGCGGTGGTGTCGCGCAGCTGCAGAACATCACCAAGGAGCTCAACGCCGCGATGGAGGGCAACGAGCAGGAGATCCGCTCGTTGCTGGGCAACCTGAACACGTTCGTCGGGGAGCTCGACAAGCACAAGGCGGAGATCGTTCGCGCGCTCGACTCGATCAACCGGCTCGGCGGGACGCTGGCGCAGCAGCGCGAGAAGATCGCGGTGGCGCTAACGGACCTGGAGCCCGGCCTCCGCGTGCTGGCCGAGCAGCGCACGCAGCTCGTGACGCTGCTGAAGTCGCTGGACAGCCTGTCCGACGTCGCGACGGACACGGTCAACAGGAGCCGCGACGACATCGTGGCGGACCTGAAGGCGTTGCAGCCGACGCTGACGAAGCTCGCCGAGTCGGGGCAGAACCTGCCGAAGTCGCTGGAGCTGCTGCTGACCTACCCGTTCCCCGACGAGGCGCTCGACGGCATCAAGGGCGACTACACCAACGCGTTCATGGACCTCGACCTGAACCTCGGCTCCGTCCTCGACAACCTCGGGCGCTCGCGGCAGTCGCCGATCGACTCGCTGGTGCCGAGCCAGGGCACGCCGCTGCCGATGCCGAACATCCCGCTGCCGAACCTAGGGCAGGGGACCGGGTCCGGGCTGGGCGACCTGCTCGGTGGTCTGCTGGGAGGTGCTCGCAAGTGATCCTGCGGTCGACGAAGCTCAAGATCGGCGCGTTCGTGCTGGTCGCGTTGCTGGGCATCTCCTACGTCAGCGCGACCTACATCGGTCTGTTCAAGTCGGCGTCGACGGTCGTGACGATGCAGCTCGCCGACTCCGGCGGCATCTTCACCAACGCCGAGGTCACCTACCGCGGCGTCACGATCGGCCGGGTCGGGCAGCTGCGGCTGACCTCGGACGGCATCGAGGTCGACCTGGAGCTCGACGCGGACGCGCCGCGCGTGCCCGCGGCGACCGAGGCCGTCGTGGCCAACCGGTCCGCCGTCGGCGAGCAGTTCGTGGACCTGCGGCCGAAGTCGGACGACGGCCCGTACCTGGAGGCGGGCTCGGTCATCCCGCGGTCGGCCACGAAGACCCCGCCGCCGGTCGACGGGCTGCTGTCGAACCTGGACGCGTTCGCGTCGTCGGTGCCCACGGACTCGTTGAGGACCGTCGTCGACGAGCTGCACACGGCGTTCAACGGCACGGGCGGCGACCTGCAGGTGCTGATCGACAACACCGCGGCGTTCACGCAGGCGGCCAAGGAGCACCTGCCGCAGACGACTCAGCTGCTCGAGGACGGCCGGATCGTGCTGGCCACGCAGGCCTCGCAGGGTGGCGCCATCCGCTCGTTCAGCGGTGACCTGCGGTTGCTCGCCGAGCAGCTGAAGGCCTCCGACGGCGACCTGCGGCGGCTCATCGTCGCGGTGCCGCCGGCGTCGGAGCAGGTCTCGGCGCTGCTGAAGGAGAGCGGGCCGAACCTCGGGGTGGTCCTCGCGAACCTGCTGACCACGTCGAACATCCTCGTGACCAGGCGCGACGGCCTGGAGCAGATCGCGGTGACGTACCCGATCGCCGTCGGTGGCGGTTTCACCGTGGCGCCGGGGGACGGGTCCGCGCACTTCGGGCTCGCGCTGAACGTCTTCGACCCGATGCCGTGCACGGTCGGGTACGAGGGCACGACCATCCGCCAGGGCAACGACACGTCCGCAGCGCCGCTGAACACGCAGGCCTACTGCGCTCTGGCGCGCGGGTCGGCTACGTCGGTGCGAGGCTCGCAGAACGCGCCCTACGGTGGAACGCCGACGACACCGGTGGGAAACGCGACGACGCAGCCGGGCCAGGAGCCGACCGGGCAGCAGGCGGTGCCGGAGCTGCCGCTGCTGACGTCGCTGGGCCAGCTGCTGGGATTGCCGGAGGGGAAGAAGTAGTGCGGATCTTCACGGTGGTCGCCGCCGTCCTGGCGGTGCTGACGTTCGGCTACGCCGCGTACTTCGGCGTGGCCTGGTACTCGGCGTCGCACTCCTCGGAGTCGTCGTTCGCCTCGGCACGCGACGAGGCCCTGCGCTCCGGTCAGGTGGGCATCACGAACTTCCTGACCCTCGACTACCGCAAGGTCGACGAGGACCTGCAGCGCTGGCTCAACTCGTCCACCGGCGACCTGCGCGCCGAGATCGACAAGGACAAGGACTCGCGCAAGAAGCAGCTGGTCGACGCCAAGTCCGTGACGACGTCGAAGGTCCTCGACGCGGCCATCACCGAGCTCGACGACCGCACCGGCACGGCGTCGATGATCGCCGTCGTCGAGAGCGTCGTGACCCCGGACGGCGGCCAGAAGGTCACCAAGATCAACCGGTACCTGACCAAGCTCGACCGCACGGACGACGGCTGGAAGCTGAGCCAGCTGGGCCCGCTGCGGCCGGGCGCCTGATTGGACTGAGCTCGTGCCCCCATCCCGCCGCCGCCCCATCCCCACGCCACCGGCAGGAGGCCGCCCGAAGGTCGCCGGCCTGAACCGCCGCGTCACCGCGGAGCCGGTCGCCGAACCCGAGGTCGCGCCGTTTGCGGAGCCCGAGGTCGCGCCGGAGCCGCCTGCCGAGGAGCTGAAGGCGCCGGAGCCGGTCGAGTGGGAGCCGTCGGCGCCCGAGCAGGAGCTCGTGGCGGACGAGCCCGCCGAGGAGCAGGCCGCGCCGGTCGCCGAGGACGACGAACCTGCCGAGAAGGCTGAGCCCGCCGAGAAGGCCGAGCCCGCCGAGCCGGCCCCCGCCGCGAAGGACACGTGGCTGCTCCCCGTGGCCCTGCTCGTGGTCGCGGTCCTGCTGGGCGGCCTGGGCACGTTCTTCCTCTTCAAGTCGCGCGCCGTGTCCTACGACGCGGCCCTCGTCGACGTGGGCACCACCTCGGAGGTGAACGGCCAGGTCCGCGAGGCCGTCGAGAAGTCGTTCTCCTACAACTTCGCCGACGTGACCGCCACGGAGAAGGCCGCGAAGGAGCTGCTCACCGGCAGGGCGCTGTGCCAGTACAACGCGGTGTTCGGCCCGGTGAAGGAGATCGCGCCGCAGCAGAAGCTCGTCGTGACCGTCCGCGTCGCGTCCTCGGCCGTCTCGTCGCTCAAGGACGGCCGTGCCGCCGTGCTGGTCTTCGCCGACCAGGTCACCACCCGCACGACCGACAACCAGTCGGGCGGCGGCATGGCCATGCTCCGCGTGAGCGCGGTCGGCGACGGCGGCCGCTGGAAGATCGACAACATGGAGATGTTCGGGGCGACGGCGGAGCAGAACCGCCAGCTGCAGGGCTGCTGACCCGATCTGCCCCGCTCGGTCGTTTGGCCCGGGCCGGTGGCGGGTATTCGATCGCGGCCCCCTAAGATCAACTCTGCCGTGAGGTCGCCACAGGAGCCCGGATGCACCTCGGAGATGCCCTCCGCCAGCCCCGACACGCGTGATCTCGGTCACAGCAAATCTGGTGGCGCTCTGTAAGACGACTCGAGGCCGCCAACTTCCCGCCGAAACGGCCGCACACGTGTTTGCGCAGGTCAATTGAGTGACAAGAAGTAAACAGCGCTCCATCCAGAGGGTGGATCGGTCTGCAACATCTTGACTGCGCGCTCATGCAGGGTCACTCTGTCGGTGAGCAAGAGGAGGGTCCTTCCAGGTGCCTCTCGACAGTCGCCGTGCGTGTGGCTAGACTGCCCCTTTGCGCTGCCCATTTTCCGCTTGCCCTTCGCCGAGAGCGTGGATTAGTCGGGCATCGCCGCACCCTTGACAGCCGTGCTAGTTCGCTCTAGCCAGCTATTTGTCCCTGGAAGGACGCATCTTGGCGATCTCTCGCGCGACCAAGGCCACTGCTGCGACCAACTCCACGTCGGGGATCCCTGGAGCGCCGAAGCGGGTCTCGTTCGCGAAGATTAACGAGCCGCTCTCGACGCCCAACCTGCTTGACCTGCAGATCCAGTCCTTTGAGTGGCTGACCGGCGATGAGGCGTGGTTCCAGCGCCGCATCGACGCCGGCGACGAGAACCCGACGGGCGGCCTCGAAGAGGTCCTCAACGAGATCTCGCCGATCGAGGACTTCTCCGGCTCCATGTCACTGTCCTTCTCCGACCCACGCTACGACGAGGTCAAGGCCTCGACGGAAGAGTGCAAGGACAAGGACATGACGTACGCGGCACCGTTGTTCGTCACGGCTGAGTTCACCAACCACACCACTGGCGAGATCAAGAGCCAGACGGTGTTCATGGGTGACTTCCCGATGATGACGAGCAAGGGCACGTTCATCATCAACGGCACTGAGCGCGTGGTGGTCTCTCAGCTCGTGCGTTCGCCCGGTGTCTACTACGACACCGCGGTCGACAAGACGACGGACAAGGACGTCTTCAGCGTCAAGATCATCCCGTCCCGGGGTGCCTGGCTGGAGTTCGACGTCGACAAGCGCGACACCGTGGGTGTTCGCATCGACCGCAAGCGTCGCCAGCCGGTGACGGTGCTGTTGAAGGCTCTGGGCTGGAGCACGGAGCAGATCCGCGAGCGGTTCGCGTTCAGCGAGACGTTGCTGACCACGCTCGAGAAGGACCACACCGCGGGTACCGACGAGGCGTTGCTCGACATCTACCGCAAGCTGCGTCCGGGCGAGCCGCCCACGAAGGAGTCCGCGCAGGCCCTGCTGGAGAACCTGTTCTTCAAGGACAAGCGCTACGACCTGGCGAAGGTTGGCCGCTACAAGGTCAACAAGAAGCTGGGCCTGGACACCGACATCAACACCGGTGTGCTGACCGAGGACGACATCGTCACGACGATCGAGTACCT
>NZ_DATLEC010000258.1:0-42479 GCF_035525475.1 Lentzea sp. | reverse complement strand
TGCTGCTCGACGAGCCGACGAACGACCTGGACATCGACACGTTGCAGCAGCTGGAAGACCTGCTCGACTCGTGGGCGGGCACGCTCGTCGTGATCTCCCACGACCGCTACCTCGTCGAGCGCGTCTGCGAGAAGGTCGTGGCGCTCTTCGGCGACGGCGGCCTGACCGACCTGCCCGGCGGCATCGACGAGTACCTCCAGCGCCGCGACTCGCTGCGCGACAGGGAGAGCACCACCACCGCGCCGGCCGCGGACAAGGCGCCGTCGAACGCCGCCGACCAGCGCGCCGCCCGCAAGGAGCTGGCACGGCTGGAACGGCGCCTCGAGGTGCTGCACAAGAAGGAAGCCGAGCTGCACGCCGCGCTCGCGGAGGCCGCGACCGACTCCGCCAGGCTGCTGAAGCTCGACGCCGAGCTCCGCGCCGTGCTGGCGGAGGAGTCCGACGTCGAGGCCGCCTGGATGGCCGCGGCGGAGGCCGTGGAGGGCTGAGGCCTGGTGAGAGGGGCTACTTGCCCCGGCGGCGGAGCTCGTTCGCCAGCTGGGGCAGCAGCTCGTCGATGAACGACGTGTCGTAGCCCTGGCCGGAGAGCAGGGCGTAGCTGAACCGCGCCTTCATGACCTCCTCCGAGGTCGCCCCCAGCATGCCGTCGAGCGCGACGCCGATCTCCTCCAGCATCCGGTCGACCTGCGCGGTGCGGTAGCCGCGCTGCCCGGCCGCCGCCTGCGGGATCCGCAGCTGCCGGAGGTCCTTCCACGACTTGACCGCGGGCATGCTGCGCATCGGTCCGGAGAGCTGCTGCTCGATCTGGCCGAGGAACGCGTCCACCTCGGTCTCGTCGTACCCGCGCCGTCCGATGAGCGGACGGGAGAACCGGATGTCGCGGACGTCCTTGCCGGTCAGGTTGTCCTGGCCGAGGAGGGTTGCCTCGATGCGGTCGAGGAACGCGTCCACCTGGGACTCCTGGTAGCCGCGGCGGCCGCGGGGAGGGCGGTGGAACGCGACGTTGCGGATGTCCGCGGCTGTGAGCTTCGGTGAGTCGACGGACGCCGGCGCCGCGGGTCGCTGCACGGGAGGCTGCTGCTGGGGGCGCTGCGGCGGTTGTGGACGCCTTTGCTGGGGTCGCTGCTGCTGTTGCGGCAGCTGGGTCGTCACGGGAGGCGCCTTGGGCGGCGGAGGCGCGGTCTCGAACATGAGGACCACGAGGTCGAGGAACGTGTCGACGTCCTCCTGGTCGTACCCGAACGTCCCCGGCGCCGACTCGCCGAACACCGCGTCCTGGACCTGTTGCGCGGTCAGGTTGTCCCTGCCGCGCAGGGTGGCCTCGATGCGGTCGAGGAAGGCGTCGATCTGGCCTTCGTGGTAACCGCGGGTCCCCGGTCTGGGCTTGTGGAAGCGCACCGCGGCGACGTCGTCCGGCGACAACCGGACCGCGGGTCTCATCGCCTGCGACGTGGCGTGCGCACCCTGCGCGGGAGCCGAGGCCTGCTGGCGTTGCGGAGTGGACCGCAGCGTGTCGGCGACGAGCTCCATGAAGACGTTGACCTCGTTGACGTCGTAACCGGGGTCGCGGGTCGCCGTGCTGAACCTGACGTTCAGCACGTCCTCGCGCGTCAGGGCGTCCCTGCTGCGCATCGTGTTCTCGACACGGTCGAGAAAGGAGTCCACCTCGGTCGCGTCGTACCCGCGCTGACCCCTGGGGGGCCGGTGGAACGCGACGAGCGCCACGTCCTGAGCGGAGAGCAGAGGTGCCGGATGCGCGGGCAGACGATGCTGCGCTCCGGGGCCGCCCCGATCCACCAATGACCTCCTCCTGCGTACCTGTACTGGGGAGTATCGCGTTTCGCGTGGCATAACGTTTCGCCCTGATGGACCAAACGGCGCCACTACGATCGCGAACATGAGTCAGTTCGTGGATGTGATGCTGGCAACGGCCTCCAGCGGCGGGGACAGGGGCATGACGACGGGTGAGCCCGCCGAACCCGTCCGCCGGACCTGGGCCGAGGTGCACGAACGCGCCCGGCGGATGGCTGGTGCGCTCGACGTGGCGCCGGGCACCGCGATCGCGGTGCTCGCCGCCGAACCAGCCGTGATCGCCCCAGCCGTGCAGGCCGCATGGCTGTGCGGAGGCAGCGTCACGATGTTGCATCAACCCACACCGCGCACCGACCTGGCCGAGTGGGCCGAGGACACGCTGCGGGTGCTCGCCATGATCGACTCGCGTCTCGTCCTGCTCGGCAGCCCGTTCGACGCCCTGGCTCCCGTGCTGGACCAGCACGGGATCCCCTACCGCAAGTTGTCCGAGCTGGACGCGGAGCCGATCGCTGCTCCTGTTCCCACCCCCGAGGATGCCACGGCCCTGCTGCAGTTGACGAGCGGGTCGACCGCGGATCCGAAGGCGGTGCGCATCACACACCGCAATCTGATGGCCAACGCGGAGGGAATGCGGATCGCGGCGGCGCTGGACCCGTCCTCCGACGTGATGGTGTCCTGGCTGCCGTTGTTCCACGACATGGGGATGGTCGGGTTCCTGACCGTCCCGATGCTGTTCGGACTGGAACTGGTGAAGGTCACCCCGGTCGACTTCCTGTCGCGCCCGACCCTGTGGGCCGACCTGATCACGCGGCACAAGGGCACGATCACCGCCGCGCCGAACTTCGCCTACGCGATCGTGGCCCGCCGGCTGGCCTCCTCGTCCGACTCGTTCGACCTGTCTTCCCTCCGGCTCGCCCTGAACGGCGCCGAGCCGATCGATCCGGCCGCCGTGGAATCGTTCGTCTCGGCAGGGGCCCGTTTCGGATTGCGGCCCGAGTCCATTCTGGCCGCGTACGGGATGGCGGAGACCACGCTGGGTGTGGCTTTCGCGCCTCTGTTCACCGGACTTTCGGTGGACGTGGTGGACGCCGACGCCGTCGAGGCCGACCGTCGTGCCGTGCCCGCCGCCGAGGGGCGTGCCTTCCCGTTGCTCGGGCCGCCGTTGCCGGGGCTGGAGCTGCGGGTGGTGTCCGGCTCCGGTGAGGTCCTGGGCGTCCGGGACGTCGGTGAGCTGCAGATCCGGGGCGAGGCCGTGACTCCGGGGTACCTCACCGTGGACGGTCCGCTGGCCACTCAGGACGCTGAGGGGTGGCTGTCCACTGGGGACGTCGGGTACGTGGTGGAGGACGGTCAGGTCGTCGTCTGCGGGCGGCGCAAGGACGTCATCATCATGGGCGGGCGGAACATCTACCCGACCGATGTGGAGCGTGCCGCCTGCTCGGTCGAGGGTGTCCGGGCCGGCAACGCCGTCGCGGTGCGGTTGGACGCCGGAACGCAGCGCGAGCGGTTCGCCGTGGTCGTCGAGTCGAAGCTCGCCGGGGACGCGGACGCGGAGAAGGACCTGGTCAAGCAGGTCACCGCCCGTGTCGTCGACGCGGTCGGGCTGCGGCCGTTCGCCGTCGTGGTGCAGCCGCCGGGGACGTTGCCGAAGACCCCGTCCGGGAAGCTCCGCCGATCGGCGGCGGCCGCCCTGGTCTAGGCCCAGTCCGGCAGGGCCTAGTGGAAGGCGTTCTGCGCGGCCTCGAGGCCCTTGGTGACGAGGGCCTCGGTCGCGTCCGCCGCCCTGTCGACCTCCAGCGCGAGCTGCTTGCGTTCGACGGTGGAGAAGTCCTTCAGGACGTAGTCCGCGGGGTCCTGGCGGCCCGGCGGGCGGTCCACCCCGAAGCGGACGCGGTGGTAGTCCTTGGTGCCCAGCGACTTGGTGATCGAGCGGAGTCCGTTGTGGCCGTTGTCGCCGCCGCCGAGCTTCATGCGGATGGCGGCGAACGGCAGGTCCAGCTCGTCGTGGACCACGACGATGGTGGTCGGCTTGAAGAACTTCACGGCGCTCGCGACGGGGCCGCCGGAGAGGTTCATGAAGCTGCGCGGCTTGGCGAGCACGACGCGGTGACCGGACAGGCGGCCCTCGACGATCTCGGCACCCGACCTGTGGGCCTTGAACTTGCCGTTCATGCGCGCGGCCAGCTCGTCGAGAACCAGGAAACCGATGTTGTGGCGGTTGCCCTCGTACTTCGGACCAGGGTTGCCGAGGCCCACGACGAGGGCGAGGTCAGCGTCCACGGAACCGCAACTCCTGCTCGAGATCGTCCAGCAACGTGTCGACGGCCTGCACCTGGTACCCCTTGCCCAGCAGACCGGACGTGGTGCTGAACCGGGTGTTGCGGACCTCGGTGGAGGTCATCGCGCCCCGGCCGTCCAGGTTGGCCCCGGCGCGGAGGATGAAGGCGTCGACTTCGGCGCGATCGTAGCCGGTGCCGGACTTCGGCAGCTTGCGCGCGCGCAGGTCCTCGCCGGTGTTCAGGCCCGTGGGCGGCACGATGCCGTTGCGGAGCTGGAACTCCAGCAGGTGCAGGACGCCGTCGACGCTCAGCGGGTCGTAGCCGTTGGGGACCGCGGCGAACCGGACGGTGCGCACGTGGTCGGGGTTCAGGCGGATCCGGCCGGCCAGCGCGTCGGCGATGATCAGCAGGAACTCGTTCACCTGGCCGGGGTCGTAGCCCTGGCGCTTGCGGCGGAACGTCTTCGACCTGACATCGGTCGGGCTCAGGTACCGCAACGGCGCGCCTCCCCCCTCGTGAGGGGGTGGCGCGCCGTCTGTGCGGCCCGACGTGATGGGGCTCAGCTTTCCTCGGTGGCCTCAGACGCCTCGGCGCCCGTGTCGTCACCCTCGAGCTGCGCCGCGGACGGCGCCTCGTTGACGGCGACGACGAGAGCGTCGGCGTCGGTGATCAGGACGGCACCGTCCGGCAGGGTCAGGTCGCTGGCGTGGATCTGCGTGCCGGCGGCGACACCGGCGATCGACAGCTCGATCTGGTCCGGGATGTTCATCGCGTCGGACTCGATCTGGATCGTGCTGAGGTCCTGCGTCAGCAGCGTGCCCGACGCGGGCTCGCCGGAGATGACCAGCGGTACCTCGACGGTGACCTTCTCGCCCCGCTGGACGAGGAGGAGGTCGACGTGCTCGATGTAGTTCTTGATGGGGTGCGTGGTGACGGTCTTGGTGAGCGCCAGCTCGTTCCCGCCTTCGAAGGCGAGGGTGAGGACGGCGTTCTGGCCGTGCTCACGGACAACACGGGCGAACTCGAGCGCCGGCAGAGCCAGGTGCTTCGGGTCGGAACCGTGGCCGTAGAGCACCGCGGGGATCTTGCCGGCGCGACGGGTACGGCGGGCTGCGCCCTTGCCGAATTCAGTGCGCTGCTCAGCGGCGAGACGGACCTCGGACACGGTGGGGTACTCCTTACAAGTCTGGCCTTGTACGTCGGGGCGGTGCACAAGTACTCAGCGTTGGGTGGTGGCCAGCGGCGGCGAGCAGCGCGGAAACGGGTCAACACGCGCGGCATCAAGCCACCGCGTCGATCACGCCGAGCTGGGGAGCTCGCCCTCGCCGAGGCAACCCGACCAGTGTAGGTGAGTGGGCATCGGGGAGGCCAATCGGGGGTGGCTGAGTGGGTTTTGGGTGGTGGGTGGGGGTGTTCGGCTTGGGGTGGGCGCGAGTTGGTGGGTGGTCGTTTTGCGTGGCGCGACCGGGTGGGTGGTTGTTTTGCGTTGGGCCGTGCCTGTTGCGTGCTTCCCCAGGGGCTCTGCCCCCGGACCCCCGGCAATCTGATCGGGGGACCGCGCCGCTCGTGGGTTGATGGCACGCCTGTTTCGTCGGGCGGCTTGCGGTTTCGTAGGTGGTTGCGTTGCGGTGGGGTCCCCGTCACAAGTCGCACCAGAAGCGGGCCACATGCAGCAGGAGCTGTGGCGCGACTCGTGACGGGGACCCCACCGCTGGAGCTTCGCTTCGCGCGGCGCCTCGGCTCTTGTTGTTGTCAGGCGTTGCCGTCGAACAGTGACGTCACCGAGCCGTCCTCGAACACTTCCTGGATCACTCGGGCCAGCAGTGGTGCGATGGACAGGACCGTCATGTTCGGGAAGCGCTTCTCCGCCGGGATCGGGAGCGTGTCGGTGAACACGACCTCGCGGGCGCCTGACTCCTGAAGGCGTTTGGTGGCCGGGCCGGAGAGGATGCCGTGCGTCGCCGCGATGACCACGTCGGAGGCGCCTTCGCTCAGCAGCTGCTTCACCGCTCCTGCGATCGTGCCGCCGGTGTCGACCATGTCGTCGATCACGATGCAGAGGCGGCCCTCCACCTTGCCCACCACTCGGTTCGAGACCACCTCGTTGGGGCGGAGGGGGTCCCTCGTCTTGTGGATGAAGGCGATCGGGGTGCCGCCCAGGGTGTCCGCCCACTTCTCGGCCAGCTTGGTGCGGCCCGAGTCGGGGGAGACGACTGTGATCTCGTGGCCCGCGTACTTGCCCCGGATGTGGTCCGCCAGCAGGGGCATGGCCCACAGGTGGTCCACCGGGCCGTCGAAGAAGCCCTGGATCTGGGCCGTGTGGAGGTCGACCGAGACGAGGCGGTCGGCGCCTGCCGTCTTGAAGAGGTCGGCTACCAGCCTGGCCGAGATGGGTTCGCGGCCTCGGTGCTTCTTGTCCTGGCGGCTGTACGGGTAGAACGGCATGATCACGGTGATGCGCTTGGCCGAGGCTCGCTTCAGGGCGTCGACCATGATCAGCTGTTCCATCAGCCACTGGTTGATGGGGCTGGTGTGGGACTGGATGACGAAGGCGTCGCAGCCTCGCACCGACTCCTCGAAGCGGACGAAGATCTCGCCGTTCGCGAAGTCGTAGGCCTGCTGCGGGGTCACCGTGACGTTGAGGTGCTTCGAGACCTCTTCTGTCAGCTCCGGGTAGGCACGCCCGCCGAAGAGCATCAGGCTCTTCTTCGGTGTGCCGGGCATCTGCGGGTTCACGGTCAGCGACCCTCCTCTGTCTTCTCGTCCGCATTCTGCTTCGCGAGGGCTGCTGCCGCCGCCTGGGCCGCGGCGGTGCCCTCACGGCGGTTCAGGACCCAGCCCTCGAGGTTTCGCTGCGGGCCGCCGGACACGGCCAGCGCTCCCGGTGGGACGTCGCGGCGCAGGACGGTTCCCGCGCCGGTGTAGGCGCCGTCGCCCACCGTCACCGGTGCTACGAACATGTTGTCCGAGCCGGTGCGGCAGTGGGAACCGACGATCGTGCGGTGCTTGTTCACGCCGTCGTAGTTGACGGTCACCGAGGCGGCGCCGATGTTGCTGTGGTCGCCGATCGTGGCGTCGCCGATGTAGGACAGGTGGGGGACCTTCGAGCCCTCGCCGATCGTCGAGTTCTTCGTCTCGACGAACGTGCCGATCTTGCCCTTCACGCCCAGGGACGTGCCGGGGCGCAGGTAGGCGAACGGGCCGACGGAGGCGTTGTCGCCGATCACCGAGTCGCTGCCGTGGGTCCGCACGACCGACGCGCCCTCACCGACCGTCACGCCCGACAGGGTCGTGTCCGGGCCGACGGTGGCGCGGGCGCCGATCACCGTGCCCGCGCGGAGCTGCACGTTCGGCTCGACCAGGGCGTCCTGGCCGATCCGCACGTCCGCGTCGACCCACGCCGACGACGGGTCGACGAACGTGACGCCGGCGCGCAGGTGGCCCTCGACGATGCGGCGGTTCATCTCGGCGCCGACGGCCGCGAGCTGCACCCGGTCGTTGATGCCCTCGACCAGCCAGCGGTCGGACGCGATCAGCGCGCCGACGCGCAGGCCGTCGCCGCGGGCGATGCCCAGGACGTCGGTCAGGTAGAGCTCGCCCTGCGCGTTGTCGGTGGACAGCCGCGACAGGCCGTCGCGCAGCACCGCCGCGTCGAAGGCGTAGACGCCGGAGTTGATCTCGTTGATCGCCTGCTCGGCGGAGGAGGCGTCCTTCTGCTCCACGATCCGCTGCACGGAGCCGTCGGAGTCGCGGACGATCCGGCCGTACCCGGTGGGGTTCTCCACCACGGCCGTCAGGACGGTCACGGCGTTGCCCGCGGCCGAGTGCTCCGCGAGCAGTGCCCGGAACGTCCTGGTGTCGAGCAGCGGCACGTCGCCGTAGCTCACGATCACGGTGCCGCCCAGGTCGTGCGGCAGCTCGGCCAGGCCGCACGAGACCGCGTGCCCGGTGCCCTTCTGCTCGGCCTGCACCGCGACGGTGACCTTGCGGCCCAGCGTCCCGGCGAGGGTCTCCAGATGCTCAGTGACGGCTTCACGGCCGTGGCCGACGACGACGGCCAGGTGGTCGGGGTCTGTGCCGGCAGCCGCACGCACCGCGTGTTCGACGAGTGAGCGTCCGGCGATCCGGTGCAGCACCTTGGGCGTGGACGACCGCATGCGGGTGCCTTCCCCGGCGGCGAGCACGACCGTGCTGACAGGGCCCTCGAGCATCAATGCTCTCCCTAACAGGCTGGGTGGTTCGAAGTCCGCGGACCAGCCTAAGCCTCCGGGGACGGCTCTCCGGCCACAGCCGCAACCTGGCAGCCACCCTGGCGCTTCGCCACGTACATCGCGGAGTCAGCCCTCGACAGGGCCTGGTTCGCGGATTCGCGGGGGCGCAGCGAGATGACGCCGACCGACAGCGTCACCCCGCGGGAGAGGTCGATTGGCAGGCCTGCCACGGCATCCACGGCCCTGCCCAGTGCCGCTTCGGCGGCGTGCAGGGGGGCGCCCGGCAGCAGCACGACGAACTCGTCGCCGCCGTAGCGGGCCACCATGTCGTCACCCCGCAGGGCCTGCCGGAGTGTGCTGGCAATCACCCGGAGGACGTCGTCACCGTCGGCGTGTGAATGCCGGTCGTTCACGCCCTTGAAGCCGTCGAGGTCGACCAGGGCGATCGAGAACGGGTCGACCTGGCCGGCGATGAGCTCGGCCATCTTGTCGTCGAGGGCACGGCGGTTCGGCAGGCCGGTCAACGGGTCTTGCAACGCCTGCTGCGCTATCGCGCCGTGCGCGCGCGTCAGCCGTTCGTGCTCACGGCGCGTCTGCAACGTGGCCACGCGGGACTCCCGCATCTGCCACAGCTCCAGCTCCAGCGCCGCGTTGTACGCCTGCAGCGCGGACGTCGTGTGCGGGCCGCAGAGGTGCGCGTACTCGCGCTCCAGCGACAGCACCAGCGACGGTTCCGACGTGTCGTGCTCCATCTGCGTGCGCGTGTCGCCGAGGACCTTGAGCGCGTCGTCGAGCCGGTTCGCCTCGACTAAGCACCGGGCCAGCGCGATCGCGACGATGATCAGCTCTCGCGCGTACATCGACAGGCCGCGCAACGACCACAGCCGGTCGAGGTGGTCCTCGGCCGGGTTCGTCAGCGCGTGGGCGGCGCCGAGGATCGGCACCTGCTCGGCGGCGTCGAGGTCGCGCCGGCCGGGGTGCAGCGACTGCCGGAACGGCACCTCCGCGGCCTCGGCGAGCCCGGAGGCCACCCGGAACTGCTCGGCCGCCGCGTCGTGCAGGTTCACCCGTTCGAGTCGCAGGCCCCAGCCGATCCGCAGCCGGGCCCTGTTCACCAGGTGCACGTAGATCTGGTGCGGCTGGCCGCTCTCGCGCAACGCGTTGTTGGCGCCCGCCAGCACGTCGTCGGCCATCTCGTAGACGCCCAGCTGGGTCAGCACGAGCGCGATGTCCTGCAGCGTCGTGGC
Source organism: Lentzea sp. (assembly GCF_035525475.1). Taxonomy (GTDB): domain Bacteria; phylum Actinomycetota; class Actinomycetes; order Mycobacteriales; family Pseudonocardiaceae; genus Lentzea. The sequence goes on along the minus strand of NZ_DATLEC010000258.1, from coordinate 32,930 downwards.
CAGCAGCTGGTCCCACGTCCGCTTGTCGAAGACCGGGTCGACCTCGGGTTCCTCGTCGAGCATCATCGCGAGCGCCGACGCGATCTCGGTCAGCGCCTTGTCCTCGGCGTTGCCCAGCAGGAACCGGCGTCCGCGCAACGCCCGCGCGTCCGCCTCCAGCACGATCAGGCCGTGGCGGCGGGTGTGGGCGAGCATCTCGTCGAGCTGCGGGTCGGACATGTCGACGAGTCCCGGGGTGACCAGCCGGACCACGGCGGCGGCCCTGAGCAGCTGCGCGACGATGCGGGGCTCACCGCGGCCCTGCGCCTCCGCGAGGATGTGGTCGATCTCGGAGGCCGCGTCCAGCTGTGCTGCGAGGTGGCTGCTCTGGGCGACGGCGACGAGTTCGCTCGCGCGGCCCACCAGCCACGCGTCGGACATCTCGTGGTGGCGGTGGCGCACGTTGCCCTGCTCGTCGACCGTTTCCTCGGGCAGCTCCGCACCTCCCAAAGACACCTCGACCCTGTGCTTCCAGGGCCCTGCTCCGCCACCAGGATTCGAACCTGGACCATCGGAACCAAAATCCGAGGTGCTGCCTTTACACCATGGCGGACCGGGCGGGCGCGCGCCCGTCCTGCGCACATGTTGTCATGAGACCTCCCGCCGTTGTCCAACCGCCACTCGTCCGGCTCAGGTCATGATCGCGTTTTCACGCCGATCGAGCTGGTCAGGAACTCGCTCAGGGCGGCCTGGTACGTGTCCGTCGCCACATTCCAGCCCGACGTGTGGTCGGCGCCGGGGATCTCGACGTACCGCAGGGGCCACCCGAGACCGCTCGCGGCGGCCGCCAGGTCGCGCGACGACTGGGCGGGCACGGTGCCGTCCGCGGAACCGTGGAGGATCAGCGTCGGGGGCCTGAGCGCCGGTGGGTTGCGGACGAGGTCGAACCGGTCGAAGTCGAGGTCGGCGCGCCAGCCGGACACGACCTCGGCGACGGGCGTGAGCCACGTCGGCACGCCGCGGTTCTGGGCCTGGAGGTTCAGCGTCCGCGTCCAGTTCGTGACGGGGGAGTCGAGCACGACACCGCTCACGGCCGCCGCGATGCCCGACCGTGCCAGCGTCTGGCCGACGATCGCGCCGCCCATCGACCAGCCGTAGAGCACGACCTTCCGCGCACCCCGCGACTGCGCGTACCTGATCGCGGCCTCGACGTCGCGCCACTCGGTGTCGCCGAGGTGGTAGAGCCCGTCGGGCGATCGGGGCGCGCCGGCGTCGTTGCGGTAGGTGATCAGCAGGACGGGCAGTCCGGCGGTGTGCAACTGCGGAACGACCCGCAACGCCTCTTCCCGCGACGCGCCCCGCCCGTGCACGGTGATGACCCACGTGTCCTGGTTCGCCGCCGGCACGAGCCAGGCGGGCATCTCGCCGAGCTCGGAGGGCACCCGGACCTCGCTGTAGACCAGACCCAGCGTGGTCTTGGGGTCGCCGTCGTGGACGTCGGTCTCGATGCGCACCTTGGTGCCCTCGGGCGGTGCGGTGCCGTCGAGCAGAGGACGTTCGACGCGGCCGTTCTCGTTCGCGGCGACGTCGCCGACCTTCGCGGCGCCACCGGGCCAGACGACGCCGAACGTGCCGCGCAACGTCGTGAGCTTCGACTCGGCGAGGACGAGGTTCTTCTCGTCCATGCCGAGCGCGGTCTCCGGGTAGCGCTGCGGCTGAGCCTCCGCCGGCTTGAGCAGCTCGTTGCTGTAGTACCAGCCGACACCACCCAGCGCCGCCGTGACCAGCACGAGCAGGACGAGCACCGAGGTCGCGGCGATACGGATGATCTTGCGTCTGGCCATGTGTCGATGATGCCCGGTCGGCGTCCGGCCAGGGCCGGCGCCGGGCGGTGGTCTTTGTAGGCTGGCTCGGTGGCCAGGGTCAGGATGACGGGCAAGGAGCGGCGGGAGCAGCTCCTGGACGTCTCCCGCGCCCTGTTCGCCGAGAAGGGCTTCGAGGCGACCTCGATCGAGGAGATCGCCCACCGCGCGAGCGTGTCCAAGCCCGTCGTCTACGAGCACTTCGGCGGCAAGGAAGGCATCTACGCCGTCGTCGTCGACCGCGAGATGCGGCGCCTGATGAACCAGATCGCGGAGGCGCTCGACGGCGGCTCGCACCCGCGTGAGCTGCTCGAACGGGCCGCGTGCGCGTTGCTCGGCTACATCGAGGGCTCGACCGACGGCTTCCGCATCCTGGTGCGGGACTCGCCCGTCGCCTCGTCCTCCGGCACGTTCTCCTCGCTGCTGAACGACATCGCCTCGCAGGTCGAGCACATCCTCGGCCAGCACTTCGCGCGCAGGGGCTACGACCGCAAGCTCGCCCCGCTGTACGCGCAGGCGCTGGTCGGCATGGTCGCGCTGACCGGCCAGTGGTGGCTGGAGGCGCGCAGGCCGAAGAAGGACGAGGTCGCAGCCCACCTGGTGAACCTGGCGTGGAACGGCCTCTCGGCGATGGACCACAAGCCGAAGCTGCGCAGCCGTTGGTGAAACGGTTCGAGTCCTCCCGAACGATGTCCTCAGAGCATGGCGCCGTCGCGCCGTTCGTCGAGGGGTCGAGCGGCACGGCGGCCTACACGTCTCCGGTGAGCCTCAGCAGCTTGTCGTTCGAGCCGTTCGACGTCGTGATGTAGAGCGACCCGTCGGGTGCGGTCCTGGCGGCGCGCAGGCGGCCGTACCTGTCGTTGAGCTCGTCCGGGATGCTGACGTTCTGCACCTTGCCCGCCTGGTCGAGCGTGAACAGCAGCAGCTTCGCGCCCTTGAGCGCCGTGATGGCGAGCTTGCCGTTCCAGAACGCCGCCTGGCAGATCGCCTCGGTGGGGGAGCCGGAGGACCACACCGCCGGCACCGCGTCCGGGAACCGCTGAAGGTCGGTCATCGGCACGCTCTCGTCGTACCCGCCCCGCGTGCCACCCTCGGAGGGGTCCCAGCCGTAGTTGGCACCCGCCTCGAGCAGGTTGACCTCGTCGTCCACCGAAGGCCCGTGCTCGCTGGAGAAGGCCTGCCCGGAGTCCGGCCGGAACACGACGCCCTGCACGTTGCGGTGGCCGTAGGTGTAGATCCGGCGCTCGTTGGCGTTCGTCGAGCCGATGAACGGGTTGCCCGCCGCGCCCTCGCCGGTCTCGGCGTCGATCCGCAGCACCTTGCCGCCGAGGCTGGTGCGGTCCTGGGGGTTGCGGGCCTGCGCGATGTCACCGGTGGCGACGTACATCGACCCGTCCGGCGCGAGCGTGGGCCGGCACCCGGAGTGCCGCCCGCTCGAGTTCGACGGCATGCCGGTGAGCAGGTCCTTGGTCTTCGTGGCCTTGGTGCCGTCGAGCGTGAACGTCACCAGCCGCACGTCCCTGGTCGTGTTGTAGCAGACCGTGAAGCGCCGGTCGTCCGGGTGGACGACGAGCCCCATCAAGCCGCCCTCGCCACGTGCCTGCAGGTCGGTCAGGTCGATGTCGACCGGGGTGACCTGGCCGTTCCTGACCAGCTTGACCGCGCCGGGGCGTTCGGTGACGAGCATCGAGCCGTCCGGCAGGAAGCCCAGGTCCCAGGCGTGCTGGAACCCGCCGGCGACCTCCTCGACCTTCAGGCCCTGAGGTGCGGGGGCCTTCGACGGCGCGGTGCCGCCGGGTTCCGGCGCGGAGCAGGCCGTGAGGGCCAAGACCGAGACAGCAGCAACGAGTGCGCGCATGTCCCAACTATGCGTTTTGTGTCGTGGTGGTTGCGTAAGGCCGTTCGACGGGCAGCAGCGCACGCGCTCCGTCCAGGTCGTGTGCGAGCACCTTCTCGTGGACCTGCCTGGCCAGCGGTGTCACGTCGGTGATGCTGACCGTCCACTCGTGGACGTACCTCTCGACGGCCTCGCGGGTCAGGCCGATCTGGATCGACCGGTGCGGCAACGCCTCGTGGTGCAGGCCGCGTTCGGGGTCCCACTGCACGCGGACCTGCGGCTTGCCGCCGATGGTGCTCTCGACGGCGTTGGCGACCGCCCAGTCGAACCCCTCGCGCGTGATGCGGACGGCCAGAACGCGTTCCTGGCCTTCCTTCCGCGCGTATCCGCAGCGGTACATCATCCAGAGGAACGACGGCTTGATCCACGTCATCCGCTCCATCTTGAACGGCGGCACGAACCGTTGCACCGCCACGGCCGGATCTGCGATCACGGGTGAATAGGCCTGGTAGACCACGATGGACTGATCGTCGTAGTCAGCCCTGATCTCTCTCATCGACACACCGACAGGGTGACTGCCCGGCAGCGCGAGAGCCACCGATATTCGCTGTCCGCCCGCCATGCCCCGTGCTAGACACCGGCGGTGCAGAACGCTCTGGGCTTCCCCGACCTCCTCCGCCTCATCGACGAACGGTCGGCCGCCTTCCGCGCCGCCGTCGCCGCCGCACCCGACCTCGGCGCCAAGGTCCCGAGCTGCCCGGAGTGGACGCTCGCGGACCTCGCGCAGCACATCGGCGACGGCCGCAGGGCCTGGGCCGCCACCGTCGCCGCGGGTCCCGCGACCGCCAAGGCGGACGTCGGGGACGTCCCGATGCCCGAGCAGCGCGACGAGATCCTGGCCTGGCTGGAGGACGCGACGCGGGAGCTGGTGACCGCCCTCGACGAGGCCGGCCCCGACCGCGAGTGCTGGGCCTGGTGGACCGGCTCGCCGCACAACGCTCGCGCCGTCGCCCGCCACCAGCTCCAGCAGCTCGCGGTCCACACCTACGACGCCCAGCTCACCATCGGCGCCGAGGAACCGCTGCCGACGGACATCGCGCTCGACGGCGTCGACGAGTTCCTGCAGACCTGCGTGACGACGGCGTCTCCCTGGCCGCACGAGCCCGCGACCATCGGATACCACGCGGCGGAGGGCCGGAGCTGGTGGCTGCTGCTGGACGGGAACGGCGCGCGCACCGTCCAGGAGACCGACGCCACCGCGGAGGCCACCGCCACCGCCAGTGACCTGGTTCTCTTCATGTACGGCCGCCACGACCTGAGCGCGGTGGACGCCAGGGGCGACCACCGCGTGTTCGAGCGGATCATCGCGTGGGAGCCTGCTTGAGCCGCGCCGGAACCACCCGATGAGGATTCGCTCCACGAGCTAAGGTGGGGAGTGAGACCCCTCGTCCCAGGCAGGGGTCTGTCCGGCGTCGCAAAGCACTTGACCGGGGTTTCTCACTATGCCGCTGCTCGGCCTGCTCGATGGTGTCCTTCCCGACAAAGCACTCCGCACGTTGATCGACTCCGCCGGTGTGCCCGAGCTGGGGCTGGACGGCCCGCTCGCCGCCCGGCCGCTCGTCACCGCGGCGCTGTCCACGGTCAGGCCCGTCCTGGCCGTCACGGCGACCGGCAGAGAAGCCGAAGAGCTGACGAACGTCCTCAAGGACCTGATCGGCCAGGACGCGGTGGCCTTCTTCCCCAGCTGGGAGACGCTGCCGCACGAGCGCCTGAGCCCGCGCGCGGACACCGTGGGCGCGCGCCTGCAGGTCCTGCGCAGGCTCAAGCACCCCGAGGGCAACCCGATCAGGGTCCTCGTCACCACGGTCCGCAGCCTCATCCAGCCGATGGCGCCGGACCTGGGCGAGCTGCGGCCCGTGCACCTGAAGGTCGGCGAGGAGCAGGACTTCGCCGAGCTGGTCACGCGCCTGGCCGAGAACGCCTACACCCGCGTCGACATGGTCGAGAAGCGCGGCGAGTACGCGACGCGCGGCGGCATCCTCGACATCTTCCCGCCGACGGCGGAGCACCCGTTCCGCGTCGAGTTCTGGGGCGACGAGGTCAGCGAGATCCGGCCGTTCTCCGTGCAGGACCAGCGGTCGCTGCCCGAGGAGGTCGCGGAGTTCGTCGCGCCGCCGTGCCGTGAGCTGCTGCTGACCGAGGACGTGAAGCAGCGCGCCGCGAGCCTGGCCGAGGAGCACCAGTCCGACGCCCACCTCGCGGAGATGCTGGAGAAGATCTCCAACGGCATCGCGGTCGAGGGCATGGAGGCGCTGATCCCCGCGCTCTGCCCCGGCGAGCTGGAGCTGCTCACGGACGTGGTCCCCGCGGGCACGCACGTCCTGCTCAACGACCCCGAGAAGATCCGGGCCCGCGCCGCCGACCTGGTGCGCACGGGCCAGGAGTTCCTCGAGGCCTCGTGGATGGCGGCGGCGGGGGGCGGCAACGCGCCGATCGACCTCGGGCGCAGCGCCTACCAGGGTCTCGGCGAGATCGCGGACCACGCCAGGGCGAACGACCGTCCGTGGTGGACGCTCAGCCAGCTCACCACCGACGCGCCGGACGTCGTGCACCTCGACGTCAAGCCGGTCGAGGCCTACTCCGGCGACGTCGAGCGGGCGTTCGCGGACCTCAAGGCGCACACCGCGACCGGTGGCGCGGCCGTGCTCGTCGTACCCGGCGCCGGCACCGCGCAGCGCGCCTACGAACGCCTGCGGGAAGCCGAGGTCTCCGCCGTCTGCGTCGAGTCCCTCGACAAGGCGCCTAAGGCGAGCACCGTCACGGTCGTGCGCGGCTGCCTCGAGGACGGCTTCATCCTGCCGGACCTCGCGCTGGTGGTGCTCACCGAGACCGACCTGACCGGCGGTCGCGGCGGGACGTCCACCAAGGACATGCGCAAGATGCCGTCGAAGCGGCGCAACGCGGTGGACCCGCTGGCGCTCAAGGCGGGCGACTTCGTGGTGCACGAGCAGCACGGCATCGGCAAGTACGTGGAGATGGTCCAGCGCACGGTCGCGGGCGCCACCCGCGAGTACCTGGTCCTGGAGTACGCGAGCAGCAAGCGCGGCCAGCCCGGCGACCGGTTGTTCGTCCCCACCGACCAGCTCGACGAGGTCAGCCGGTACGTCGGCGGTGAGCTGCCGACGCTCAACAAGCTCGGCGGCAGCGACTGGAAGAACACGAAGTCCAAGGCGCGCAAGGCGGTCAAGCAGATCGCGGCCGAGCTGGTGCAGCTCTACGCCGCCCGCCAGTCCGCTCCCGGCCACGCCTTCGCCCCGGACACCCCCTGGCAGCGCGAGCTGGAGGACGCCTTCGCGTTCACCGAGACGCAGGACCAGATGGCCGCGATCGACGAGGTCAAGGCCGACATGGAACGCGGCGTCCCGATGGACCGCGTCATCTGCGGCGACGTCGGCTACGGCAAGACGGAGATCGCGGTCCGCGCGGCGTTCAAGGCCGTGCAGGACGGCAAGCAGGTCGCCGTGCTGGTGCCGACGACGCTGCTCGCGCAGCAGCACCTCAACACGTTCGCCGAGCGCATGCGCCAGTTCCCGGTGAACGTCAAGGGGCTCAGCCGCTTCACCGACCCCGCCGAGTCCGGGCAGGTGATCGCGGGGCTCGCCGACGGCGAGGTCGACATCGTCATCGGCACGCACCGGCTGTTGCAGAAGACCGTGCGGTACAAGGACCTCGGCCTCGTGATCGTCGACGAGGAGCAGCGGTTCGGCGTGGAGCACAAGGAGCACATCAAGGCGCTCCGCACGCACGTCGACGTGCTGACGATGTCCGCGACGCCGATCCCGCGCACGCTGGAGATGTCGCTCGCGGGCATCCGCGAGATGTCGACGATCCTGACCCCGCCGGAGGAACGGCACCCGATCCTCACCTACGTCGGCGCGTACGACGACAAGCAGGTCGGTGCCGCGATCCGCCGCGAGCTGCTGCGCGACGGCCAGGTCTTCTACGTGCACAACAGGGTCTCGACGATCGAGAAGGCCGCGAAGCGCATCCGCGAGCTGGTGCCGGAGGCCCGTGTCGTGACCGGGCACGGCCAGATGAACGAGGACAAGCTCGAGCACCTCATCCAGGGCTTCTGGGAACGCGACTACGACGTCCTCGTCTGCACCACGATCGTGGAGACGGGCCTGGACATCTCCAACGCCAACACGTTGATCGTCGAACGCGGCGACCTGCTCGGCCTGGCCCAGCTGCACCAGCTGCGCGGCCGCGTCGGCCGTGGCCGCGAACGCGGGTACGCGTACTTCCTGTACCCGCCGGAGACGCCGCTGACCGAGCACGCGCACGACAGGCTCGCGACGATCGCGCAGAACACGGAGCTCGGCGCGGGCATGGCCGTCGCGATGAAGGACCTGGAGATCCGCGGCGCCGGCAACATCCTCGGCGCCGAGCAGTCCGGTCACATCGCGGGCGTCGGCTTCGACCTCTACGTGCGGCTGGTCGGCGAGGCCGTCGAGGCGTTCCGCAAGCACGCCGGCGCCGACGGCGGGGAGGTCGAGGAGGAGCTCGCCGAGGTCCGCGTGGACCTGCCGGTCGACGCGCACATCCCGCACGAGTACGTGCCGGGCGAACGGCTTCGGCTGGAGGCCTACCGCAAGATCGCGGCCGCCGCGGACGAGGCGTCGCTCCAGTCCGTCTGGGACGAGCTCAAGGACCGCTACGGCACGCCGCCGGAGCCCGTCGAACGCCTGCTCGGCGTCGCCCGCCTGCGGCACACCTGCCGCCGCCACGGCGTCACCGAGGTCATCGCGATGGGCCAGAACGTGCGGTTCGCGAAGCTGGAGCTGCTCGACTCGCAGCTGGTCAGGTTGCGCCGGCTGTTCCCGAAGGCCCTCTACAAGCAGGCGGTGGGGACGGTCACCGTTCCTAGGCCGACGGAGGGAGCCGCGGGCGGCCGGATGGGTGCACCGCAGCTGCGTGATCAGCAGCTGCTGAACTGGTGCGGTGCGTTCCTCGACTCACTGGCGGGGACTCCCGTGACCCCGGTCACCACGGCGTGAGAGGGTAGATCCTCGTGAGCACTGTTCTGAAGCGTTTCTCGCTGGTCGGTGTGGCTGTGGCACTGCTTGCCACCGGTTGTGGCACCGGCCCCGCCAAGGCCGGTTCGGCCGCCATCGTCGGTGATCAGACGGTCAGCCTGCAGACCGTCCAGGACCGCACCGTGACGGTGCTCAAGAAGGAGCCCGCCGCCCAGCAGATGCAGGACCAGGGCAAGCTCGACCAGGTCTCGCGGCTCGTGCTGGCCGACGAGATCACCCACCAGATCGCGGCCGCCGCGGCGCAGCGCGAGAACATCACGGTCGACGAGACCAAGGTGTACGACGCGGTGCAGGAGAAGGGCGGGCCGGAAGAGGCCGCCAAGCAGAGCGAGCAGGACTCCACCACGATCTACCGCCGCCAGCGCGACGTGCTGGTCATGGGTGAGCTCGCGCGCCGCAACCTCTCCACGCTCGAGGTCGTGATCGACTTCTTCCAGGCCAAGGACCCGAAGGAAGCCAGGGACAAGGCCGCGGAGGTTGCCGCCGACCCGTCGAAGATGGCGCGGTTCATCCAGGAGGCCCCGCGCACCACCAGCGGCCAGCAGGCGTCGGCGACGAACCAGCGCGTGCGCGTCACCGAGAACCCGTCGCTGGTCCACACGATGCTGTGGGGCGTGCGGCCCGGCACCGTCGTCGCCTTCCCCGCCGACGAGCAGCAGGCCAGCTGGATGGTCGCCGTGGTCAAGGAGCGCAACAAGGTCTCGCCGACGCCCGGCGAGGAGGACCTGACCGAGCGCATCGACCCGCAGCTGCTCGCCGCGTTCGGCCTGCGGGTCGCGCAGTACCTGGCCGCGGACATGGACGTCGAGGTCAACCCCCGCTACGGCGTGTGGGACCCGACCGCCGCGACCGTCGTCGCCGCCTCCGGTGAGAAGGCCGGTTTCGTCGGCGTGCCCGCGGCCAAGAACAAGTCTTGATCACCGCAGTCGTCCTGAGCGAGCGGCTCGGCGCCGTGCTGCCCGCAGCCGCCCTGCCCGCGTTGCGCACGGCCAAGGCCGTCTACGCGGGCGAGGGCGTGCCCCTGGAGTTCTGGTCCGATCTCGGGGTCGACGGGCCCGCGCCCGCCGTCGTGGAGGACGGTGCGGTGGTGATCACGACCGACGCGTCGCCGTACCCGGACGCCCGCGTCATCACGACGCCGGAGCCGCTGGGCGCCGCCCTGCTCGACGCCGCCGCGGTGATGCACCGGCTGCGGTCGCCGGGCGGCTGCCCCTGGGACGCCGAGCAGGACCACGAGTCGCTGCGCCAGTACCTCGTCGAGGAGACCTTCGAGCTGCTGGAGGCGATCGAGGACGGCGACCGCGCGGCGATGCGCGAGGAGCTCGGCGACGTGCTCCTGCAGGTGCTGTTCCACGCGCGGGTCGCCGCCGAGGACGCCGAGGACCCGTTCGACATCGACGCCGTGGCGTCGGACCTGGTCGCGAAGCTCGTCGGCCGCCATCCGCACGTCTTCGAGGGCAACGATCCCGCCGTGCACGACGCCACGTCGCAGCAGCACCGGTGGGAGGAGCTCAAGCAGGCCGAGAAGCAGCGCGAGTCCAGTGTGGACGGTGTGGCGCTCGGCCAGCCCGCGGTCGCGCTGGCCGCGAAGCTGGTGCAACGCACCCGGCGCGCCGGCTTCCCCGTCGACCTGCTGCCAGAGGGCGACGACACGGGCACGACGTTGTTCGCCGTGACCGCCTTGTCCAAGCTCGCCGGGGAGGACCCGGAGACGGAGCTGCGCCTGCTCTGCCGCCGTTTCGCGGCGAACGTCCGCGAGGCGGAGGCCAAGGGACGGGCCGAAGGTCTGGATTCTCTTGCAGCTGAAGACTGGCGGCGTTTTTGGCCCTCCTGAGACGCTGAGCGTGGGCTACCGTCGATCACGTGACTTACCTGCGGTATCCGCACCTTCGCGGTGACTTGGTGACGTTCGTGGCCGAGGACGACGTGTGGCTCGCGCCCGTCGACGGAGGAAGGGCTTGGAGGGCGTCCGCGGACCAGGTCCCGGTTCGCTCGCCGCGTTTCTCCCCCGACGGCACGCATCTGGCGTGGGCCAGCACGATCGACGGCGCTTCCGAGGTGCGGGTGGCGCCTGTGGACGGTGGCCCCGCCCGCCGGTTGACGCACTGGGGTGCCGCCCGGACGGCGGTGTCGGGCTGGACACCGGACGGGCGGGTGCTCGCCGTGTCCGCGGCAGGTCAGCCGTCGAGGAACCGCAAGCACGCGCACGCCGTCCCGCTGGACGGCGGACCGTCCGAGGTGCTGCCGTTCGGGTGGGTCAACGACGTCTCCTTCGGACCCGGCGGCCAGGTCGTCACGTCCTCCAGCTACCTGCAGGAACCCGCGGCCTGGAAGCGGTACCGCGGCGGCACGGCGGGCAAGCTGTGGGTGGACACCGACGGCTCCGGTGACTTCACCCGGATCCTCGGCGACCTCAAGTCGACGCTGTCGAACCCGATGTGGGTCGACGGCCGCATCGCGTTCCTCTCCGACCACGAGGGCGTCGGCAGCGTGTACTCGGTGCTGCCGGACGGCACCGACCTGCGCCGTCACTCGTCAGGGGAGTTCTACGCGCGCAACGCCTCCAGCGACGGCTCGCGGGTCATCTTCCACCAGGCCGGTGAGCTGTGGCTGCTCGAAGGCCTGTCGGACCTGCGCAAGCTCGACATCAAGCTCGGCGGCCCGCGCACCGGCCGGCAACCGCACCACGTCAAGGCTTCCGGCAACGTCGAGTCGTTCAGCGTCGACCACACCGGCCGTGCGTCGGCGGTCGAGGTCCGCGGTTCGGTGCACTGGGTGACGCACCGCGACGGCCCGGTCCGCGCGCTGGCCGACCGGTCCGACGTCCGCTCCCGGCTGCCGAAGGTGCTCGGCGAGACCGGCCACGTGGTGTGGGTGACCGACGTCGAGGGCGAGGAGGCCCTGGAGATCGCGCCGGTCGGCGGGGTCGAGCCGGGCAACACGGCCCGTCGCGTCGCTTCCGGCCAGCTCGGCCGGGTCATGTCGCTGGCGGCCGCACCCGACGGGTCGCGCGTCGCCGTCGCCACGCACGACAGCCGGTTGTTGCTGGTGGACATCGCTTCCGGCGAGGTCCGCGAGGTCGTCCGCGGTGCGAACGCGCACATCACGCACCTCGCCTTCTCGCCCGACTCGTCGTGGGTCGCGTGGTCGCACCCCGGACCGGCCTCGTTGCGGCACATCAAGATGGTGAACGCGACCGACCTGTCCGTTGTGGACGTCACGCCGCTGCGGTTCGTGGACTTCGCGCCGACGTTCACCGAGGACGGCAAGCACCTGGCGTTCCTGTCGATCAGGACGTTCGACCCGGTCTACGACGCGCACGTGTTCGACCTGTCGTTCCCGACGGGCTGCCGCCCGCACCTCGTGCCGCTGGCCGCGACCACGCCGTCGCCGTTCGCACCGATGCACGGCGGGCGCCCGGCCGGTGACGAGGACAAGGACTCCGAGGACGACGACGAGAAGCCCTCGGTCACCAAGGTCGACTTCGAGGGCCTCGCCGACCGCGTGGTGCCGGTGCCCGTGGCCGCCGCCGACTACATCGCGCTGAAGGCGGCTCGCGGCGGACTGCTGTGGCTGCGCCGGCCGCTGCTCGGGGTGCTGGGCGACAACCTGGCGTCGCCCGAGGCACGACCGCCGCGCACGGCGCTGGAGCGGTTCGACTTCGCGAAGCAGAAGACCGAGTGCCTGGCGGACAGCGCGGACGCGTTCGCGGTGTCCGGCGACGGCAAGCGGATGGTCGTCGAGGACCGCGGCGACCTGCGCGTGGTGCCGACCGACAGCAAGGCGGACGAGGACTCCGCCGACTACGTGGAGATCGACCTGTCGAGGGTGCGGGTCGTGGTCGACCCGGCCGCGGAGTGGGCGCAGATGTACGCCGAGAACGGGCGGCTCATGCGTGACCACTTCTGGCGCACCGACATGGGCGGCGTCGACTGGCAGGGCGAGCTCGACCGCTACCGGCCGCTGGTGGCCGAGGTGGGCAGCCACGACGACCTCGTCGACCTGCTGTGGGAGGTGCAGGGCGAGCTCGGCACGTCGCACGCGTACGTGTGGGGCTCCGCGCCGCACGTCCCGGCGTCCCGGCGGCAGGGGCTGCTCGGGGCCGATCTGGTCCGGTCCGGTTCCGACTGGGTCGTCGAACGCGTGATCCCCGGTGAGACGTCCGATCCGCACGCCCGGTCGCCGCTGTGCGCGCCTGGTGTGGCTGTCCGGGCCGGGGACGCGCTGGTCGCCGTCGACGGCCGTCCTGTCGGTCTGGCCGGGCCTGGCGCGTTGCTGGTCGGGACTGCCGGAAAGCCCGTCGAGCTGACCGTGCGGCCTGCTGGTGGTGGTGAGCTTCGCCGGGTTGTCGTGGTGCCGTTGGCCGATGAGGAGCCGCTTCGCTACCACGACTGGGTGGCCAACCGGCGTGCCCGCACGCACGAGCTGTCCGGTGGGCGCGTGGGGTACCTGCACGTGCCGGACATGATGGGGGCCGGGTGGGCTCAGCTGCACCGGGACCTGCGGGTCGAGCTCGCTCGTGAGGCGCTGGTGCTGGACGTCCGCGAGAACGGCGGCGGGCACACCTCGCAGCTGGTGATCGAGAAGCTCGGGCGGAAGGTCATCGGGTGGTCGGTGGCTCGCGGGTACACGGCCTCGGAGTCCTACCCGCAGGACGCGCCTCGCGGTCCTGTGGTGGCCGTTGCGGACGAGTACGCCGGGTCTGACGGGGACATCGTCAACGTGGCGATCAAGGAGCTCGGGATCGGGCCCGTGGTCGGGGTCCGGACCTGGGGCGGGGTGATCGGGATCGACATGCTCTACACGTTGGTCGACGGGACCATGGTCACCCAGCCGAGGTACGCGTCCTGGTTCAAGGGGCACGGGTGGGGTGTCGAGAACTACGGTGTCGATCCTGACATCGAGGTCGTGATGACGCCTGCGGACCGGGTTGCCGGGCGGGATCCTCAGCTGGAGAAGGCTGTCTCGCTGGCGTTGGAGAGCTTGGCTTCATCGCCTGCTGCTCACGCTCCGGAGTTGCCGCCGCTGGCTTGATTTACCCCCATCGTGTCGGGCGAGAACTGTGACGGACTGTTCCATGTGGACGATTGATCAGGTGGAACAGTTCGGTCACCGTTCGGGGGTGTGGGCTTTGAGTCATCGGGATGAGCCTCGTAGTGGGCGTGGGTGCTTCGGGGCGGTTGTCGTTGTGCCGTTTCTGGCTTTGGGTGGGATGTTCGCCCTGATCGCGTTCACCGGGACTGCTGGGAAGTCTCCTGTGGGTACTCCGCCGGTTACTCGGCCCACCTGGTCTTGGTGGGGTGAACCGGTTGAGACTGCTGGGACTCGGGTGGTTCTGTCCACCGTCACCCAGACTGTCGTTCGTGGGGGTGGGCGGGTGGCCGGGCCTGCTTCTACCGTCACTCAGACCGTCCGCAGTACGGTCACGGCCACTTCGGTGGTCAAGCCTTCTGCTGTTGGGCGCAGTGAGGTCGAGCCCGATGTCGTGGAGCCCGTCCCGTCTACTTCGGACAGTTCCTCGCCGGTCGCCACTTCTTCCGGGGTTCCTGTGTCCTCCGGCTTCGAGGCGCCGGTTTCTTCTGCGGTCACCACGCCCGAAGCGCCTTCTGAACGTTCGCTGCCCGTGGGTGGGGAAGGTTCTGCTCCAGGCGCGGGGCTCCTGCCCGGATCCAGTCAGCCGGCCAAGGACCGGCCGGCGCCGCACGCGGGTTGACGGCGCGCCTGTTCGTGTTGGGCGGCTTGCCCGTGCTCTTCTACTGTGCTGTGCTTGCTCTCGCGTAGGCGTCGGCCCCGCTGAACACGTTCTGGCCGTACTCCACCGAGTTGTTGTAGGTCATCACCGCTGCCCACCAGCCCTGGCCCGTGCCCAGGTCCCGTGCTCCTGCTCCGCACAGGTAGTTCGCCGCTGTCAGGGCCGCGTCGTCCATGTTCTGCGGGTCCGCCGGCTGGCCGTCGCCTGCTGCCCGCTTTGCCCAGTGGTTCCAGGTGCCCGGGATGAACTGCATCGGGCCCACTGCCCTGTCCCACGTCGTGTCGCCGTCCAGGCGGCCGCCGTCCGTGTCGTGGATGGCTTTGACGCCTGGGCCGCCGTCCAGGGGGATGCCGATGATCGGGCGGGTGGGGAGGCCGTTGTCCTGCAGTTTCGCACCGTTGATGTTGCCGTGGTGTGACTCGATCCGGCCGATGCCTGCCAGGGTTGCCCAGGAGATGCGGCAGGCTGGGGCTTCTCGTTGCATCGTCAGGTCGGCCGCGGCGTAGGCGTGCAGGGCTCGGGCTGGGATGTCGGTTTTTGCCGCGACCCTGGTCGCCCACTCGGCCAGCGGGTTGGTGTCCTGGGCTGTTCCCGGGGCTGAGGCGTTGCCCGGGGCTGCTTCGCCCGGGGTCACGTCCTGGAGGGGGACTGGGAACGGGGGTGGGCCCAGGGGGGCCGCGTTCCTGCGGTTCAGGGCGCCCAGGCCCCAGGCGCCCGCGGCCACCACGACGATCAGCAGCAGCACCAGGACGATGCGGCCGAAGATGTTGCCGGAACGGGGGCGGGGGGCTCTGGTGGGAGGTGCGGGCGGCGGTACCACGAGACCGAGCGTACGTGCTCGGTTCAAGTGGGGCGTGGTGTCGGAGTGATGTAAACGGCACCGTTGGCGGCTGGACAATCAGGTGAGCCTTACCTTAAATGAGGCCGACCTAATTCGTGGAGGCGCCGGGATGCTGTTCGCCAATGGCTTGATCGGGCTGCGCGAGGGGCTCGAGGCCGCCCTCGTGGTGAGCATCTTGATCGCATTCCTCGTGAAGACCGGCAGAAGGTATGCCCTCAAATGGGTTTGGGCCGGGGTCGGGATTGCCGTGGCGTTGTCCGTGGCGGCGGGGGCCGTCATCACGTTCAGTGCTGCCGGCATGTCGTTCGAGCAGCAGGAAGCGTTCGGCGGGACGATGTCGATCATCGCGGTCGCGTTCGTCACGGGAATGATCTTCTGGATGCGCCGGGCGGCCAAGACGATCGCCGTCGAGCTGCGCGGGAAAATGGACGAAGCGCTCAAAATCGGACCATTCGCCATCGTCCTCGTGTCCCTTTTGTCCGTTGGGCGGGAAGGGTTGGAGACGGCTGTCTTCTTCTATTCCAGCGTGCAGGCCGCCGGGGGCGGGACGACCGAGCCGCTCCTCGGGTTCCTGGGCGGCATCGGGGTCGCTGTGGTGATCGCCGCACTGCTGTACCAGGGGGCGATTCGGTTTGATCTTGGAAAGTTCTTCACCGTCACGGGTGTGCTGCTCGTGTTCGTGGCGGCGGGCGTGCTCAGCTACGGGATCCACGACCTGCAGGAAGCCGCGATCCTTCCCGGGCTGAACACGCTGGCGTTCGACATCAGCGACACCCTGCCGGAGGACTCCTGGTACGGGGCGCTGCTCAAGGGCTTCTTCAACTACTCGCAGCGCACGTCCGTGCTGCAGGCCGTCGCGTGGGTCGCCTACGTGGGGGTCGTCCTGTCCCTGTTCCTCATCCGGCCGCGCCGTCGCGCTGCCGTGTCCAACTGATCGATGGAGTGGCAACCGTGCGCAAAGCAGTGGTCATCCTGGGCTCGCTCGCGGTGCTGGCGGCGTGCGGCAACGGCGGCACGAGTGGTGACGCGAGCGGGAACATCGCCGTCGAGGCCACCGACGACGCGTGCAAGGTCGCCAAGACCGAGGCGGCGACCGGCAACGTCACGTTCGAGGTGACCAACAGGGGCAGCAAGGTCACCGAGTTCTACCTCTACGCCGAGGGCGACCGGATCCTCGGCGAGGTCGAGAACATCGGGCCGGGGCTGAGCCGCAAGCTGATCGTCGAGGTCACGGAGTCCGGCAAGTTCCAGACCGCGTGCAAGCCCGGCATGAAGGGCGACGGCATCCGCGGCGACTTCAGGGTCACCGGTGCCAGCTCGAAGTCGACCGACGGCAACGCGTTGCTCGCCGACGCGACCAGGAGCTACCAGCGCTACGTCACCTCGCAGGCCGACCAGCTGCTGGTGAAGACCGAGGAGTTCGTCAACGCCGTCAAGGCCGGGAAGGTCGACGACGCCAAGGCGCTCTTCCCCGTGTCGCGCACCTACTGGGAGCGCATCGAGCCCGTCGCGGAGAGCTTCGGAGACCTCGACCCCAAGATCGACGGCCGTGAGGACGTCATCGAGGAGGGCATGGCGTTCACCGGCTACCACCGCCTGGAGAAGGACCTGTGGTCCTCCGGGCTGCAGGCAGACTCCGGCAAGATCGCGGACGACCTGCTGACCGACGTCAAGGAGATCGTGTCCAAGGCGAAGACGGTGGAGCTGACGCCGGTGCAGCTCGCCAACGGTGCCAAGGAGCTGCTCGACGAGGTCGCCACCGGCAAGATCACCGGTGAGGAGGACCGCTACTCGCACACGGACCTCTGGGACTTCCGCGCCAACGTCGACGGCTCGCAGGCCGCCATCGCCGCGCTGCGGCCCGCCGTGGAGCAGAAGGACAAGGCGCTCGTGTCCACGTTGGACGCCAAGTTCAAGGCGCTCGACGAGGCGCTGGAGAAGCAGCGCAAGGGCGACGGCTTCAAGTCCTACACCGAGCTGTCCCAGGACGAGGTCAAGTCGCTGGCCGAGGCCGTCGACGCGCTCGGCGAGCCGGTCAGCAAGGTCGCGGAAGTGGTGTCCGCCAAGTGACCGAGGTGTCCCGGCGCAGGCTGCTCGGGTTCGCGGGCGCCGGTGTGGCGCTCGCGGGCGCGGGCGCCGCCGCCGGTGTGCTGGCGTCCGGCGCGTCGCCGGCCGTCGAGAACGTCGCCGCGGCGAAGGTGCCGTTCCGCGGCGACGTCCAGGCCGGCATCACCACTCCCGCGCAGGACCACATGCACTTCGTCGCGCTGGACGTGAAGACGAAGAGCCGCGACGAGCTGGTGGAGCTGCTGAAGGAGTGGACTCTCGCTGCGGAACGGATGACGGCCGGTCAGGAGGCGGCGGAGAACGGCGCGGTCGGCGGCAACGCCGAAGCGCCGCCGGAGGACACCGGCGAGGCGCTCGACCTGCCCCCGTCCGCGCTGACCATCACGATCGGCTTCGGCCCGTCGCTCTTCGACGACAGGTTCGGGATCGCCTCGAAGCGGCCGGAGCGGTTGATCGACCTGCCGCGCTTCCCGAAGGACGACCTGGACCCCGCGCGCAGCAACGGCGACATCTGCCTCCAGGCCTGCGCGAACGACCCGCAGGTCGCCGTGCACGCCATCCGCAACCTGGTCCGCATCGGCTTCGGCAAGGTCGCGGTCCGCTGGTCGCAGCTCGGGTTCGGCCGCACGTCGTCGACCACGCGCGACCAGGCCACGCCGCGCAACATGTTCGGGTTCAAGGATGGCACGCGCAACATCAAGGCCGAGGACACCGACCTGCTGCGCGACCACGTGTGGGTGTCGGAGGAGGACGGGCCGGACTGGCTCGCCGGCGGCACGTACCTGGTGACGCGCCGGATTCGCATGCACATCGAGATCTGGGACCGCACGTCGCTGACCGAGCAGGAGCAGATCGTCGGCCGCACCAAGGGCGAAGGCGCGCCGCTGGGGCAGCAGAAGGAGTTCGACGAGCCCGATCTGCACGTGAAGGGCAAGGGCGGGGTGCCGTTGATCGGCGAGATCGCGCACATCCGGCTCGCGTCACCGGAGTCGTTGAACGGGGCCAGGATCCTGCGCCGCGGCTACAACTTCACGGACGGCTCGGACGGGCTCGGGCACCTCGACGCGGGCCTGTTCTTCGTGGCGTTCAACCGGGACACGCGCAAGCAGTTCGTGCCGATGCAGCAGGCACTGTCCACGAAGGACGACATGATGGAGTACGTCGAGCACACGGGGTCGGGTCACTTCGCGGTGCCGCCGGGCGTGAAGCCCGGCGGCTACTGGGGCGACACCCTCTTCGGGTGAGCGATCAGGACGCCGTCTTGATCCGGACGCCGTGGGCCGCCATCTGGCTCGTGATGTCCGGGAAGAGGATCCGCTGCGAGCACCTGCGGCCGTCGCGCTCCGGTACCCCGCTGCACTGGCGCAGGTCAGAGGGGTTGAGTGAGATGGCCGTCAGGGTGCCGCGGGCGACCAGGCGGTCACCGGGCTGCCGCACCGAGAAGACCGGGCCGCCGCTGTCGCCGTTGCCGCCCGCGCTGTAGCCGCCGCGGTGGACGGCCTCGACCAGGTCCGCCGTGCAGCCGAAGTCGGGGAAGCAGGCGGTCACGCCGGTGTTGACCGCCTGGATCTCGCAGATGGTGCCGGAGTACGCGCCGGAGTCGCACAGCCAGTCGCCGGGCAGCGTGCCGGTGGCGCCGACGACGTCGAGGGGGTACTGGTTCGTCGCGGGCTGGAGGATCTCCGACTCGATCGAGTCGCCGATCCACACCCGCGGTTGCGCATCGGCCACGCTGATGATCCCGCTGTCCGACCACGGGGACCGCTCCTCGACCCAGCCGACGGTGTGGCCGTAGCCGTTGGCGAAGGTGCTGTCGAGGTCACCGCAGTGCGCGGCGGTCAGGAGCTTCGTGGTGTCGGTGGTGTCGGTGAGCACCGCGAAGCCGGAGCTGCACGTGCCCTGCGGCACGGCGTCCTTGTAGTTCGAGATGTACGCGCCGCCCTTGAACGGTGCCCAGTCCACGAGGCGGGACGCGGCGAGCTCGAACCCGCCGGACCCGGCCTTCGGCGTGACCGCGAGACCGCTGCCGTCGTGTTCGGCGGCGACGCTCCGGATCGAGCCGGTCTGGACCAGGCGCGCGGCCTCGGCCTTCAGCTCGGCCTGCGAGTGCTTGGCGTTGTGGACCTCCACGGTGAGACCCCGCGTCCTGGCGACGGCCGCGACGGCGTTGACCTGAGCGGGTGCCTTGCCCTTCCAGTGGACGTGGAGCGTCTTGCCGCCCGCGTCCACGTAGAAGCCGCCGAACCCGTTGCCCTTCCCGATCCGGCCGGCGATCTCGTGCAGCTGGTCCTGGGTCGCCATCAGTGCGACGACCTCGGGCGAGATCGGTCCTTCGTGCTGCCGCGCGAGTGCCGGAGCGGCCGGTGCCAGCAGCGCCGCCGTGATCGCGGCCAGTGCCGTGAGCCTCTTCCTCATCGTCCCCCCGGATTTGCCGCTGTGACGAGGAACCGGCGGACCCGAGTCCACAGAGGACTCGGATCCGCCGGTCGGTGGTAGGTCAGCCGATCGTCTTGATCCGGACGTTGTGGTCGGCCATCTGGGCCACGATGTCGGGGAAGATGATCCGCTGCGAGCACCGGCGGCCGTTCTCCGCCGGCACGCCGCTGCACTGGCGGAGGTCGGCGGCCGCGACCGAGATCGCGGTCAGGGTGCCGCGGGCGACCAGGCGGTCACCGGGCTGCTGCACCGAGAACACCGGGCCGCCGCTGTCGCCGTTGCCACCCGCGCTGTAGCCGCCCTGGTGCACGGCCTCGACGGAGTTGTTCACGCAGCCGAAGCCGTTGAGGCAGATGGTCAGGCCGGTCTGCGTGGCGCGGATGTCGCAGATGGTGCCGGAGAACGAGCCCGAGTCGCACAGCCAGTCGCCGGCGATCGTGGCGGACGAGCCGATGACGTCGAGGCCGTACTGGTTGGCCGTCGGCTGGTTCAGCTCGGTCTGGATCGAGTCGCCGATCCACACGCGCGCCTGGCCGGTGGCGTTGATGATCTCGCTGTCCGACGCCACCGAGCGGCTCTCGACCGAGCCCATGAAGTCGAGGTTGCCGTTGGTGTAGTAGCTGCCGAGGTCACCGCAGTGCGCGGCGGTCAGGAACTTGTCGGCGCCGGTGGCGTTGCTGGTCACCGCGAAACCGGAGCTGCAGGCGCCCTGGACGATGCCGTTGGCGTAGTTCTCGATGTACGCGCCGCCCTTGTAGGGCGAGGAGTCCACGAGACGCGACGCGGCGAGCTCGACCTCACCGGACTCCACCTCGACGGCGACCGAGCTCTGCACGGCGGACTTCGCGGAGAAGCCCGCGGAGGCCTGCTTCGCGACGAGGCCGCTGCCGTCGTACTTGGCGGCGATGCTCTGGATCGAACCGGTCTTGGCCAGGCGTGCGGCCTCGGCCTTGAGCTCGGCCTCGGAGTACCTGGCGGAGTGGACCTTCACGGTCAGGCCCTGCGCCTTGGCGACGGCCGCGGCGGCGTTGACCTTCGCGGGCGCCTTGCCCTTCCAGTAGACGTTGAGCGTCTTGCCGCCCGCGTCCACGTAGAAGCCGCTGAAGCCGGTGCTTCTCTCCACCTTCTCGGCGATCTTGTGGAGCTTGTCCTGCGTCGCCATCAGCGCCTTGACCTCAGGCGTGAACGCGGATGGACCGGTACCGGCCTGCGCGAGCGACGGCGCGGCCGTCACCAGCAGCGCTGTGGCGGCGGTGATCGCCGCCAGAGCCGAAAGCCTGATCATTTTCACTGCACTGAACCCCTCTGTCGCGGCCTGTGAAGGCACACCGAATCGAGGGCAGCGCACACCGCGCTCACGGTTGGATCCCCCCAGATCCGGCGGCCGTCAGAACGCTCCGTGCGTCCCCCCGGTGGCCTCACAGAGAACTTAGTCGCTCACGCACCGTTGAACACACGTCCATTCGGGGCAACGTGCGGGGGAGTCCTCAGTGGACGGTCAGTTCCGGTCGCGTTCGACGGCCATGCGGGCGCGGACCTCGCCGAGGGCTTCCTGGTACTCCGGCGACGGGTTCATCGCGACGGCCATCCGCAGCTGGGCCAGCGCCTCCGGCAGCCTGGCCAGCCGCTGCAGCGTCTTGCCGAGCGCGAACCGCGCGTAGTGGTCGCTCGGGTCGAGGTCGAGCACCTTGCGGAACGCCTGCTCCGCCCGGTTGAGCTGAGCGGACCCGAGGTACGCCCGGCCGGCGAGCAGCTGCACCGACGGCGCGTCCCCCGCCTCGTCCAGCACCGGCTTCAGCTCGCGCAGGGCATCGAGCGGCCGGCGCTGTGCGAGCAACGCCTCCGCCTTCCTGAACGCCTCGAAGGTGCCGTCCGTCATTCGATCAACGTTACCCACCGATCACGGGTTCTTCGACTGCCGTCCGGGCGACAGGACTCGAAGGAGTGGACGAACCCGGCGAACCGGAGTCCAGTTGGGACTTCCGCTGGTGTCCGCTGACGACCGGTCCGTGGGACGGGGAAGGCGGGAATCCCCGTCGGCGTTGTGGTGTTGCATGAGCCTGCGCTTCTCACTGATGGGTCCGGTACGAGCCTGGCGCGAGGACGAGGAGATCGACCTGGGGCCGCGACAGCAGCGGGCGGTGCTGGCGGCGTTGCTGCTGAACAACGGCACCAGGCTGAGCAACGACCAGCTGATCGGCATGGTCTGGGACGACCCGACGCCGAGCGCGGTGATGGCGTTGCGGACGTACATGTACAAGATCCGCAAGACGCTCCCCGAGCTGGACCTGAGGTCCAAGGACGGTGGCTACACGCTGCGCGCCGAGTTCGTCGACGACTGCCGCGGCGAGCCCTTGGAGGGCCTCCAGGGCACCTACTTCGAGGCGCAGCGCGTGCGGCTCGCCGAGCGCCGGCTCAAGTCGCGCGAGGAGTGGCTCGAACGCGAGCTGGACGTCATCGAGCTGCAGAAGCACGTCGCGTCCCACCCTCTCCGCGAACACCCGCGCGTGCTCCTGATGCACGCCCTCTTCCGCGAGGGCAGGCAGGCGGAGGCGTTGGAGCACTACCACCAGGCGCGCGCACTGCTGGGCGAGCAGCTCGGGCTCGAACCCGGCCCCGAGCTGCGCAAGGCGCACGCGCGGATCCTCAAGGGCGACCTCCACCTGCCGCGCAAGCCCGAGCAGCTGCCGCCGGACGTCGCCGACTTCACCGGGCGCGTCGCCGAGATCGCGCGTGCCCTCGACGTCCTTCCCGGTCTGGTGGGGATCACCGGCATGAACGGCAGCGGCAAGACCGCGCTGGCCACGCGGATCGGGCACCTGGTCAAGGGGCGTTTCCCCGACGGCCAGATCTTCGTCAGGTCCGGTGACGTCGCCGACGAGCTGCTGCGCGCGGTCGGCGTGGAGAACCCGGCGGGCGACAAGGCCGCGCTGTGGCGGGAGAAGGCGCGCGGCAAGCGGTTCCTGGTCGTCGTCGACGACGTCCCGTCCGCCGAGGCGGTGAAGGACCTCCGCACGCCGGGTTCGGCCATGATCCTGACGAGCGTCCGCCGGTGGAACGACCTGCCGGGCGTGACGTGGCTGAAGATCGCCGGCCTCGCGGTGCCCGAGGCGCGGGCGTTCTTCCGCAAGGTCCTCGACCCCGCCAGGATCGCGGCCGAGGAGCAGCAGGCCGACGAGGTCCTCGCCCGCGTGTCGTACCTGCCGAACCCGATCCGCGTGCTCGGCGGCAAGCTCAGCGGACGCCCGGCCTGGACCGTCACGATGCTGCTGAAGCAGATGGACCGGGAGACCGTGCTGGGCGAGGCGGTCCCGTCCGACTGCCGGGCCGTGCTCGCGCCGATCATCAAGGCCGACCGGCAGCTGACCGCGGAGCAACGGCACCTGCTCACCTGCTTCGCCCGGCAGAACGCCGACGTGATCAACGTGTGCGAGGCCGCGGAGATGAGCGGCGGCGAGGTCGACCGCATCGACGTCCTGCTGGAGTCGCTCGCGGACGTGCACCTGATCGAGCCGGTGGTGCTCGGCAGCTACCGGCTGCCGCGTTTCGTGCAGATGTACTTCGGCCTGCGCTCACTGGTCCCGACCAGCTGATTCACCCGGAATTTATGGCATGACGACGCGGCGCGGGCACGGTGGGAGACATGTCAACCAAGACTCTCGCGAACAAGAAGGCACTCGTCACCGGAGCCACCTCGGGCATCGGCCGCGCGATCGCGGTCAGGCTCGCCGAGGCGGGCGCCACCGTCTACGTGACCGGCCGCCGCGCCGAGCTCGGCAAGGAGACCGTCGAGCTCATCGAGAAGGCCGGCGGCACCGGTCACTTCGTCGTCTCCGACGTCGCGAGCCTGGAGGACGTCCGCGAGCTCGCCGCGGAGGTCGGCGACGTGGACGTGCTCGTCAACAACGCGGGCATCTTCCCGTTCTCGCCGACCACCGAGCAGTCGTTGGAGACCTACCAGCAGGTCTTCGACGTGAACGTCCGCGGCACGTACTTCCTCACGGCCGCGCTCGTCCCGGCGATGGTCGCGAAGAAGAAGGGCGCGATCATCAACATCTCGTCGATCGGCGCGGACGTCGGCAACCCGATCACCAGCGTCTACAGCGCCTCCAAGGCCGCGGTGGACGCGCTGACCCGCTCGTGGGCCGTGGAGTTCGGCGCCCACGGCGTCCGCGTGAACTCCGTGGCACCCGGCCCGATCCGCACCGAGACCGCCGTGACGCAGGCGGGCGAGGTGTTCGAGAAGATCAGCGAGACCGTCCCGATGAACCGCGTGGGCGAGCCGGAGGAGATCGCGGACGTCGTGCTGTTCCTGGCGTCGGACCAGTCGAGCTACGTCACCGGCGCGGTGCTCGCGGCCGACGGCGGCTACCTCGCGAGCTGAGCCAGCACGGTGTGCAGCGACGAGGGCGACTCGACGTGGACGTTGTGGCCGGCGCCGGGGAACACCACCGGTTCCGGCACCAGTTCCGCCAGGTGCTCCCGAGGACACATCGGGTCGTTCTCGCCCGCCGCCAGCACGACCTCGGCCTTCGACGCCATGACCAGCCCCGGCACGTCCGGCCGCCCCACGCCGAAGGCCCTCATGTCCAGCGACGGCGCCCACCCGCCGTCCACTTCGGACACGCCGTGCCGCAACGGCACCCCAGCCATCCTCGACGCCCGCTCGACGGCCTCCGCCTCGCTGCCGAAGACCTTGCCCGGCCGAGCCGCGAGCGAGGCGGCCTTCTCCAGCTCCTCGTCGGTCCACCGCACCTTGATCCCGACCCCGACGCACGTGGTCACGCCGACCCCGAACCACCCGCTCGCCAGCGCCAGCCCGACCACGCCCCCCAGCGAGTGCCCGACGACCGTGACGGGCTCGCGCGGGACCACCTCCGCCACAGCCGCCGCGAGCGAGCCGAACGAGTACCGGCCGATCCTCGCGCTGCGTCCGTGACCGGGCAGGTCCGGCACGAGCCAGCTCCCCGACCAGCCGGCGACGACGTCCTCCCACACCTCGCCGGTGGCGCCCAGCCCGTGCAGCAACACCAGCAGAGGCCCGTTTCCGCCACGTTCGACATGAAGCACGTCAGAATCCCGTTCTATGCGGACCGATGCCGAGCTGATCGCCGACCCGGACACGTATACCTCGGGTGTCCCGCACGACGCACTCACCCGGCTGCGCGAAAAGAACGTCGTGCGCGTCGACGACTTCTGGGCGATCTTCCGCTACGACGACGTCCGGACGGTGCTGCGCTCACCCGGCGTGTTCTCGTCCCACCGCGGCGCCACGCAGATCCGCGACCCGGCACCCGCGGACCTCGCGTACGTCCAGCGCATGATGCTCAACCAGGACCCGCCCGCGCACACGCGCCTGCGCCGCATGCTGACCCGGGCCTTCACCCCGCGCGCCGTGGCCCGGCTGGAGGACGGCATCCGCTCCCATGCCCGCGAGATCGTCGCTTCGCTGTCCGGCGACTTCGCCGCCGACGTCGCCGACCTGCCGTTGCTGACCCTGGCCGACGTGTTCGGCGTGCCGCGCCAGGACCGTGCGCTGCTCTACGACTGGAGCAACCGCGTGATCGGCTTCCAGGACTCCGAGTACGCGCTGTCGTCAAGCTCCACCGCCGGGATGACCGACATGGCGTTGGCGGCGTTGGAGCTTCGTCCTGACGACGGCCGCGACCCGCGCGCACGGGATGGCATGCCGGATTTGTACGCCTACGCGCACGCTCTCGGCGCGTACAAGCGTGCGCACCCCTCGGACGACGTGATGAGCAACCTCATGCGGGAGGACATCTCGCTGGAGGAGTTCGAGAACCTCTTCTGGCTGTTCTCGGTGGCGGGCAACGAGACCCTGCGCAACGGGATCCCCGGCGGGATGATCGCTCTGCTGGAGCACCCCGACCAGTACGCGCGGTTGCGGGCGGACCGTTCGTTGTTGCCCTCCGCCGTCGAGGAGATGTTGCGGTGGTGGACACCCGTCATGCACTTCCGGCGCACGGCCGTGCAGGACACCTCGTTGTCCGGGGTGCGGATCAGGGCGGGGGAGAAGGTCGTCGTCTGGTTCTCCTCGGCCAACCGGGACGAGCTCGTCTTCACCTCGCCCGAGGCGTTCGACGCCGGGCGGCGGGAGGCCGACCACCTGAGCTTCGGGCACGGGCCGCACTTCTGCCTCGGGGCGCAGCTGGCCCGGACGCAGATGCGGGCGGTGTTCGACGCCGTGCTCGATCTACCCGGGGTGCTGGAGCTGGACGGGGAGGTCGTGCGGTTGCGGTCGAACTTCCAGAACGGCGTGAAGCACCTGCCGGTGGTGGTGTCGTGAGCAGCCGGCGCGATCGGTGAACAGGACGAGATCGCGGTCAAGTTCCGGGAGGTCTGGGCAGCGGGTAGGTCGTCTGGCACGATTCAGACGACCGACCGCGCGCTCCACCGTGATCCGCAGGTGATCCACACGTGATCCGCAGGTGTCGAGCCCCGGCCGGTCACCTGGCCCAAGTAGGCTCGTCACGACGACGAGACGCAGGAGAAACAGGGAGCGCAAGTGGCGGTCATCGAGCAGGTCGGAGCACGCGAGATCCTTGACTCTCGCGGCAACCCCACCGTCGAGGTCGAGGTGGCGCTGGACGACGGCACGCTGGAGCGTGCGGCTGTTCCGTCGGGTGCTTCGACCGGTGAGCACGAAGCGGTGGAGCTGCGGGACGGCGACGCCAAGCGGTACCTGGGCAAGGGTGTCGAGCGCGCGGTCACCGCGGTGCTCGACGAGATCGGCCCGGAGCTGGTCGGGATCGAGGCCGTCGAGCAGCGCGTCGTCGACCAGAAGCTCGTCGACCTGGACGGCACGCCGGACAAGTCCCGCCTGGGCGCGAACGCCATCCTCGGCGTCAGCCTCGCGGTGGCGAAGGCCGCGGCGACGAGCTCCGGCCTGGAGCTGTTCCGGTACGTCGGCGGCCCGAACGCGCACGTGCTGCCCGTGCCGATGCTGAACATCCTCAACGGTGGCGCGCACGCCGACACCGACGTGGACATCCAGGAGTTCATGATCGCGCCGATCGGCGCGGAGACGTTCCGCGAGGGCCTGCGCTGGGGCACCGAGGTCTACCACGCGCTCAAGTCCGTGCTGAAGAGCAAGGGCCTCGCGACCGGCCTGGGCGACGAGGGCGGCTTCGCGCCCAGCCTCAGCAGCAACCGCGACGCGCTCGACCTCATCCTCGAGGCCATCGAGAAGGCCGGCTACCGGGCCGGCCGCGACGTCGCGCTCGCGCTCGACGTGGCCGCCACCGAGTTCTTCACCGACGGCGCCTACACGTTCGAGAAGTCGAAGCGGTCGGCCGAGCAGATGATCGGCTACTACTCCGAGCTCGTCCGCGACTACCCGCTGGTCTCCATCGAGGACCCGCTGTCCGAGGACGACTGGGACGGCTGGGTGCAGATGACCGCCGAGCTGGGCGAGAAGGTCCAGATCGTCGGCGACGACCTGTTCGTCACGAACCCGGAGCGCCTGGAGGAGGGCATCTCCCGCCGCGCCGCCAACGCGCTGCTGGTGAAGGTCAACCAGATCGGCACGCTGTCCGAGACGCTCGACGCGGTCTCGCTGGCCACCTCCTACGGCTACAAGTCGATGATGTCGCACCGCTCGGGCGAGACCGAGGACACGACCATCGCCGACCTCGCCGTGGCGACCGGTGCCGGTCAGATCAAGACCGGTGCGCCCGCCCGTGGTGAGCGCACCGCGAAGTACAACCAGCTCCTGCGCATCGAGGAGAGCCTCGGCGACGCGGCGCGCTACGCGGGTGAGCTCGCGTTCCCGCGCTACACGCCGGAGGGCTGAGTCGTGGCCGAGCGCGCGCGTCGTCCCCGCCGCCCCCGTGCAGAACGGGAGGCGCGGCCCGCGCGCGCTCGGAAGCCCCCGCGTCCCAAAGCGCCGTCGCGTCGCAGCGACGGCACGGGTGGCGCGTTCGGCATGACGGGGACGCGGCGGGCCGCGATGTTCGCGATGGTGCTGTGCGCACTGGCGTTGAGCATCGCGGTCCCGCTGCGGACCTACCTCTCGCAGCGCGACGAGCTCCGCGACGTGGGGGCCGAGCAGCAGAAGCTGCGGGAGACGGTCGCCGCGCTGGAGCAGCGCAAGGCGCAGCTGCAGGACCCCGGCTACGTGGAGATCGAGGCGCGCAAGCGGCTGCACTGGGTGCGGCCGGGCGAGACGCCCTACATCGTGCAACTGCCGGGTGACGAAAGTCGCAACACCGAATCGGAGAGGCCGTCGGGCAAGCCCGCGGCACAAGGGTCTTGGTACGAGGAACTGTGGGAATCGGTGACGCACAAGTAAGTGCTGCTGACCTGGAAACGGTCGCTCAGCAGCTCGGCCGCACGCCGCGCGGGACACGCGCGATCGCCTCGCGGTGCCCCAGCGGGCACCCGAACGTCGTGCAGACGGACCCGCGGCTGCCCGACGGGACGCCGTTCCCGACGCTGTACTACCTGACCTGCCCGAAGCTGAACTCGCTGGTCAGCACGCTCGAGGGTGGCGGGCTGATGAAGGAGCAGACCGAACGGCTGGCGACCGACGAGGAGCTCGCCGCCGCCTACCTGCGCGCGCACGAGTCGTACCTCGCCGAACGCGACGCCATCGAGTCGCTGGGCACCCAGGTCACCGCGGGCGGCATGCCGAGCAGGGTCAAGTGCCTCCACGTGCACGTCGCGCACGCCCTCGCGAAGGGCCCCGGGGTCAATCCCATGGGGGACGAAGCCCTGGCACTCTTGAAGGCGCAGGAGCTCTGGCCCGCGGGCGACTGTTCGGGACCTGCCACCTGAGTTAACAGTCAACGGAACCGAACACACGCTTCACTCCGTCTTGGGTACACCTGGTCCCACCGGTGGGGCAGGGTGGAACGGGTCAGCACGGGGGCGTCCGCCGTAACTGCGAGACGGCGCGCCGCGATGACGCACGAGAGGTGAGTATTCGTGGCAATGGACAAACTGCGCGGTCCCGCGGCGCTGTCCCCGAAGCAGAAGGGGTTCGCCGTTGCCGCGCTGGCTGCGATGCTCGCGCCGTCGCTGATCGTCGGCACCAGGCTCGTCGACTGGGTCAACCTCTCGAAGCACAACGACATCGCCGTCTCCCTCGGCCCCGCCGACGTCTTCAACGCGCTGCGCCGCGACCCGTCCGAGCTCGGCGCGGGCGGCCGCCTGCCCCTGTCCGAGGAGCTGAGCGCCGCGCTGCTCGCCGACCTCGAGGACGGCGACCTCGACACCCTCGACAACGACCCCGGCGTGATCGACGACTTCCCCGGTGAGCACGGCATCCCCGGCGTCGTGCTGGAGGCCTACCTCCGCGCGGAGGACAAGATGGCCCAGCTCGTCCCTGGCTGCAACCTCGACTGGGCCCTGCTCGCAGGCATCGGCAAGGTCGAGTCGAACCACGCGAGCAACGGCCGCGTGAACGCCGTCGGCGACGCCACCCCCAAGATCCTCGGCCCCGTCCTGAACGGCGCTCCCGGCATGGCCGCCATCCACGACACCGACGGCGGCCGCCTCGACGGCGACAAGGCCTGGGACCGCGCGGTCGGCCCGATGCAGTTCATCCCCGCCACCTGGGCGAGCTTCGGCGGCGACGGCAACGAAGACGGCAACGTCAACCCGAACAACGTCTACGACGCCGCCCTGGGCGCCGGCCGCTACCTGTGCGCGGGCGGCGGCGACCTGACCAAGCAGAGCGACCGCGCCGCGGCCGTCTTCCGCTACAACCAGTCGACGACGTACGTCCAGACGGTCCTCAAGTGGGCCAAGGAGTACAGCGACAACGTCGACTCGCTGCCATTACTCCCGTCACTCCCGAACGACGGCAACAACCAGCAGAACCCGACCCCGGGCAACCCGAGCACCCCTCCCGGCGGCGACCCCGGTGGCAATCCGGGCACGTCGAACCCGCCGTCGTCCACGCCACCGTCGTCGACGCCGCCGAACTGCCCGACCACGACGCCGCCGTCGTCGTCCACCACGACGTCTTCCACTCCGACTTCGACGTCGACTTCGTGCCCGCCGTCCTCGACGCCGCCGTCGTCCTCCACGACCACCACGACGACGACCACCACCTCGTCGAACCCGCCGCAGACCGAGCCCTCGACGCCGCCCGCGTCCGAGCCGTCGTCCGGCACCTCGCAGTCGTCGGTGAACACCACCACGAGCAGCGTCCAGAACGAGAGCTCCGTCCAGCCGACCTCGAACAGCTTGGTCACGACCACGCCGAGCTAGTCCGGAGTGTCGCGTTGGAACGGCTCCAAGCCGTACTTCGTTCGGGGCGATTCGGGCCGAAACGTTGGAGCGGAGGGGACCCGGCCCCCTAACGTTCGCTCTCATGCCGAAGCGCAACTCGAGCGTGGTGGGCCGGGAGTTCGGCAATGGCGTGCGCGACGCCATCGAGCAGAGCGGCATGACCCAACGCGGACTCGCCCGACAGCTGGACTGGCAGGAGGCCAAGGTCTCCGACCTGGTGCAGGGCAAGGGAGGTGTCACCGAACTCGACGTGGTGCGGCTCCTCTCCTACTGCCGTGCCCCGTACGCCGATGTCGAACGCATACTCGCGCTGTACCGCGAATCCCGCGAAAAGGGCTGGCTCCTGTTCCCGGAAGACGGTGTGCCGGACCAGGTCCACTCGCTGATCAGCCAGGAACGCCTGGCCAGCAGGATCACCGTGTGGTCGATGAACCTCGTCCCAGGCCATCTCCAGATCGCCGCCTACATCCGCGCCGCGGCCGAGAAGTCGGCCAAGATCAAGCCCGCTGACGTCGACGCGCTGATCCGCGCGAAGCTCGATCGCCAGGCGAGTTTCCAGCCCGGCCGCGAGTTCGTGTTCTACGCGCACGAGCAGGCACTCCGGCTACCGGTCGGTGGTCCGGAGGTGATGCGGGCCCAGCTGACCCACATCCAGCTGGTGCTGATGCGCAACTACATCACCTTCCGGATCGTGCCGACCGCGATCGGCGCGCACGCCGGGCTGTCCGGTTCGTTCACGCGGCTCAGCTTCGACAGGTACGAGCCCGTCGTGTTCATCGAGAGTCAGAACTCCGGTCTCTTCCTGGAGGACAAGGACTCCTTGGCCTGCTACGCCGAAGTGCTGAAGAGGTTGGATCGGGAGGCCTTGGATGCGGAACAATCGAGGAGGTTGATCACCAGCATGCTTGTCTGAGGAGGCGCTCCGGATGTCTGCCTGGCGCAAGAGCAGCTACAGCCCTGAGGCCAGTGACTGCGTCGAGGTCGGTCACGGCATCGGCATCCGCGACAGCAAGGCCCC
The DNA here is from genome assembly GCF_035525475.1 of Lentzea sp. Taxonomy (GTDB): domain Bacteria; phylum Actinomycetota; class Actinomycetes; order Mycobacteriales; family Pseudonocardiaceae; genus Lentzea. The sequence goes on along the minus strand of NZ_DATLEC010000258.1, from coordinate 1,785 downwards.
CGCCACCCACCTCCCGGTGTCGGAGGAGGCGTGGGAGGCGTTCCTCACCCTCGTTGTGAAGGCGTGACTGAGGAAAACTGATCTCGGATCTGAGGACGAGGACGTTCCGCACCGCGTGCGGTGCACGGAGCGGCCTGCTCGTCGACGCCGCCATCCGTCCCGTGACCGACGCTCCGGTGTGACTCATTCGTTCGACGACCGATGAAGTTCCTCTGGCTGGCCTATACCCTTCCCGTTCGACTTGGACCTAGAGTTCCGCCTGCGGATCAGGGGACGGGACCGCGTCGGACAAACTGCTGGTGGGGACCAGCAGGTGGGGGGAATTGGTGTTCACCGCCAGAGGGCGGAGCTTTGCTCTGCCCGTGCTCAGTGCTGCTCTCGTTTTCACAGGCACACTCATCGGCTCGGTCCCCGTGGCGACCGCTGCCGTGCCGGACGAGGTCGCGGACGCCACGACCGCCGAGAAGCTCGCCCAGCAGAGCGGCAAGTCGATCGTCATCGGTTCGGCGACGACCGAGACGTCCGAGGTGAAGGCCAACCCGGACGGAACCAGGACGCTGGTCAACTACGTGCATCCGGTGCGCGTCAAGCAGAACGGTGCGTGGACCGATGTCGATCTGAACCTCGCCCCGCAGCCCGATGGCACGCTGGCGCCGAAGGCGGCACCGGTGGCCATGTCGTTCACCGCGGGTGGCCTGGGCTCCGCGGCGGCGCCGGTCGCGCGGCTGGTGAAGGGTGACGCCGAGGTCGGCTTCGGCTGGACCGCCGACCTGCCCCCGGCACGCATCTCGGGCAAGACCGCCACCTACCCGGACGTGCTACCAGGGGTGGACCTCGAGGTGCAGGCCGGACTGACGGGCTTCTCCCAGAATCTCGTGGTCAAGACTGCCGACGCGGCCAAGAACTCCGAGCTGAAGAAGATCACCTTCAAGTCGCACACAAAGAACACCAAGATCAGCCAAAGCCCTGCTGCCGGGGTAGCCGCGAAGTCGGCCGCGGCCTCGACTTCCGGCGGGCTCGTCGTGACCGGGCCGGACGGTCAGCCGGTGTTCGGTGGCGACGCGTCGCGAATGTGGGATGCCTCCGAGTCGGCGCGCCAGGCGGTCATGGGCGTGGAGGTCGGTGCGAGCACGATCTCGGTCACGCCCGACCAGGCGTTCCTCGCCGACCCGAACACCGCTTATCCGGTAAGGCTTGATCCGGACTACTACTGCCTGACGTGCAGCAAGCAACATCACGCGGTGGTGCAGTCGCCGTGGGGCGATGCTCAGAACTACGACAAGGCCGACGGTCAGCTCAGCGATCTGAAGGCCGGCTATGTGAACGCCGCTGAGCTGGGTTCGACGAGTGCTGGCATTTCACGCACGTATGTCCAGATGAACACGACCGACATCATCGGCAAGAAGATCCATTCGGCGACCGTGCACGCCACGGTGATCAAGTCCTACTCGTGCAATCCGACCCCGACGCAGTTGTGGCTGACGGGTCCGATCGGCTGGGGCACCACCTGGGACAGCCAGCCGGTCTGGGACTACACGTTGGGGGAGAACAACAGGGCGAACAATCCTGGGAAATGCCCATCGGACGGTGGTGCCGACTTTGATGCGACGGGTGCGGTGATGCGCGCCGCGGAAGGATCGTGGACCCTTACGACGTTCATGTTCGCCGCGAAGAACGAGGGTTCGCTCGACGCATCGTGGCGCCGGTTCGCGCTGAACCCGTACCTCGAGGTGAAGTACAACTCGTACCCCTCGACACCGGCTGACCTCGGTGTCGAAGGCTGGG
>NZ_DATLEC010000051.1:0-55642 GCF_035525475.1 Lentzea sp. | reverse complement strand
CGGCTTGAACAACACGGCATGACGCTGCGGACCGAACTGGTTCGTCCTCATCTGCGCCGAGATCGAGTCCAGCCTCGACTGCATCTCCGCCTGCGACGACCCCGGCCCATAGACGTACACGTTGGGACCGAAATCCGGGTTACGCGGATCAGTCGACGGAATGCCCGTCGAGCCATCCTCGGTGTTGACGCTCAACTCCCACAACGAATAGCCATAACCGGTACCGCGCTGCGTACCCAGCACCCGCACATACCGGCCCGAACCGCTGACATCGAGCGCCTGCGTACCACCCGCACCGGTCGTGGTCGAGTACACACTGCGCCACGACGCCGAATCCGCAGCGTTGTCAGTCACCTGCACCTGGAAAGCCCTGCCATACGCGCCCTCCCACGTCAGGGAGACACGACACACCTGCTGCGTGGAGCCGAGGTCCACCTGAATCCACTGCGGGTCCGAGAACTGCGACGACCACCGCGTACCCGCATTGCCATCGACGGCAGCGGACGCAGGAGTGCCGCCGTTCTCGGTGGAGGACGCGGTCGCGGGTCGGTTCAGGGCGGCGTTCGCGGTGCCGCACGCGGCGGCACCTGCCTGGGAGGTAGCACTGACTGTGGTGATCAAACACAGAGCGGCAGCGCCGAGCGCGGCGGCCCTGGACAGGGTTGAGCCCATGGTCCTGCCTGACGGGGGAAGGGCTGAAAGCCTTGGACAGGGGTGTGAGAGCGCTCTCCCAAGGGACGTTAACGCCGGGTGTCGGGCAGGTCAATCAGGCAGAGGCCCGTACGACGAGTTCCGGTTCGAAGATGACGGATTTCGGCCGTTGTCCCGGTTTTTCCAGGTCCGACAGCAGCAGGTCGGCCATCTGGGCCGCCATCCGCTCCACGGGCTGGCGGACGGTGGTGAGCTGCGGGCGGCAGGCCTTCGCGGGCGCGCTGTCGTCGAACCCGACCACGGCCACGTCGTCGGGAACGCGCAGCCCGTGCGCCTGCAGCACGTCCACGGCCGCCTGCGCCATCAGGTCGTTCGCGGCGAACACGGCGTCGAGGTCGGGGCACTCGACGAGGAGCCGCTGCATCGCGGTCGCCCCGCTTTCCGCCGTGAACCCGCCCTCGGCGGTCGGCACGTACGGGAACCCGTGGCGGGCCATCGCATCGCGGAAGCCGGCGTGCCGGTCCTGGCTCGCCAGGACGTCCAGCGGGCCGGAGATCGTGGCGATGTTGTACCGCCCCGCCGCCACCAGGTGGTCGGCGGCCATCCTGCCGCCCGCGCGGTGGTCCATGTCGACGTAGCTGATCGGCATCGGACGGCCGGGCCGCGCGTAGAGCACGGCGGGCACCTCGGCTTCGAGCAGCAGCGAGGGCAGGGGGTCGGAGGGGTGCGTGGACACGAGCAGTGCGCCGTCGGCGCTGCCCTGTCTGAGGAACTCGACCACCTCGGTCCGCGAGTGGTCCGAGTCGGCGAGCATGAGCACGGGGTGCACGCTGTGCAGGCGCAGGAAGTCGACGACCCCCGCGGTGACCCTGCCGAAGAACGGGTCGGTGAAGACGTCCGATCCCCCGCCCGCGCCGGAGATCACCAGCGCCACCGTGCCCGTGCGCCGGGTGACGAGAGACCGGGCCACGCGGTTGGGCGTGTACCCGGTCTGCTCTATCGCGCTACGCACCGTCTCCTGGAGCTGCGGATCGACGTTGCGTGTCCCGTTGACGACCCTCGAGACCGTCGCCCGGGACACGCCCGCCACCTTCGCAACGTCCTCCAGCGTGGGTGCGCTCTTGGTCATGCACCGGTTGTACCACGTCTGGAGAGCGTTCTCCCAACATCAAGAGAGCTGGGCCACCTCCGCGTCCGTCAACGCCTTGCCGACCACGTCGACGTCGTCGACCGCGCCGCGCCAGAAGTCGACGTTGCGGCCCTCGTACTTGGCCCGGCCCACCGTGAAACCGCCGGTGCTGACGAGCGCCGGTCCGGCCGGGGCCGTCGCGACCTTCACGCCGTCGACGTAGAGCCGGATCTCGTTGCCGGCCCGCACGCCGGTGACCTCGTACCAGCGGCCGACCTCCGGCACGACCTCGAACCGCGCCCGGTTGCCACCGGGCGTGCTGAACGCCCACGCGCCCTGCCCGTACTGCAGGTAGAAGGGGTTCTCCCGCTCCCTGCCGTCCTGGCTGACCGCGGTGGCGTAGTTGCTCGGCACCTCGTCGAGCTTCACCCGCGCGGAGACCGTGTAGTCACCGGTCGTGTCGACGACCGGGCCGTAGGTGTCCGCGGAGCCGCCGGCGAACTGCAACGTGCCGTCCTTGAACGTCACACCGGTCGGGGTGAGCGTCAGCGAGTTGCCGCCGCCGCTCGAGTCCTTCGCGGTCGTTCCCCTGCGCTCGTCGAGGTTCCACTCGCCCTTGTTCGCGTACGGGTACGGCGTGCCCGCGTTGGCACCGGCCTCGATCACGCGCCGGTTGATCTCGCGGACGGGACCGGGGTCGACCTTGATGCGCTTGCGGTCGTAGGTCCACAGGCCGTTGAGCTCGCCCTCCAGGTCGGTGACCTGCGTGTAGACCGACGCCGACAGCTCCTGGCGCGCCTGGCCCAGGTAGAACGTGCGGGTGTTGTCGACGTACTTCGCCGTCAGCGCCGCCTTGTCCGCCACACCGCTGTAGATCGCGATCGGCGCACCGGGCCACTGGTGTCCCGGCGTGCGCAGCGTGAAGCCGCCGTGCTCGCCGTCCATCACGACGCGCTTGCCGTCCGGCTTGGCCGGGTCGGTGTTGTTGTAGTCGTGGTGGTCGATGACGTCGCCCCTGCCGGAGTCGCCCTTGGAGTCGCAGCAGTTCACACCGCTGTGGGCGCTGACGATCCGGCTCGGGTCGGCGGCCTTGACCTGGTCGGTGATCTGGCCGGTGGCGGTGCGGTCCCACTCGCCCCAGCCCTCGTTGAACACGATCCAGGCGTAGATGGACGGGTAGTTCTGCAGCTGGTGCATCATCTCGCGGCCCTGGCTGAGCCACGCCTGCTGCGCCTCGGGGTTGCGGCCGTCCTGGACGGACACGAAGTCCTGCCACACCAGCAGTCCCAGCCGGTCCGCGTGGTAGTACCAGCGGGCGGGCTCGACCTTGATGTGCTTGCGGACGGAGTTGAAGCCGAGGTCCTTCTGCGCCTTCAGGTCGAAGACCAGCGCCTCGTCGCTCGGCGCGGTGTTCAGGCCGTCCGGGTAGAAGCCCTGGTCCAGCTGCATCAGGTTGAAGATCGGCTTGCCGTTGAGCGTCAGCTTGGGCGTGCCGCCGACCATGGCGACACCGGTGGAGCGCATGCCGAAGTAGCTCTTGACCTTGTCGCCGCCCAGCCTGACCTCGAGCTGGTACAGGTACGGGTCGTCCGGCGTCCACAGGTGCGGGGTGGGCACGGACAGCCTCAGGTCCGAGTTCGCCGGTCCGGTGACCGTGCCGACCTGCTTGCCGCGAGCGTCCTTCGCGACCGCCGTGACGGTGGCGTTGCCGGCGGACTTCACGTTGATCGCCAGCGAGCTGGTGGTGAGGTCCGGGGTCGTCTTGATCTCGTCGATGCCCTTGTCCGCCACCGGCTCCATCCACACCGTCTGCCAGATGCCCGACGAAGGCGTGTAGAAGATGCCGCTGGGGTTGGGCGACTGCTTGCCCTTGGGCTGGTACGGCCCGGTCGTGTCGGTGACGGCGACGACGATCTCCTGGTCGTTGCCGCGCTTGAGGGCGTCGGTGATGTCAGCGCTGAACGCCGTGTAACCGCCGGTGTGCTCGGCGACGAGCTTGCCGTTCACCCAGACCTTGGCCTGGTAGTCGACCGCGCCGAAGTTGAGCTTGAGGCGCTGCCCGTCGCCGATCTTCCAGTCGTGCGGGACGGAGACCGTGCGGCGGTAGAACATGTGGTCCTCGTGCCGCTCGAGCCCGGAGAGCTGCGACTCGACCGGGTACGGCACGATGATCTTCTCGGGCAGCTTCTTGCCGAACGCGGGCTGCTGGCCCTCCTTGGCGGCCGAGAACTCCCACGGGCCGTTGAGGTTGACCCACTTGTCGCGCTCGAGCTGCGGACGCGGGTACTCCGGCAGCGGGTTGCGCGTGTCGACCTTCTCGCCCCACGGCGTCCGGAGCCGTTCCGCCGAGGTGTTGGTGACGACACGGGCGGCCTTCTCGACCTTCTTGCCGCCCACGGTCAACGAGCCGGCGCCGTCGTAGTAGATCCGGACCGACTGGCCCTTCAACACCCTCTCGGCCAGCCGGATCGTGACGCGCTCGCGGCTCGTGGTGACGACCGAGATCGGCATCGGCGTCGCGTCGACCTCGATGCGCAGGTGGTCCTTCAGGTCGCCGACACCCGACACCCTGCCGCCGAAGTCAGCGGTGAGAGTGCGCCCGTCCTCGGAGACGCTCGCCGCGCGCGGCACGGCCTGGAAGCCCGCCGGCGGCGTGAACGCGGACTCCGGCACGATCTGCTTCGCGATGGTCGCGCTGGACCAGCGCAGGAACATGTTCGCGCCACCGACGTCCTGGAACATCTCCAGCTTGAAGTCGTACTGCTTGCCTGCGGTCAGCGTGACCGGTGCGCTGGTCTGCTCCCTGTCCCAGTCGGGGACCCAGTGGTCGATCACCGGCTGGCCGTCGACCAGCAGCCGGAACCCGTTGTCACCGATGGCGTAGAACGTGTAGTCGCCGGTCTGCGGCACGGCGATCTGCCCGGTCCAGCGCGCGGTCGTGTGCTCGGGCTGCCCGGTGAGGAAGCTGAACACACCGGTCAGGTCCGACTGGTTGACCTGGCTGTCGAGGACGGTGCCGCCGAGCTTCGCGAAGTCACGCGCGCCCGGCTGGGACATGCTGAAGTACTCGCCCTTCAGGCCGTGCACGGGCTCGGCGGCCCCTGCGGGCGGCGTGCCTGACGCGACTCCCAGCGCCAGCAGCAGCGCGACGAGTACGGGGGCGGCTTTTCTCATCGACGAGATTCCCCTTCGTTTTTACAACGTTGTAAGAGCGCTCCCGTACATCCACGCACACGGGTCGGACGCCGGGCTACGGCCGAATGGACGCATCGCGCATGTCAAACCGGACAAGTTTCGCGAAGATGACCGTTGAGAGACGCGGTCTGGAGCCGTTCCAGACCGCGCGGGGCCTTTCGGGGCCGTCGGCGGGTCAGTGGGGGACGCCTCTCGGCTGCCGCTCCGGGAGGCCCCTCTCGGCCGAAGCGCCCGGTGGCCGCCGCTCCAGCCGCCGCAGCCCTCCAGGCACCCCAGGCCCCGTCCTGATCCCACCGCTCGCCCGCACACCCGCGCAGCGGCCCACTCACTCCACCCGCGTCGGTCGTCAAAGCCCATCACCGAGAAGTCGTCGGGCACGCATGCGCCGGTCTCCCGCGGACCGGCCACGATGCCGATGGCGAGGATGTCGGCGGTGGCCGACACGGCGGTGGCCCACTCACGCCAGGAGCGGGCCCGTTCGTCAGGACGACAGCGGGATCTCCAGGCTCACCGTGCCGCGCAGGTCGAGCCAGGCCCGGTCGCGCCCGCGCACGAGCCGCAGCACGACCTCCTCGCAGTGCGGGCAGCGCGCGACCAGCCCCGGTGCGTTCCGGTAGACCCGCAACGTCGCCACGGACCCGCTGTAGCCGCATCCCGCGCACTTCCCGGTGGCCGCGGTCAGGTCCACCGCGAAGATCTCCCGCAGGTCGCCCGCGAGCGCGTTGCCGTCCACGTGCTCGTCGTCCATCGACCCTCTCCCATCAGCCAAAACGTTCGGTGCGGACGCGGCGCGGGTCGTGGCCGAGCGCGACCAGGACGTCCGACACGGTCTCGACGAACCCGGTCGGTCCGCAGACGAAGCTCTGCGGACTGAACTCGGCGGGCCAGCCGTCCGTGTTGAGGGTGGCCACACCCAGCCGGCCCGGCGGCTCCGGAGACCCTTCCGGAGCCCGCCGGGTGTACACGATCTTCACGTCCAGGCCCGCGTCCTCGCGGGCGCGGCGCGCCAGCTCGTCGGCGAAGTACACGTCGTCGGGCGTGCGCACCGAGTAGATCAACCGGAACGGCACGCGGCTGCCTTCCGCGGCGCGGGTGCGGATCATCGCCATCAGCGGCGCGATGCCCGAACCGCCCGCCACGAGCGTCACCGGCGAAGGATCCGACGCACGCCACACGAACCAGCCGCCCACCGGTCCGCGCAGCTCGATCTCCGAGCCGGCGGGGAGCACGTCGCACAGGTACGGCGACACCTCACCGCCTTCGACGCGCTGCACGGCCAGCTCGACGCGGCCGCCGTCCGGCGCGGAGGAGATCGAGTAGCTGCGCTGCACCGAGTAGCCGTCCTCGGCGGTCAGGCGCAGGTCGACGTGCTGTCCCGGCAGGTGACCCGGCCAGTCCGGCACGTCGAACACGAGCCGGCGCGCGCTCCCGGTGATGTCGGTGGCCTCGGCGAGCGACGCCAGCCGCCACGTCAGTCGCCCTGATACCGCTGCTCGCGCCATGGATCTCCGTAGTCGTGATAACCCGCGCTCTCCCAGAAGCCGGGTTCGTCCTCCAGCAGCAACTGGATCCCGCGGACCCACTTCGCCGACTTCCAGAAGTACAGGTGCGGCACCAGCAACCGCGCCGGGCCGCCGTGCTCGGGCGTGAGATCGTCGTCGTCGTAGCGGTAGGCGATCCACGCCTGCCCGTCGAGGAGGTCCTCCAGCGGCAGGTTGGTCGTGTAGCCGCCGTAGGACTGGACGAGCGCGAAGTCCGCCGCCGTCTCCACGTCCTCCAGCAGCACGTCCAGCGAGACGCCCTTCCAGCGCGTGCCCAGCTTCGACCACTTGGTCACGCAGTGGATGTCCGTCGTGATCTTCTCCGCGGGCAGCTCGATCAGCTGCTGCCACGACCAGGTGTGCTTCTGGCCGGCCTCGGTGCCGACGGTGAACTCCCACCGGTCGGTCGGCACGCGCGGGGTCGGTCCCGCGGTGAGCACCGGGAAGTCCTCCGCCAGGTACTGACCGGGCGGCAGCCGCACGTCCGGTGACTGGCGCCGTCCGGTGAACCCGGGAGAGACGATGGCCATGGCGCAAGTAGACGACATCGGCGCGCTCGGCGCCAGTGATCACCGCCCGGCCGTGCCCCGGGGGGCCGCCTCAGGCCCGGCTATCGCGAACACGGACTTCGACACGGGCCTAACCTCGGGTGGGACCGAGGAGGGCCGATGGACGACGTGCGGGTCGAGACAAGAGGCACCACGACGGTGATCTGGATGAACCGCCCCGATCGCCGCAACGCCGTCGACCGCCGGATGGCCGGCGACCTGCGGGAGGCCTTCGAGGCGTTCGAGGCGGACCCGGCCCAGCGGGTGGCGGTTCTCACCGGGGCGGGCGGGACGTTCTGCGCGGGCGCCGACCTGAGCGCCGTCGCCGACCCGGACCGCCGCAACGAGCTCGATCCCGACGGCGGCGGCTCGGGCCCGATGGGACCGACGCGGTTGCGGCTCACCAAGCCGGTGATCGCGGCGGTCAGCGGGTACGCCGTCGCGGGCGGCCTGGAACTGGCGTTGCTCGCGGACCTGCGGGTGGTGGAGAGCGACGCCGTCTTCGGGGTGTTCTGCCGGCGGTGGGGCGTGCCGCTGATCGACGGCGGCACGGCGCGCCTGCCCCGGGTCGTGGGACTCGGGCGTGCGCTGGACCTGATCCTCACCGGGCGCCCCGTCCACGCCGACGAGGCGCTGGCGATCGGGCTGGCCAACCGGGTCGTCGAGCCCGGTCAGGCCGTGCCCGCCGCGCTGGAGCTGGCCGAGCAGATCGCCTCGTTCCCGTTCGAGTGCGTGCTCGCGGACCGGGCGTCGACCTACGCGGGCCTCGACCTGCCGCTGGAGGAGGCGTTGCGCGCGGAGGGCGCCGCCGGGGTGCCGGTCGTGCAACGCGAAGGCGCCACCGGAGCGGCCCGCTTCACGTCCGGAGCGGGCAGGCACGGCGGGTTCGAGAGCTAGCCCGCCGTGCCCGCCCGGCACCACGTCCACGATCTTCTCCGCGTCCACCGCGAAGCGGATGATGTGCCGGCACCTCACCCGCTCGCCGCTCATCTAGCCGAGATGGCGCACGGAACGGGTGTCGGCGGCGATCTCGCGTTCGGTGAACGCCCCCGTCACCCACTGCTTGCGCGCGTACAGGCGGGCCTGGTCGGTGTGGTGCGGTGAGGCCGGGTCGGCGGACTGGCCGTACACCAGCACCGACCGCATGCGCGGGCCGTTCCCCGTCAGTTCGACCGCCATCACGAAGCTGGTGCCGTGCGGGATCTCCGCGGTCGGCCGGGGTGCGGGCACCGAGATCACGTTGAAGCAGCCCTCCGGGCCGCGGCAGCCGTGGATCGGGATGCCCTCGTACTGCTGGACGTCGTCCAGCAGTACGTCCACCGCGACGCCGGCGGCCGCGAAGGCGTTGACGGTGTCGGCGAAAGCCCGCTGGACACCGGGATCCGCGGCGTTGATGCCGCGCGGGGTGTGCACGGGGTCGGCCGGGTCGTACGGGACCTCCCACATCTTCACGCCGGGCCTGCCCGCCGCGCCGATGAACGCACGCCAGAAGTAGGCGCCCCGGCTGGACGGGCCGGTGTCACCGGTTCCGGACCACGCGGCCACCGCGGCGCACGCGGCACGGACGTCGACCGGGCGGCCGTCGCTCGCGACCGGCGTCGGGTTGGCCTGGCACACGGCGACGACCGCGGCACGGCCCTGCTCGGCGGTCAGGTTGCGGTTGCCGAACATCGCCCGCTCCACAGTGGACAGCGTGAACCGGTCCGAGCCGATCATGTCCAGTCCCATGCGGGTGCGCGCGGAACGTTCGGTGCCGACGTCGCCGACGATGGACGGGTAGCCGGTCAACGGCGCCGCTGGGTTGGTCAGCCACGCGCTGTCGTTCATGTTGCTCACGTGGTCCTGCCGGACCAGCTTCGGCAGCCGGCCAGGGCCGAACCTGCCCGGCGTCACGGCGTCCGGGTCGCTGCCCCACCCGCACGACCCACGGCTGCCGTCGAGGATCACCAGACCGACGGAAGGTCCTGTGCCGCAACGGGCACGCTGTTCATCCGTGACGTGCGGGACCACCTGGACGTCGCTGAAGTAGGCGGTGCCGGTGGAGTCCGACGCGAGCGTGTTCACCCACGGCAGGGCCTGGTGGCGGACGAGAGCGGCGTGCAGATCAGGGACGCTGCGGGCACGGGCGATGGCGAGCCACTGGTCGATGACGCGGAGGTTGCCGTAGTTGGCGTCGCGCAGCACGTAAGCCGTCGTGCCGGTCCACTGCAGCAGCTCGGAGTCCTCGAACACAGGGCCGTCCGGAGTGCGGTACAGCGTCCTCGTCGTGCCGCCCGCGGTGACCTCCTCGGCGATCATGCGGTGCACCTGGCCGTCGACGACGTACGCCGTGGGGTCGCCGGGGACCAGCGTCAGCTTCGCCAGCGTCACGGTCTGCGCCTCGGACGCCGTGTGGGTCCAGCCCAGCCTGTCGTTGTGGCCGATGTTGACCACGGGCAGGCCGAACAGGCCCGCGCCGCTCACGTCCAGCTCGCCGGGGATCGTGAGGTGGTGCTGGTAGAAGCGCCAGTCGTCGTCCCACTGGAAGTGCGGGTTGCCCAGCACGATCCCGGTTCCCGCGGTGGTCGCGGACCGGCCGAGCGCGATGCCGTTGCTGGCCGGCTTCTCCTCCGCGCGGCGCATCGGCGCGGCGGCCGTCGGAGATCCCGGTGGCTGTGCGGACACCAGCTGTTCCTGGAACCCCTCGCTCCCGGTCAGTCCCGCGACCTGGTGGGCCCGCCGCCACACGTCGAGCTCCGTGATCGGCCGCACCCATTCCGCTCCACCACAGGCGTTCGACGTCCGTGCGAGGAAGCGGTTGAAGCCCTCCGCGTAGCCGCGCACGAGGTCCCGCGCCTGTCGCGACTGGGCGACCAGCTGGCGTTCGACCACCGCGGACTGGTTGAGCCGCCGGTAGTAGAGGTCGCTGTCCGGGTTCTCCTGCCCGAACCACCGCGACCGCTCCCCCGACAGCGTCACGACGATGTCCGCCATCACGCAGAGGTTGTCCTCGGCGAACGCGTACCCGAGTCCCTGCCCCACCCCTCGGTAGTCGGAGGCACGGACGTGCGGGATGCCGTACGAGGTTCGCCTGACCATCGTGCCGCTGTCGGCGAGCGCCGGTGGACACGCGGCCAGAACCCCTGCTGCCACAAGCGATAATGCGACCCATCCGCGCATCACTGTTCCCCCTGGTTCATTCGTTGTGCAGGACGGTGGCGATCGAGAGCCGTGCCGCTCCCCTGGCCGGGACGACCGCGCCGAGCACGGCGATGACGAGCCCCGAGAACGCCAGCAGCGCGAGCACCGGCGCGGGGTAGACGTCCATGAGGATGTCGATGGCATCGGCCTGGCCCGCGCGTGCCATGGCCGGGACCACGAGCTGGTGCGCCGCGAAGCCCACCGGTACGCCGATCAGCCCGCCGAGCACTCCCAGCGCGCCCATCGACGTCACGAGCAACGCGGTGACCTGGCGCGGCGTCATGCCGATCGACTTGAGCATGCCGAGGTCGCGGCGGCGTTCACGGGCGTTGAGGACCACGGTGTTGAACACGCCGAGCGCCGCCACCGCACCGAGCACGAGCGTGAGGACGACGGCCGCGCTGACGAGGATCACAGTGGTCGACGACGTGCTGTCCCGCGGAGGCAGGACGCGCAGGCCCGGGTCCTTCGCCCGCACCGCGGCGACGACCGCGTCCCGGTCGGTACCGGGCGTCGTCCGCACCTCGTACGAACTCGCGCGGGAACCCGGTGCGAGCACCGCCAGCGCGGACCAGTCGGCGAAGATCTGGTCGGCGTTGTTGGTCAGCACGACCCCGACGATCTCGGCCCGGGCCTGGTTGCCCCTCGCCGACACGGTGACGGTGTCGCCGACGGCGAGCCCGCGCTGGTTGAGGAACCTCGACGGCACCGCGACCTGACCCGGTCCGTCGGGCCAGTGCCCGGTCAGCACGCGCGGGCCGAGCACACCGACGTCCCCGCGGTGGAAGAAGATCGTGGCCTCCTGCGTGCCGCCCGCGACCTCGGTCTCGAGCTGCGTCACGGCCAGCAGGGCCGTCGCGCCGGGCAACGAGCGCAGCAGCGCCTCGTCCTCGGCGTCGCTCAGCTTCGCGGCGGGTGGTTCCCCGCCGACCGGCCCGACGTCCGGCGCTCCGGGCGGTGGTCCCGCCAGCAGCTCGACCCGATCCGGGTGGCTGGGGCGGACCGCGGCGTCGTACGCCGTCACGGACAGGGTCACGCCCGTCGCGAGCGTCACGGTCATGACGCCGAACACGACCGACGCCAGCGTCAGCGCGCTGCGGCCGGTGCGCGCCAACGGCATCCCGAGGCCGAGGCTGACCGAGCGCGGCAACCCGGTGGCGCTCAGCCGGCGCTGGATCCACAGCGCCCTGCCGGTGCGCGTCGTGGTGCCCGCGCTGATCGCCCGCGCGGCCGGGAGCCGGCGTGCTCGCAGCGCCGGGACGAGCGCGGCCAGCACCACCAGCAGCGGCATGCCGACGGCCGCGACGACGTTCACCCACGGCGCGAAGCTCAGCTCGGCGACCCCGAAGCCCTCGACGGCGTCCTGCACGATCGGTTTCGCGAAGAAGTTGCCCGCGATCGTGCCGAGCGCGCAGCCGATGACCGCCGGGATCGACACCATGACCAGGTAGACGGCCATGACCTGGTCCGGGGTGAAGCCGATCGCCTTGAGCATTCCGATGTGCCGCAGCCCCGCGACCACCGCGCCGCTCACGACGTTGGCGACGATCAGGACCGCCACGACGAGCCCGAGCACGCCGAAGATCAGCAGGAACGGGATGAACACGCCCAGCTCGGACGTCGCCTTGTCCTTGACGGTGAGGTGAGAAAGCGTGCCGAGCACGGCATCGCGCGGCAGGCCCGCCGTGACCGCCGCCAGACCCGCTTCGACGTCGGCCGCGGTGCCCGCCTGCGGGAAGCGGTAGAGCATCTGGAGAGCGCTGGGCCGCAACGCGGTCATCTGCCCGGGGGTGACCCACGCGTCGGCGGACCCGGTCACCGAGTGGGCGAACCCGACGACCGTCAGCTTCGGGCGTCCCGGCAACTCCAGCTCGAAACCCAGGTCCAGCCGGTCACCGACGCCGCCGGGTGTCCGGTTGAGGACGATCTCGCCGGGGTTCGCGGGCCACCTGCCGCGCCACACCGACACGCGGTCGACGGGACCTCCGGGATCCGCTCGTCCCACGACCGTGAGCGTGCCGAGGAAGATCTCCCCCTCCGAAGTGTCCACAGTGGCCTGCCGGAACGGTCCCGCCGACTCCCCCGCGTTCCGCGCCAGGCCGGCCTCCGACACCTTCGCCGGGTCGAACGCCGCCGTCAGGTGCGCGCCCCGCTGCGAGGCGAACGCGCGGTCGAACGGCGCGGCCGACGCCTCCAGCAACCCCAGCGCCATCACGAGGGTCGCGCTCGCCGCGCACACGACGACGCCGATCACGAACGTCTGCAGCTTCCGCCTGCGCACCGCGGCCCACGACGCCTGCCAGACGGCGTTCACGAGGTCCGCTCCAGGCTCTGCTCGCGGGCGATCCTGCCGTCGACGACCTCGATCACCCTGGTGGCGCACCGGGTCGCGAGCCGTTCGTCGTGGGTGACCAGCAGCAGCGTCTGGCCGATCTGGTTGAGGTCGAGCAGCAGGTCCATCACCTGCTCACCGGACCTGCTGTCGAGCGCGCCGGTCGGTTCGTCGGCCAGCAGCAGGGCCGGGCGGTTCATCAACGCCCGCGCCACCGCGACGCGCTGCCGTTCGCCACCGCTGAGCTGCGCCGGGTAGACGTTCTTGCGGCTCGCGATGCCGAGCTCCCCGAACAGCTCCAGCGCGCGGGCACGGGCCTGGCCGGCCCCGGTGCCGGTGAGCTGGGCCGCGAGCGCGACGTTGTCCAGCGCCGACAGGTCGTCGAGCAGGTTGAAGAACTGGAAGATCATGCCGATCCCGCGCCGCCGGAACAGGGCGAGGCCCGTCTCGCCGAGCGCCCCCAGATCCGTGCCGTGCACGACGACCGAGCCGGACGTCGGCCGGTCGAGGCCCGCGATCATGTTCAGCAGCGTCGACTTGCCGCTGCCGGACGGGCCCATCACCGCGACGGCCTCCCCGGCGCGGACGGTCAGCGACAGCCCGTCCAGCGCGACCGAGTCGCTGTACTCCTTGCGCACGTTCGTCAGCTCGACGACGGCGTCCGAGTTCTCCATGGCCGCAATCCTGCTCAGCGGGCGGCGGTGGAGCGTCAGTCCGGGGAGGTAACTCACCGGGCGGGGTCATCCCGGGGATGTAGTGGCTCCATCCGGGGTTCGATGCGGCCGTGGCGCCGGCTCTGGGACAGTGACGGGGTGTGGGAGCTGGTGGTGGCCGTCGTCGCGTGCGTGGCCGCCGTGTTCTTCGCGGTGCGGCTGGCGGCGGCCCGGCGCGCGTACGCCCGTGCGGTCGAGGAACGCGGCTGGCTGCTGGAGAAGGAACGGGAAAGCGCCGCGCGCAACGCCGTCGACGCCGAACGCGCCCGGATCGCGCGGGAGCTGCACGACATCGTGAGCCACAACGTGAGTGTCATGGTGGTGCAGGCCGGGGCGGCACGCCGGGTGCTCGGGTCGGACGAGGCGACCGACGCGTTGCTGGCCGTCGAGAGCGCCGGGCGCGACACGATGACCGAGCTGCGGCACATGCTCGGACTCCTCGCGCCCTCCGCCGACAGCGACGACCTGCTGGCGCCGCAACCGGGTCTGAGCAGGCTCGGCTCACTGGTCGACCGCATGTGCTTCGCCGGGCTTCCGGTCGAGGTCCGGATCTCCGGCGAGCCGCGGCCGTTGCCGTCCGGTGTGGACCTGACGGCGTACCGGGTCGTGCAGGAGGCGCTGACCAACGCCCTGAAGCACGGCGACGGCCGACCGGCGGAGGTGACCGTGCGGTACGCCGAACACCACCTGCGGGTAGAGGTGCTCACCACCGGCCCCAGCGTGCTGTCGGGCTCCGCGGTGTCCACGGAGGACGGACAGGGCCGCGGGCTGCTGGGACTGCGGGAACGCGTGGCCGTGCTCGGTGGCGACCTCGACGCGCGACGGCGGCTCGGAGGCGGTTTCCGCGTCCGGGCCAAGATCCCGGTGGAGCGCCCGTGACCGCGCCCCGCGTCGTGATCGCCGACGACCAGGCGTTCGTGCGCATCGGCTTCCGCATGATCCTGAAGTCGGGCGGCATCGACGTCGTCGGCGAGGCGGCCGACGGCGCCGAGGCCGTGGCGGTCGTGCGCGAGACGAAACCGGACGTCGTGCTGATGGACATCCGCATGCCGGCGATGGACGGCCTCGAGGCCACCCGCCGCATCGTGCGGGAGCCGGGCGACAGCCGGGTGCTGATGCTGACGACGTTCGACCTGGACCGGTACGTCTACGAGGCGCTCGCGGCGGGTGCCAGCGGCTTCCTGCTCAAGGACGTCACACCCGAGCACCTCGTCGCGGCCGTCCGCCTGGTCGAGACCGGTGACGCGCTGCTCGCGCCGTCGATCACCCGCCGGCTGGTGGAGCGCTTCGCCTCCGGCACCCCGGCGGCGCCCGCCGTGCACCGCGACCTGACCGCGCTGACCCCGCGCGAACGGGAGGTGCTCACGCTGGTCGGGCACGGGCGGTCCAACTCCGAGATCGCCGCGCACCTCGTGCTGAGCGAGGCCACGGTGAAGACGCACGTCGCACGGATCTTCGCCAAGCTGGGGCTGCGGGACCGGGCGCAGGCCGTCGTGCTCGCCTACGAGACGGGGCTCGTCACGCCCGGCGGGTGAGCGACCGTGCCGCGATCGGTCGTCCTGGAGGAAGGATCACCCCTCAGCGCTCCGTCCCGGCACCGCGTCTGCCGGCGGAGGGGTACGACTCGGCTCCGAAGCTGACCCGAGGTCCTCCCGGCCGGGGTGCCGCCGCGCCGACCACACGGTCAGCGCGGCCGCCACCAGGCCCACGATGACCGAGGTCCAGATGTTGAGGCGCAGCCCGAGGATCGTGTTCGCCTCGTCGACCCGCAACGCCTCGATCCACAGCCGTCCCGAGGTGTAGAGCACCACGTAGAGCCCGAACGCCCGGCCGTGCCCGAGCCGGAACCGGCGGTCCGCCCAGATCACCACGGCCGCCGCGGCGAAGGTCCACAGCAGTTCGTAGAGGAACGCCGGGTGGAACGTGCCCAGCACCACGGGCAGTCCGTCCGGCCCGGTCACCGCGCGGCCGGCGCCCTGGTCCCACTCGTGGATCGTGAGCGCCCACGGCAGGTCGGTCGGGCCGCCGTACACCTCGTTGTTGAACCAGTTGCCGAGGCGGCCGATCCCCTGGGCCAGCAGGATTCCCGGCGCGGCGGCGTCCGCGAGCGGCGGCAGCGCCACCCCGGCGCGCCGGGCGCCGATCCACGCTCCGAGCGCGCCGAACGCGATGGCGCCCCAGACGCCCATCCCGCCTTCCCAGATGTACAAGGCCTTGACGGGGTTGCCGCCGGGACCGAAGTACGGCTGCCAGGACGTGGCCACGTGGTACAGCCGGGCGCCGACGATGCCGAACGGCACGCCCCAGGTCGCGATCTGGTTGATGACACCGGGCCTGCCGCCGCGCTGGACGTAGCGGCGTTCGGTCAGCCAGGCGGCGACCAGGATGCCGGCGATGATGCAGAGCGCGTAGGCCCTGATCGGTACCGGACCCAGGTGCCACACGCCCTGTGCCGGGCTCGGTATGACGGCTGAGAATGCTTCCCCCGTGACCATCGCGCCAGGCTAGACAGACCGGTGCCTGCGCGCTGTGAAGTCGCGGCGCGCAGGCACCGGTTCGTCATCCGGTGACCACCGCTCCCCCGACGACCGGGAGCACCACCTTGCTCACGCCGAGCGAGAGGTCGAGCGCGATGCCGCTCGACCCGGTGTCCCTGGCGATGTAGGCGCTGTGGTTGGTGACGATCACGATCCCGATGCGGTGACCCGCCGGGATCAGGGCGTCACGCGCGTGCAGCTTCCAGGTGACGTCCGTGGTCGCGTTGGTGGGCAAAGGGGTCGCCGACTCCAGCGACAACCGGTTCTTGGCGTCGATGGCGCCCTTGGTCAGCATGGTCGCGCTGACCGCCTGCACCGAGACCTCCGGCGGTCGCGCGCAGCCGGTGCGGTCGCGCAGGTCGTTCTTGCCGCAGGTCTCGGTGGAGAGCTGCAGCGGCGACCGTTCGGTGAGCACCGCCTGCGAGCTCGGACCGTAGTCCACGAGCAACGCCGTCAACGGCGTCGACGTGCGGTTCGAGGCGATCCTGGCCGTCACCCTGACCTCACCGGACAGGCGGGCGTCCTTCGTGAGCGGCGCCGTCACGTAGGCCAGCCTGCGTGAGTCGGCGGTCTCCGGGCCGGCCATCATGGCCGACTCGCTGAGGTTCGTGTTGTCCCCCAGCCGGTGCGTGCCACCGGACACCGGGGTCGTGGTCAGCGAACCGGACATGCCGTTCGCCGCGGGACCGAGGTACAGCGTCGTGCCGCTCGTGCCCGGCCGGGGCCAGGACGCGGCCTGTTCCCAGCCGCCGTCGGGCTTCTGGACGTCGGCCATCGGCTCGTCCATGATCCCGTTGTCGGCGCCCTTGAGCCAGTGGTCCATCCACAGGCCCATGACGCGCTGCCACTCGGCCTGGCGGAACGAGATCGGGTCGAGGTGACCGCCGCGGTGCAGCCAGATCTTGCGCGGCACGTTCTTCTCCGCGAGCTCCTGCCACCAGCGGCCGAACTGCGACGGCTTGACGTTCCAGTCCGCCTGGCCGTGCACGGCGAACACCGACGCGGACACGTCTCCCGCGCCCACCCGGTAGTCGCGGGCCTTCCAGAACGACGTGTAGTCGTAGGACTCGTCGCCGTCCTCGGCGGACAGCTTGTCGAACACCGCCTTGCACTTCGCCTTCTGCGCCGCGCTGACGACGTAGCCGGCGAGGTAGGCCGGGTAGTTGGCCTCCCAGCCCTTGTAGCCGACGCCCTGGTCGCGGGCGTACTCGTACCAGCTGGAGATGGCGGCGATCGGCACGATCGTCTTCACGCCGGGGATGTTCGCCGCGGCCGCCGCGTTGGGCAGCGTGCCGTTGTAGGAGACGCCGAGCATGCCGACGTCGCCGGTGCTCCAGCTCGCGACCGCCTGCCGTCCGTCGGCGTAGAACGCCCTGGCGCGGCCGTTGAGCCAGTCGACGACCGCCCGGACGCTCGCGGTGTCCTCGGGGCCGCCGGTGGTCGGGCAGCCGGTCGAGCGGGAGGTGCCTTGCATCTCCATCTCGACGACGGCGTACCCGCGCGGCACGAAGTACTCGTCGTACCAACGGCCGAAGCCGCGCGGCACGGTGGTCGAGGTGGCCGCCGCCGCGCCCAGTCCGTAGTAAGGACTGGCCTCCATGACGATCGGCACTCGTTCGGCAGTGCCGGGGCGCATGACGTCGGCGGCGATCCGGTCGAGCTTGCCGTCCGAGTCGCTGTCGATCGTGGACTCGACGTACACCGTCTCCGTGACCGCGGCGGGTGCCGCGGTCACGGCAGGCGTGTGGATCGTCGCGGCCGTGAGCAGGGTGGCCGCGACGAGGTAGACCCTTCGCATAGGTTCCTCCGTCGGAGGGCCCGATGAAGCAGCAGGGATGCGACATCTCGGGCCCTACGGAGGAATCTCACCGAATCCGGCGTGCTCGCCGGTACGGCCGAAAGATCTGAACCACTCCTTGTCCGGTCCTTTGTCCTGCGTCAGGCGGCGACGAGCTCCTTGTCGCGGGACGGCGTCTTGACCTTCGGCTTCTTGTTCGGCAGCGAGAGGCGGAAGACCTTGTGCCACGCGGAGAAGACCTGCTTGGGCAGCGGGCCGGTGACGTAGTCCAGCTCGTACTTCTCGAACAGCGCGCGCACCTTCACCGCGACCTCGGCGTACCGGTTGCTCGGCAGGTCCGGGAACAGGTGGTGCTCGATCTGGTGCGACAGGTTGCCGGTCATGAAGTGCATGGCCTTGCTGCCGCTGATGTTCGCGGAGCCCATCATCTGGCGCAGGTACCACTGGCCGCGCGTCTCGCCCTTGATCGACCGGCGCTCGAAGGTCTGCACGCCCTCGGGGAAGTGCCCGCACATGATGACCGAGTGCGACCAGAGGTTGCGGACCAGGTTCGCGGTGAACGTCGCGGCGAGCGTGGTGAGGAACGACGGGCCCGACAGCAGCGGGTGGATCACGTAGTCCTTGAGCACCTGCTTGCGGATCTTGCGGCCGACCGCCTTGGCACGCGCGCGGAACTCGGGGTTCTTGCGGCGGCGCTTGTGGAGGTTCTTGCCGAGCTCCAGGTCGTACGCGGCGATGCCGTACTCGAAGAAGCAGGCGTTGATGAAGTTCCACAGCGGCTGCGCGAGGTACATCGGGTGCCACTTCTGGTCCTCGTCCACGCGCATGATGCCGTAGCCGAGGTCGTTGTCCTTGCCGATCACGTTGGTGTACGTGTGGTGCAGCTCGTTGTGCGAGTGCTTCCACTGCTCGGCGGGCGAGACGTGGTCCCACTCCCAGGTGGTGGAGTGGATCTTCGGGTCGCGCATCCAGTCCCACTGGCCGTGCAGGATGTTGTGGCCGATCTCCATGTTGTCCATGATCTTCGCCACGGACAGGCCGGCGGTGCCGATGATCCACGCCGGCGGGAAGAGGGAGAACAGCAGGATGCCGCGGCTCGTCAGCTCCAGCTTGCGCTGCACCGAGATGACCTTGCGGATGTAGGCGGCGTCCTTCTCGCCACGGCTCGCGATGACCTCGTCGCGGATGGCGTCGAGTTCGCGGCCGAGCTCCTCGATCTGCTCGTCGGTGAGGTGGGCGGTGGGGTCGATGGCGGTCATGAGGCTCGCTTTCCGTGCTGCGGTGGCCGGGGGTGTGCCACTTCGCGGGGGAGGAAGGTCTGTGGTGGGAAGGGCTAGCGTTCGAGTTCGCAGGGGCCCGCCGCGGCGGACACGCAGGTCTGGACGAGCACGTGGGCGGTGGGGCTGTCCTCGGCCTGGGTGATCTCGCCGGTGCGCAGGTCCCGCACGGCGCCCGCCTTGAGCGGGGTGACGCAGCCGAAGCAGATGCCCATGCGGCAGCCGGACGGCATCAGCACGCCGGCCTCCTCGCCGACGTTC
The DNA here is from genome assembly GCF_035525475.1 of Lentzea sp. Lineage (GTDB taxonomy): Bacteria > Actinomycetota > Actinomycetes > Mycobacteriales > Pseudonocardiaceae > Lentzea. Next base: position 36,480 of record NZ_DATLEC010000051.1, on the reverse strand, counting down.
AGCAGCGGCGTGGCGCCGTCGGCCTCGACGGTCTTGCCGGTCTTGCCGAACGTGACCTCACCGCCTTCGCCCGCGACGACGACGCTGGGCCGGAACCGCTCGGTGTGCAGGCGGTCGGCGACACCGTGCTTCGCCCAGTGCTCCTCGGCCGCGTCGAGCAGGCCGGCCGGGCCGCAGGCCCAGGTCTCGCGCTCGGCCCAGTCGGGGACGTGGTCCTCCAGGCGGGCGATGTCGAGCACGCCGGCGGTGTCGGTGTGCAGCTCGACGAGCTTCAGCGCCTTGTCGGCGACGAGGTCGTGCAGGTCCTTGCGGAAGATGACGTCTTCCGGGCGCGGTGCGGAGTGGACCATGACGACGTCGGTCAGCCGGGCGTCGCGCAGCATGCCCATCGCGGGCGTGATGCCGCTGCCGGCCGTGAGGTAGAGGACCTTGGCGGGCTTCGTCGCCGGCAGCACGAACTCGCCGGTCGCCTGGTCGAGCTGGATGACCGTGCCCGGCTTGACCTTGCGGACCAGGTGGTTGCTGACCTTGCCGTCGGGGATGGCCTTCACGGTGATCGTGATGCGGCCGTCCCTGCGGCTCGTCGGCGACGTCACCGAGTACGCGCGCCACAGGCGCACGCCGTCGACGTCGATCCCGACCCGGATGTACTGACCGGCGACGTGACCGCGCCAGCCCTTACCGGGCCTGATGACGATGGTCGCGGCGTCATCCGTCTCCTGATGGACGGCTTCGATGCGACCGCGCAGGTCAGCGCCCGACCGGAGCGGGCTGACCAGGTCGAGGTAGTCGGACGGCAGCAGCGGCGTCGTGACCAGTTCCAGCAGTTTCCACGCCCTGCTGCGGAGGGCGGCACTCGTCATGACTCCAGCTTGATGCGCCTCACGGCGTAAAGTCCTGTCCGTACGACGTGAATCTGCTCGCCAGAATTGTTCGCGGGGAACAAATCATGAGTTACGCAACTCAGAGAGCCACCGAATTGGCCCTCGACGAGAAAACTGTCACCGCTCTGCGGTCGGTGCTGAGGACGACGGCGGACGAGGTCGTCCAGGCGATCATCGACGAGGTCCCGAGCTACAAGAACGCGCTCTCGGGCCGCATGGGTGGCACGATCCGCCGCGCGGTCCGCACGGCGCTCGGACACTACCTCGACCTGGCCGGTGGCGCAGCCACCGGAGGCGACGCGAGCGAGGCGGCCTACGACCTGGGCCGCGGCGAGGTGCGCGACGGCCGCTCGATGGACGCCCTGCTCAGCGCCTACCGGGTGGGCGCGCGCGTGGCGTGGCGAGGCCTGGCGGCAGGCGCCGTACCAGCGGGTCTGCCGGCCGCCGAGGTGGCGAAGTTCGCCGAGCTGACCTTCGCCTACATCGACGAGCTCTCCGCGGCGAGCGCCGCCGGCCACGCCGACGAACTCGCCGCGCGAGGCCTGGCCCACGAACGCCACCTGGAACAACTGGCCCGCGACCTGCTGGCCGGCGCGAGCCCGGAGGTCCTGCTGGCCGCAGCCGGCCGCGCCGCCTGGCAGCCCCCCACGACCCTCACCGTGGCACTGCTGCCCGCGGCCCAGGCCCGCCCCGCGTTCCGCTTCCTCGACCCCGGCGCGCTGGTGCTGGACGACCTCCCCGACGGCGTGGGCGTGCTGCTGGTGCCCGACGCCGACCGAACCCACCTCCTGCGCCAGCTGAAGGACCGCCAGGCCGTCGTAGGCCCAGCACGCCCATGGACGCGTGCGTCAGCGTCGTACGCACGAGCCGCACGCGCGCGCTCCCTCTCCCCCGACATACGCGACACCGAGGAACACCTGGCCGAACTGGTGCTGAGCGCCGACCCCGACGCGTACGCCGACCTCCGCGCCAGAGCCCTCGCCCCGCTGCGCGCCCTGCCCGCCAGCACGGCCCGCCGCCTGGAGGAGACGCTCCGGGCGTGGCTGCTGCACCACGGCCGGCGCGAGGAGGTGGCTACGGCGCTGTTCGTGCACCCGCAGACCGTGCGGTACCGGATGGGGCAGCTGCGGGACCTGTACCCGGACCTGAACTCGCCGTGGCGGGTGCTGGAGCTGACGCTGGCGGTGGGTCTGCCCGCGTCGACGTGACCTGTCGGCGGCATGCCAGGCAGGCAGCGGCGACGCTGCCCAAGCGGCACAGGGTTCACCACGGCAGGGTGAACACGTCGCCACCGCTACCGCCCCCTGTGACACAAGCCACACCGAGGTGAGAACCCACCAGGCGCCGCCCACGTCTTGCGGAGTGTGAGAGCCATCCGGGGTGAGCCGGCCGACCTCGACGAGGAACAGCTCGTGCGCCGAGTCGCGCGGGGTGATCGCGGCGCCTTCGAGGAGCTCTACCGCCGCACCTCGCCGTGGCTGGCGGTGCGGTTGCGCAGGCGGTGTTCGGACGACCAGATCGTCGCCGAGGTGCTACAGGAGACCTACCTCGCGGTGTGGCGGGCCGCCGACGCGTTCGCCGGTGCCTCTGCCGGCGGCAGTGCGGTGGGCTGGCTGTGGACCATTGCCGCGCGGCGGCTGATCGACGCGTTCCGGCGTCGTGCTCACCACGCCGCGCCCCCTGCCGCTGCCGCGGCGGATCACACCGCGCCCGCCGCCGAGGAGTCCGTGCTGGACGGGGTGGTCGGGGACGAGGTCGGGGACGCCTTGCGGCGGCTCGCGCCGGAGTTGCGGCAGGTGTTGCAGGCGATGGTGCTGGACGGGCTGTCGGTGCGGGAGACGTCGTTGCTGCTCGGCGTGCCCGAGGGGACCGTGAAGACCCGCGCGCGGCGAGCTCGGATCGCGATGCGGGAGGCCCTGGCATGAGCACGACCCCGAGCACGACCCCGAACTTGACCACGCGGAACGCGACCCCCGTGTCGAAGGAGGCTCGGCCATGACCGCGGACCACCCCAGCGACTCGCTGTTGCGCCGGTACGCGCGCGGTGACGACGACATCGCCGCCGACCAGTTGTGGGCCGTCGAGTCGCACCTTGAGACGTGCGCGCCGTGTCGCGGCCGCCTCGGGCCCGACACCGTCGCCGAGGCGGCGTGGGCCGGCCTCGAGCCGTTGCTCGACCGCACGCCGCAGATGCCGCGTGCGCGCCAAAGGTTCAACGCGTGGGTGTCGCCGGCGGCCGGGCCGTGGCTCGCCATGATCCTGCTCGTCACGGCCGCCGCGGTGGCCCTCGACCAGCTCGGCGCGGCGGCGAGCGGGCGGGTGTCGCTGGTGCTGCTGGTCGCGCCCGTGTTGCCGGTGCTCGGGGTCGCGGCGTCGTGGAGCCGGGCGCTGGACCCCGCCTTCGAGCTCATCGCCGCCACGCCGCGGGCCGGGTTGCCGCTGGTGTTCCGGCGCACCGCGGCGGTGCTGGCCGTCATCGTGCCCGGACTGGCGGTCGCCAGCCTGCTGACGGGCCTGCACCTCACGCTGTGGCTGTTGCCGTGCCTCGCGTTCACCACCGGCACGCTCGCCCTCGGCGCGTTCATCGGGGTCACCCGCGCGGCGGTCACGCTGACAGCGGCCTGGGCCGTGGCGATCGTGGCGCCCACGATCGCGTTCAACCGGATGTCCGCAGTCCTCAACGAGAACACCACACCCGCGTGGGCCGCCATCCTCGCCGTGGGTCTGCTCGTGATCGCACGGCGCAGGATGGCCTTCACCCGCCTGGAGGCGAACCGATGACCGCGCCCACCACCTACGCCTGGGAGATCGAGGCACGCGACCTGCGGGTGAAGGCAGGGCGGAAGACCGCCGTCGACGGCGTCACGCTCGCCATGGGACGCGGCGTGCACGGGCTGCTGGGCCCCAACGGCGCGGGCAAGACGACGCTCATCCGCGCGCTCGCCACCGTGCTGCGGCCGGCAGGAGGCACACTTTCCCTGCTCGGTGACCAGAAGCTCCACGAGACGCGCAAGAAGATCGGCTACCTGCCGCAAGAGTTCGGGCACTACCGCCGGTTCACGGCCAGGGAGTTCGTCGCGTACGTGGCGTGGCTGAAAGAGATGCCGGCCAGGGACGTTCCCGGTGCCGTGCAACGCGCCATCGACCGCGTGGGTCTGGCCGACCGCGCCGACGACAAGCTGAAGACGTTGTCCGGCGGCATGATCCGGCGCGTCGGCATCGCGCAGGCCATCGTCAACGACCCGGAGGTACTGCTGCTGGACGAACCGACCGCCGGTCTCGATCCGGCGCAACGACTCAGGTTCCGCGAGCTGCTCACCGAGCTCGGCTCCGACGCGTGCGTGGTCGTCTCCACCCACCTGGTGGAGGACGTCGCCGCCGCCTGCACGGACGTGGTCCTTCTGCACCAAGGGAAACTCGTCTTCCAGGGCACGCCCTCCCAGCTCGCGGACGCCGGCACGGAGAACCACCCCGGTGACAGCCCCATCGAACGCGGTTACAGCGCCACGCTCGCCCTCCCGAACCGGCCCGGCACCTGGTAGCGGTCCACAAAGGACAAAGTGACCCAGGCCACGGCGAACGGAGAACCGGGGAGCCGCCGCCACCGTCTTGCCGGTTGTAGGCGGAAATGACCTGAAGGAGAACAGGATGCGGGCGATCGAAGCCGACAGCCTGGTCGTGCGGGTGGGCGGCAGGCGTGGTGGCCGCAACGCGGTCGACGGCCTGGACCTGCGGCTCGGCCAGGGCGTGCACGGACTGCTCGGCCCCAACGGCGCGGGCAAGACGACGCTCATCCGGACGCTGGCGACGGTCCAGCGGCCCAGCGGGGGCTCGTTGTCCCTGCTCGGCACCCCGATCGACGGCCGGCTGCGGCCCGTCCGGCGCAGGCTCGGGTACCTGCCGCAGCACTTCGGCTTCTACAAGCGGTTCAAGGTCAGGGAGTTCGTCGAGTACCTGGCCTGGCTGAAGGAGATGCCGTCACGGGAGATCCCCGGCGCCGTCAACCGCGCCCTGGAACGGGTGGGGCTGACCGACCGCGCCGAGGACCGCATGAAGTCGTTGTCCGGCGGCATGGTCCGGCGCGTCGGCATCGCGCAGGCGATCGTCAACGAACCGGACGTCCTGCTGCTCGACGAACCGACGGTCGGGCTGGATCCCGCGCAACGGCTCAGGTTCCGCGAACTGGTGGCCGAACTGGGGCAGCGGTCCTGCGTGCTCATCTCGACGCATCTGGTCGAGGACGTCGCGGCGGCCTGCACGGACGTGGTGCTCGTGTCGGAGGGTTCCCTCGTGTTCCAGGGAACCCCGTCGGACCTCGTCAACGCGGGAACCCGGGACCACGTGGGCGACAGCCCGATCGAACGCGGCTACTCGGCGTTGATCAGCGCGAAGAGCGGGAGTGCCTGGTGACCGGGTTGCGCATCGAACTGCGGCGCTCGACCGCGCTCTGGGCCGGGCTGGTCGTCCTCGTCGCCGGCACGGGGATGCTGTGGCTGGTCACGTCGGAGAACGCGAGGTGGAAGGGCAACTCCACGTCGGCGCTGCTCGAGTTCCGCGTGCCGCTGGCCTACGTGTGGGCGCTCGTGGTCGGTCTCGCCGTCTTCCAGGGCATGCGGGACAGCCGGGCGCGCGTGACCGAGCTGTTCACCGCCACGTCCCGTCCTGGCTGGGTCCGGCTGGGGACGCTCGCGACCGCCGTGGCGGGCGTCGTCGCCGTGGCAGGGGCGCTGCTCTGCGCGGGACTCGTGGTGAAGGTCGCGCTGGGCGGCGGGTTCGTCTCGATCGGGTTCCTGCCGCTCATGCTGACCGTGGTGCTGGCACTGGCGTCGAGCGTGCTGCTGGGTCTCGCCATCGGGCGGCTGCTGCCGCACCCGCTGACCGTGCCGGTGGCGCTGGTGGCCACGTTCATGGTGGCGACCAGCGCCGCGCGGGCCCTGGAGTCGCGGTCCCCGGACGACGAGATCTCCCGTCTCGCGCTGCTCACGCCCGTCCTCGACCCGCCGAGCTCGGACCTCGTCACGACCTCGACGTCCGTGGACCTCGGACAGGGCGTGTGGTTCGCCGGCCTGGGCGTGGCGGCGTTCCTGCTGCTGGCGTCGCGGACCTGGGCCGGACGGCTGGCCGCGCTCGTCCCCGCCGCGCTGGCCGGGGTGCTCGCCGTGTCGATCCTGCCGGTGAAGCTCTCCGACGTGCTGGTGACGGACTCGATCGCGGGTGAGCTGGTCTGCGACGGCCCGGTGTGCGTGAGCCGGGCGCACGCGGACGCGCTGCCGGCGGCGGCCGCGGTGGGCGAGGAGGTGCTGGCGAAGCTCGCGGTGCTGCCCGGCGCGCCCACCGAGGTCCGCGAGGACACGTCCGCGATGGCTCACCTGTCCGCCCCGCAACGCAGCAGCAGGACCGTCTACGTGCCGGCGCAGGGCTATCCCAGGGTGCTCGAGATGCCGCCGGGCCAGATGCGGCTCGAGATGCTCGCCGGAGCGGGTGTGCCCACCTGCTCCACGCCCTACGCGCTCGACTCCCGGGACGCCATCGTGCGCTACCTGACCGCCGGCTACTTCAACGGCGGCCTGACCCAGCTCGCCTCCGACTCCTACCTGTGGAACAGCTCGCGGATGCGGGCCGAGCTCGACTCGGCCTGGCAGGCCCTGCGAGGCCAGTCCGAGCGGGAGCAGCTGAACCGGGTCGCGAAGGCACGCGAGATGCTGCTGGCGTGTGAGGACTCCGAGAGCATCCTCGCGACCCTGGCGGCGCGATGAGAGCGCTCACGTTGTACGCCCGGTCGCGCGGTGTGCCCGCGGCGCTCGTGGCGCTGCCCGTGGTGGTCTTCGCGGCGTGGCTGGCGCTGCGCTCGCCGTGGACACCGCTCAGCGCGTCGCTGACGGCCTTGGCCGGGGTGCTGGTCGTCACGGTCGGCCTCACGGGCCAGGACCCGGAGCTGGACGCCTCGACCGCCCTGCCGTGGCCGGTGTGGCGGTTCGGGCACCTGCTGCTGGCCACCGCGCTGGCCGCGACGGCGGTGCTCGGAGTCCAGCTGCTCGGAGTCCAGTTGCTCGGAGTCCAGCTGCTCGGCGACGCGCCGTCCGACGTCGCGTTCTTCGTGCGCGACGCGGCGGGCATGGCCGGTCTCGCCGGGCTGACGGCGACGGTGGCGGGCGCGCGGCTCGCTCCCGTCGCACCGGTGCTGTGGTGGGCGGTGAGCGCGATCATGCCGCCGGGCGAGTCGCTGTCCTGGCGGATCACCACGTGGCCGACGGGCGCGTCGGACGACCCGGTCACGACGTGGACCGCGGCGGCGCTGTTCGCGGCCGGGATCGCCGCCTACACGGCGCGCGGCGGACGTCGCTGAACCAGCCCGGCCGGCTGTCCGTAATCCACCCATGTGACCCGATTCGCCCTTGTCGTGTTGCTCGCCTTCCTCGGCGCCTGCTCCACCCCACCGGCGGAGGAGCCGGCCACCTCGGAGGAGCTGGAGGCCGCGTCCGGCCCCGTCGCCGGCCCGGCCGGGGTCCTCCCCGGCGACCTCGTGAAACTGCAGGTCCTGGACTCGAACGTGGGCCAGGTCGTCGTCGACCGCGAGCACAACACGCTCTACCTCGACACCGGGGACGGCACGAGCCCGCCCAAGCCGACGTGCGTGGAACCGGAGTGCGCGCTCGTGTGGCCGCCGCTGCTGGCCGCGGGCGGCAAGATCGAGGCGGTGGGCGTCGACCGGAACCTCCTCGGCACGGTGAAGCGCCCGGACGGCCTGGAGCAGGTGACGATCGCCGGCCACCCGGTCCACCGGTACGTCGACGACGAGGAGGCCGGCGACACCACCGGTCACGGCGTCGACGACCGCTGGTACGCCATCGCGCCGAACGGGGCCAAGGCCGTGAAGTAGCGCCGAAACCGAGCGCTGACAAGCCGTAACACCCACGACACCCACCGGAACCGGCTGTCCCCCGAGGGGCGGCCGGTTTGTCGCGTTCGGGTGAGTCGAGCGGCTTCTCAACCGATTCGTTTGTACCGGAAATCCCGAAACCGGTATCGCGCGGAACCGGTTTCAGGTATCAACTGTGAGAGCGCTCCCATAGACGCTGCCGCCGCACGAGCCCTCTCGGAGACCACATGGATCGCGACGACGTGCCCTACCTCGACGCCACGCTGCCCACCGCGGAGCGGGTCGCCGACCTCCTGGCCCGCATGACGCTGGCCGAGAAGGTCGGGCAGATGATGCAGCTGGACTCGAGGGAGGACCTGGACGACCACGTGCTGCGCAAGCACGTCGGCTCGATCCTGCACACCTCGCCCGAACGAGTGCTGCGCGCGCAGGACCTCACCACGCGGACACGGCTGCGGGTCCCCCTGCTCATCGCCGAGGACTGCATCCACGGCCACTCGTTCTACGAGGGCGCCACCATCTTCCCGACGCAGCTGGGCATGGCCGCGTCCTGGGACCCGGACCTGGTCGAGCAGGTCGCGCGCGTGACGGCGGTCGAGGCGGCGGCGACAGGCGTGCACTGGACGTTCTCCCCGGTCCTGTGCATCTCGCGGGACCTGCGCTGGGGCCGCGTCGACGAGACGTTCGGCGAGGACCCCGTGCTGATCGGCGAGCTCGCGGCCGCCATGGTCCGCGGCTACCAGGGCGACGGCCTCACCGACGAGACGGCCATCCTCGCGACCGCCAAGCACTTCGCCGGCTACTCGGAGACCCAGGGCGGCCGGGACGCGAGCGAGGCGGACCTGTCGCGGCGCAAGCTGCGGTCGTGGTTCCTGCCGCCGTTCGAGCGGGTCGCCCGCGAGGGCTGCGCGACGTTCATGCTCGGCTACCAGTCCACCGACGGCGTGCCGATCACGGTCAACTCGTGGCTGCTCGACGAGGTGCTGCGCGGCGAGTGGGGCTACAAGGGCACGCTCATCACCGACTGGGACAACGTCGGCCGCATGGTCTGGGAGCAGAAGCTGCAGCCCGACTACGCCCACGCCGCCGCGGCCGCCGTGAAGGCCGGCAACGACATGATCATGACGACGCCGCAGTTCTTCGACGGCGCGCTGCAGGCCGTCGAGGACGGGTTGCTGGCCGAGTCGGACCTCGACCGCGCCGTCACCCGCATCCTGACGCTCAAGTTCGACCTCGGCCTGTTCGAGAACCCGCGCAGGCCCGACGCGGAACGCCAGCGCGTGATGATCAACCACGACGACCACGTGGCGCTGAACCTGCAGGTCGCGCGCCGGTCGCTGGTGCTGCTGCGCAACGAGGGCGTGCTGCCGTTTTCGAAGTCCAAGGGCAGGATCGCGGTCGTCGGTCCCCTCGCCGACGACGCCCAGACGCAGCTCGGCGACTGGGCCGGCTCGTCCGGCCAGGCCGACTGGCTGCCCACCGGCCACCCCCGCGAGATGATCACCACGGTCCTCGACGGCCTGCGCGAGCTCTCGCCGCAGGAGGTCACCTACGCCCGCGGCGCCGACATCCTGACGCTGGAGCCGGACCCCGAGGGCGACACGTTCCCGGACGGCCAGCCCCGCCCGCCGGTCGTGAAGGCGTGCGCGCCGGACGCGGACCTGATCGCCGAGGCCGTCGCGGCCGCCGAGGACGCGGACTACGTCGTGGCCGTGGTCGGCGACCAGATCGAGCTGGTCGGCGAGGGCCGCTCCACCGCCACGCTCGAGCTGATCGGCGGCCAGGTCGCGCTGCTCGACGCGCTCGCCGGGACCGGCAAGCCGCTGGTCGTGGTGCTGCTCGCGTCGAAGCCGCTGGTCCTGCCCGCCTCCGCCCGCAACGCCGCCGCGCTGCTGTGGGTGGCGAACCCCGGCATGCAGGGCGGCCGCGCGATCGCCGAGCTGCTGCACGGGCTCATCGAGCCCAGCGGCCGCCTGCCGATCTCGTTCGCGGCGCACGCGGGCCAGCAGCCGACGTACTACAACCAGATCCGCGGCCAGCACGGCACGCGCTACGCCGACCTCACGCAGGAGCCGGCGTTCGTGTTCGGCGAGGGCCTGTCGTACACGACCGTCGAGTACAGCGACCTGCTCGTCGAGACGGCGGTGCTGCGTCCGGACGAGACCGTCAAGGCGTGCATCTCGCTCACCAACACGGGCTCGCGGCCCTCGCGCGAGACCGTGCAGGTCTACGTCAGCGACGCCGTCACGTCGGTGAGCTGGGCGGACAAGGAGCTCAAGACGTTCAAGCAGGTCGACGTGCGGCCGGGTGAGACCGTGAAGGTCGGCCTCGAGCTCCCGGTCGCCGCCTGCACGATCGTCGACGCGGACGGCAACCGGGTGGTCGAGCCCGGCGAGTTCGTCCTCCTGGTCGGTCCGAGCTCGAGGGACCTGCGCCGGGCCGAGTTCACCGTGAAGCCGCTGCCTTGAAGGGACCGGGGACGATCGTGAGGTAGCGGGGAGGGACCTCCACCGCCTTCGTGATCGCCTTCTTCACCGCCGGGACCAGGTCCGCGTCGACCAGCGCGACAGCGGGCCTGCCCGGCGGGTCCACCAGCATGCTCGCGCCGCGCGCGCCCGCGGCCAGGGCGGCGTAGACCACCGCGTTCTGCTCGGGGTCCGGGACCCGGGCGTGGTGGTAGGCCGTCAACGCCGCCCCGAGGTCCTCGGTGTGCGGGGTGTACGGCCGTTCCTCCTGCGGTTCAGGGCGCCGGATCCGCGTGTCGACCACGAGGAGCCGTTGACCGGGAAGATCGAGGTCGATGGCGGGCGACTCCTCCGGAAGACCACCCGCCAGATCGCGCAGGGCCAGCCCGACGGCCGTCCTCAGCGCCTCGCCGGCGGACAGGCCGCTCCCCTGCGGCAGGTCCACGCTGCACATCAGCGTGGCGCCGCCGGACTCCCCCGCCACCGGGGCCGCCCAGGCCGGGACCTCCCCGGACGGCAGCAGCGCGCGTTCGGCCGGCCGGTTCACCGACACCAGCTCGAGCCTGCCGTCGTCACGCCGGTCCCCCGCGACGATCGCACCCCACTTGGCGCGCACCTTGACGGCACCACCGAGCAGGTTCAGCACACCGGGCGCGTACCAGACGCCCTCGGCGGGCCTGCCGAACGTGCGCCGGAACGCGTGCGGCACGAGCCTGAGCTCCGGCGCGAGCTCGGGCCTGTCCGCGATGTCGGTCATGAGCTCTTCCTGGCCAGCAGCCGGTAGGCGTTGCCGTTGCCGGTGCGCTTCGCGAGGAACCGGTTCACCGTCTGGTCCAGCGCCATCGCGACGAAGAACGCCGGGATGCCGAGCGACCACACCAGGAAGCTGCGGGTCCTGCGCAGCCGGACGCGTTCCGGACGCCACGGTGCGGGCGTGCGGGGAGCGATGTTGCCGAGGAACAGCAGCAACGCGAGCGTGAAGTCGTTGCAGAGGTGGGCTTTCTCGCGCTCGGTGGCCACCGTGGTCAGTCCGCGGTCGGCCAGCGCGTGCTGCAGGTTGCCGATCGGCATCATGTGCTGGTGCTGCGGCTGGAACCACGGCATCCAGTACTGGCCGAACAGCTTGCCGAGACGCCATTCCGGGTCCGGCAGCTCGATCAGCAGGTAACCGCCTTCCGGCAGCACGTCCGCGACGATGTCGAGCTCCTCCCACGGGTCCCGCACGTGCTCCAGGTAGTGGTGCATGCTGATCACGTCGTAGCGGCCCTTGAGCTCGCCCGCGAACTCCTTGAAGCTGCCCCGGTACGACTGCTCGATCCGGCCCAGCCGCGCCGCCTCCTCGATGGCCGCGCCCTGGTCCAGCCCGTCGAACGCCGTCTCGGGCAGGACCTCCTTGGCGCCCAGGCAGAAGTGCGCGTGCCCCGATCCGACGTCGAGCCACCGCCGGGGTGTCGTGAACGGCTCGACCATCCGCGCCCGGCCGTAGTACGGCTCGGTCTTGCCCGAGAACACCGCCTCCGCCGACGTCTCGCCGAGACCGTCGTAGAAGTCGCGGTAGTAGAAGCCGAGCCCTTCCTCGGACAGCCGCGGGTTCTGCCAGACGTGTCCACATCGGACGCAGCGGTCCATCGTGAACGTGCCGGGCTTGCGCTGCACCAGGTCGTGCGCGGTCACCCAGAGGCGGAGGTCCTGGCTGCCGCACGACGGGCAGGTGTCGCGCCGTGCCTCGTGGAAGTTCCGGTCGCGGTTCTGCTCGTACCAGGGCGCGGCCTGCTCGAGGTGCGCGGCCTGGCGCTTCTCGGCCGTGGACTTCCTGCCCCCGGCCGTCTTGAACCACAGGTAGGGCGTGCGGACGACCCTCGGCACCCACAGGTCGCGCGGCCGCAGCGGCGTTCCGGCGAACACGAGGATCGGGTGTGCCCAATAGGCGGCGAGAGCGACGAGCCCCCACTGCCAGTGGGTGATCAAGGCGGCCGCCACCGCGGCGTAGCCGATGACCGAGCCCGCGATCCACAGCGACGGCCGCTTTCCCAGCTGCCGCAACGTCGCCGCGCGGTAGCCGAGGTCGTACGGCCCGGCTTCGAGCCCTGGCGCGACCGCGATGTCGACCTTCGCCTTGACGTGGTCCTTGACCCGCCGGACGAACGCCACGAACTCGGTGGGGTCGTCGCCGTCGACCTCCTCGGCGTACTCGTCGCGCACCAGCACGGCCTGCGAGGCGCTGACGCCGCGCGCCCACTGGTCGTCGCGGTACGCGCCGGGGTCGAACGCCCCGAGCAGGTCCAGCGCGGCCACCGCCGGCAGGTCGCGCGGCACGAGGTCGACGAGATCCGCGTCGGACTCCCACGAGCCCTCGGGATGCACACCCGTGGCGTTGAGGAGCTTGTGCTCGCTCACACCCGGTGCGAGCACGCGCAGCTTGGACGCGCGGGAACGCAGGCGCAGCACGTCCAGCAGGACGGCGAGCACCACCAGTCCAGAAAGAATCGAGCCCGCGAGGATCACCCGGCCACCACCTTCTCCAGTCGGTCGGCGGCGGCTGCCGCGCCGCCCGCCGCCACGAACGAGTCCCGCACCAGTCCGGCGGCGGCCGCGTACTCCGGCTCGTCCAGCACGGACTCCACCGCACTGCGGATGTCGGCCGCCCGAGCCCGCGAGTAGGTCAGCCGCACCCCGGCGCCGGCGTCCACGACCTGCGCCGCGACGGTCGGCTGGTCGTCGCGGATCGGTGCCACGACGAGCGGCAGCCCGTGGAAGAGCGCCTCGCAGACCGTGTTGTGGCCGCCGTGGGTGACGACCGCGTCGAGGTGCGGCATCAACGCGAGCTGTGGCACCGACGGCACCATGAGGACGTTGGCGGGCGCGGTTCGCGGCGGTACGACCATGATCACCTGGAGGTCGAGGTCCGCGACCGCGTCCAGCACCTGACCGAAGAACCGCTCGCCCGCCGGGCCGTTGAGGGTGCCCAGCGAGACGAGCACCCGCCGTTGCCCGGTCAGCCGTTCCCAGGGGAAGCCCACCCGTTCGACGCGGTGCGTCAGCGCGGGTCCCACGAAGGCCACCTCCTCGCCGAACTCACCGCCCACCAACGCCTTCGAGCTGTAGACCAGCACGAGCCGGTCGGAGAACCTGATGTCGCCGCCCGCGAAGCCGTGCAGCAGGTCGCGCACCCAGGCGTCGACCTTCGGCATCGTCCTCAGTGGATTGATCAGCTCGGCGGACGTGCTGGCCGACGTCACCCACGGCAGACCGGCGTTTCTCGCCACCACCGGCCCGGCCAGCGCCTGCTGGTCGGCGACGACCACGTCCGGGCCGAACCGGTCGACCGCCTGGGACACCCCTGGCACCATCGAGTGCCCGAGCGGGAGGAGGAACTCCTCCCAGAAGAACTTGAGCACCGCCATCCCGCGCAACGCGAGCCACCGCTCCCGTTTCGCGCGGATGCCGGCTTCCAGGAGGTCGTCGATCGCCGGGAGGACGACCGCGTGGTCCGGCAGGAGTGGTGCGAGCGTGCCGGGATGGCCGACCCACGCGACGTCGTGCCCGCGCGCCAGCAGCTCGCCGCCGACGGAGGCGGTCGGGTTGACGTGGCCGGTCAGCGGCGGCACGACGAACAGGAACCGGCTCATGACGGCAACCAGTCGAACAGCACGTCGAGCAGTTCGGCCGTGGCCTCCCGCAGGACCGTGTGCCCGAGCCCGCTGACGACGTGCAGCCGGCACGACGGAATGCGTTCCCGGAGCTCCGCCGCCGCGCCGATCAGCTCGGACTCGCTGCCGTACACGCCGAGCACCGGGCACCGCACCTGCGTGAGGTCGAGCTTCGCGCCCGAGCCGAGGTCGTCGATCAGCGTGGTGCCGTTCAGCAGGGCGTGGGCGTTCACCGCGAGCTTCGCGATCTTGCGCTGTCCCAGGGCCATCAGCTGGTCCTGCGTGCGGTCGAACTCCAGACCCAGCGCCGCGACCGTCAACGTGTTGGTGATGTCCTCGAACCACGCGTCGCCGACCACTCCCCCGACGGCCGACTCGACGAGCACGACACCGCCTACCCGTTCGGGAGCCCGCACGGCCGCGTGCATCGCGACGACGCCGCCGTAGCTGTTGCCCAGCAGGAAGACCGGCTCGGTCACGCCGATGCCGTCCAGCACGGCGACCAGGTCCTCGGCGCTCTCCTCCGGCGTGTACCCGGAGGGCGGCCGTTCGGACAGGCCGTGGCCGCGCAGGTCGAACAGCACGGTGCCGAACCCGGCCTTGGCCAGGGGCGCGGCGAGCGTGTAGTAGAAGCTCGACAGGTTGTCCATCACCAGGCCGTGCACGAACACCACGGTCGGCGCGCCTGCTTTTGTGTCCACTGTCGGCCCGAGCCGCTGCACGTGGAACCGCAGCCCTCGGGCGTGAAGCTCAGACACGGGCCGTGATGTGGTCGACGAGCCGGCCGACGGACATCGCCATGATCTCGTCGATGTCCATGTCCGCGAGGAACGCCACGAGGTCGACGCCGTAATGCGCGTTGAGCTTGTCCGCCAGCGCGACGAACTCGATCGACTCCAGCCCCAGGTCGTCGCTGAAGGTGGTGTCACGGGTGATCTCCACGCCCAGCAGGAAGTCCGGCCCGACCACCTCGGTGACCATTTCGGCCACCCGCTGCAGCACCTCGTCCATCAGTTCTCCGTTCGCACGCGGGCTGCTGCTCCGCCTTGTTCCGACACGACTTCGACCCGTGGCACGGCGAAGGCGCCGCGCACCTTCCCGTCCGCGTCCACGGTCAGCTCCGCCGGGTAGACCGGCCCTGCGCCACGGCTCCACAGCCACGCGCGCACGGCGTCCTTCGCCGCGATCACGCGCAGGAGCCAGTCCCGTTGCGACGGCACGTCCAGTCCGCCGTAGTGCCGCCGCTCGGCGGAGTTCAGGTACCGGCGCATGATCAGGTCGCGAGTGGCGCTGTCCGACCAGTTCTCCCGGACGCCCAGCCACTCGCCGTCGCGGACCGACAGCATCTCGGTGCCCGGCTTCAGCTTGACCTGCCAGATCCGGTCGTCCGTGGTGAACCGGCGGGTGGTCCAGCCGGTGATCCGGCACCACAGCTCGCCGTGCACGGTCAGTTCGGCGTCGGCGACCATCTCCTGGGCGGTCACCTCGCGGATCCACGCCGTGCAGTGGACGTCGCTGTCCGGAGCCGGTCCGTGGAACGACACCTGCTCGATGCCGGTCGGCAACACCGTCTGGTCCTCGGTGCGGCTGACCTGCATCCAGTGACCGATCAGCTGCCCGGCGCTGTCGAGCAACGCTCCCGGCGCGGGCAACGGGGTCAGCACGCCCGCGATCCCGTTGTCCGCCAGGCAGTCGATCTTCGTGACGCCCGCGAACGCCGGTCCGTGGAACATCCAGTTGTCCGTGTAGAGCGCGCCCGCGGTCACCGGTGCCTCGCGGACCCCGTGGAGTTCTCCGCCGACCGGCTGGACCGGCTGCGGCGCCATGAGCACGACACCCTCGGCGTAGTCGCCGACCTTCACCACGACGCGGTCACGGCCCTCGGCGCGGGCGGAGATCCTCGCGGTCGTCGCGGGCAGCGCTGTGAGCCAGCGCTTGGCCCTGACCTGGGCGAAGCCGTGGACGGTGCCGCCGGTGAGCCGGCGGGCGGCGTCGGCGAAGACCTCCAGCAGACCGGTCGCGGGGACGATCGGGAAGCCGTCCTCGAGGTCGGGCCAGCCCGGCGGTTGCGGAAAGACCGAGTGGTCGACGAGCTCGGGCATGGTCCTGAGCGAGAACTCGCGGGTGAAGCCCACCTCGCTCGGGCTCGCCACGACCTCCTTCGGCCTCAACGCCCCCACCACCTCGCGCGCCACGGCGTTCGTGTGCGCGAGCAGCCTGTTCACCGCGGCCGACATCGGGCTGTCGTCCGCCACGAGCACGGGTCCGGTGCCGAGCGGGTCGACCGTGATCTTCGGTGTCCCGAGCCGCAGCTTCACCCGGTGCGCCGTGCCGCGCTTGAGCCCGAACGCCCACAACGCCTCCGGCGCGATGTCGGAGCCCACGGCGAGGTGCGGCCGGTCGGACAGCGTGTCGCCGACGAACCCCGGCAGGCTGCCCTGTCCGATCTGGACGAACGCGCGGAACCCCTGCCGGTGCAGGCGTTCCAGCAGCGGCCGGAATCTCACGGGCTCGACGAGGTGGCGCAGCACCAGGTCGCGGACCTCGCCGGCGGCCATGGGTTCGAGGGAGTTCGCCGACCACACCGAGATGTCCGGGGTGCGGACCGGCAGCTGGTCGAGCATCTCCCTGGCCCTGCCCAGGTAGGGCGCGAGCGCGGGGGTGTGGAAGCCGGTGCGGAACGGCATGAGCTGCGCCATGACGCCGTGGGCCTTGAGCGTGGCGATGACCTCTTCGAGCCGGTCGAGCGGGCCGCAGATCACCGACTGGTGCGGGCAGTTGTCGTGGCTGATCGTCACGCCGTCCGTCAGGTGCCGCTCCGCCTTGTCGGCCGAGCACCCCAGTGCGGCGTAGGCGATGTCGACGACCGCGACCGCGCCGGGCCCGAGCGCGGCGACGAACTCGTCGATGGTCGGGTAGATGCCGCCGACGACCATGGCGGTCCACTCGCCCATGCTGTGCCCGGCCAGCGCACCGGGTGTGATGCCGAGCGCCATGAGGTCGCGGGCCTCGCGGCGGCCGTCCTGCAGCAGCCGGACGGCGTGGTCGACGACCTCGCCGCTGAACTCGCGCTCGAAGCCGGGGAACAGGAACGCGACCTGGTCGGTGCCGGTCAGCAGCGGCTCCGGTGAGAACCAGATGTCGTGGCGGCCTGGCCACGCCTTGCCCTGGGCCAGCACGCGTTCGGCGAGCTCGAGCTTGCGGTCGTCCGGGTTGCCGATGGCGAGCCGGAACGCGCGGTCTGCGCCCGAGGTCCGTCGTTCCCTGAGCGCTGTGGCCAGTTCCCCGGCGGTGTCGGCGGCGAACGTCATGACGGGCTTGCGCGGCTTGGCGACCGTGTGGCCGTCGAGCACGGCGTGCGCGTTGATCCCGCCGAACCCGAACGCGTTCACGACCGCGCGGTGCGGGCCGGTCCACTCGCGGGCGGTCGTCACCGGGGTGAACCTCGTGCCGTCGAGCGCCGAATGCGGGTTCTCGACGTGCAGGGTCGGCGGCAAGGTGTTGTGGTGCAACGCCAGCGCGGCCTTGATCAGTCCGGCCATCCCGGCGGCGGGCATCGCGTGGCCGATCATCGACTTCACCGTGCCGATGCCGATCTCGTCGCCGTGCGCGCCGAACGCGGAGATCATCGTCCGCAGCTCGGCGGCGTCACCGGCGGGCGTGGCGGTGCCGTGCGCCTCGATCAGGCCGGGACCGTCGGTGCGGGGGTCGAGGTCCGCGCTCGCCCAAGCCCGTTGCACCGCAAGGAGTTGTCCTTCGGGGTTGGGCGTCATCATGCTGGTCGCCCGGCCGTCGCTCGCCGTGCCGATGCCGCGGATCACCGCGTAGACGCGTTCGTCGCCGACGTCTTCGAGACGCTTCAACAGGACCATGCCGACGCCCTCGGACAACAGCGTGCCGTCCGCTCCCGCGTCGAACGGCCGGATGCGCTCGCTCGGGCTCAACGCCCTGAGCTGCGTGAAGACGCTCCACAACGTCGGGTGGTGGCACACGTGCACCGCCCCGGCGAGCATGGCGTCCGCACGGCCCTCCTGGAGCTCGCGGACGGCGTGCTCGACGGCGACCAGCCCGGACGCGCAGGCCGCGTCGACCGTGTACGCCGTGCCCCTGAGGTCGAACCGGTTCGCGATCCGCGACGCCGCCAGGTTCGGCACGAGCCCGATCGACGACTCCGGCTGCTCCGGCCCGAGCCGGTCCCGGATCGCCTGGCGGACGGTGTCCAGCTCCGTCCCGGCAAGGGTCGGGAACAGGTCGCGGACCACCGACACGACCTCGTCCGCGAGCCGCACGCGCTGGTCGAGGCGCGCGCACCCCGGCGTGAGGTAACCACCGCGCCCGACGACAACGCCGACCCGGTCCCGTGACGGCAGGACCGCCTCGCCGCCCGCGTCCGCGATGGCCTCCGCGGCCGTGGCGAGGGCCAGCAGCTGGTCCGGCTCCGCGCCGTCCACGGTGGACGGCATGATGCCGAACCTGGTCGGGTCGAACTCCGCGAGGTCGTCGACGAACCCGCCCCTGCGGCAGTAGAACCTGTCGCCGGTGGTGCTGTCCCGGTCGTAGTAGGTCGCCGGGTCCCAGCGGCCGGGCGGGATCTGCCCGATGGCGTCGACGCCGCCGACGATGTTGCGCCAGAACGTCGTGACGTCGGGGGCGCCGGGGAAGACGGCGCCGATCCCGACGATCGCTACGCCTCCCATCGGAAGACCACCTGCACGTCCTCACCGGCGGCGATCTCG
Organism: Lentzea sp.; assembly: GCF_035525475.1. Taxonomy (GTDB): domain Bacteria; phylum Actinomycetota; class Actinomycetes; order Mycobacteriales; family Pseudonocardiaceae; genus Lentzea. The sequence goes on along the minus strand of NZ_DATLEC010000051.1, from coordinate 17,865 downwards.
TTCAGCAGCGCGTCCACGCCCTGCTCCGGCTCGATCAGCGGGATGCCGCGGCGCGCGTACTCGTCCGCGAGCCCGGCGGCCATGCCCGCACCGGCCCAGGGACCCCAGTCGACGGCGACGACCCTGCGCTGGACACCCCAGAACCGGGCCATCCGGTCCAGCGCGTCGTTGGCGGCCGAGTAGTCGGCCTGCCCGCGGTTGCCGAACACCCCGCTGACGCTGCCGAACAGCACCAGGAAGCCGTCGCGGAAGGCCTTGGCGCCGTTGACCTTCGTCGCCCACACCCGGTCGAACGACTCCTGCGTCTTGGCCTCGATCAGCCTGTCGTCCAGCACGCCGGCGCCGTGGACGACACCGTCGATGCGCCCGAACCGCGCCCTGACGTCGTCGAGGACCCGGCCCACCGCCTCGGCGTCGGTGACGTCGCACACGTGGTACCTGACGCTCGATGCCGTGGCGCGCAACCGTTCCAAGGTCTGACGCACTTCGCGCTCGGCGAGGACCTCGCGCGCCTTCGCGGGCACGTCGTCCTTCTCCCCCAGCTCGAACAACGCCCTCACCAGCTCGGGCTCGGTCGTGGCATGGCTCAGCCGGTGGTTCTCCGGCGCGACAGCGGTGCGGCCGATCAGCTCGATGTGGCACCCGGTCCGCTCGGCGAGCGCCGTCGCCGCGAGAGCCGTGATCCCCCGCGCGCCGCCGGTCAGCAACACCACGCTGTCGGCGTCGAGGATGAGGGGCTTGGCTTCGAGCTCGGCGGGAACCGCCTCGACGACCTGGCGCTTCCCGGCGAGGTAACCGACGACGGCCGGTCCGGGGCCGATCTCGGCGAGCAACGCGGTGGCGATGTCGCGGTGGCTCTCCTTGGTGTTGACGTCGACCGCGCGCACCACCAGGTCCGGGTACTCCAGCGCGGCCGTGCGGACCAGGCCGTGCAGCCCGATGTCCGCGGGCAGCTCGTCGGGCGTGTGGTCGAAGCCGAACGTGCCACCGCCCGTGGTCACCACGACGAGCGCGACACCGTTGGTCACACACGCCTTGACCTCGCTGAACGCCTCCGGCAACCGCGCGCCGAGCCGGACGACGACGTCGACGCCGGCCAGGTCGGCCGGGAACGACGGCTCGACGCGCGGGCGGGCGGTGTGGCGTTCGAGGAGGTCGGCGAGCTCGAGGCCGATGCCGTTGTCGTCGATGATCAGCACCGTCTTGCCGGTGAGGTCGACGGGCGCGGCGGGGTCCGCGGGGACGACCTGGGGAACGAGCCGGACGAGCCGGCCGGCCTTCGGTGCTTGCGGCGCGTCCGGCTCGGGAGCCGTGGCGGCCGGGGTGAGCGCGGGTGTCGGGCTGAGTGCGGGTGTCGGGCTGAGTGCGGGCGTCTTCCCGAACCAGGCGACGATCCCGTCGATGGTCTTCAGCTGTGCCAACTCGTCGACCGCGCCCACCGCGCCCAGCTCCGCCGCCAGTTCGCCGACGATTTCCGCGCGTTTGATGGAGTCGATCGACAGATCCGCTTCCAGGTCCAGGCCCGGCAGCAGCATCTCCTCCGGGTAGCCCGTGCGCGTGCTGATCGTCCGCAGCACAGTTGTCCGAATGTCACCATTCCGACAATCGGTGGCGCCGAACCAGCCGACCAGGCCCTCGATGGTCTTGAGCTGCGCCAGCTCGTCCACCGACCCGGTGGCACCCAGCTCGGCCACCAGCTCACCGACGATCTCCGTGCGCTTGATCGAGTCGATCGACAGGTCCGCTTCGAGGTCCAGCCCCGGCAGCAGCATCTCCTCCGGGTAGCCCGTGCGCGTGCTGATCGTCCGCAGCACCACCGCCGAGACGTCCTCCTGCGGCTTGACGACCTGCGCCTCCACCACCCGTGGCGGTTCGACGAGCGGAGCAGGGGCGGCCGGAACCGCGGTGCCGAGGTAGCTGAGCAGCACGTCGCGCTGGGCGCTCACCGCGTCCCGCATGCCGTCCAGGAACTTCTCGACGATCTCGTCACGCCCCAGCCCCGCTCCCACGCGCAGGGTCGGCAGCTCGGTCGCGGGCCTGAGCCCGCCGGGCAGTGCGTCGCCGTTCGCGTCCCGCACGAGACCTCCATCCACGTACCAGCGAGGCGGCGAAGGCACGGCCGTCGCCGGTTCGGCCCTGTCCTCGAACAGCGGTGCGGTGTCCACCTCGACGCCGGCCACCGCGAGCTCCGCCAGCGTGCGCAGGAACGTCACGTGGCCGTCGCAGCGCAACGCCTGGTGCGGGCGGTCGCCGAGGGTCTTGCCGACCAGCGACGTCAGCACGCCGCCCGGTCCCGCCTCGACGAAGATCCGTGCGCCCGCCGCGTACATCGACTCGATCTGCTCGACGAACCGCACGCGTCCGGCGAGCTGTGCGGACAGGCCGTCGCGCACGTCGACGTGCGGTTCGGCGGACACGTTCGACCACACCGGGAACGCCGTCTCCCCCAGCGACATGGCCGCGAGACGAGAAGCGAAGCGGTCACGCGCACCGGCCATGAGCGGGCTGTGGAACGCGGCGGCGACCGGGATGTCCTTCACCGGGAGACCGGCGGCGCGGAGCTCCTCCACAGCGCGGCGCACGGCCGCCGAAGGACCCGAGATCACGACCTGGTCGGGCGCGTTGTGGTTGGCCACCACGACATCCGGCGGCAACAAGGCCTCGACCGACGCCGGCGAAGCCGAAACGGCCGCCATCGTTCCGGGATCCTCGCCGACGGCTTCGAGCATCGCCTCTGCACGGGCGGCGCTCAGCTCCACAAGCTCCGCAGGCCCGAAGACGCCTGCCGCCGACAACGCGACCAGTTCGCCGTAGCTGTGCCCACCGGCCAGATCTGGCCGCACGCCAACGGATTCGAGCAAAGTCGTGACCATCAGACCGGCGATGCCGAGCGTCGGCTGCGCGTTGCGGGTGTCGGTGATCTCCGCGCGCTGCCGCGCCACGTCCTCGGCGGTCAGCGCGGCCGGCGGGTACATGACCCGCTCGTACCGCGCGTCCACGAAGTCCTGCAAGCGCGGGAAAGCAGTGACCAGGTCGAGCAGCATGCCCGGCCGCTGGCTGCCCTGGCCGGGGTACAGGAACGCGACCTTCGGCCGTTCTCCCCCGCGCAGCCGCACGACGTCCGACGAGCGCCACGCCTCGACGTCCGCCAGCGCCGCCCGCAGGTCCTCGTGCGAGCTGACCACGAACGCGGCCTGGACGGGTCCGGAACCGCAGGCCGCGGCCAGCGAACGCAACGGCACACGCGGGTCGGCCAGCGATGTCAGCCGGGTCGCTTCCGCTCGTGCGGCGGCCTGGTCGGCGCCGCGGATCAGGAACAGCTCGGCGGGCCACGCCGTGAGGCCGTGGCGTGGTTCGTCCGCGCCGGTGTAACCGGCGATCACCGTGTGGAAGTTCGTGCCGCCGAACCCGAACGCGCTCACTCCGGCGACGCGGTTCTTGCTCGCCCACGTGCGGTGGCCGAACGCGAACGGGCTGGTCCGCGCGTCCCAGAAAGCGTTGGGCTGCTTGACGTGCAGCGTGCCGGGCCGGACGCCGGTGTGGACGGCCAGCGCCGCCTTGATCACGCCCGCGAGACCGGCCGCGCACTTGGTGTGCCCGATCTGCGACTTCACCGAGCCGATCGTGCAGGTGCCGGGGTCGACGCCGGAGAACATCTCGGTCAGCGACGCGAGCTCGGTCCGATCGCCCACCACGGTTCCCGTGCCGTGGGCCTCCACCAGTCCGACGTCGGTGACGGGCAGGCCGGCGGAGGCGTAAGCGCGGCGCAACGCCCGCTGCTGGCCTTCGGGGCGTGGCGCGGTGAGGCCCATCGACCGGCCGTCGCTCGACGCGCCGATGCCCTTGACCACCGCGTAGACCCGGTCGCCGTCGCGTTCGGCGTCGGACAGTCGTTTCAGGACGACGCAGGCCACGCCCTCGCCGAGCGCGATGCCGTCCGCCGCCGAGTCGAACGTCGCGCAGCGCCCCTGGGCGGACAACGCCTTCACCGAGGCGAACATCTGGTAGTCGTGCGCGCTGTTGTGCAGGTCGACCGCGCCGCACAGGACCATGTCGCTGGTGCCGCCGACGAGTTCCTTGCACGCCACGTCGAGCGCGGCGAGGCTGGACGCGCAGGCCGCGTCGACGGTGTAGTTCGCGCCGCCGAGGTCGAGCCGGTTCGCGACGCGGCCAGCGATCACGTTGCCGAGCACCCCTGGGAACGAGTCCTCGGTCAGCTTCGGCAGGTGGTCGTCCAGGCCGCGGACTCCCAGGGCGGGCAACGCGGTGCGGACCGTGTAGGCGTTCGCGAGGTCGGCGCCGGCCTCGGCGCCGAAGATCACCGACGTGCGGTCGCGGTCGAACACGCGCGTCGCGTAGCCGGCGTCCCGCAGTGCCCGCGCGGACACCTCCAGCGCCAGCAGCTGCGCGGGCTCGATCGAGGTCAGCGACGCGGGCGGGATGCCGTACGCCAGCGGGTCGAACGCCGTGCGCGGGAGGAACCCGCCCCAGCGGAACGGGCTGTCGTAGCGTTCGGGCGACCAGCGGTCCGGCGGGATCTCGGTGATGGAGTCGGTGCCGGACAGCACGTTCGACCAGAACTCGGCCACGTCCCGCGCGCCGGGCATGATCGCCGCCATCCCGATGATGGCGACGTCCAGAGGTGCGGCGGTGGTCGCTTCCGCCTCGGACTCCGGCAGGACACCGGAGACGATGTCCTCGTGCAGCCGGGCGATCGTGGTGCGTTCGGACCGAAGAGTCGCGACCTGACCGATCATGAACATGCCCTCGCGGCGCTGCTCGTCCTCGCCGACCTCCTTGAGCACGCCCTCGTCGCGCACGAGGCCGCGGCTGGCGAGCCGGAGCCGTCCCAGGTTGAGCTGTTCGAGCCGCTCCCAGCTCTCCTGCTTCGGCAGGCCGGCGAGCTCGGCGCGCGCCCGCTCGAAGGTGTCCACATAGGACGTCTGGGCGCAGCGGACGGCATGACCGGGTGAGGTCTCCAGCAGCGCGGTGTCCTCGCACTCCAGCGCGACCTGCTGGAACACCGGCTGGATCGCGCCGTGCGCCACGGCTTCCTCGGTGAACAGGTAGGCCGTGCCCACGAGAACGCCGACGGCCGCGCCCCGTGCCGCGATCGGCGCCGTCATCGCGGAGATCATCGCCGCCGACCGCGCGTCGTGGATGCCGCCGGCGAACAAGGCGACGACGTCCTTCTCCCGTCCGCGCAGGACGTCGATCTGCTGCTGCCACAACGTGAAGCTGGTGCGGGGGCCGGTGTGCCCGCCGCACTCCGAGCCCTCGAAGACGAACTTGCGCGCGCCCTCGTCGAGGAACCGGCGCAGCAACGCGGGCGACGGGACGTGCAGGAACGCCTCGATCCCCGCGGCCTCCAGCTCCCGCGCCTGCGTGGGAGTGCCTCCGGCGACGATCGCGTACCTCGGCCGCACCGCCAGCACGGCCGCCATCTGCCGAGCCCGCAGCTCCGGCGGCGCGAAGCCGAGCAGGCCGACGCCCCACGGCCGGTCACCCAGCTTCCCGGCGGTCTGCTCGAGGAGCTCCCGGACCGCGTCGCCCTCCATCAGCGCGAGCGCGAGGAACGGCAACGCCCCGCCCCCGGCGACGGCCGCGGCGAACGCGGGCTGGTCGCTGACCCGCGTCATCGGGCCCTGCGCGATCGGGTAGCGCAGGCCGGGAACGGCGTCGCAGAACGGCCCGCCGGCCCGGATCGAACGGTGCTCACCCGCCAGGGTGAGATTCTCCCGAATACCCCGGTGAATTGCGCCGACGACTCCGCCGGCGGTCCCGAACGAAGTATGGTTTGTTTCGGCGAACGAACCTTCTTGGCCAATTTCGAGCGCGTTCTGCCGAACATGTACGCGCACCCCGCCGTTCACGACGGTGTCGGCCCCGTCCATCATCCTGACGGCGTTGACAAATTCGCCGGAAATATGTTTTCGCGCCTCGGCGACCAGGGCCAGCTGCCCTTCCAGCACCACTCCTCGCGCGCCACCGGCGACCGCCGCGGCAGCCGTGTCGGGGCCGATCGACCCGGCCACCCAGATCGGCAGATCGGTGAGCGCGAGCACCTGCTGGAGCAACACGAACGCGGGCGACCCACCCACTCGGCCGCCGGACTCGGCACCCTTCGCGATCAACCCGGTGGCGCCGAACTCGATCGCCGCAACGGCCTCCGCCACCGAGGTGATCACCGCGAGGATCCGGCGTTCACCCAGCTCAGCCATGTTCGGCACGGGCAGGGCGAGATCGACGACGACCGTGTCGACGGCATCAGGCAGAGCACCCGTCCAGGGTCCGCGCAGTCTCACCCCGAACGCGCGCGGGTGGCGGGCGGCGACGCGGGCGAGGTCCGCGGCGGCGTCCGGTCCGAGGTCGAGCACACCGAGTGCGCCCGCTCGTTCGGCCGCGACCACGAGGGCCGGGTTGGGGGTGCCGAAGGGACTCAGGCACAGCACCCGTTCACGATCCGACAGCATGTTCACTGCGCTCACTTCCTCACCCTGCAGGGGTGGGGAGAAAGGAATTCAGCTCGGTTCCTACTGGCCGGTACGGTTAGTGCTCAGTCACCGTACGCACAGATCGAAGGTGCCGTCGAGAGGGGTAGTGAAACTTTCTCATCTACGTAACCTGACGAATGACCCCAGATGGCGGGGGCCATTACGCCGGTTCGCGGATGGCGCGATGTGCTATGGCTCGGCGGCACTGCTCACCGGGTCCGCCGCACGGCGGGCAGATCGGCACCACAGGCAGACCGGCACCGCCGAGGCGTCGGGCGCCCACGGCAGTGCCGGTCGAGCAGGTCGTGCGCGGAGTGGCCGCTGCGCGGCCGGCGCGGATCGACCACGCCGGGGCGCCGAGCGAGAGCCGCGATCCGCGCCGCCGCAGCGGAGGCGCTCGCCCGGCCTCCCGCCGCGGTCAGGCGGTCCCTCCACAGTGGACGTCAACCACCCTGTCCCGGCGGTTCGGCGAGCACGGCTCAGAACACCCCGTTGGCGTGCGGCAGGCCGGCCGGGATCGGGGTGATGACGTCCCAGTGCTCGACGATCTTGCCGTCGTCCACGCGGAACAGGTCCCAGTACGCCACCGGCTCGCCGAACTCGCCTTCCGACTGCAGCAGTACCAGATCACCCTCCGCCACCGCGTTGTGGACGGTCTTGTAGACGAGGTTCTTCCCCTCCGCCGCCCACTTCGCCGCCGCGGCACCGAACCCGTCGAGACCGTCGGCGGCCTCCGGGTTGTGCTGCAGGTAGGTTTCGGTCGAGACGTAGTCGGTGAGGACCGAGTAGTCGGCGTCCTGCAGAATCCGCTGTGCGAACTCCAGGACCAGCGCGCGGTTCCGTTCGGTCTCGGAACCGGAGGGCTCGGCCGGTCCGTCCGTCTGGGACCGTCCACTCGCGGTCCGCTCGACCACCGGCGTGAGCGCGTCCCAGTGCTCCGCCAGCTTGCCGTCCCGCACGCGGAACAGGTCGAACGCGACGAGCGGCTGCGGGCCGAAGCCGTGGTAGACGCCGTGCAGTGCGACGAGATCGCCGTCGGCGATCACGCGGGCTGGTTCGTAGCGGAAGCCCTCCGGCAGCTGGGCGACGAGGCCGCGCAACGCCTCGGGTCCGTCCGCGACGAGCGAGCTGTGCTGGCGGTAGTCCGGCGCGACCCAGCGGTCCACGGCGGACGGGTCCTTGGCGCCGAAGAGCTCGCCGGTCGCCTTGAGCACGATCTCCTTGTTCTCCATGGCTCCCACGATGCCCCGGCGCAGCGGGGAGAACGAGGTAGGATCACGCCTCACCATGGTCAGAAGTGGACAGGTCACGCGGTTCGGGTTCAGCAACCCCGACCGCGGCAAGCTCGGGGTCGAGGTGCTCGACCTCGCCGCACTCAGACGCAGGCTCACCGAGGAAACGCTGTCGAAGGTGCACCGCACCGACTTCCACCAGCTGTTCCTGGTCACCTCCGGCGAGGCGGACGCCATGGTCGATTTCGTGGGCCACCGCTGCGGGCCGGGCACGCTGCTGCACGTCAGCCCCGGCCGTGTGCTCCGTCTTCCGGCAGGGGGCGCGGAGGCGTTCGTGGTGCTCTTCACCCCGGCGTTCCCCGACCACCCGCTCAGCCCGTTCGGACCGGTCCGCCACACCGTTCCCCAGGCGGAACGGGCCGTCTTCAACCGTGCCGTGCAGGACCTCCGGCAGGAGTACCGCCGCAACGTGCTGACGAACGAACCGGTGGACCTGCTGCGGCAGCTGCTGGGTGCGTTGCTGCTGCGCGTCGCCCGCCTGCCGGGCGCGGCTTCCCCCGGCGACGACGCCCGGTTCGAACGCTTCCAGCAGGAGCTGGAACGCGGGTTCGCCACCACGCGCAACGCCGCCGAGTACGCGGCGCGGATCGGCTACTCGCTGCGCAGCCTCAACCGCATCTGCATCGCCGCGACGGGCCAGTCGGCGAAGGCGCTGATCGACGCCCGTGTGGCGCTGGAGGCCAAACGGCTGCTCGTGCACACCGACCTGTCGTCGGCGGCGATCGGGCACCGGCTCGGGTTCAGCGAGGCCACGAACTTCACGAAGTTCTTCGCCCGCGAGACGGGCACGTCACCCGGCGCGTTCCGACAGTAGCTGGTCGAGCACGTGACGGGCGATGCCGGCGAGCAACGGGTTCGTGTCCCGGTAGTACGGCAGGGCCACGACCGCCATCTCCAGCGCCCATCCGCGCGCTCGCAGCCAGGTGGCGTCGTCGAACTCGCGCAGCTCGCGCCGGAACCGCGCACGGCCGCGTTCGTCGAGGAACAGCCAGGCGGTCATGAGATCGCCGGCGGGGTCTCCGACACCCGCGGCGCCCCAGTCGATCACGCCGGTCAGCTCGCCGCCGGTGAACAGCAGGTTGCCCCGGTGCAGATCGGCGTGCAGCCACCGCCCGGGCCCGTGCCAGCGCGGCGCGTCGAGCACCTCCTGCCACAACGCGAGCAGGCGCGGGTCGCCGCCGAGCTCCGCGATGCACGCGCGCACCTGCTCGTCGCTGCCGGAGTGGTCCCGGCGCCCTCGCCTGGTCGTCCACGGCCGACCGGCGGCGTCGATCCCCTGCAGGGCCTGGACGAACTCGGCGAGGCGAACGGGTGTGCTCTCGCCGGCCTCGCCGATCGTCGCGATGTCACCGGGCAACCAGCGCACGACCGTCCACCGGTACGGGTACTCCTCGGTGGGCTCCCCCAGTTCCAGCGGTTCCGGAACGGCGACCGGGAGGTGCGGGGCGAGCCGCGGCACCGTGTCGAAGTCCCGTTCGGCCTCGCCACTGGCCCGTCCGATGCGCGGAAGCCGCACCGCCAGCTCGTCACCGAGGCGGTAGATCGCGTTGACGGTGCCGCCGTGCTCCACCTTCGTGATCGGAAGTCCTTGCCAGCGCGGGAACTGCGACCGGACCAGCGAGTCCACAAGGGACACGTCCGTCGCGATCTCGCCCTCGTGCATCAACCACTCCCCCGCAGGCCCGGTGTCGCCGCATGCAACACCGGTTCCACGAGCAGGGGCAACTCCTTTTCGAACGGCAGCGGCCCGGCCGGCGGGACCGTGACGTCGAACAACGGCGTGTAGCCCGCCGCCAGGTACAGGCCGCGCGCCTCTGGCTGGCGTGGCCCGGTGGTCAGGTACAGGCGCCGGTAGCCGAGACGCTCGGCCTCGGCTTCCAGCACCTCCAGCACCCTGCGGGCGAGGCCCTGCCTTCGGTACGACGAGTGCGTCCAGATCCGCTTGAGCTCCGCGGTCGTCGAGTCGTGCCGCCGGAAGGCGCCACCGGCGACGGCGACGCCCTCCCGCAGCAACACCATCAGCCGGCCGTCCGGCGGTGTCAGGGTGTCGTCGGGGAACCGTTCCATCCGTTCCCCGGCCACCGGCCCGTACCTGCTCACGTACTCGTGCAGCAGTTCGGCCATCATCTCCGCGACCTCGGGTGCGCCCGGCCGCGTCCAGAGGACCTCGTCGGTCATCCCGCGCGGCGGTCCGCCAGCCGCACGACGTTCGCCGCGTCCTCGACCCGCACGCGGCTGCTGGAGGCCGCGAGGTAGCCGACGCCGCGGACGGTCTGGATCACGTCGGCCGCGTCGCCGAGCTTCTGCCGCACCCGGCGGACGTGCACGTCGACCGTGCGGGCGCCGCTGTAGTCGTCGTCGATGCCCCACACCGCCGACAACAGCTCACGGCGCCGGTGCACGCGGTCGGGGTGCTTGCACAGGTGCAGCAGCAGTTCGAACTCCAGCCGGGTCGTCTCGACGACCTCGTCGCGGAGCAGGACCTGCCGGGTGTGCGGCAGGATCCGGACCTCCGCGTCGCCGGGCACCGGCTCCGCGGGCGACTGCACGAGGCCCGCGTCCTTCATGGCGGCGAGCAGCCGCAACGCGGTCTCCTCGTTCTCGGTGTCGATGGTGATGCTGAACCGCATTGTCCGTCTCCTCGGTCAGGTCTTCGGCAGGCCCTGGGGGTTGATCTCCGACGTGGGCACCGCCTCGTCGGACAGACCCCAGCGCTTCAGCACCTCGGCGTACTTGCCGTTGGCGATCAGCTGGTTCAGGGCTTCCTGGACCGGGCCGACGAGCCCGCTGTCCTTCTTGGTGGTCGCGGCGATCTTGCCCTGGACGGTGGCGCCGCCGGAGAAGTTGCCGATCACCTCGGTCTGACCGGACGTGGCCGCGTGGTAGGCCGAGGTCGGGTTCGGGCCGAGGTAGGCGTCGATGCGCCCGGACTGCAGCGCGAGGTAGTAGTCGGAGGACTTCTGGAAGTACTTGATGTCGGTGGCGGGCAGGCCGGCGGCGACGTTCTTCGTGCTCCAGTCGACGAGGATCTTCTCCTGGTTGGTGCCGGACGACACCGCGATCACCTTGCCGGCCACGTCCTCGGGCTTCGCGACCTTCCAGCTGCCGCCCTTCTTCGCCTCGAACGCCAGCGTGTCCAGGCGGTAGGTGGCGAAGTCGTACTTCTCCTTGCGCGCCTCGGTGACGGTGATGTTGGACAGGCCGAGGTCGTAGGCGCCGCTGTCGAGGCCGACGAACAGGTTCTCCCACGACGAGATCTCGAGACGGGGCTTCAGGCCCAGCACGTCGGCGATCAGCGTGGCGATGTCGGTCTCGACGCCGATCACGGTCCTGTCGTCGGTGGCGTAGAACCGCAGAGGTGGCGCTGTACCGGCGTCTCCGCCGATGACGAGCTCCCCCTTGGTTCTGAACTTCTCCGGGACCTTCGAGGCGATCTTGTCGTCCTTCGCGGCCGTGACGCGGTTCTGGCCGGGGCCGAGGTTGACGTTCAGGTTCGCGCCACCGCTGGTGGCGGGCTCGCTCTCGGCGGTTCCGCACGCGGCGAGGACCAGGATGAGGGCGGCGAGAAGTGTCTTGCGCACAACGGACTCCTTCAAAGGACCTTGGACAGGAACGCGCGGGTGCGGTCGTGGACGGGGTGGTCGAGGACCTCGGCCGGCGAGCCCTCCTCGACGATCACGCCCTGGTCGATGAACACGACCCGGTCGGCGACCTCGCGGGCGAAGCCGATCTCGTGCGTGACGACGACCATCGTGGTGCCGGACCGCGCGAGGTCGCGCATCACGTCCAGCACCTCGCCGACGAGCTCCGGGTCCAGCGCCGAGGTCGGCTCGTCGAACAGCACGACCTTCGGTTGCGTGGCAAGGGCTCTGGCGATGGCGACGCGCTGCTGCTGGCCGCCGGAGAGCTGCCGCGGGTAGGCGCCCGCCTTGTCCGCCAGGCCGACCCGGTCGAGGAACGCCCGCGCGGAGGCGAGGTCGGCGGCCTCCGCCACGTTCTCCAGCGCGGTGAGGTGCGGGAAGAGGTTGAAGTTCTGGAAGACGAACCCGATGTCCTTGCGCTGCTTGAGGATCTCGCGTTCCTTGAGCTCGTGCAGCTTCCCGCCGCGGCGGCGGTAGCCGATCAGCTCGCCGTCGATCGTGATGAACCCGCGGTCGACCTTCTCCAGGTGGTTGATCGTGCGCAGCAACGTCGACTTGCCCGACCCGGACGGCCCGAGCACCACGACGACCTCGCCCGCCGCGACCTCCAGCGACACCCCGCGCAGCACCTCCAGCGTGCCGAAGCTCTTGTGCACGCCCAGAACCTCGATCATCGGCGGTCTCCTCGCGCGAAGTAGCGCTCGACGTAGTGCTGGCCGACCGAGAGCAGGGTCGTCAGGATGATGTACCAGACGGTCGCGACCATCAGCAGCGCGACGACCCTGGCGTTGCGGCCGTAGATCACCTGCACCTGGTAGAACAGTTCGCCGATCGCCATCACCGACACCACCGACGTGCCCTTGAAGAGGCTGATCACCTCGTTGGCCGCGTTGGGCAGGATCGACCGCATCGCCTGCGGCAGAACGATCCTGCGGAACTGCCGGAACCTCGGGATGCCGAGCGCGGCCGCCGCCTCCAGCTGCCCCCGGTCGACCGAGATCACGCCGGACCGCACGATCTCCGCCGCGTAGGCCGCCTGGTGCAGCGCCAGGCCGAGCACCGCGGCGCCCATCGGGCTGATCAGCTCGATGGTCTCGAAGCTCACGAACTCCGGCCCGAACGGGATGCCCAGGCTCAGGCGCTGGTAGAGGTAGGAGATGTTGAACCAGAACAGCAGCTGCACGATCAGCGGGATCGACCGGAACGCCCAGACGTAGGTCCAGCCGACGGCCCGCAGGAACGGGCTCTTCGACATCCGCAGCACCGCCACCACGATGCCGAGCGCGAACCCGAGGACGGTGCCCAGCACGGTCAGCAGGATGGTCGTGCCGACGGCGGTGATGATCGACCGGGCGGTGAAGTAGCGGGCGAACGTCGGCCAGTCCCACGCGGGGTTGGTGACGAGGCCGTGGACGAACTGCGCGGCCAGCACCAGCACGAACGCGACGCCGACCCAGCGCCACGGGTGCCGCGCCGGCACGACCGGCAACGACGCCGGATCGTCGTCCTTTGTGGACACGAGTGTCAGGGTGCCAGGAGAGGCCATCGGGGAGTCCTTGCTGCGGCGGGGAACGTGAGGCGAGCTGGAAGGTCAGCTCGTGCAGTCGTTGTGGCAGCGGGAGGACAGGATGATCGTGGCGAAGACGGCCATCCTGTCCTCCCTTCCCTGCGCTCCCCGAGGAGAGCACTCACTCAACGACGCTCACGGTAGGTACCGGCGAATCAGCTGGGCAAGGACGTCCACTTGCTGAACAACTATCGGAGTCCGAGATGATCCCTCAACGTCGGACCCGAGTAGTCCTCCCGGAACACACCGCGTTCCTGCAGCAACGGCACGACGGTGTCGGCGAACTCGTCCAGCCCGCCGGGCGTCACGTGCGGCACGAGGATGAAGCCGTCCGCCGCGTCCTGCTGCACGAGGTCGTCGATCTGCGTGGCGACGGTGTCCGCCGACCCGATGAACGTCTGCCGCGCGCTCACGTCGATCACGAGGTCGCGGATCGAGAGGTTCTTGGCCGCGGCCTTCTCCCTCCACTCCCGCACGGTCGCGGCCGGGTCCTTGAACATCCGCACGCTCGCGCGGCCCTTCGCGATGGTGTTCTCCCCGGTCACGGGCTCGACGTCGGGCAGCGGCCCGTCCGGGTCGTACGCGCTGAGGTCGCGGTTCCACACCTGTTCCAGGAACCGGATCGCGGTCGCGCCGCTGACCTGCTGCCGCCGCACGACGGCGCCCCTCTCCTGGGCGTCCGCGTCCGTGTCGCCGAGGACGAACGTGGCCGCGGGCAGCACCACCAGCTGGTCGGGCGTGCGGCCGTACTTCGCGAGCCTGCTCTTCACGTCGCTGTAGAACTTCTGCCCCGCCTCCAGCGTGCCGTGCCGGGAGAAGATCGCGTCGGCGGTCGCGGCGGCGAACTCCCTGCCCTCCTCCGAGTCCCCGGCCTGGAGGATCACCGGACGGCCCTGCGGCGAGCGCGGGACGCCGAACGTGCCGCTGATGCCGAAGTGCTGGTCCTGGTGCTCGAACGGGCCCACACCGGTGTCGAACAGCTTCCACGCCGTGCGCAGGAACGACTCGGCGCGCGTGTAGCGGTCCTCCTGCTCCAGGAACCCGCCGCGGCGGAAGTTCTCGCCGGTGAACGCGTCCCACGAGGTGACGACGTTCCACGCGGCGCGCCCGTCCGACAAGTGGTCGAGCGAGGCGAACTGCCTGGCCACCTCGTAGGGTTCGTTGAACGTCGAGTTGATCGTGCCCGCGAGCCCGAGCCGGTCGGTGACGGCGGCCAGCGCGGCGAGGACGGTGAAGGTGTCCGGCCTGCCGACGACGTCCAGGTCGTAGATCTGCCCGCCCTGCTCGCGCAGCCGCAGCCCCTCGGCGAGGAAGAAGAAGTCGAACTTCGCCCGTTCGGCCGTCTGTGCCAAGTGGACGAACGAGTCGAAGTCGATGTGGCTGCCTGCCTGCGGGTCGCTCCACACGGTCGTGTTGTTCACGCCGGGGAAGTGCGCGGCGAGGTGGATCTGCTTGGTCATCTCGCGCTCCTTCAGGCGAACTGGTTGGCAGGACGGGTGAGGCCGAGGTGGCCGCGCAACGTCGTGTGCTCGTACTCGGCGCGGAACAGCCCGCGCCGCCGCAGCTCGGGCACGAGTTCCCGGGTGATGTTCGTGAGGTCGCCGTGCAGGCGGAAGCCCGCGAACCCCTCCTCGTGCCACGCGATCAGCTGGTCGACCGGCGTGGCGGCGTCGACGTCCCGGAAGACGAGCCTGTCGGTGGCCGAGGGGTCGTCGGAGAAGACGATGTCCCCCACCGGTTCCGTGGCCGCGACCAGCGGATGCCCCTGCGGCGGCCGCGGCGTGATCGACGGCCCCCGCACGGAGAACCAGCGACCCTCGAAGTCGATGTAGTGCAGCTTCTCGCGGTCGATGAACCGCCCGGTGGCGACGTCGCGGATCTCGGCGTCGTCCTCCCAGCTGTCCCACAGCCCGCGCAGGACCTCGGCGTAGTCGGCCGCCTCCTCCCACAGGTCGTCGAGGTCTTCGCGGCGCCCGAAGTGCCTGGCCTCGGCGGGGTTCGGTGCAACGGTGAGCTGAACACCGGCACGCCCCTTGCTCACGTGGTCGAGCGTCGCGATCGCCTTGGACACGTGGAACGGCTCGGTGTGCGTCACCACCGCCACCGGCACCAGGCCGATCCGCGTGGTCAGCGGCGCGATTCGCGCGGCCGTGAGCACGGCGTCCAGCCCTGGTCGGCCGTCCAGGGAGTCGTCGAACGTGACGAAGTCGAGCTTGGCGTCCTCGGCCTCGCGCACGAGCCCGGCCCAGTGCTTCGCGCTGTACGCCTCGTCGCCGGTCGCCTGGAGCGCTGCGGCCAGGTGCAGTTGTGAACCCACCGGTCCCCCTCTCCTCGTTTTCCCCGCATTCTGTTGCGGTGGGAGGGCTTGGCGCTGGGGCGGCCACTGGGTGGGAAAACTGGCTGGGGCGGGAATAATCCGCGCTTGCTGGCCATGCCGCGGTGGACTGCGGCTGGCCGCCGGTGAACGCCTCGGCTTGCGTAGGTGGTTGCGCAGACCCGGACGGCGCGGTGGTGGTCATCGCCGCTTCCCGGCGGTTCACAGGGAAGACGGCTCGCTTCGCCTCGCCCTTGGGGGTGCTGGCCGCCGGGTACCGCACCGGGGCGTTCCCCGCAGCGCACCGCACCTGGGCGTGCCCAGCGCCGCGCTTGCACTGCGCCCTTCCCGGCACCACGCCTCACCGCTGCCGGGGCTCGCCGCGGACTGAAAAGGTTGCCTTGACGTGCGCGTCAAGGTTTAGCGTTCCGTCCATGAGGATCGGCGAACTGGCCAAGCGAGCCGGCACCACGACCCGTGCGCTGCGCTTCTACGAGTCCGAGGGGCTGTTGGAGGCGCGGCGCGCGTCCAACGGGTACCGCGAGTACGGCGAGCACGACCTGCGGCTGGTGCGGGAGATCCAGTCGTTGCAGGCCGTCGGGTTGTCGCTCGAGGACACGCGGCCGTTCGTGGCCTGCCTGCGCGCTGGGCACGAGTCCGGTGACTCGTGTCCCGACTCGCGGGAGGTCTACCGGCGCAAGCTCGCCGAGGTCGACGCGTGCCTGGACCGGCTCAACGCGGTCCGGGAGTTCCTGCTGGCCAGACTCGCCTTCCAAGACCCGTGCCTCGTGCCCGACCCTGAGGAGTACCAGTGCAGCTGACCGACGCCACCTTCGCCGAGAGCACCCGGACCGGGACCGTTCTCGTCGAGTTCTGGGCGCAGTGGTGCGGACCGTGCCACATGCTCTCGCCCGTGCTCGACGAGATCGACCGCGAGCGCGACGACCTGACCGTGCTCAAGATCAACGCGGACGAGAACACGGCCACCGCTCGCGATTACCAGGTCATGTCGCTGCCGACGATGCTGCTGTTCCGCGACGGCGTCCCGATTCACCAGATCGTCGGAGCTCGCCCGAAGTCGCGTCTGCTCGCCGAACTGGATAGCGCGCTCGGCGCGTGAGCCGCCTATCTTGAGGCCATGCTCGGTCTCGAACTCGTAGTGGTGCTGGGCGTGTGCATCCTGGCGAGCACCGTCGCGTCCGGACGGTTGCGCCTCGCGGCACCGGTGCTGCTCGTCCTCTGTGGCGCGGTGCTCGGCTTCGTGCCGGGGCTGGAATCGGTCAGCCTCCCGCCGGAAGCGATGTTGCTGATCTTCCTGCCCGCGTTGCTGTACTGGGAGAGCCTCAACACCTCACTGCGGGAGATCCGCAGCAACCTGCGCCCGATCGTGCTGCTCAGCACGCTGCTCGTGCTCGCGACCGCCGGGTCGGTCGCGGCGGTCGCCCACGCGCTGGGCCTCGACTGGGGCCCGGCGTGGGTGCTCGGCGCGGCACTGGCCCCGACCGACGCGACCGCCGTCTCGGCCATCGCACGGGGCATGCCGCGCCGCACCACGACGATCCTGCGGGCCGAGTCGTTGATCAACGACGGCACCGCGCTCGTGATCTACGCCATCGCCATCGCGATCACCACGGGAGAGCAGCAGTTCAGCACCGGCCTGGTCGGGGTGCGGCTGCTGCTGTCCTACGTGGGCGGCGCGCTGGCGGGCCTCGCGATCGCGTGGCTCGCGGTGCAGGTACGCAAGCGGCTCGACAGCCCGTTGCACGAGAGCGTGGTCAGCATCCTCACGCCGTTCTCCGCGTTCCTGCTGGCCGAGGTGGCGCACGGCTCCGGCGTGATCGCCGTGGTCGTGTGCGGCCTGACGCTGTCGCAGGTCGGTCCGCGCATCGTGCCGGCCGACACCCGCCAGCAGAGCTCCGCGTTCTGGACCATCGCCACGTTCCTGCTCAACGGCGCCCTGTTCGTCCTGATCGGACTCCAGGCCAACGGCGCGATCCGCGCGCTGGACGGCTCGGAGACCCTCACCGCGTTCGGCGCGATCGGCCTGGTGGCGCTGACCGTGACGGGCACCCGCCTGCTGTGGAGCTACACCACCCCGTACATCATCCGGGCGCTCGATCGCCGTCCACAGCAACGACTCCGCCGCGTCGGCGCCCGCCAACGGCTGGTGTCGTCGGCCGCCGGGTTCCGCGGCGCCGTGTCACTGGCCGCGGCGCTGGCGGTGCCGGAGACGGTCGTCGGCGGCGGCCCGTTCCCGTTCCGCGACGAGATCATCCTCATCACGTCCGGTGTCGTCGTCCTGACGCTGATCGTGCAGGCGATCCTGCTGCCGACGATCATCCGGTTCTCCCGCCTGCCGGAGGACACCGCGGTCGACGAGGAGCTCAAGCTGGCCCAGTCGACCGCGTCCGAGGAGGCCTACGAGGCCCTGCCGCGCCTCGCCGACAAGGTGGGCGTGAGCGACGTCGTCTACAAGCGCGTGCTCGCCGAGTACGAACACCACATGGAGGTCAGGCGCGCCAAGGAGGCCGGCGACGAGGAGGTCGCGCAGTCCGAG
>NZ_DATLEC010000049.1:0-65428 GCF_035525475.1 Lentzea sp. | reverse complement strand
ACGGACGTGACGTTCACGCTGTCGAAGGACGACGGTCCGCGCGCCGTCGCCGCGCTGGAGAAGGCGCGCGACGAGATCGGCTTCGACCAGGTCCTCTACGACGACCACGTGGGCAAGGTGTCGCTGATCGGCGCGGGGATGCGCTCGCACCCCGGCGTGACGGCGACGTTCTGCGAGGCGCTCGCCACGGCGGGCGTCAACATCGAGATCATCTCCACCTCGGAGATCCGGATCTCGGTCATCTGCCGCGACACGCAGCTCGACGACGCCGTCCGTGCCCTGCACGACGCGTTCGAGCTCGGTGGCGACGAAGAGGCCGTCGTCTACGCAGGGACCGGCCGATGACCGCCCCCGTTCTCGCGCTGGTCGGCGCGACCGGTGCCGTGGGCACCGTGATGATCGACATCATCAACACCCGTTCGTCCGTGCCGTGGGGCGAGATCAGGCTGATCGCGTCCCCGCGCTCGGCGGGCAAGAAGATCAACGTGCGCGGCCAGGACGTCACGGTCATCGCGCTCTCCGCCGAGGCTTTCGACGGCGTCGACATCGCGATGTTCGACGTGCCGGACGAGGTCTCCGCCGAGTGGGCGCCGATCGCCGCCGAGCGCGGTGCCGTCGCGATCGACAACTCCGGCGCGTTCCGGATGGACGCCGACGTGCCGCTGGTCGTGCCGGAGGTGAACGCGGACAAGATCAACGATCGTCCGCGCGGCATCATCGCGAACCCGAACTGCACGACGCTGTCGATGATGGCGTCGCTCGGTGCCCTGCACCGCGAGTTCGAGCTCAAGGAACTGGTCGTCGCGTCCTACCAGGCCGCGTCCGGCGCCGGTCAGGCCGGCATCGACCGCCTCTACGCCGAGATCAGCGCACTGGCCGGCAAGGAGGCGGGTGTCGCTGCGGGCGACGTCGCCGAGGCGCTGTCGGCGGCCGGTCTGTCCGCGGAGGACTCGCCGTTCCCGGCGCCGCTGGTGCTGAACGTGGTGCCGTGGGCCGGATCGCTGAAGGACGACGGCTGGTCGTCGGAGGAGTTGAAGGTCCGCAACGAGGCCCGCAAGATCCTCGGCATCCCGGACCTGAAGGTCTCCGCGACGTGCGTGCGCGTCCCGGTCGTCACCACGCACTCGCTGTCCGTCCACGCGACGTTCGCCCGCGAGGTCACGGTCGAGGCCGCGCACAAGATCTTCGAGGCGCAGCCGACGATCGTGCTGGTCGACGACCCGGCCGCGAAGCGCTTCCCGACGCCCGCCGGCGTGGTGGGCGAGGACCCGACGTACGTGGGCCGCGTGCGCCAGGCGCTGGACTTCCCGAACACGCTGGACTTCTTCGTGTGCGGTGACAACCTGCGCAAGGGTGCGGCGCTGAACACCTACGAGGTCGCGGAGGAGCTCGCGAAGCGCCTCTGACCGTCCTGGTGAGAGAAGGCCCCTGTCGTGAACGGCGGGGGCTTTCCTTCTCCTAGGCTGGGGCGCATGGCGGAGAGCGACGATCAGTACGACGCGCTGGGCGCGATCTACGAACGTGCCAAGCACATCCCGACCGGACTGGCCGAGCGTGCCACGCTGCTGTCCGCGGCCGGCGACCTGCGCGGGAAGTCGGTGCTGGACGTGGCCTGCGGCACCGGGTTCTACGCCCGGCTGTTCCACGACCTCGGCGCGGTGAAGGTGGTCGGCGTCGACTCGGCGGGTGAGATGGTCGGCTACGCCCGGCACGTCGAGGAACGCGAAGCGCGCGGCATCACCTTCGAGCAGCACGACGCGACGGCGTTGCCCGTGCTCGGCGAGTTCGACGTCGTGACGGCCGTGTGGCTGCTCGGGTACGCGGACGACGTGCCCGCGCTCGACACCATGATCGGCAACCTGAAGGCCAACCTCGCTCCCGGCGGCCGGCTCGTCGCGCTGGTGCCGAACCCCGACGCCGACTGGGACCTGCTCGCCCAGTACGGCCGCTACGGCTACGAGATCACCCGCACCGGCCCGATGAACGTGAAGCAGCCGGTCACCGTGCACGTGCTGGGCGACCCGCCGTTCGACTTCGACTCCTTCTACTGGGAGCGCGGCGTGTTCGTCGACGCGCTGACCAGGGCCGGTCTCGCCGAGGTGGCGCACCACCCGTCCGTGACGCCGGACGACGAGCGCGGCGAGGAGTTCTGGGGCCCGCTGCGGAAGTCCCCGAGCTTCGCCGTCCTCACCGCCGTGCGGGGCGAGTCGTGATCGTTCTCGCGGTGGACCTCGGCACGACGGCGACCAAGGTCGTCGCGGTGGACGCGCAGGCCCGTGTCGTCGCCTCGACCGAACGCGGCTATCCCATGCGCACCAGCGGTCTCGAAGCCACGCACGACCCGAAGCAGGTGCTCGACGCCGCGTTCGACGCGATCCGCGAGCTGGCCTCCGAGGACGTGCGGGCGATCGCGCTGACCGGTGCCATGCACTCGATCATGGGCCTGGACGCGGCGCTGACCCCGGTGACGGACGTGCTGAGCTGGGCCGACAACCGCGCGATCGAGCAGACGGACCGGCTGCGGGGCACCGAGGAGGGCCGCGCGCTGCACCAGGCGACGGGCGCCCCGATCCACTCCTTCACGCCGCTGATGAAGCTCGCGTGGTTCCACGAGAACGGCATCCGCGCCGCGATGTGGTGCGAGATCAAGGACTTCGTCCACCTCCACCTCACCGGCGTGCTGATCAACGAGCACTCGTGCGGCTCCGGCACGGGCCTGATGAACATCAACACGCTGCAGTGGCACGAGCCGTCGCTGGAGTTCGCCGGGGTCACGGCGGACCAACTGCCACCGCTCGTCGAGCCCACGCACGCCACGCCGCTGACGGCCGTGATCCCGGGCCTGCGTCCGGGCATCCCGGTGATCGTCGGCGGCGGCGACGGCCCGCTCGGCAACCTCGGCGTCGGCGCGGCCACGCCGGGAGCAGGCGCGGTCTCGCTCGGCACGTCGGGCGCGCTCCGGGTGGCGCAGAAGGGCCCCGGCGTCGACGAGGAGGGCCGGACGTTCAGCTACGCCATCGGCGAGGGCCTCTGGGTCCGCGGTGGCGCGATCAGCAACGGCGGCGTGGTCGCGCAGTGGGCAGCGGAGACGTTCGGCGTCCCGGTCGGCGATCTGCTCGACCAGGCGTCCCAGGTCGACTCCGACGGGCTCGTCGCCCTGCCGTACCTGCTGGGCGAGCGCGCGCCGTGGTGGGACCCGACCGCCCACGCGGCGTTGCTCGGCCTGCGCCGTGAACACACCCCGCAGCAGATCACCAAGGCGCTGGTGGAAGGCGTCTGCCAGCAGCTGGCGCTGGTGCTGGAGGCCGTGCCGCACGTGGAGTCGCTGCGGATCACCGGCGGCGCCTTCCGGGCTCCGATCTGGGCGCAGACGCTGGCGAACGCCCTCGGCATGCCGTTGCACCTCACCGAGGACACCGGTGGCTCGGCCGTGGGTGCGGCGCTGCTGGCGTGGCGCGCGCTGGACGAGATCCCGAGCCTGACCGTCGACCTCGTGCGGCCCAGCCGGACGATCACGCCGGACGAGGGCCTGGTCGAGAGGTACGCGAAGGCGCGTCCGTTCGTCGCGAAGGCCTACCGGGCGCTGGAAGACCTGTACGCCGAATCACATCGTTAGCAAGTAAAACCTTTTGCCGGGCGGGCGAGGATGAGCTCGTGGACCTCGCCCCCTTCAAGCACGTCCTGATGCTGCCCCGAGTACGTCCGCTGGCGTTGCTGATGTTCTTCGCGAGGATGCCCCCGGCGGCGACGGGCGTGATCCTGACGCTGCACGTCGCCGTCACGCTCGACCGGGGCTACGGCGCGGCGGGACTGGTCGGGGCGGCGGGCACGATCGGCATGGGGCTGGGCGCCCCGCTGATGGGCAGGCTCATCGACGAACGCGGCCTGCGGCCGGTGCTGGCCGTGAGCGTCACGGCGTCGACGGCGTTCTGGCTGACCGCGCCGCTGATGGGCTACTGGACGTTGCTGGTGACGTCGTTCCTGGTCGGGCTGCTGGGCGTGCCGATGATGCTGATCGGCCGCCAGGCGATCACCGCGCTCGTGCCGGAGAGCCGGCGCCGGGTCGCGCTGTCGGTCGACTCGATCTCGGTCGAGCTGTCGTTCATGGCGGGGCCCGCGTTCGGCGTGTTCGTCGCGACGAAGTTCTCCACCAACGCCGCGTTGCTGTTCATCGGTGGCGCGATCCTGATCGCGGGCGTGCTGCTGTACTGGTCGAACCCGCCGATGGTCCACGAGGACGAGATCCTCGACGGGCCGAAGCCGCGGATCATCGAGTGGATGCGCGGACGAATGGTCGGCGTGCTGGTCGTGTGCGCCGGTGCGACCGTCTGCCTCTGCGGCATGGAGGTCTCGGCGATCGCGTCGCTGGAGCACATCGGCAAGCAGAGCTGGCTGGGCGTGGTGTTCTTCGCGATGTGCGCGGCGTCGATCGCGGGCGGCCTGGTCTACGGCGGTGTGCAGCGAGCGCCCAGCGTGCTCGTCCTGCTGGCGCTCATGGCGTTGCTGGAGATCCCGGTCGGTCTGGGTGACGGCAACGTGCTGCTGCTGTGCCTGCTCCTCGTCCCGATGAACCTCATGTGCGCGCCGTTGATCGCGGCGTCCGGCGAACACATCTCCAGGCTCGCGCCGCCCACCGCCCGTGGCCTCGCGCTCGGCCTGCAGGGATCCGCGTTCACCGTCGGCAACGCGATCGGCCAGCCGCTCGCCGGTGTGGCGGTCGACCGCGGTGGCGCTCCTGCCGGGTTCGCGATCGCCGGCGCGGCCGGGCTGGTGGTGGCGGGGATCGCCTGGGCCCTGACGCGCAAACCGGTTGCCAGCCGGGTGACGATGGCACCGTGAACCTCGCCCCGTTCCGAAGCGTCCTGGCGCTGCCGGGGGTCCGTCCCCTGATGCTGCTGATGCTCTTCGCCAGGATCCCTCCGACAGCGGCGGGCGTCACGGTGACGCTGCACGTCGTCACCACGCTCGACAAGGGCTACGCGGCGGCCGGCACGGTGGGCTTCGCGACCATGATCGGGCTCGGCCTCGGGTCGCCGTTGATGGGCAAGCTGGTCGACAGCAAGGGCCTGCGGGTCGTGCTGGCGCTCAGCGTGCTCGAAGGCGTCTTCTGGGTGACCGCGCCGCTGATGGACTACTACGTGCTGCTCGTCCTCGCGTTCGCCAACGGGCTGGTGGCGGTGCCGATGATGTCGATCGGCCGGCAGGCGTTGACCGCGCTCATCCCCGAACCGCAGCGCAGGCCCGCGTTCTCGCTGGACTCGATCTCCGTCGAGCTGTCGTTCATGGTCGGGCCCGCGGCGGGCGTGCTGATCGCGACGAAGTTCTCGACCGGCACGGCGCTGGTCACGATCGGCGTCGCGATCCTGGTCGCGAGCGCGGTGCTGTTCGTCGTGAACCCGGTGCTGGTGCACGAGGACGAGGACGTCTCCGGGCCGCAGCCGCGCCTGCGGGAGTGGCTGCGCGGGCCGGTGCTCGCGGCGTTGATCATCCCGTTCGGGGCGACGATGACGTTGTCCGGCATGGAGATCGCCTCGATCGCCTCGCTGGAGCAGGCGGGCAAGCAGAGCTGGCTCGGTGTGGTCTTCGTCGTGATGTGCGCCGCGTCGGCCATCGGCGGTCTCGTCTACGGCAGCCTCAGACGGGTGCCCGGTGGCGTGGTCCTGCTGGCCTGCATGGCGTTGCTGGAGATCCCGGTCGGCCTCGGAGACGGCAGCGTGGCGTTGCTGGCGATCGCGCTCGTCCCGATGAACCTCCTGTGCGCGCCCACCATCGCCGCCTCGACCGAGCTGATCAGCAGGCACGCGCCCGCGTCGGCGCGCGGGCTGGCGCTCGGGCTGCAGGGGTCGGCGTTCACGTTCGGCGTCGCGGCGGGCCAGCCGCTCGCGGGGGTCGCCGTGGACCACAGCGGACCCCCGCTCGGCTTCGTCGTCGCCGGACTGGCCGGACTGCTCGTCGCCGGGCTCGGCTGGGTGTTCAGCCGGCAGCGTCAGGCGGTCTCGGCCACGTCCTGAGCGGAGTTGGCCAGCGCGAGGCCGGTCCGCAGCGCGCCGACGGCCTCGGACACGGCCTCGCGGAAGATCCCGCCGATGCCGAGCACGTTCGCGAAGCCGTGGAACAGGCCCTCGTGCCGGCGCAGCACGACCGGCACGCCCTCGGCGGCCAGGCGTTCGGCGAAGGCCTCGCCCTCGTCGCGCAACGGGTCGTAGCCCGCGGTCGCGATGTAGGTCGGCGGCAGCTTCGACAGGTCCTCGGCCAGCATGATCGACAGCCGCGGGTCGTGGCGGTCGTCGCTCCCGGCGGCGTACTGGTCGAGGAACCAGTCCATCTTCTCGTCGGTGAGGAAGAACCCGTTGCCGAAGATCTCGCGCGACCGGCGGCGCACCGACGCGTCCACGCCGGGGTAGAAGAGCAGCAGGAACGCGATGTCGATCTTGGCGCCGTGCGCGGTCACCGCGGCCAGGTTGCCGCCCGCGCTGTCCCCGCCGAGCGCGATCCGCTTCGGGTCGATGCCGAGGTCCTCCGCCTTCGCGACGGCGTAGTCCAGCACCTCGGCGGCGTCGTCGGCCGCTGCGGGGAACGGCGCCTCCGGTGCGAGCCGGTAGTCGGCCGCGAGCACGCGGACACCGGCCTCCCGCGCGAGGAACCGGCACAGGTTGTCGTGGCTGTCGAGGCTCCCGGTGACCCAGCCGCCACCGTGGTAGAAGATCAGCAACGCCGAGCCGGGCGCGAGGCCGTCCGGCGTGTAGAGACGACCGGCGAACTCCCCGATCGTGAGCTCGCGCGTCCCCACTCCGGTGATCTTCGGTCCCGAGACGAGCTTCGAACTCAACTCCAGGTCGAGGCGGCTCTCGGATGCTGACTTCGTGCGCCAGTCCGTCCCGGACAACTGCTGGAGCCTGAGCAGCAACTGCGCCTCCGGGTGCAGGTCCTGGCCGTCCAGGCGGATCGGGGCACCGGCGATGAGGCGGCGCACAGGGCCGGGAAGACCGAACGCGAAGCGCAGAGCACCGGCCAGCACGGCCGCCTGGAAGTTCGACATGTGGTGCAGGTTACTCGCGAGTAGTGCTAGATCTCCAGGTAGCTGGAGGTGGAAGGATCGTGGCCATGACGGTGACGGTGGTGGGCATCGGGGGCTCGATCAGGTCCGACTCGCAGTCCGAACGGGCGCTGCGCGTGGCCCTGGAGGGCGCTCGCGAGCTCGGTGCGCGGACGATCCAGTACAGCGGGCCCGAGCTGGTGCTGCCGTTCTACGACCCGTCGGTGCCGGACCGCACGGACGTCGCCATGAGGATGGTCGAGGACCTGCGCAGGGCCGACGGCGTGATCGTCGTGTCGCCCGGCTACCACGGCACCGTGTCGGGCCTGGTGAAGAACGCCCTCGACTACATCGAGGACCTCCGTGACGACGACCGCCCGTACCTCGACGGACGCGCGATCGGCACCATCACCGCCGCCTACGGCTGGCAGGCCGCGGTGAACACGCTCGCGGCCGTCCGCTCGATCGTGCACGCGCTGCGCGGCTGGCCGACGCCGCTCGGTGCCGCGATCAACTCCGCGCAGGTCAAGTTCGACGGCGACGGCGCCTGCTCGGACGCCGACGTCGACCGCAACCTGCGGGTGATCGGACGCCAGGTCGTCGAGTTCGCGCTGAGCCAGGCCTCCCGCCGCGAAGTGAGCTGAGTCACCCTCGGGCATTTAAATCGTGCACGATGCGTTCTTCTGGATGACAGGCTTGATGGCCGATTCGAAGGAGAGCGGAATGGAAGCGCTGTACACGGCTGAGGCGACTGCTTACGGCGAAGGCCGCAACGGCGAGGTGCGCTCGTCCGACGGTGTGATCGACGAGGTGCTGTCGGTCCCGAAGGAGATGGGTGGCCCCGGCGGGGACGCGACCAACCCCGAGCAGCTCTTCGCAGCCGGGTACTCGGCCTGCTTCAACTCCGCCATCGCAGCCGTCGCGCGCGCCGGCAAGGTTCAAGTCGCGAGTTCCGAGGTAACCGCCAAGGTGGGGATCGGATCCAACGGGGCAGGCGGCTTCCAACTCGCCGTCGAGCTCGCGGTGAAGATCCCCGGACTCGACCAGGCGGTCGCGGAGAAGCTCGTGGAGCAGGCCCACCAGGTCTGCCCGTACTCCAACGCGACGCGCGGCAACATCGAGGTGGCGCTCACCGTCACCGTTTAGGAAGGCGCGTTTCACCATGGCCAAGAACCCGATCACCAGCCCTCTCGCTGACGCCGACCGCGATGCCGTCGGCGCCATCCTGCAGGCGACGCTGGTCGACCTGGTCGACCTGTCCCTGATCGGGAAGCAGGCGCACTGGAACGTGATCGGCAAGAACTTCCGCAGCGTCCACCTGCAGCTCGACGAACTGGTCGTCCTGGCGCGCAACGCCGCCGACCAGGTCGCGGAGCGCGCGGCCGCGATCGGTGTCACGCCGAACGGCACGGCGAAGACCATCGCCGCGTCGTCCGGCGTGCCGGAGATCGAGACCGGCTGGCTGAAGGAGGACCAGGTCGTCACGTCGATCACGACGTCACTGGGGTCGCTGATCTCCCGCATGCGCTCGCGCATCGACGAGACCGACAAGCCGGACGTCGTGACGCAGGACCTGCTCATCGGCATCACGCAGGAGCTGGAGCAGGCGCACTGGATGTGGCAGGCCCAGTCCGCCTGACCTCCCCGGAATGACGGAAGCCCGCTCCCTCGTGGAGCGGGCTTCGTCGTGTCCGGGGGACTACTTCTTCGTCAGGTGCCTGCGTGCGAAGTCGACCTCGGCCGCCGTCTGCACCATCGTCTCGGCGACGACCAGCGAGCCGTGGCCGGCGTCGTAGCGGTACATCTCGTAGGTGTGGCCGCGGGCCGCGAGCGCGTCCAGGTAGTTGTCGATCTGCCGGATCGGGCAACGCGGGTCGTTCTCGCCGGCGAGGATCAGCACCGGAGCGGTGACCTGGTCGACGTAGGTGAGCGGCGAGCACTCCTCGTAGAGCTCGGGAAGCTCCTCCGGCGAGCCGCCGAACAGCGCCCGGTCGAACGCCCGCAGCGGTTCCATCTCGTCCTCGTACGCCGCCAGGTAGTCGGCCACCGGAACGCCCGCGATGCCCACGGCCCAGCGTTCCGGCTGCGTGCCGATGCCGAGCAGGGTCAGGTAGCCGCCCCACGACGCGCCGTTCAGGACCGACCTGGCGGGGTCGGTGAGCCCGGACTCGACCGCCCAGTCGTGCACGGCGGCGATGTCCTCGAGCTCGGTGAGACCCGGCCTGCCCTCGATGGCGTCACGCCACTTCGAGCCGTAGCCGCTCGACCCGCGGTAGTTCACGTGCACCGTGGCGAACCCGGCGTCCAGCCACACCGCGCGGTAGGCGGAGAAGCGGTCCTCGTCGGAGGAGTGCGGACCGCCGTGGATCAGGAAGACCGTCGGGAACGGGCCCTCGCCGTCCGGCTTCGACACCAGCGCGTGCACGTCGCCGACGAACACGTCCTCTAGCTCGCGCGAGGTCGCGGGCTTCGCGCCCTGCGGCTCGACCAGCACGCGCTCGGTGCCGTCGGCGGCCAGCGCGCGGATCACCGTGGACTTCTCGGCCGACGACCACGAGTACTCGACGGTGCCGTCCGGCCGCACGCCCGCCGAGCCGATCACGCCGGGAGCGGTGTCCAGGGTGGACAGCTCACCGCTCGCGAGGTCGTAGCGGTGCACGGTGTTGCGGCCGTGGTGGGTGTGCACGATCAGCAACGCCGACGCGTCCGGGTACCAGTCGGCGGCGACCTCACCCGGCAGGTCGAGGACGATCTCGCTCTCGGTGTCGGCGGCGACGTCCCAGATCAGCAGCTCCTCGCGGCCACGGCGCTCGTGCAGCACCAGCAGCCGCTGGTCACCGCGCACCGGGCTGAACGAGATGGCGTCGAGCCCCTTGCCCTTGCCGTCCCACTTCTCGGCCCTGGTCTCGCCGGTGCCGGCGTCGAGCACGCGCAGCGCCATGTGCCGGTTGTCGCCGTGCTCGGAGTGCGCGATCACGACCAGCGACTCGTCCTTCGACATCCCGGACACGCCGGCGTCGTTGACGTGCTGGTAGATCACCTCGGACTTCCCGTTGCGCGACAACCAGACCGTGGTGCCGTCGTCGGTGGACGCGGCCACGGCCGTGACGGTGGGCCCGATCTCCAGGCCCGCCGGATAACCGGGCGTCACGTCGGGAAGCGCGGGCTCGGCATTGCTGCCGTCGGCGGTGAACGGCTCGCGCACCCAGACGCCGAACTCGTCGCCGTCGTGGTCGTCGAACCACCAGATCTCGGTGCCGTCGGGGTTCAACGTGCCGTGCGACGTGCCGTTCGGACGGTCGGTGACCCGGCGGTGCTCGTCGGTCGCCCGGTCCCAGGCGTAGATCTCCCAGACCCCGCTCGCGTTGGAGACGTACAACGTGCGGTCCGGTGCGTCGTCGGCCCAGCCGGGCAGGCTCATCCGCGGTGCGGTGAACCGCTCGCGCCACCGGGTCTCGGCGGCCGGATCGTCGAAGAGCTGGTCCGGAACGGTGGGAGAAGGGTGCGTCGTCACCCTTCAACACTAGAGTCCGAAGTCTGACTGGGGGGATCCAAGAGATGACACAAGCATCACCACGCCAGGAGACGCCGGCCTTCGAGCTGGCCCAGGTCAACATCTCGCGGTTGCTGGCCCCGCTCGACAGCCCGGAGCTGAAGGACTTCGTCGACGCACTCGACCCGGTGAACGCCCTCGCGGACACCGCGCCCGGCTTCCGCTGGCGCCTGCAGAGCGAGGAGGGCAACGCGACAGCGCTGCGGGTCTTCGACGACGACTGGCTGATCGTGAACATGTCAGTCTGGGAGGCGCCTGAAGCGTTGCTGGCTTTCGTCTACGACGACGCCCATCGCGCCGTGCTGCGCGACCGCCGCAAGTGGTTCCACCACCCGTCCGAAGCGATGACCGCGCTGTGGTGGGTTCCGTCCGGCCACCGGCCGTCCGTGCAGGAGGCGGAGGAGCGCCTTACGCACCTGCGCGCGCACGGACCTTCATCTCACGTGTTCACGTTGAAACAGACCTACGCAGCTGTGTAGATCATTGATTGAATTGTTCTTTCCCGCCGTGGAATAACTAGGTGAAAAGCGTTCCGCGAGTTAACGTGGATAGATGTCGGAAACGATGGATCGCCTTGCCGGGGTCGCCACTGTGGAGGAAGTGCAACGGATCGTCCGCGCGACGGCCCGTTCCTCACTGGCCGCCCACGGTGCGACGTTGGTGCTGCTCGACGGCGATCTCTGCTACTACGCCGACGAGGACTCGATGAGCCCGCTGTGGAAGGGCCAACGCTTCCCCGCGGTGAACTGCATCAGCGGCTGGGCGATGCTGAACCGCCGGACCGTGGCGATCAGGGACATCCGCCTCGATTCGAGGATTCCCCAGGAAGCATATCGACCGACATTCGTGCGAAGCCTGGTGATGGCCCCGATCCTGCGCCCGGAAGCGATCGGCGCGATCGGCTGCTACTGGGCGGTCCCGCACAGCGCGACCCCGGCCGAGACCGAGACGCTGGAGTCGCTGGCCCAGGAGGCCGGCGAGGCGCTGGACCGCTTCCCGGAAGGCCTGCCCGCACGGGGCTTCGTCGGCTGACGTGCCAGAGCGCCTGGCTACGGCCGGTGCAGCTCTTCCTCGAAGATCTGGTCGACCTTGTTCGACGCGCGGGACAGCACCCGGACCGCGAGCACGACGACGGCGAACACGGCCGCGACGGCGACGGCCACCCAGACCGAGGTGAGCAGGTAGACGATCGCGAGCACCTGCAAGACCACCACGGTCTTGGCCGCGACGACTATCCATGACCTGTGAGCAGGACTAGCGGCGGGGGCGGAGTCCATCACGAGCTTCTCCCAGTTATTCAACGAGTGTCGAACCACTGCCTACGTCGTTTGGATCTAGACAGCCGTTACGCAACGTGAGTTGAAGCTTCAACCTTCACCCGTAAGGGTTAACGCTACGTAGTTGTATCGAATTGTTTGGCGTAGAACAATGCCCTACGTCCTGCAATCACGGTGGAGTCTTCGGCCGCTCGTGTCGAGACGTGTCACACGATCGGGTGGTATATCGGGAACGTTGATACCTTTCCGCGCGGCACTCAGGGACCTTCGACTCTGTGGCGCGAGTAGTCCGCTGGGTGAGTCACCGGCAACAAAGGTGGAGACAATTCACATATGAATGGAATTTGTTTCATCTTTGAGTGACGGATGTGATCTGCATCGCTCGGCTGGGTATGGCCAGCACCAGCGCGGATCGGCTGGTTCGCCCCATCGTCCAGCGGCCGGCGCATTCCTAGGGTTCTCGTCATGGTCAAACACTCGATTCACCTGCATCGCAAGGCGATCGCCGTAGTTTCCGCGGTTCTGGCCGCAGTCTCGCTCACAGCGGTCTCAGCGCCGGCCGCCACGAGCAGCCCATCGTCCGCGACGCGCAAGGTGACGAACGCCGAGCACGACCTGGTCTTCCACGTCATCGACGGCAAGCTGCCCGCCCTGGTCCTGGACGCGGGCGGCGGCCTGAGCTCGTCCTACTGGAAGGACCTGGCGCCGAGGCTGGCGAAGGCCACCGGGTCGAAGGTCATCACCTACGACCGGGCGGGCGAGGGCAAGAGCGACGAGGTCTCGGGCCCGTGGCGGGTGGAGAACGCGGTCTCGGACCTGGAAGCCGGACTGAGGGCGCTGGGAGTGACGAAGAAGGTCGTACTGGTCTCGCACTCGATCGCCGGCGAGGTCGCCACCACCTTCGTGAACAAGTACCCGGGCTGGGTCTCCGGCGCGGTCCTCGTCGACGCGAACGTGCCCGACTTCTTCACCGACGAGATGCTGACGGCGTTCGAGCCGGTCATCGAACAGCAGCGAGCGGCCCTGCTCGCGCAACCGTCGACCAAGAACAACCGCCAACTGCTCGCCGTCATGGTCGACTACGCCGCCACCCACCGCGCCTTCCACCGGCTGTCCTGGCCGCTCGACGTGCCGGTGACCGCGATCGTCACGTCCGAGACGCCCTTTGCCGACTCACCTGAGGCGGCACAGCTGTGGCGGGATGCTCAGGCGCGTTTCGCGCAGGCCGGTCCGGGCCGGAAGCACGTGGTGGCCGAGAACACCACGCACGAAGGAATCGCGACCGAGCGCCCGGACGTCATCGCCGGGGCGGTCGAGGACGTGCTGAAGACCATCCGTCAGTCGAAGAATCATCCGGCTGAATAGCCTGTTCCGGAGAAAAGGAAAGAGCCGGTCTCGCACGTGGCGAAACCGGCTCTTTCGTTCTTAATCGGGGTGACAGGATTTGAACCTGCGACCTCTTCGTCCCGAACGAAGCGCGCTACCAAGCTGCGCCACACCCCGGCTGGGAACGAGTAGAACTCTACATCATGTCCGCCCCAGCTCCGAATCGGACCCCCTCGTTCCGCCCCTGACCAGGCATGACAGGCCGTGGAACCAGAGTCAGCAGGGAAGCCTCCGGAGGGCAGCAGAACCGCACCGGCGCGTACGGAGAAGTGCCCATGCCCGCGGATACGTTCATCCACATGTGCGAGCCCCACCGCGATACGCCGCGTGCGCGCGAGCGGTCCAGTTCGCAGTTCGTCACGATGGCGCCGTAGAACGGCACGCGCAGCTGGCCGCCGTGGGTGTGGCCGGCCATCACGAAGTCGTAGCCGTCGGCGGCGAACGGGTCCAGCACGCGCGGTTCCGGGGAGTGCGTGACGCCCAGGCGCAGCGCTGCCGACGGGTCCGGGGTGCCGGCGATGTCGGCGTAGCGGTCGCGCTTCAGGTGCGGGTCGTCCAGGCCCGCGCAGAAGATGTCCTGACCGTTCACCTTGATGGTCTTCCGCAGGTGCGTCAGGTCTTCCCAGCCGCGCTCGATCATGCCCGCGCGGAGGTCTCGCCACGGCAGCGTCACGCCGTGGATGCGCTTGGTCTTGGACGACGGCAGCAGGTAGCGCACCGGGTTCTTGAGCCTCGGGGCGTAGTAGTCGTTGCTGCCGAACACGAACACGCCCGGCTTGTCGAGCAACGGGCCGAGCGCGCGCAGTACGCCCGGTACGGCGTCCTTGTGGGCGAGGTTGTCGCCCGTGTTGACGACGAAGTCGGGGTTCAGGTCGGCGAGGGAGGCCACCCAGCGCTGCTTCGACACCTGGTTGGGCGTCATGTGCAGGTCCGAGATGTGCAGCACGCGGATCGGCTTGGTGCCGGGGGACAGCACCGGCACCGTCGCTGTGCGCAGGGTCCAGTGCCTTCTCTCGATTCCCGCCGCGTACGCGATGGTCGCGGCACCGACTGCGGTCGTGGCGAGGAGGGCTCGGCCGAGCTTGTTCACGCGTCAAGGGTACGGAAGGGGGTTAACTCGATCGGCGCGGCATCCGGCGGGAGGTACCGTTCTGCGCCATGGCGGAGTTGAAGACGCGACTGCAGAACGACCTGACTGCGGCGATGAAGGCCCGGGAGACGGTCACGGCGGGTGCGCTGCGGATGGCGCTCACCGCTGTCACGAACGAGGAGGTCTCGGGCAAGCAGGCCCGCGAGCTCTCCGACGACGAGGTCGTGAAGGTCCTCTCGCGCGAGGCGAAGAAGCGCAAGGAGGCCGCCGAGGCGTTCGACGGCGCAGGCAGGGCCGAGAAGGCCGAGCTGGAGCGCCAGGAGCTCGCCGTGCTGGAGACCTACCTGCCGGCGCAGCTCGGTGACGCCGAACTCGCGTCCATTGTGGACAAGGCGGTCGAGGCCGTCGCCGCGCAGCTCGGTGAGACGCCGGGGCCCAAGCAGATGGGCCAGGTCATGAAGGCCGTCAACGCCGAGGTCGCCGGACGCGCCGAGGGCGGCCGTGTCGCGGCCGCCGTGAAGTCGAAGCTGACCAAGTAGGACGACGTGGCCGCAGCGGCTCGGAAACCGCTGCGGCACAACCGTTTCAGAACGCCTTGTCGACCGCGTCGGCGAACTCGCCCATCGACCCGAACTCCAGGTCGTAGCGGAACTCGCCGGACGGTTGCGGCGTCGCGCCCCAGCCCGGCCGGTCGTGCCTGCGGTTGATCCACACCGACGGCAGTCCCTCGCGCTTGGCCGGAACGTGGTCGTGGAACAGGCTTTGCGCCACGTGCAGCAGTCCCGACCGCTCCACGCCCAGCTCGCCGAGCTTCGCGTCGAGCGCGCGGAAGTGGTTCTCCGCCGGCTTGTACGCGCCGACGTCCTCCGCGGTGATGATCGCGGCGAAGTCCCCGCGCAGCCGGCGGTTGCTGCCCGCGAACCCCGCGCGGTGCACATTGGACAGAATGATCAGCTTGTAGTGGGCGGCCAGGCGCGCCAGCGCGTCGGCGGAGTCGGGGAACGCGGGCCAGTCCGGCACCGACGCGCCGAGTCGCCCGGCCCACTCGTCGCTCACCGGTCGTCCGAGCGCCTCCCCGGTCCGCCGGAACGCCTCCGCCAGCACGTCCGGGTACAGCGCGGTCGGCGTCGAGGACTGGACGGCCGCCTCCTGGTTCCCGTAGGCGAGCAGCAGCTCCTCGTCCGCGACCGGCAGCCCCTGTTCGCGTGCCCACGGTGAGAGCACCGCGGCGATACCGGTCTCCCAGTCGATGAGCGTGCCGTAGCAGTCGAAGCTGAGCGCCTGGAACTTCGTCAGGTCCATGCGGTGAACTGTAGTACAGTTCAACTGTAGGGCAACCCGTTAAGCTGGAGCGCATGTCCGCCCTCGAAGGCCTCGAAGTGCGCCGCACCACCACGGCCCAGCAGCTGGCCGACGGCCTGGCCGAACGGATCATGGCCGG
Organism: Lentzea sp.; assembly: GCF_035525475.1. Taxonomy (GTDB): domain Bacteria; phylum Actinomycetota; class Actinomycetes; order Mycobacteriales; family Pseudonocardiaceae; genus Lentzea. The sequence goes on along the minus strand of NZ_DATLEC010000049.1, from coordinate 49,645 downwards.
CGCCTTCGGACCTGGTGACAGGCTCAGGGAAAGCGCGATCGCGGCCGAGCTCGGCGTCGCCCGCAACACCATCCGCGAGGCCGTGCGCATCCTGGAGCTGACCGGTCTCGTGCGCTACGAGGTCAACCGCGGCGCCGTCGTCATCGCCCCCACCCGCGAGAAGGTCGAGGCGCTCTACACCGCCCGCGAACGCCTGGAGACCGCCGCGATCGTCCGCACGCCGCGCCCCGAGCAGCTCGACGCGATCACGGACGCGTTCGCCGAGCTGGAACGAGCCGCGCGAACCGGTGATCCGGCGCAGATCGTCGACCGCGACCTCGCGTTCCATCAGGCCGTAGTCGCTCTGCTCGACAGCTCACGGCTCGACGAGTTCTTCGCCGCCCTGACCAAGGAGCTGCGCTTCTACCTCACGGTGCTGAGCAAGTCGGAGACGCCGGACGAGGTCGTCGCCGAGCACCGGCTCATCCTCGACGCCCTTCGCCTCGGCGACCGCGACAGGGCGGTCGCCGAGATCCGCAAGCACGTCGACGTGAGCGTCGAGCGCCTCAACGACATGCTTTAGCGGCGTGACCCGGCAACGTTCCGGGCCACCCCGCTAACGCGGCCTGCCCGGCTCGGTCGGCAGCGTGAACGGCGGACGGCCCGGGTTGCCCGGATCGCCTGGGGTGCCCGGCGGCGGGTTCGGGGTGCCGCCGGTCGGTTCCGCGGGCACCGGCGGCGGCACGTACCCCGAGCTGACCGACAGGGTGATCACCGTGCCGCGCAACGCGTTGCCGCGCGGGGTCTGGCTCACGACCCTGCCCTTGGGCTGGTCGGAGTTCACCGACTGCTGGCTCGCCCTGTAGCCGGCCTGGTCCAGGATCCGGATGGCGTCGTTGACCTGGCGGCCGACGACGTCGGGGATCTGGATCTCCTTGCCGCCCTTGAGGTAGCGCGGCTCCACCGCCGGCAGCTGCGACACCGGCGTCGAGGCGTGCACCTTCGTCATCGTCTCGAACCACGTCTTGGCGGGGATCGTGCCGCCGAAGATGTTGCCGTTGCCGCACAACCGCGGCGCTCCGGTCACGCAGATCGGGCGCGGCGAGGTGCCGTCGTTGAACGTCTGGACGGCGCCCGCGAAGTCCGGGGTCGCGCCGATGAACGCGGCCGACTTGTACTCCTCGGTGGTGCCCGTCTTGGCGATCATCGGGCGGGTCCACTTGGCGTTGCGGGCGGCCGCGGCGGCGGTGCCGTTGCCGACGTCGTCCTTGCTCATGCCGACGGCCAGACCGTTCGCGAGGCCCTCGGCCACGACCTGCTCGCACGGCGCCTCGTTGAGCGTGACGGCCTTGCCGTTGCGGTCCAGCACCCTCGCGATCGGGGTGGGCGGGCACCACTTGCCGCCGCTCACGATGGTCGCGGCGACGTTCGCCAGCTCCAGGGTGGACACCGGCGCCGGGGAGAGCGTGAACGACGCGTTGCCGCCGTTCTGCTTGTAGAACTCCGTCTGCGAGACGCGGTTCTGCTTGTCCTTGGCCTTCGGGTCCGGCCGGGTGCCCTCCAGGTTCGTCGCCATCGTCTCGCGCATCCCCAGCCGCGAGGCCATGTCGACCACCGGGTCCATGCCCGTCTGCTCCTCCAGGATCACGAAGCCGGTGTTCGGCGAGGTCGCGAGCGCCTGCTGCAGCGTCATCGACGACGGGTAGCTCGAGTCGAAGTTCGACAGGCAGTACCAGCGCGTGCCGGGCTCGCCGGTGCTCGGGCAGCGCTGGACGCCGCCCTTGAAGACCCGCGAGGTGTGGGATGTCGGCGTCTGGATGACGTTCTCGATGCCGAGACCCTTCTCCAGCGCCGCCGCGGCCGTGAAGACCTTGTAGACCGAGCCGGCGCCGAACTTGTTCTCCACACCGCTCGGCAGGTCGTACGTCGTCTGACGCAGGTCGGACTTCAGGCCGTAGTCGCGGTTCGCCACCAACGCCAGCACGTCGTGGCGTTCCTTGCCGGGCTTCACGACCGCCATCGTGTTCGCGATGCCGTCGACGTTCTTGCCGACGCCCGCCTCGGCCGCGGCCTTCGCCTGCTGGGTGACCGCGCGGTCCAAAGTGGTCTGGATGGTGTAGCCGCCGGTGCGCAGCTGCTCCTCGCTGAAACCGGCGCGCTGCAGGTAGTTCACGACGTACGAGCAGAAGAAGCCGTTCTCCGGACCGGCGCCGACGCAGCCGTTCGGGGGCGTGCGGACCGGGTTCGCCAGTCCGAGGCCTTCCTTCTTCGCCGCCTCACCCGCGTCGCGCGACAGCTTGTCGTTCTCGACCATCCTGTCGATCACTTTGTTCCGGCGTTCCATTGCTTTGTCCGGATACGCTTCGGGGTCGAGCGCTGACGGGCTGTTCACCATTCCGGCGAGCATCGCCGCTTGGGGAACCGTCAACTTGTCCGGCGTCGTGCCGAAGTAAGCCTGGGCGGCCGCCGCGATGCCGTAAATGGTCGAACCAAATGGGACGACGTTGAGGTAGCGGGCGAGGATCTCCTCCTTGCCGAGCTTGCGCTCGAGCTGCAGGGAGATGCGGGCCTCGCGCATCTTGCGCGCGATGGTCTGCTCCTGGGCCTTGGCCTGCTCCAGCTTGTTGTTCCGCGCCACGACGTGGACCAGGTAGTTCTTCACGTACTGCTGGGTCAGCGTGGAGGCACCCTGCGACACGGAGCCGCTGACCTGGTTCGTCAGACCGGCGCGGATCGTGCCCTTCCAGTCCACGCCCTGGTGCTCGTAGAACCGCCGGTCCTCGACCGAGATCAGCGCCGCCTTCATCGTCGGCGAGATCTTCTCGGGTGGCGTGAGCACTCTGTACTGGTCGAACAGGTAGGCGATCGGCGCGCCGTCCCTGTCGGTGACCGTGGTGATCAACGGGGGATCCGTCGTCACGAGGTCGGCGGAGATGCTGTCCACGGTGTCGCTGGCCCTGTTCGAGACGAGGCCGGTCGCGCCCACGACTGGGAACAGCATGCCGGCGAGGAGAACCCCAGCCAGCAGGCACAGGCCGAGCATCTTGAGCACGCCATTCCTGACTCGCACGCGGGTCAGCGTACGCCGTACACGAACGGGTGAGCGTGATCAGTAAGTGCCGTTACTCAGCATGAGTAGAGATACGCAAGACAGGTAACAGTCGGGTGACCCAGGGTTGGACGGGGAACCGAACGGCACTACAGTCCGTCAACGTCCAAGGAATGCAGTCGTAGCTCGAACGCTACGGCATCCGTGGCAGGGGTGTGGCGGATTTCCACATTTGGACAGCACTGAGGAGTGGGGGATATGAACCAGGGGGATTGGCGTATCAACGCTTCGTGCCGTGACGAGGAGCCGGATCAGCTCTTCGTCCGAGGTGCGGAGCAGCGCAAGGCGAAGCTCGTGTGCCTGGGTTGCCCGGTGCGCATGGAATGCCTGGCCGAAGCGCTGGACAACAGGATCGAGTTCGGGGTCTGGGGAGGCATGACCGAGCGCGAACGCCGTGCTCTGCTGCGCCGCCGCCCGGACGTCGAGTCGTGGTTCGAGCTGCTCAGCACCGCGCGTCAGGAGCACCTCGAGGACACGAGGGTCGGTTAAGAGCTCGTAACAGCTCATTCACCGGCGAGCCGGCGACCCATCTCCCGGAGACCGTCGAGGTCGTGCACGTCCGCGGGCAACGCGGGCACGCCGACCAGCGGAACACCGGGATGAGCACGTGTGAACCGGGCGAGCAGCCGCTTCTCTCGATCGGCGACTGCCACCCGGTCCGCGTGCAGCCGGAGCACCGCCGCGGCGAGCGGCGCGTCACCGGAGCGGTCGAGGTCGTCCGCTGCGGCGAGCGCCTTCGCCGCGGGCAGGTCCGTCGCGAGCACGGGGTGGGTCCTGTTCGCGACGAGGCCGCACAAAGGCATGCTCTCGGCGCTGAGGCGTTCCACGAAAAAGCTCGCTTCGCGCAAAGCGTCGGGTTCCGCCGCCGCCACCACCACGAAACCGGTTCCGGGCGAGCGGAGGAGTTCGTACGTGCGCTGGGCGCGCTCGCGGAATCCTCCGAACATGCTGTCGAAAGCCTGAACAAAAGTTGACGCGTCCTGTAACAGCTGGCCGCCGACGATCGTCGACACGGCGCGCGTGAAAAGGCTGAAGCCGGTTCCGACGATCTTCATCAGACCGCGCCCGCTCGCGCGCGCCGGTGCCGAGAGCATCCGGATGAACCGGCCGTCGAGCACCGTCGACAACCGCTGCGGCGCGTCCAGGAAGTCGAGCGCTGACCGGCTCGGCGGGGTGTCGACGACGATCAGGTCCCACTCGTCCTGCGCCACCAGCTGGCCCAGCTTCTCCATCGCCATGTACTCCTGCGTGCCGGAGAACGACGAGGAGATGGTCTGGTAGAAGGGGTTCGACAGGATCTGGTCCGCCCGGTCGCGGCCCGCGTGGGTCAGCACCATGTCGTCGAACGTGCGGCGCATGTCCAGCATCATCGCGAACAGCTCGCCCTTGGGCTCGAAGCCCTCGACGACGACCTCGCGCGGGTGGTTGTCCAGCTCCCGCAGGCCGAGCGACTGCGCCAGCCGCCGGGCGGGGTCGATCGTCAGCACGACGACGCGCCTGCCGCGTTCCGCCGCCCGCAACGCCAGCGCCGCCGCCGTCGTCGTCTTGCCGACACCGCCGGAGCCGCAGCACACCAGGACGCGGGTCGCCGGGTCGTCGATCAACGGGTCGAAGTCGAGCCTGTTCACCGCACACCCGCCGCGACCAGCACCTCGGCCAGCTCGTAGAGCGCGGCGACGTCCACCCCGTCGGTCAGTTCCGGCAGGTCGAGCGTCGGCAGGTCGGACTCGCGGAGCAGTTCCATCGCCTCCTGTTGAGACTGCACCCTGATGGCGTGTTCCACGGTCTCGTCGACCAGGCCCTCGAGAGTGAACTCGTCGAGGTCGAGACCGGCGGCGGCGAGGCCCGCGCGCACCCGCGACCCGTCGACCCTGCCCTCGGCGGCGACGGGGATCGAACGGGCGGGCAGCCGTTCCGGCTGGACCCTGTTGACCAGTACCGCGCCCGGTCGCAGGTCGGCGCCGTCGAGCTCGGCGACCGCGTCCAGGGTCTCGCGCACCGGCATCTCCTCCAGCAGCGCGACCAGGTGCACCGCGGTGTCACCGGAGTGCAGCAGCCGCACCACGCCCTCGCTCTGCCCCTTGATCGGCCCGACCTTGGCCAGGTCGGCCATGGCCTTCGTGACGTCCAGGAACTTGACCACCCGGCCCGTCGGCGGCGCGTCCAGCACGACGGCGTCGTAGAGGTGGCGGCCGTCGGGGCCGGTCCTGTTCACGCACTCCTTCACCTTGCCGGTCAGCAGCACGTCCCGCAGGCCGGGCGCGAGGGTGGTGGCGAACTCGATGGCGCCCATCTTGCGCAGCGTGCGGCCCGCGAACCCGAGGTTGTAGAACATCGCCAGGTACTCCAGCAGCGCGGCCTCGGCGTCGACGGCCAGCGCGTGCACCTCACCGCCGCCCGGCGCGGACGCGATCCGCTCCTCGGAGTACGGCAGCGGGGCGCGGTCGAAGAGCTGGGCGATGCCCTGCCTGCCCTCCACCTCGACCAGCAGCACCCGGCGGCCACCGGTGGCCAGCGCGAGGGCCAGCGCGGCCGCGACCGTGGTCTTCCCGGTGCCGCCCTTGCCGGAGACCACGTGCAGACGGGCTCGGGTCAGCTCCTCGGTCCACGACGTCACACGTCCAGACTAGGTGTGAAACCGGTCGAACGTGGACTGGTCGGTCAATCGACCAGGGTGAGGAAGAGAACGGTGAAGCCCGTCGCGGCGACCACGGCCCAGGCCACGACCGACGGCAGCCACAGCGCGATGCTCGCCGTGACGACGACCACGACCACGAGTCCGATGATCCCGGCCTGCCAGACCTGCGAGCGCCGGCTGTGCTTGCGGTCGCGCACCTGCGCCATCGCGACGAGCACCATCACCAGCCCCGCCACGGCGAACAGGCTGGTGGCGACGATCCGCCAGGTCTCCACGTGATCAACGTAGCCCGAAGGGCGGCAACCCCGCAGGCATCGATCGGGTGGCGCGTTAGGCTCCGCGCATGACGAAGTGGGAGTACGCGACCGTGCCGTTGTTGATCCACGCCACCAAGCAGATTCTCGACCAGTGGGGCGACGACGGCTGGGAGCTGGTCACGGTGCTGACGAACCCGACCGGTGAGCAGCACGTCGCGTACCTGAAGCGGGCGAAGGCGTGAGCACCTGGACCGCGCGCCTGGAGGAGCTCGGCATCGAGCTCCCCGGTGTGGCCGCCCCGCTCGCCGCGTACGTCCCCGCCACGCAGAGCGGGTCGTGGGTCTTCACCTCCGGCCAGCTGCCGTTCGTCGACGGCAAGCTCCCCGCCACCGGCAAGGTCGGCGCGGAGGTCTCCCCCGAGGAGGCCAAGCAGTACGCCGCGACCTGCATCCTCAACGCGCTGGCCGCCGTCCACGCGCTCGTGGGGATTGACTCGATCAAGAGAGTCGTGAAAGTTGTCGGGTTCGTGGCCTCCGCCGAGGGCTTCACGGGGCAGCCGGGTGTCGTGAACGGCGCCTCGGAGCTGCTCGGGGAGGTGTTCGGCGACGCGGGCAAGCACGCCCGGTCGGCCGTGGGGGTCGCAGAGCTGCCGATCGGCGCTCCGGTGGAGATCGAACTGATCGTCGAGGTGTGACATGTCGGACACGTGCCACGAACTGCTGCTGCGCCTCGCCGGGCGCCTGCCCGACGAGCTGCTGTGGCGGTACCGGGACTGGGCGGCTTCCGACGCGTATGCGGTGCTGGCGCGGTCTCTGCCGCGCACTCTGCTGCACGGGCGCATCCCTCTGACTGATCACGAGATGCGCCTTTTGCAGGACGCGCTCGTGCCCTACGGAGCAGAACCCGGTGCTGTCAGTTCCGTCAAAGGGCTGGACGAACTGCCTCCCACCGACTACACCTTTTCCCCGGAATCACCCGAACGGGTGTCCATGGGGGATTCCGCGACCGTCGTTCTCGGTGCCACGCTGCGGGGCCGTCACGGGGTCGGAGAGGTTCGCTCCTGCTGGCGCATCGGTCCCTCCGGGATCAACCGCGTCCTGCTGGTGGCGGCCACGACCGGCCACGCGAGGCTGACCGGCGAGTTGCAGCGCGTTCTGCGAGCGTTGGGCGAACACGACCCGTGTGTCGAGGTCGTGCCGTCCGGCCTGGACCTGCCGCCCTACCACCGGGCGGCGCTGGCGGCATCGGAGCTGGTGTGCGCCGGCGCCGAGTCCGAGGAGCACCTGGTGCTCAGCTAAGGAGAGTTGACGTGACGAACGACGGTGTCGGCCTGCCGGTCCGTCTGCACGATCTCCTGCTGTCGATGGCCGGGCGCGTCGACGACGCCGCCCTGTCACAGGCACGCGAGTTCCTCGCAGTCGGAGAGCTCGACCGCGCGGTCGAGATGCTGGTCGGCACGCTCGTCGCCGGCGGCATCCCGGTGCTGCCCGACGAACGGGCGGCCATCACGTGGGCACTGCACGAGGTCCGCTCGGACGCGTCGCTGACCGACCGCCTGCCGGTCGCCGAGATGCTCCCGTTCCTCCGCCACCGCTTCACCTCCGAGACCGACCCGGTCTCGGACATCGCCGACGCGCTGGCCCGCGCGGTGTCGGTGCTGCCGGACGTCCGCTCGGTGCGGGCGGTCTGGCGGTCCTCGCCGACCGGGTCCACACCCGGCCCGCTGCCGCAGCGCGTGGTGCTCGTGGACATCGGTCCGCAGGGCTTCGCGCCGGCGACGGCCTACCGGATCGACTCGGTGCTGCGCAAGGCGGGCATCCGGGCCGCGGTCGAGGTGCTGACCACCGGCACGCAGGTCAGCGAGTACCACGCCGCCGCGATGTCGTCCTCGCAGCCGGTACCGGTCACCGGTGCCGCCGCGACGAGGGTCGCCGAGCCGGTCTCACCACAGGGCGCCTGGTTCGACCAGTCAGAGGAACTTCCCGCTCCGGCGCCGGTGGCCGAGCCGACACCGGCGCCGGAGCCACTGGAAGAGACCGGCTCACGTCGCAGCAGAACACCCGTGCTGGAGGGGTCGCAGCCCTTCCCGCCCAAGCCCGTCAAGCGCATCCCGAAGGTGACCGCCGAGCCGGAGCCCGAGGCCGAGGTCCTGCCGGAGCCCACGCCGATCAACCGGGCCGAGGTGACCACCGAGATCACGGGCGACGACCTGGCGGCGCTGCAGGCGGCGTTGGCCGAGCCGCCCGCAGAACCGTCCTCCGTGGACGCCAACCTGAGTGAACGGGAACGCGCCCTGCTGCAGCAGCTCCACGAGGAGCTGGCGCAGCGGGAGCAGACCGGGTCGAAGGCGACCGACAGCGGTCGCTGGCAGATCGACCGCTCGTCACGTCCGACGGCGTTCGGTGCCACGAACAACGGGCACCAGTCCCAGTGAGTCAGGCGCAGTAGCGGGTTCGTCGATCAGGCCCCGGCCTTGCGCCGGGCCAGGTCGATGATCCGCTGCAGGTGCAGACCGCGCCGCACGTCGCACTCGTGGGTCGTGGTGCCGCTGTGCACCATGGCCACGAAGTCGTCGAGCAGGTTCGTGAAGCACTCGAGCGCGGGCGTGTCCCGGTTCGTCAGCGTGCGCGCGCCGTGCGTGCCGAACACCGTGAGGTCCGCGAACGGCGGCTGCAACGGCAACGACAGGCACAGCGAGACCGTGCTCGTGGTGCCGCCCGCGTGCTGCAGGATCAGCTGCCACAGACCCGTGTCCGTCACGTTCGCGGCGAGCACGTCGGTGATCTCGCCCAGCGCCGCGTCGAGCAGGTCGAACGCGTGCGGGCCCACGTCGTCGAGCGCGCCCCTGTCGTGCCGCCACGGTGAGTTCGAGAACGGGCCGCCGAGCAGCGCGCCGGAGATCCAGCGGCTGTCGGCGCCGGTCCAGCCGCCCGTGCGGTGCAGTTGGGCCAGCATCTCCTTGGTCTCGGGGGCGTAGCGGCGGGTCAGCACGACCAGCGACGCGACGCCGGCCGCCTCGACCGCCGCGACGAGCCGTTCCGCCACCTCGACCGTCTCGGCGACCGGCTTCTCGAGCACGACGTGCTTGCCCGCCTCGGCCGCCTCGATCGCCATGGGGCCCTGCACGCCCGGCGGCACGCAGAACGCGACGGCGTCCACAGTGGACAGCATCTCCGCGTAGTCACCGAACGGCTCGGCGCCGTGGGCCTGCGCGAGTTCCCGCGCGGCCTCCGGTCGCCGGGCCCACACGCCGGTCAGCGCGGTTCCGGGGTGGTTCGCGATGCCGGGGGCGTGGACCATCTCCGCCCACGGGCCCGCGCCGACGAGTCCTACGCGCAACTGTTCGTCCACTGGGACATCCTGCCTCAGGAGTAGCTGGCCTTGGGGACGAAGATCTCGCCGCCGTTGTCGAACTTCAGGCGCATGCCGTCGCCGGTCGTCTCGCGCTCGGGGTCGTGCTCCCAGCCGGCGGGAACGGTCACGACGTGGCCGCGGTCCGGCGTCGGCCCGAGCCAGATCTCGTAGTGGGTGCCGCCGACCAGTTGCTCGACCTTCTTCACGTACACGCCGGGTGCGGTGGAGGTCGGGTCCACGCTGACCACGGTCGTGCGGTCCGGCACGAACATCACCACACCCGCCACCGCGGTCAGGCCTGTGCCGATCACCGCACCGAGCAGGAAGAGCAGGATCTTCACCATGCAGCCGGAGACGTTCGTCGCCATCACACCATCCTCGAGTCAGCGCGGTCGTACGCTCGCAGGATGCCCGACGACATGACCTTGCCGGGGAACCTGGTACCCACCAGGCCCGCCGCCCAACCCGCTGAGGCCCGTGATGCCGTCACCGTCGTGCTGCTGCGCGACGGGTCCGAAGGCGTGGAGGCGTTCCTGCTGCGCCGCGTGAAGGGAATGGCGTTCGCGGGCGGCATGACCGTTTTTCCCGGTGGTGGCGTGGATCAGCGCGACGCGGACACGTCCGTCGCGTGGACCGGTCCGTCGCCGGAGTGGTGGGGTTCGGTGTTCGGGGTCGACCCGTTGACCGCGCGTGCGTTCGTGTGCGCCGCGGTCCGGGAGACCTTCGAGGAGTCGGGCGTGTTGCTCGCCGGTCCCGACCCCGTCTCGGTCGTCGCGGACACCTCTGCCTACGCGGGCGCCCGGCAGAAGCTCGTCGACCGCGAGATCTCGCTGGCGCAGTTCCTCGCGTCCGAAGGCCTCGTCCTGCGGGCGGACCTCCTGCGGCCGTGGGCGAACTGGGTGACCCCGCTCGAGGAGCCGCGCCGGTACGACACGCGGTTCTTCGTCGCCGCGCTGCCGTCCGGCCAGCGTGCCGACGGCGAGACGACCGAGGCCTCCGACGCGTCGTGGCAGACGCCGGCCGAGGCGATCCGGGACGCCGCCGAGGGCCGTCGCATGCTCATGCCGCCCACCTGGCGCACGCTCGACGAGGTGGGTGCGCTGGGCAGCGTCGAGAAGGTGATGGCGGAGGAGCGCAGCGTGGCGAAGATCATTCCCAAGCTGATCCGCGACGGTGACGTCGTGCGGGTGGTGCTGCCGTGAGCGGGTCTCCGCTGATCGGCGCCCGTGCCGCGCACCCGTTGTACGGCGAGCTGCGGCAGGTGACCGGGCACGCCGCCGTGCTGCTGGCCGGCAACCCGTCGCCGATGACGCTCGACGGCACGAACACGTGGCTGTTGAAGGCTCCGGACGCCTCGTCGTACGTCGTGGTCGATCCCGGTCCGCTGGATCCCGCCCACCTGGAGCGGATCGCGTCGGTCGGGCCGATCGCCGAGGTCCTGCTGACGCACGGACATCCCGACCACTCCGAGGGCGCGCGCTCGTTCGGTGAGCTGGTGGGCGCACCGGTGCGTGCTCTGGACCCGACGTTCACCTACGGCGCCGAAGGTCTGGTGAACGGCGACGTGATCACCAGCGCCGGTCTGGAGCTGCGCGTCCTGGGCACGCCCGGCCACACCAGCGACTCGCTGTGCTTCGTGATCGACGGCGAGGCGGTGCTGACCGGCGACACGGTGCTGGGCCGCGGCACGACGATCGTGGCGCACCCGGACGGCAAGCTCGGCGAGTACTTCGAGTCGTTGCGGCTGCTGGCGGAACTGCCTCCCGGCACCGCCGTCCTGCCCGGCCACGGCCCGGAGCTCGCGGACGCCGGCGAGGCGGCGCGGATGTACCTCGACCACCGCGCACAGCGCCTGGAACAGGTTCGCCGGGCTGTCGCCGCGCTGGGTGGTTCACCGACCCCGCGCCAGGTCGTCGAGGTGGTCTACGCCGACGTCGACCGCGTGCTGTGGCCGGCGGCGGAGTGGTCCGTGCGGGCCCAGCTGGAGTACCTGAGGGTCGTCACCGATTGAGACGGAGTGCTTCCGCTCCGTTGTGACGCCCGCTAGCGTTCCCCAGTCGCTCGAGGCACCCGAAATTGTCAGGGGTGCCCGCTAACGTCCCGAACCATGGACCTCACCGCCACGACAGCAGAGCTCGCGAGCGCCGCCGCAGAGGTGGCGCGGCTGCTGCCGACCCGCGTGCTCGACCCGGTGCTCGCCGGGCTCCGCCTGAAAGCCGGGATGGACGTCGAGATCGCGGGCAGCGACCAGGAGCACGGCGTGCGCCTGACCGTCGACGCCACGGTCCACACCGAAGGAGAGGTGCTCGTGCCCGCGAAGCCGCTGGCCGCCACCCTCCAGGCGCTGGACGACCCCCAGGTGAGGCTCAAGGTGGAGGGTCACCGCCTGGCCGTCCGCACCCCGACGTCGCGTTTCGCGCTGCCGTTGCTTTCGCTGGACGACCACCCCGGCGTTCCGGCGTTGCCGCCTCTGCAGGGTCGCATCGACGCGCCGAGGCTCCGCGCCATCGCCGCGGTGGCGGGCGCCGCCTCGAAGGACGACGCGCTGCCGATCTTCACCGGCATCCGCATCCAGTCCGACCCCGAGAAGCTGCACGTGATGGCCACCGACCGCTACCGCATGGCCTACGCCACACTGCCGTGGGAACAAGTGGGTCACGTGGACCTGTTGGTACCAGCGAAGCCCATCGCGGAAGCCGCACGCCAGGCCACCGGCCAGGTAGCGCTGCACGCGAACGAGGACCGCATCGGCCTCGCCTGGGGCAACAACTCGATCTCCACCGCACTCTTGGCCGCGCCGTTCCCGGACGACCGGGCGCGCCGACTACTGGAGGCAGTCATCGACAGCACGGTGCTAGTGGACGCGGACGCGCTCGCCCGCGCCGTCCGCAGAGCCACGCCCTACGGCGGCCCGCACCAGGCGGTCACCATCCAGGTCGAGGACTCGGAGATCCGGGTCAAGGGCAGCGACCCGCAGCAGGGCGAGTCCGAGGAGTTCGTCAAGGCGGACGTCGAAGGCGACAGGCTGACCAAGACCTTCCAGGCCCGCTACCTGGCCGACGCCCTGAAGGCCTTCGCGGGCCGCCGGATCGAGCTGAGGATCCAGGACGGCCTCCGCTCCACGGTCCTCACGTCGACGCCGGGCGAGGACGGCGTGGAACTCACCTACCTCGTGGTGCCGATGCGCTCGGTGGCGTAGCCGCCACGCGGGCCCGGACCGAAGCGGCGCCACCGACGAGGTGCTCGGTGCCCGATTCGCTCCGAGACCTTCCAGCAGTCTTGCGGAGCGGACTCGCGGGCCCGGTTCATCCCGGCCCGCGATTCCGCTCCGACCGCGGCTCAGCGGGCCGCGAGCTCCATTTCGGACCGCAGCGGCGCCTCGGCGGCAGGCACGCCCCGGCGCACCGTCTCACGCAGCAGCCACACCGCCAGCGCGATCAGCAGTCCCGCGACACCCGACGCGACGAACGCCGGACGAGTTCCGAAGTGCTCGATCAGCTGTCCGGACAGGCCCTGCCCGATGGCGAGCCCGACGGTCACCGACGTGATCACCCAGCCGAACGCTTCCGCGGCCATGCCGTTGGGTGTGACCTGCTCGATCGCCGCGGAGTGCGCGGTCGACTGCGGCGTGATCAGCGTGCCCACGAAGAACAGCGCCACGCCCAGGCCGATCAGCGTCGACGGGATGGCCAGCAGGAACGCCAGCAGGGCGAAGCCTCCCAGCAGCACCGGCAGGCGCAGGTGCATCGGGCGCGGCCACGGGCGCATGCCGTAGAGCACGCCGAAGATCACCGAGCTGATCGACCACAGCGACAGCATCAGGCCGCCCATCGACGCCTGGCCAGCGGCCTTCGCGAACGCCGGCACCGCCACCTCGACGAAGCCGATCGTCACACCGAAGCCGAGTGCGGCCAGAGCCACCGTGCGCATGCCGGGGTAGGCGAACGCGCCGAGCAACGGACGCGGTGCCTGCTTCACCGGGCCCCAGGCGCGCACGACCGGGTTGAACGCGAACCACAGCGCGCCCACGACCATCAGCACAGCACCGACCACGACACCGGTGCCCGCCCACGGCGCCGCCAGCAGCAGGCCGGCGAGCCCCGGTCCGAGGATGAAGAAGACCTCCATGCTGATGGCCTCGTAGGCGTACGCCGCCATCCGCGTCGCGCCCGTCGGGACCATCCGCTCCCACAGCGCACGCGACGCCGAGCCCACCATCGGCTCGGTCGCGCCGACGCCGAGAGCCAGCGGGGTCAGCACGAACACCGGGAGACCTGCCTCGACGGCGAGCACCGAGACCGTCACGAAGACGGTGAACAGCACGGTCGTGAAGGCCAGCGGACGGGTCGGGCCGAAGCGGTCCATCAACCGGCCCTGGATCACGGAACCGAGAGCGACGCCCACCAGTGCCGCCGCCGAGACCATGCCGGCGACCGCGAACGAACCCGTCGTGCGCTCGACGTAGAGCAGCAGCGAGAGCCCGACCATCGCGATGGGCAGGCGAGCGAGCAGCGACGCGACAACGGGGCCGCGCATGCCGGGGGTCGTCAGGGCAGCGCGGTAGTCGGAGAGGCGGGCAGAGTGGGACATGTGTACCAGTATGCCAAACTTGGTACGTGTGTACCAGATCGGGTGCCGAGAGTCACGACGGTTGCGATCGGGTCACGAGAATGCGGTGACCGGGTGAAACATGCAACGAAACAGCCACACCTGAGGTCCTTGAGGGTGAAAGGACTTGAGTGGTCAGGGTGGCGACATGCGAAAGTTGAGTCGTCGACCGAGACCAAACCTCCAGCGAGAGGGTCGGGGCCTGCGCGCCGGAGGGATGGAAGGCACGGTTCGTCGGGGGATGGGCCGTGCAACAAGAAGGACCGGTGCGCCACGTCGGGGGTGGCGCCCGGTCCTTCTTGTTTTTGGTCGCTGCTCCGCAGGCTCCGGCTCGTTCGCCGAGGACCAGCGCGAACTCGCCGACATGAGGCTGGTTCGCGCTGGTCGTCACTGTGACCAGATGAAGCGTGCGACGGGCTTTCGCCCTTGCGTGTTGTGGCCTTAGCGGGCGCGGCGCGCCAGGCGCTCCGGGTCCAGGATCAGCACGCTCTTGCCTTCCAGGCGCAGCCAGCCGCGGTGCGCGAAGTCGGCCAGCGCCTTGTTCACGGTCTCGCGGGACGCGCCGACGAACTGCGCGATCTCCTCCTGCGTCAGGTCGTGCGTGACGCGGAGCAGACCGGCCTCCTGCGAGCCGAAGCGCTGCGCGAGCTGCAGCAACGCCTTGGCGACGCGGCCGGGCACGTCCGTGAAGATCAGGTCGGCCAGCATGGAGTTCGTCCGGCGCAGCCTGCGGGCCAGGGCCCTCAGCAGCTGTTCGGCGATCTCCGGCCGGTTGGTGATCCACTGGCGGAGCGCGGGGCGGTCCATGGACACCGCGCGCACCTCGGTCACCGTCGTCGCGGTCGACGTGCGGGGGCCGGGATCGAAAATGGACAGTTCACCGAACATGTCGGAGGGCCCGAAGATCCCCAACAGGTTCTCGCGGCCGTCCGGCGACTTGCGGCCGATCTTCACCTTGCCGGACTGGATGATGTACAGGCGGTCGCCTGGTTCACCCTCCGCGAAGATCACATGGCCACGCGGGAACTCCACCGTCTCCAGGGTCTGCGCCAGCGCCTCTGCGGCTGCCGGGTCAACCCCTTGGAAGATGCCCGCTCGCGCCAGGGTCTCGTCCACCTCGTCCCTCCTAATCGACGCGACGGCACGCCTACCACCATCTTTGGTGGAGTCAGCGCCGTGCCGCCGATCACTGCGTTGCAGTCTAAGGGCTCGCTTGTGGATCGCCGTTCGGCTCGCCGTCTCAGTGGCGACAACAAGACTGACTCGATCCAGAGCCCAACGAGCCAGTCTACGCCATTCGGGTGTGCGTCAGCGTCCGGCCGTCACCGAACGCGCTTGCGCGCGGTGCCGCGGCCGCGGCGGCGGAGGCGGAACATGTCGAGTGCGCGACCGATGCCGTGTCCGTAGAGCGCCTTGACCTCTTCGGGCCTGGCGGACTCCAGGAACTCCTCGACCTCGTTCTCCTGCACGGCACCGTGCCGGAGACGCGCTTCCACGCGCTCCATGAAGAGCGCGAAGAACATGATCACGATCGGAACGACGATCACAAGCCAGGCAGTCATGATGCTCCGCAGTGTGGCGCATGTGGGATTCGAGTACGGATCTAGGGGTCGGTTCCGGCGTGTTGACTACTCTGGATCAGTGCCCGCAACCAAGAAGCCGGAAACCAAGCTCGGCCTGACCCGCAGGGCCCGCCGGATGGTGCGCGTGCTTGCCGAGGGATACCCCGACGCGCACTGCGAGCTGGACTTCACCACGCCGCTGGAGCTCGTCGTGGCGGTCGTCCTGTCCGCGCAGTGCACCGACAAGAAGGTCAACGAGGTCACTCCCGCGCTCTTCGCCAAGTACCCGACTGCCGCCGACTACGCCGGCGCTGATCGGGTCGAACTGGAGGAGATGATCCGCCCGACCGGTTTCTACCGGAACAAGGCGACATCTCTGCTGGGTCTCGGTGCTGCTCTTGTGGAGCAGTACGACGGTGTGGTGCCGGGCACTCTCGAAGAGCTGGTCAAGCTCCCCGGTGTAGGACGCAAGACCGCCAACGTGGTTCTCGGCAACGCGTTCGATGTGCCCGGCATCACAGTCGACACCCACTTCGGCCGGCTCGTCCGCCGCTGGGGCTGGACCGACCTCGAGGACGCCGTCAAGGTCGAGCACGCCGTCGGCGAGCTGATCGAGAAGCGCGACTGGACCATGGCCTCGCACTGGATCATCTTCCACGGCCGCCGCGTCTGCCACGCCAAAACGCCTGCGTGCGGGGCCTGCCTCCTGATGAAGGACTGCCCGTCGTACGGCCTGGGCCCCGAGGACCCTGACAAGGCGGCCAAGCTCGTGAAGGGCGACGAGAAACCGCACCTGATCGAGCTCGCCGAGCGGGTGCGGGCCGGTGAGAAGCTGGTGGGTTGACCTCGCTCGAGTGCTGGCATTCTTGGTGTGGTGGCGCTGCCGGACGTGCGGTTCGGCGCCGCTGCTCGTGCGGGAGCCGGTTGAGCCGGCACCCGCACGTCGTCCGCATACCAGGCAACGCACCGGGACCGCCATGAACACGAGGACGCCGGATCAACCCCGCCGGAGGCAGCGGTGAACAACCGCACGCGCTGGCTCGTCGTCGTGCTCGTCCTCGGCGTGGCGGGTGTCGTGGCGCTGTGGCCCCGTGACGACGCGCCGGAGCCGCCCACGCCCACCCGTCCGACGCAGGACGTGGCCGCGTTGCGCGCACAGGCCCAGCTCAGGGCGTGCCAACCGGCCGGTGAGGGTGGCGTCGACGTCACCTGCCTCGGCGACGGCACCCGGACGGCCCTCGCGCTGAAGGGACCGGTCCTGATCAACTTCTGGGCCACCTGGTGCCAGCCGTGCCAGGAGGAGCTGCCGGTGCTGGACGCGTACGCGAAGCAACCGGACGCCGTGCCGGTCGTCCCTGTTCTCGTGCAGAGCAGAGAGGCCGACGGGCTGGAGCTGCTCGCCCGGCTCGGCGTGCGGTTGCCGTCGGTGTACGACGGGCCGGACGAGCTGCGCAAGAAGGTCAAGGCGCCGATAACGCTGCCCGCCACGTATTACGTAGCAGCGGACGGTGCGGTCCGGCAGATCACGGACCCGCCGTACTTCACGGCGCCCGAGCAGGTGGAGAAGGCGGTTCGATGATGGAGGCAACAGAGCCACCCGACTGGATGCAGCGCCTGGCCAAGGCCACCGAGCAGATCGACGCGCGCACGTTCATGCGCGACCCCCGCACGCCGACGCGCGCCTACCGGGCCGCGGCCGTGCTGATGCTCTTCGGCGAGTCCGAGGAGCACGGGCCCGACATCCTGCTGCTGCGCCGGTCGGACACGCTCGGCTCGCACCCCGGCCAGGTCGCGTTCCCCGGTGGCGCGGCGGACGAGACCGACGACGGTCCGGTGGCCACCGCATTACGCGAGGCTTACGAGGAGACCGGTGTACTTGAGTCAGGAGTGAGACCGCTCGCCCTGCTGCCGGAGCTGTACGTGCCGGTGTCCGGGTTCGTGGTCACGCCCGTGCTCGCCTACTGGGAACAGCCGAGCCCCGTCGCGCCTGTCGACCCGGCGGAGACCGCCGCCGTCGCACGCGTGCCCGTGGCGCACCTCGCGGATCCCGCGAACAGGTTCCGCGTGCGCCACCCCGCGGGTTACGTCGGAGCTGCCTTCTCCGCGCCGGGCATGCTGGTGTGGGGCTTCACCGCGGGGTTGATCAACGGCCTGATCGCACTCGGCGGCTGGGAACAGCCGTGGGATGCGTCGGATGTGCGTGACCTTGAACTAGCGTTGCGCGCTACACAGTGAGGCGGAGGTTTCGGGTTGAACTGGGTTGACCTGCTCGTGCTGGGCCTCGCCGCGATAGCCGCGGTCTCCGGGGCCAGGCAGGGCATGGTCGTCGCGCTGCCCGCCTTCGTCGGTGTGCTCGTCGGCCTGATCCTCGGCACGCAGATCGCACCGCTGCTGGTGTCCCAGTTCGAGAACGTCGTCACCAAGGTCGTGTTCGCGGTCGGCATCGTCGTGCTGCTCGTGGCGCTGGGCGAGACGATCGGCGTCTACATCGGCAGGACGATCAAGGCGCGGGTCAACGCGTCGCCGTTGCGCGGGGCGGACAACGCCCTGGGCGCGATCGTGCAGGGCCTGGTCGTCTTCGTCGTGGCGTGGATGATCGCGCTGCCGCTGACCTCGGTCGTCGGCCTGCCGGACCTGACGTCGTCGCTCAAGCAGTCGGTGATCCTCGGCAAAGTCGACCAGACGATGCCGCAGGCCGCCCGCGTGCTCTCGGGTGACCTGCAGAAGCTCTTCGACGTCTCGGGCTTCCCGCAGGCGATGGACCCGTTCAACCGGACGCCGCTCAAGGCGGTCGAGCCTCCGGACAGCCAGCTCGCGAACGCGCCGGTCGTGAACAAGCTGAAGGCGAGCGTGCTCAAGGTCCGCGGTCGTGCGCCGTCGTGCTCGCGCGCCCTGGAGGGCACCGGGTTCGTGATCGCGCCGGAACGCGTCATGACGAACGCGCACGTCGTCGCCGGCACCAACGAGGTGACGGTCGAGGTCGGCCGCGGCCAGTTCGACGCCACCGTCGTCTCCTACGACCCGCGCACGGACATCGCCGTGCTCGCGGTGCCGGACCTGGAGGCCACGCCGTTGCAGTTCCGCTCGGACGAGGTGCAGGCGGGCGAGGACGGCATCGTGCTCGGCTACCCGCTCGACGGCCCGTACAAGGCGTCGTCGGCCCGTGTGCGCGAGCGGATCCCGCTGCTGCGCGGCCCGGACATCTACGACGCGCAGACGGTGACGCGCGACGTCTACACCGTTCGCGCGGAGGTCCGCTCCGGCAACTCGGGCGGCCCGCTGGTCGACCCGAACGGCCGCGTGATGGGCGTCGTGTTCGGTGCGGCCGTCGACGACCCGGAGACCGGGTTCGTGCTCACGGCCCAGCAGGTGCAGGCGATGGTGCAGAAGGCGCCGACGCTGACCCGCCGGGCGTCGACGCAGGGGTGTGCCTCGTAGCGATGCCGTCGAGCACGTAGCTCAGACCGGTGTCGAACCACGCCGCGGCGTTGGTGTGCTCGGCGTCGTACATGACCCTGGCGAGCGTCGGGAACTTCCCCGTGGCCAGCATCCGCTGCATGTACGGGCCGGACGCCGCCTGCCACTCCCGCTCGGTCATGCCGCTGGTCTGCTCGTCGCGGGCCTCGGTGATCTCGCCGCCGACCGCGCCGCGCACGAACGCCATGACCGTGCTGACCGCGCCGAGCACGTCGTCGATGGTCCGGAACCCCGGCTCGCCCTCGAGGGTCGCCAGTGACGCCTCGACGTACCCCAACGAGTTGGGTCCCCGGTGCGGCCTGCCGCCGAGCAGGTCGACGAACCACGGGTGCCGCTTCGCCGCCGCGCGGATGCCGTGCGCGATCTGCGTCAGGGCCACGCGCCACTCCGTGCCGGGCTCGGGCAGCGCGATCTCGCCGTAGACCTCGTCGATCATGAGGTCGAGCAGTTCGTCCTTGGTCTCTATGTAGCCGTAGAGGCGCATCGGGCCGGCGTTCAACGCGGCGGCGACCTTGCGCAGCGACACCGCGTCGAGCCCGCCCCCGTCGGCGAGCCCGATCGCGGCGTTCACGATCAGCTCCCTGCTCAACGGGGTCGGCGACGGCTTGCTGGGCGGCTCCGGGCGGTCCCACACGAGTTCGTTCGGCATCGGGCTGGACAATACACCGTCTATCAGCGATACAGTGTATTGAACGATACGCTGTATCGAGAGGGGATGGTTCGTGAAGACACAGGTGCTGGTGGTCGGGGGAGGCCTGGCGGGGACGTCGGCCGCCTTGTTCCTCGCGTGGCGCGGGGTGGACGTGACGTTGGTGGAGAAGCATCCGGGCAGCTCGGAGCATCCGCGAGCGGTCGGCTTCAACGCCCGCGTGGGCGAGTTGCTGCGTGCGGTCGGGCTGGAGGAGGAGCTGCCGAAGAGCAGGATGACCAAGGGCTTCGGCGTCCGGCGGGTCAGGGCGGAGAGCCTGGTCGGGAAGAAGTACGACGAGACCTTCTGGACGCCACCGGACAAGCTGTCGGACGTCGAGTACTCGCCGTCCAGGGGCGTCGGCGTGGCGCAGGACCGGATGGAGCCGATCCTGCGCGACAAGGCCCGCGAGCTCGGCGCGGACATCCGCATGAGCACCCGGATGCTGGAGTTCTCCCAGGACGACGACGGCGTCACGGCGGTCGTCCAGGGCGACGGCGAGCCCTACGAGATCCG
The DNA here is from genome assembly GCF_035525475.1 of Lentzea sp. GTDB lineage: Bacteria > Actinomycetota > Actinomycetes > Mycobacteriales > Pseudonocardiaceae > Lentzea. Next base: position 29,457 of record NZ_DATLEC010000049.1, on the reverse strand, counting down.
CGCGGACTACCTGGTCGCGGCCGACGGCCACCGCAGCCCGATCCGGGAGCAGCTCGGCGTCACCCGCACCGGCCGCGGGTACATGCACACGTCCCGCAGCGTGCTGTTCCGCGCGCCGCTGCAGGAGTACCTGAAGGACGGGATCGGCCAGTTCGTCATCGACGGCGTCGGCTTCCTGACGACCTACGGCGACGGCCGCTGGGTCCTGATGCTCGACGACCGCGAGTACGACGAGCCCGAGCTGCGGCAGAAGATCGTCCAGGCCATCGGCCGCGACGACCTGGAGATCGAGATCATCACCACGGGCCGGTGGACGATCAGCGCGGCCGTCGCCGACCGGTTCTCCGAGGGCCGGGTCTTCCTGGCGGGCGACGCCGCGCACACGCTGCCGCCGAGCAGGGGCGGGTTCGGGGCGAACGTCGGCATCGAGGACGCCCACAACCTCGCCTGGAAGCTCGCCGCGGTGCTCGGCGGCGAGTCACGACCGTCCCTCCTGGACACCTACGACGCGGAACGCCGCCCCGTCGCGACCCTCTGCCACCAGCAGATCTTCGCGCGCGACGACGGCCACAACCGCGACGCCCGACCGGAGGACGCGCCGCTGTACGACAACAACGCCATGCACTTCGGCGTGCTCTACCGCTCGGACGCGGTGCTCGGCGCCGGTCAGGACCTGCCGCCCGCGCAGCTGCCCGAGCAGTGGAACGGCCAGCCCGGCACGCGCGCCCCGCACGTGTGGATCGAGCCCGGCAAGTCCACGGTGGACCTCTTCCAGCGCGGCTGGGTGCTCGTCGCGGACCACCCGCAGTGGGAGGAGGCGGCGGCAGGCGTGGGCGTCACGTACGAACGGGTCGAGCAACTGGACGCTTTCGGACTGTCCGGGAAGGGCGCCTCACTCGTCAGGCCCGACGGCTACATCGCGTGGCGCTCGGCCGACCTGCCCGGCGATCCGGCTACCGCCCTGAAGGACGCGTTCAGCGCGACTTCCGCAGGAACTCGGTGATCAGCCGGCTCGTGGTGTGGGGTGCTTCCTGGTTCGGGAAGTGCCCCACCTCCGGCAGGTAGCGGAACTCCGACTCCGGCCCGAGCCACGGCAGCGAGCCGCGCGCCGACGACTCCAGGGTGATCGGGTCCAGCGCGCCGTGGATCTGCAGCACCGGCACCTGCATCGGCTTGTCGACGGCCTCGGTGAACCGGCGGCCGTCGCTGCGGACCTGCGAGCGGACCGCCCAGCGGTAGTACTCCATCGCGCTGTGGGCGACGCCCGGCACCGTCATCGCCTGGCGGCAGCGGCGGATGACCTCGTCGAACTCCGGCGCCGACCGCCACTTCGGACCGGCCCACGCCGAGAGCAGCCGGGCGACCTGCTGGCCGTTGTGGCCGGTCAGCCAGCGTTCGGGGTAGATCGGCAGCTGGAAGCGCAGGACGTGCGAGTTCACGCGGGGGTGCCGGCGGAACGCGCGGCGCATCGCGAGCGGGTGCGGTGCGGACAGCACCGAGACCGACGAGACCAGACGGGGGTGCAACGCGCCGACCGTCCACGCCGTGGCGCCGCCCCAGGCGCTGCCGACGAGGTGCGCGCGCTGGGCGCCGAGTGCCTTGATCAACCCCGCGATGTCACCCGCGAGGGTGAATCCGTCGTAGCCGCGCGGGGGTTTGTCCGAGTCGCCGTAACCGCGCAGGTCGACGGCCACCGCGCGGTACCCCGCCTCGGCGAGTGCCGTCAGCTGGTGCCGCCACGACCACCAGAACTCGGGGAACCCGTGCAGCATCAGCACGAGAGGTCCCTCGCCGAGTTCGGCGACGTGCAGGCGGATGCCGTTGGCCGAGACGTCGCGGTGCGTCCACGGACCCGCGACCCGCACCACCGACGGATCGGGCTTGCGGCTCAGGCTGAGTCACCCCTGCGGTGGGTGAGAGCCGCGACGGTGTCCTTCGCGGCCGCGATCGACTTCTCCGGCGCCCTGAGCTTGCGCACCTTGCGGTAGCCGAGGAACGCGAACAGGCCGGCGGTCAGCAGCATGACGCCGAAGACGAGCCCGAAGCCCGCCCAGTAGCCCCAGCCGAACCACTCGGCGAAGCCGAACCCGAGCGCCATGAAGAGGAAGAACAGGCTGAAGCACAGCACCGTCAGCGCGACGATGAAGAAGACGCTGCCCTTCACGCCCTTCTTGATCTCGGCGGTGATCTCGCCCTTGGCGAGCTCGACCTCCGCTCTGACCAGAGTCGACACGTGCGCGGTCGCGTCGCGGACGAGGCCACCGATCGAGGCCTCGGCGGTCGGGTCGTCTGCGGTCAGCGGAATCGCCGCAATGTGTTCCCTGGTGGTCACCCGGACATCGTGCCATGCGCGCGGCTGCGGCGAATGAGCAACACCGCGGCGAGCAGCGACGAGATCATCGAGGCGATCAGCACAGCGGCCTTCGCGGTGTCCGGGTCGGCCAGCGAGAGGTCCGCGATCAGCAGGCTCACGGTGAACCCGACCCCTCCCAGCACCGCCACCGCGACGATGTCCCGCGGCCCGGCACCGGACGGCCAGACCGCCGCCTTGAACCACACCGCGAGCGCCGACGCGCCGACGATCCCGATCACCTTGCCGACGACGAGACCGGCGATCACGCCGATCGCGATCTTGTCGGAGAAGAGCTTCCCGAACGCCTCGGCGCCCACCGGCACACCCGCCGCGAACAGCGCGAACACCGGCACCGCCACCCCGGCCGAGAACGGCTGCAGGCGGTGTTCGAGCCGGACCGCCGGCGCTTCCCGCTCGTACGGGTCCCGCCTCACCCGCGTGAGCAACGCCAGCGCGACGCCCGCGATCGTGGCGTGGATGCCCGACTCGTGCATGAACCACCAGGTGGCGAGTGCGATCGGCACGTGCAGCCAGGCGCTGGTGATCCTCTTGTGCTGCAGGAACCAGTACAGCGCCAGCAGCAGCACGACGGCACCGGCCGCGAGCAGGTCGAACTTCGCGGTGAACAGGACCGCGATCACGACGATCGCGCCGAGGTCGTCCACGACCGCCAACGACAGCAGGAACACCCGGATGCTCGACGGCAGCCCGGACGCCGTCAGCGCGAGCACCCCGAGCGCGAACGCGATGTCGGTGGCGACCGGGATCGCCCACGCCTTCTCGATCCCCGGCTGCCCCCACCCGATCGTCAGCGCGATCAGCGCGGGAGCGATCATCCCGCCGACCGCCGCGATCACCGGCAGGGTCGCGGCCTTGAGGTTCGACAGCTCACCGACGACGAGCTCGCGCTTCAGCTCCAGCCCGGCGACGAAGAAGAAGATCGCGAGCAGCCCGTCCTTGGCCCAGTCGCCGACGGACAACGGTCCGAGGTGCAGGTCGCGCAGGCCGAAGTAGGCGGGCGAGAGCGGCGAGTTGGCCCAGATCAGGGCGACAGCGGTGGCGATGAGCAGCACCGTGCCACCGACGGTCTCGGTGCGGAGGTAACGGGCGAACTCGGCGACGACGTCCTTCTTGCGCGACACAGTGCTCCCAGGGCGGTCGGCGGGCATGACAGATCGGCGCCGACCAGACTTCCCGGCTCACCCTGACGCGACCCTAACGGCAACGGGCGCCCTCCGCAGAGGACGCCCGTCACGGTTCGGAGCGAGATCAGTCCTCGGACTTGCCCGACTGCAGACCGGCCGAGATCAGGTCCATCACCGACGAGTCGGCCAGCGTCGTCACGTCGCCGACCGCGCGGTTCTCCGCCACGTCGCGCAGCAGGCGGCGCATGATCTTGCCCGAGCGCGTCTTCGGCAGCTCCGGCACGACCATGATCTGGCGCGGCTTCGCGATCGGGCCGATCTCCTTGGCCACGTGGTCGCGCAGCGCCTTGATCGCCTCGGCGCCGCTCGCGTCCGCACCAGCGCCACCGCGCAGGATCACGAACGCCACGATGCCCTGGCCGGTCGTGTCGTCGGACGCGCCGACGACGGCCGCCTCGGCCACGGTCGGGTGCGACACGAGCGCCGACTCGACCTCGGTGGTCGAGATGCGGTGACCGGACACGTTCATCACGTCGTCGACGCGGCCGAGCAGCCAGATGTCGCCGTCGGCGTCGTACTTCGCACCGTCGCCCGCGAAGTAGAAGCCCTGCTCGCCGAAGCGCGACCAGTACGTGTCGCGGTAGCGCTCCTCGTCGCCCCAGATGCCGCGCAGCATCGACGGCCACGGCTCGTCGAGCACCAGGTAGCCACCGCCGCCGGCCGGGACCTCGACGCCCTCGTCGTTCACGACCTTCGCGCCGATGCCGGGCAGCGGGCGCTGCGCCGAACCGGGCTTGGTCGCCACGACGCCGGGCAGCGGCGAGATCATGATCGCGCCGGTCTCGGTCTGCCACCACGTGTCGACGATCGGCGCGGAACCGCCGCCGACGTTCTCGCGGTACCAGATCCACGCCTCGGGGTTGATCGGCTCGCCGACCGAACCCAGCACGCGCAGCGAGGACAGGTCGAACCTCGCCGGGATGTCCGCGCCCCACTTCATGAAGGTGCGGATCAACGTCGGCGCCGTGTAGTAGATCGAGACGCCGTACTTCTGCACGATCTCCCAGTGGCGGCCCTCGTGCGGGGTGTTCGGCGTGCCCTCGTAGACGACCTGCGTCACGCGGTTCGACAGCGGGCCGTAGACGATGTAGCTGTGGCCGGTGACCCAGCCGATGTCCGCGGTGCACCAGTACACGTCGGTGTCCGGCTTGAGGTCGAACACGTTGTGGTGCGTGTACGACGCCTGCGTGAGGTAGCCGCCGGACGTGTGCAGGATGCCCTTCGGCTTCCCCGTGGTGCCCGAGGTGTAGAGGATGAAGAGCGGGTGCTCCGAGTCGAACGCCTCGGGGGTGTGCTGGTCGGACTGCGAGTCCACCAGCTCGTGCCACCAGACGTCCTTGTCGGTCCACGCGACCTCGGTGTCGGTGCGCTTGACGACGATGACCTTCTCCACCGACGGCGCGTCCGCGACGGCCTCGTCGACGGCGGGCTTCAGCGGAGCGGGGTTGCCGCGGCGGTACTGGCCGTCGGTCGTGATCACGAGCCGGCACGCGGAGTCCTGGATGCGGGTGCGCAGCGCCTCGGCGGAGAAGCCGCCGAACACGACGTTGTGCAACGCGCCGACGCGGGCGCACGCGAGCATCGCGAAGATCGCCTCGGGCACCATCGGCATGTAGATCGCGACGCGGTCCTCGGCGCCGATCCCCAGCGACGTCAACGCGTTCGCGGCCTTCGAGACCTCGCGCTGCAGCTCGGCGTAGGTGATGGCGCGGGAGTCGCCGGGCTCGCCCTCCCAGTGGATCGCGACCTGGTCGCCGTGGCCGGACTCGACGTGGCGGTCGACGCAGTTGTACGCGACGTTGAGCTTGCCGCCCACGAACCACTTCGCGAACGGGGCGTCCGACCAGTCGAGGATCTGGTCCCACCTGGTCTCCCAGTGCAGCCGTTCCGCCTGCTTCGCCCAGAACGCCTCGCGGTCGGCCTTCGCCTCCTCGTACAGCGCGGGCTGGGCGTTCGCCTGTGCCGCGAACTCGTCGGAAGGCGGGAACGTCCTGCTCTCCGTGAGCAGGTTGTCCAGAGCGTTGCCCTGGCCTGGCGACTGCGTCATGGTGCGAGACCTCCTGGAAAGTCCAGACCGGTTGGGGATGGGGGCACTCACCGTAGTGCGAGCCACTTCACTTCCAACAGGCTCCTCCCCCAAAAGGTTCAGACCAATTTGGGGAGGTCGGTTACACGGCTGTCATTGTGTAACCCGTTTTGTCTGCTTGAGGCACGTGTGGCGCGTTGAACGGGCGCACTTGCGCGCTCAGCGGTCCCCCCAGTGAGCTGGATCACCCGTTTCACCTGGTCAGGTACTCTGCGCGACCGTGACCGATCCTCTCGCTCCGCTGCTTTCCTTGCCGGGCGTGGCCGACGCCGCGAACGCCGCCAAGGACGCCGTCTTCCAGGTGCACCGCCATCGGGTGAACCTGCGCGGCTGGGCCACGACGGCGGCGGAGGCGTCCGTCCGCGCCGCCCGGGCGTCCGCGGCGCTGGAGGGCGGGCCGACCGAGATCCCGGAGTCCGGCGAGGTCTCGGACCCGGTGCTCGCGGGGTCGTTGCGCGTCGCCGAGGCGTTGGGCGGTCTCGTCGCGACATGGCAGCGCGCGCCGTTGCAGGCTCTCGCGCGGTTGCACGTCCTCGCCGCCGCAGACCTCACGACTGATGTCGGACGCCCGCGCGTTTCCGAGGACGTGTCGCAGCGGCTCGACCTGATCGGCTCGCTGGTCACCGGCGGCACGTCCGTGCCGGCACCGGTGCTCGTCGCCGTCGTGCACGGCGAGCTCCTCGGGCTGGCGCCGTTCGGCGTCGCCAACGGCGTGGTGGCCCGTGCCGCGGCCCGGATGACGTCGATCTCCAGCGGGCTCGACCCCAAGGGCCTCGGCGTGCCCGAGGTGGCGTGCCTGCGCCGGTCGGCCGAGTACGAGGCCGCGTCCGTGGCGTTCGCGTCGGGGGAGATCGAGGGCCTGGCCCAGTGGATCCTGTTCGTCTGCTCCGCGCTGGAGGCGGGCGCCCGCGAGGCGAAGAGCATCGCGGACGCCGCGCTCACCGGGTGATCTCGGCCAGGATCTCGGCGGCCCTGATCGCGTCCTCGTCGGTCACGTAGAGCGGCGCGAACCCGAACCGCAGGATGTCCGGCGGCCGGTGGTCGCCGATGACGCCGCGTGCGATCAGCTCGTCCATGACGGCCCTGGCATCGGGGCAGCGGACGGAGATCTGGTTGCCGCGGTTCTCCGGGGTGATCACTTCCAGGCTCGTGAGCTTCTGGACGTGCTCGCGGAACAACGCCGTCAACGCCAGGCCACGCTCGCGCAGCTCGGCGAGGTCGACGTCGTCCCACACGTCCAGGGCCGCGTCGAGCGCCAGCATCGACAGGATGTCCGGCGTGCCGACCCGTGCGCGGGCGATGCCGGGATCCGGCTCGTAGGAGGGGTTCATGCCGAACGGCTCGCGGTGGCCGTTCCAGCCCGACAGCGGGTTCTCGAACGTCGCCTGCCTCGCGTGCGGCACGTAGATGAACGCCGGTGAGCCCGGCCCGCCGTTGAGGAACTTGTAGGTGCAGCCGACCGCGAAGTCGACTTGGAGCGCGTCCAACTCGATCGGCAGCACGCCCGCGCTGTGGCAGAGGTCCCAGACGACCTGCGCGCCGACGCCGTGGGCCTGCTCGGTCAGCGCCTTCATGTCGTGGAGCTCGCCGGTCCGGTAGTCGACCTGGTTGAGCAGCACCACGGCGGTGTCCTCCGACAGGTCCGAAGAGGACGGATGAGCCGCCCGGATCTTCAGGCCCGTCAACGACGCCACGGACTGCGCGATGTAGCCGTCGGTCGGGAACGTCGACTCGTCGCACACGATCTCGCCGCGGCCGGTGCCCTTCACGGCGCCCATCAACGCCTTGAAGACGTTGACCGACGTCGAGTCGCCGACCACGACCTGGCCGGGAGCCGCACCGATCAGCCGGCCGACGCGGTCGCCGACCCGTTGCGGCGTCTCCCACCAGCCCTCGGACCACGACCTGATCAGCCGCTCACCCCACTGGTGCCGCACGACCTCCTGCATGCGCGCGGCGACGTGCTTCGGCGGTGCGCCGAGGGAGTTGCCGTCCAGGTAGATGACACCTTCGGGGATGTCGAACAGCTCCCGCCTCACACGTAGCTCCTCGCCGTCCACAGTTCCGGGAACACCGCGCGCTGGGTGCGCTTCTCCAGCCAGGCGACACCGGCGGAACCACCCGTGCCGACCTTCGAACCCATCGAACGGCGGGTCGCGAGCAGGTGGTCGTAGCGCCACCGCGCGAACTCCTCCGCGATGTCGGTCAGCGCCTCGCCCAGCTCCAGCAGATCGCGGTCGTCGCCGCGGTAGATCGTGGCCCACACCTGCTCGACCTCGGCGGACGGCTCGTACGCCTGGGTCAGGTCGCGGTCCAGCACGGACTGGGGGATGTCGAAACCGCGACGCTTCAACGCCGCCAGCACGTCGTCGTAGAGCGACGGCTCACCGAGCGACTTCTCCAACTGGTCGTGCATCGCCGGCACCGCGCGGTGCGGCACGAGCATCGACCTGGACTTCTCGCCGAGCAGGAACTCCATCTCGCGGTACATGCCCGACTGGAAGCCCGAGCCCTCGCCGAGCGCGTCGCGGAACGAGTTGAACTCGGTCGGCGTCATCCGCGCGATCGGCCGCCAGGCGGCGGACAGCGCCTGGAGGTGCAGGTCGGAGCGCCGCAGGGTGCGGATCGCCGCGCGCAGGTCGTCGGCGCGCAGCTCGGTCTGGGCCTGCCTCCACTCGAAGCAGAGCAGGCCGAAGTACAGCTCCATCACCTGCGTGATGACCAGGAACGACATCTCACGCGGATCTTTGGACCACTGCTGTTGAAGGGTGTGCAGCACCGACGCGTGCACGTAGTCCTCGTACGGCGTGGTGCCGCCGAAATCCAGCTTGGGGGATACGGGGCAGCTCATGCGTTCAATCCTCGCCGGAACCGCCCGCCACCTGAATGGATGACGAAAGGCGTTCGCGCGAAACTTCTTCCGAACGCAAAACAAGTCGCCGAGTAGCTTTGCGTTCATGTTGGACGAGGTGGACAAGGCCCTGTTGGAGGCCCTCCAAGAGGATGCGCGGCTGTCGTACAACGAACTCGCGCGCCGGGTGCACGTCTCACCGCCGACGGTCGCGCAACGCGTGCGGCGGTTGGAGAACATGGGTGCGATTACCGGCTATCGCGCCGTGGTGGACCCGACCGTCGTCGGACGTCCAGTCGTCGCGTTGGTGCGCATGAAGTGCTACGGCCCGAGGTGCATCACAGTCCATCCGGAGTTGCTCGACGACCTCCCCGAGGTGGTCGAGGTCGTGCGGCTGACCGGGGACATCTGCTCGGTGGTGAAGGTCGTCACCACGTCGATCGTCGAGTTGGAGCGGCTGCTGGTCCGGCTGGCCGCACACGGGGAGACGTCCAGCGCAATGGTGCTGTCCACGCCGATCCCGTGGCGTCCGGTGTTGCCCGGATAACACGCATCCAAGATTCCAATTAAGCTAGCCTCCGATCTTGTGAGGCTGACCAAGAGCACCGACATCGCTCTGCGGATCGTGATGCGGCTGGCCGTCGTCGACAGGACGGCGAACCCGACCACGCGCGAGGTCGCCGAGGTCATGGGCGTCCAGTACACGCACGCGGCGAAGGTCGTGTCCCAGCTCCAGCACCTCGGTGTCGTCGAGGCGCGGCGCGGCCGTGGCGGTGGGCTCGCGCTCACCGCCACAGGTCGTGCCGGCTCGATCGGCCACCTGGTCCGCGAGCTGGAGGGCGTGGGCGACGTCGTCGACTGCGAGGGCGAGGTGGCGTGCCCGTTGAGCTCCGCCTGCCGGTTGCGCCGTGCGTTGCGCCTGGCCCAGGAAGCCTTCTACGCCTCACTCGATCCGTTGCGCGTCGATGACCTCGTCGCTGATCCCACCGGTCCCGTTCTGCTCACCCTGCAGCCGAAGTGAGGAACTCGTCGATGCTCTCCCCGAAGTCCACCGAGCTGGTCGAAGCCACCCTGCCCGCCGTCGGCGCCGCCATCGCCGAGATCAGCGCCCTGTTCTACGAACGCATGTTCGCCGAGCACCCGATCCTGTTGCGCGACATGTTCAACCGCGGCAACCAGGCCAACGGCACCCAGGCCCAGGCGTTGGCCGGGTCCATCGCCGCCTTCGCCTCCGGCCTGCTCGCCGGGCGGACGCCCGACGGGATGCTCAGGCGCATCGCCCACAAGCACGTGTCCGTCGGCGTGACGCCCGGCCAGTACGCCGTCGTCCACAAGCACCTGCTCGGCGCCATCGCCGAGGTCCTGGACGTGACGGACGAGGTCGCGGCGGCCTGGAGCGAGGTCTACTGGCTGATGGCCGACACGCTGATCGGCATCGAGCGGTTCCTGCCGCAGGGGCAGCAGGAGCACCGGGTGATCGCCCGGTTCCAGGAGACAGAGGACGTGGTGACGTTCGTCGTCAGGCCGATCGACGGTCCCGTGCGGGCGGGTGAGCCGGGCCAGTACGTGTCGGTGCAGGTCCCGCTGCCCGACGGCGCCCGGCAGATCCGCCAGTACAGCCTGTCCGGGCGGTCCGACGACGCGCTGCAGTTCTCGGTGAAGCGCGACGGCGAGGTGTCGAACCACCTGCACGACCACGCGCCGGTCGGGAGCACCGTGACGGTCAGCCAGCCGGCGGGGGACGTGACGCTGCGGCCGGGCGACGGCCCGGTGCTGCTCGCGTCGGCGGGCATCGGCTGCACGCCGATGATCGCCATGCTCGCCGAGCTGGCGGCCACCGGCTCGGCGCGGCAGGTCATCGCGGTGCACGGCGACCGCGACCAGCTCACGCACCCGTTCCGCGCCGAGCTCGCGCAGCTCGTGGCCAAGATCGAGGACGCGCAGGCGCACGTCTTCTACGAGCGGCCGATCGGCGAGTGGCCGGCCGTCCGGACCGGGTTCGTCGACCTCGCGTCGGTGCCCGTGCCGGCCGACGCCACCGCCTACCTGTGCGGGCCGCTGCCGTTCCTGCGCGCGATGCGGGCGCAGCTGCTCGGAGCGGGCGTCACCGACATCCACTACGAGGTCTTCGGGCCCGACGTGATCTCAGCCGGCTAGCCGGTCCAGGGCGTTGCGGACATGACCCTGCGTGTCCTCCAGCGCCGCCGCCGCACGGTCGGTCGGCACGCCGGAGAGCAGGTGGACCAGCGCCACCTTGAGGTCACCGGACGCCTCCGCCAGCGCCTGCTCGCAGTCGGCCGCGGGCAGGCCGGTGGCCTCGTGCAGGATCCGGATCGTGCGGCCGCGCAGCTTCGCGTTGGTGGCGCGCATGCTGACCATCAGGTTCGAGTAGGTGCGGCCGAGCTTCACCATCACCGCGGTGGAGAACGACGTCAGGACCAGCTTCTGGGCCGATCCCGCCTTCATCCGGGTGGACCCGGCGATGGCCTCGGGACCGGTGTCCAGCGCGATCAGGACGTCCGGCGTGAACGGCACCGAGGCGTTGTTCGACACCAGCACGGTGCGGGCGCCCAGCGCACGGGCCTCTTGCAGCGCACCGATCACGAACGGCGTGCGTCCCGACGCCGTCACGCCCACGACCAGGTCGTTCCCGGTCGCGAACCGGCGGATCTGGGCGGCGCCCGAGTGGTCCTCGACCTCCTCGACGGCGCGGACGAGGGCTTCCGGGCCGCCGGCGTGGTGGGCGACGAACCAGTCGGGCGGGGTGTTGAACGTGGGCACCAGCTCGGCGGCGTCCAGCGTCGCGAGACGGCCGGACGTGCCCGCGCCGACGTAGTGGACGCGGCCGCCGGAGGAGATCGCCGCGACGCCGAGGTCGACCGCGCGGGCCAGCTCCGGCAGCGCCTCCGCGACCGCAGCCGGGACCCTGCGGTCCTCTTCGTTGATCATGCGCAGCACGTCGGCGGTGGAGACCCGGTCGATGTCCGCGGTGCGGGGGTTCCGCCCCTCGGTCGGAGATTCCACGCGCACCGCCACACCGTTCCGGGGGGAGGTCATTTAGACGTCTCCCGCGGTCGTCGCCGGCCGTCTGGCCGCGCTCCCAGCCGGTGGCCGGACACCGCTTCGTACGTCGCCTCCAGCGCCGTCTTCGCGGTGTCGACGTGGTGCTGGGCGACGCCGATGAACAGGCAGTCGATCACCGTGAGCTGCGCGATGCGGCTCGCCATCGCGCCGGAGCGGAAGGTGGTCTCGCGCGCGGCCGTGGTCAGCACGTGGTCGGCGATCTCGGTGATCGGCGAGCGCGGGAAGTTCGTGAGGGCGACGGTGGTGGCGCCGGTCTCGCGGGCGACGCGCAGGGCCTCGACGGTCTCCGAGGTCGAGCCGGTGTGCGAGATGCCGACGGCGACGTCCGCGGCGGTCAGCACGGCCGCCGACGTCAGCGCGATGTGCGTGTCGTTCCAGGCGAAGCAGGTCAGGCCGATGCGGTGCAGCTTCTGCTGCATGTCGAACGCGACGAACGCGCTCGCGCCGAAGCCGTAGACGTCGACGCGGCGTGCGCCCGCGACGGCCTCGACGACCTTGCCGAGAGCCTCGACGTCGAGCTGCTCGGCGGTCTCCTCGACGGCGCGGGCGTCGGCGAACGCGACCTTGCCGACGACCTGGGCGAGGTCGTCACCGGGACCGATGTCGCCGCCCATGTCGTGGTTGGCCCTGGCCTGGCTGCGGGCGGTGTCGGCGGCGAGCGCGATGCGCAGCTCCGGGTATCCGCCGACACCGATGGCCTTGCAGAACCGCGTCACCGTCGTCTCGCTGGTGCCCGCCTGCTCGGCGACCTCGGTGATGCTGCGGTGCGCGACAGTCCCGGGGTTCTCCAGCACCACCTTCGCGACGCGCTGCTCGGCGCGCGCGAGACCCGGCAGCAACGACCGGATCTTCACCAGCGGACTGGACTCGGCAGTGCTTTCAGTGGACACGTGGGAAACTTACTAACCGCCACTGCGAGGGTCAACGAGGTGTGTCCGAAAGTCACTCTCTCGGCGCGGCCGTCACCCCACATCGGGGATCTTCCTGGTGGACACGGCGATCCGGTTCCACGAGTTGATGGTGAAGATCAACGCGATGAGCTGCGCGAGCTCGTCCTCGCCGAAGTGCTCCGCTGCCCGCTCGTAGACCTCGTCGCTCACGTACTCGTGGCTGTTCAGGACGGTGATGGCCTCGGTCAGCAGCAGCGCCGCCTTCTCCTTCTCCGTGTAGAGGTCGCCTGCTTCCTGCCACGCGTTGAGCAGGTAGATGCGGGCCTCGGTCTCGCCTCCCTTCCGGGCGTCGACCGTGTGCATGTTGAGGCAGTAGGCGCAGTGGTTGAGCTGGGAGGCGCGGATGCGGACGAGCTCGGCGAGCTGCTCGTCGAGACCTTCACGGGCGGCGGCGTCGAGGGCGATCATGGCGCGGTAGACCTTCGGCGCCTTCTTGGCGAGGTCGATGCGGTTCGTCATGAGTAGAACCTATGGCGATCATTGGCCCTGGACGTGGTGCAATCTGATCGTGGAATCGTGGGCCAATCTGGACTTCCACCTCGACCTGTCCGGTCCGGGTGGGCTGAGGCACCGGTTGACGGCGTCGCTGCGAGAAGCGGTGCGGTCGGCGCGGTTGCCTCCCGGCACGCGGCTGCCGGCGTCGCGGTCGCTCGCACTCGACCTCGGGATCGCGCGCAACACCGTCGCGGAGGCGTACGCGGAACTTGTGGCGGAGGGGTGGCTGACCGCGCGTCAGGGGTCGGGAACCGTTGTCGCGCAACGGGTCGCGCCGCCTCCTCCGGTGCAGCGCCGTGCCGCGGAACCGGACGTCCGGTTCGACCTCATGGTCTCGACGCCGGACATCACCGAGTTCCCGCGTGCGGAATGGGTCCGTTCGACGCGGCGGGCGGTGATGGCGGCGCCGTCGGAGGCGTTCGGGCCGGGGGATCCGCAGGGCCGCATCGAACTGCGGACGGCGCTGGCCGAGTACCTGGCGCGGGCGCGGGGTGTGCGGGCCGATCCCGAGCGGATCGTGGTGTGCTCGGGGTTCGGGGGCGCCGTCCAGATGTTCGACCGGCTGCTCGAGCCGCCGGTCGTCGTCGAGGAGTACGGGCTCGGCTTCCACCGGTCGTTGTGGAAGTCGACGGTGCCGCTGGCGGTGGACGACCACGGCGCGAACACCGAACAACTGCCCGACAATCTGCGTGCCTGCGTGCTGACGCCGGCGCACCAGTTCCCGTTGGGCGGTCCTCTACACCCGCGGCGGCGCGCTTCGGCCGTGGAGTGGGCACGGCGCGTTGGTGGCGTTGTGCTGGAAGACGACTACGACGGCGAGTTCCGCTACGACCGGCAGCCCGTCGGGGCGGTGCAGGGGCTCGATCCGGAGCACGTCGTGTACCTGGGGACGTCGAGCAAGGCGTTGTCGCCGGCGTTGCGGATCGCGTGGATGGTGCTGCCGGACCGGTTCGTGGACCCGGTCCTGGAGTTGAAGACCGACCGCGAGCAGTACATCAGCATGCTCGACCAGCTGACGTTGGCCGATTTCCTGTCGTCGGGTGCGTACGACAGCCATGTGCGGCGCATGCGGCTGAAGTACCAACGGCGACGCGACCGGCTCGTCGAAGCTGTTTCGCCGTACGCGTCCGTGTCCGGAATTGCGGCCGGAATGCATGCGGTGCTCGAGACTCCGCACGAAACGGCGGTTGTCGAGAGCGCGCGTGAACGCGGGATCGCGGTCAGCCCTCTGTCGTGGTTCCGGCACGAGCTGAGCGACGACGACCGTTCCGGAGTGGTGGTGAGCTTTGGAGCGCCCGCGTTTCCACGGGCGCTCCCACTGCTCGCCGAAGCGCTAGCGGCGTGCCACTGACCAGCCTTCGGCCGTGACGTCGCCGCGTGCGTGCACGTACACACCACGGCCGTTGTACTGGCCGGCTTTGGTGTAGATGAAACGGGACTTCTTCTGTTCCGTGGCGACCCACCGGCGTTGAGTGGTGGTGATCGTGCGGACGTCCTGCCATTGGGTGCCGTCCCAGTGCTGGATCGTCAGCTTGTCGCCCTTGTCGACGTCGACGAAGACCTCGACCGGGCGCTCGGCGGTGAGGGTGCCGCCGGAAGTCGTGGCACGCCACTGCTTTCCGTTCGACTTCACCGCCAGCGCGTTCGCCAGGCCGTCGGCGACCACCCGCCGTGCGGGGTTGACGCTGCCCCAGTCGCGGCTCGGGTGGACGCGGTTGGTCAGCAGGATCGCGATCGACCGCGAGGCTTTGTCGATCACGAACGACGTGCCGGTGTAGCCGGTGTGGCCCGCGGTTCCCGGCCCGCTCAGCGCGCCCATGTACCAGCGCTGGTCGAGCTCGAAGCCCAGGCCGTGGGCGTTGTCCGGGAACTGCTGGTTGAAGTTCGTCAGCATCAGCTCGACCGAGTGCTCGGTCAGGATCCTGCGGCCCTGGTACGTGCCGCCGTTGAGAATCGTCTGGCCGAGGATGGCGAGGTCTCGCGCCGTGCCGAACACACCGGCGTGTCCGGCCACTCCTCCGAAGGACCACGCGTTCTCGTCGTGCACCTCACCGCGGATCATGCCGCGTGGCGGTGTCGTCTGGAACTCCGTCGCGGCCGTGCGGTCCCTGGCCGTCGGGTTGTAGCCGGTGTCCTTCATGCCGAG
This sequence comes from Lentzea sp., assembly GCF_035525475.1. Taxonomy (GTDB): domain Bacteria; phylum Actinomycetota; class Actinomycetes; order Mycobacteriales; family Pseudonocardiaceae; genus Lentzea. Next base: position 14,287 of record NZ_DATLEC010000049.1, on the reverse strand, counting down.
CGGCCTGGTGATGCCGTCCTTCACGGCCTGGTCGAGCTTCTTGCCGCTCACCTTGAAGACCAGCTCACCGAGCGTGATCAGGTTCAGGTCGGAGTAGACGTACGTGGTGCCGGGCGTGGACTTCGGCGTCACGTCCATCACGGCTTTGACGCGTGACGGGATGTCCGGGTACTTCTGCCACAAGGGGATGAACGGTTCGAGACCGCTCGTGTGGGTCAGAAGCTGTTTGACGGTGATGTTCTCCTTGCCGTTCACGCCGAACTCGGGCAGGTAGGTGGCGACCTTGGCGTCGATGTCCACCCGGCCACGCTCGACCTGCTGGATCACCGCGATCGACGTGAAGAGCTTGGAGATGGAAGCGAAGTCGAAGATCGTGTCCTTGCGCATGGGGACGCGTTCTTCTTCTGGCAGCTGGGTTTGCTGGTCCTCGTAGAGAACCGCGTAGCCCGTGCGGTCGTGCGTGACGATCTTGCCGTCGTGCACGTACATCGTGACGGCGCCGGCGTAGAGCGGTTTGCCGTTCGCCTGCGGCTTGGTGAAGTCGCGGACTTGGCGCAGTGCCGCGTTGATCGGTTCGGGGTCGAGGCCGGCCCAGTACGGGTTGGACTCGCGCAGGGTGGTCCACGCAGGCGCGAAGCCGTCCTGGGGCTGGTCGAAGTGGCCGGGGATCGCTGCCGTCACGACCGCGACGGCCAGTGCGGGGATGAGCATGGCGTCCTCACCGATAGCGCAGGTAGGGCTGGCGGGTGCGGCGGAACTGCTGGAGCTCCCCCTGCCACGCGCCGACGACCTCGTTCAGCGGAGCGTTCGCGTCGATCATCTTGCGCAGCCTGTCGGAGCCGCTGAGCTTGTCGATCCAGTTGTCCGGCCGCCACGCGAACACGTCCGGGTACGACGACTTCGCGGTGATCAGCATGGCGACGGCGGCCCTGATGGCGTCGAACCTGCCCGCGTCGGTGACGTGCAGGGTGACGCCGCCGCAGGTCTTGCCCTGGAACTTGGTGGACGTCGGCGAGAAGTAGGTCTCGCGGAACCTGACACCCTCGAGGCCCAGTGCGTTGAGCTCCTCCGCCCAGCGCCAGTCGATGCCCGGTGCGCCGACGGTCTCGAACGGTCGGGTGGTGCCGCGGCCCTCCGAGAGGACCGTGCCCTCGAACAGACACGTGCCGGGGTAGACGAACGCGGTGTCCTGGGTGGGCATGTTCGGGCTCGGCGGGACCCACGGCAGGCCGGTGTCGAGCTGGTTGCGGCGCCAGCCCCTGACGTCGACGACCTCGAGGCTCGTCTTGACGCCGAACTCGCCCACGTAGAAGCGGGCGAGCTCACCGACCGTCATGCCGTGCTGCTGGACGATCGGCTTCAGGCCGACGAAGGTCGCGTAGGCGGGGTCGAGCTGCGGGCCGGCCGCGTCGCCGCCGATGGGGTTCGGGCGGTCGAGCACGAGGAACTCGACGTTCGACGCGGCCTGCATCGCCGTGTACAGCGTCCAGATGTAGGTGTAGAAGCGTGCGCCCACGTCCGCGATGTCGAACACGACCGTGTCGACGCCCGCTTTCGCGAACATAGCTTGGATCTTCGTCGCGTCGGCGCCGTACGTGTCGTACACCGGGATGCCGGTGCGTGGGTCCTGATAGTCGCCCTCGGAACCGCCGGCCTGTGCCGTGCCGCGGAAGCCGTGTTCCGGGCCGAACACCGCAGCCGGCTTGGCACCGTGGGCGACCATCGAGTCGACGATGTGCGTCTGGTCCGTGAGGATGCCCGTCGGGTTCGTCAGCACACCGACCTTGCGGCCCTTGAGCTTGCGCCAGCCGTCGTCCGCGAGTTGCTGGGCGGCGGTGGTGAGCCTCGGGGCCGCGGTGGCGGACGCTGTGCTGACCAGGGGGACGGACAGGGCGCCCGCCGCGAGGAAGCTCCGCCTTCTCACCAGGTCACCCCGTGCCCGAACGGGTAGGGCGTCGGGCCGGGGACGTCGACGGGGAGCTTGCCCTGCGGCTTGGCCTCGCCGAGCAGGATCCTGGCCAGCGCCTCCATGGAGACCGTGGTGGTCGAGTAGGTGGCCAGCCACGTCTTGGCGTTGCTGTACGCGACGTCGTACGGGTTGCCCGTGGCGGCCGCGATGACCGGCTTGCCCGTGGCGACCAGCTGGTTGATCAAGTCGACCTGGGCGGGCCTGGTGCTCGCGTTGTTGGTCAGCACGACGATCTTGTCCGCGTTGGCCGCCGCCACCACCGCCTGCTGGATCTGCGCAGGGGTGGGGCTGGTCGCCGTGACGACCTTGGTGCCCTTGAGCCTGGTCGCGAGGGCCGTCGCCGGGGCGTCGCCGGTGCCGACGACCAGGGGAGCGGAGGCGTTGAGCGGGATCGCCTGGGCGTCGTTGCGGACGGCCGTGACGGTGCGGTCGGCGATCTTCTGCGCCGCCTCGGTGTTGGAGCCGACTACCTGGTCGACCTTGTTCTCGTCGACCTCGGTGGAGAGCATGACGCCGCGCAGGAGCTTCATCTTGAGGATGCGCTGGACGCTCTGGTCGATGCGCCGCTCGGAGATCTCACCGCCGCGCACGGCCTTGACGACGCTGTCGATCGCGACGCCGAGGTTCGGCGGCATCAGCAGCTGGTCGACGCCCGCCTTGATGGCCAGCACCGGGATCTCGGCGTCGGAGTGGAGCTTGCGGACACCCTCCATCTCCAGCGAGTCGGTGACCACGACGCCGTCGTACTTCAGCTCCTCGCGCAGCAGGCCCGTGATGATCTTCGGGCTCAGCGTCGCCGGCTCACCGGACGGGTCGATCTGCGGCACCTGGATGTGCGCGGTCATGATCGAGTCGATCTTCGCGGCGACAGCGGCCCTGAACGGCGGCGCGTCGATCTGGCGCCACTGGTCGAGGCTGCGGTTGGAGACCGGCAGGGCGGTGTGGCTGTCCTCGGACGTGTCGCCGTGGCCGGGGAAGTGCTTGGCGGTCGAGGTGACCGACGCCGGGTCGAACATGCGGCGGCCCTCGTAGCCACGGACCTGGGCCTTGACCATGTCGGCCGCGAGCTTCGGGTCGCTCGAGAAGCTGCGCACGCCGATGATCGGGTTCGCCGGGTTGGAGTTGACGTCCGCGTCCGGGGCGAAGTTCTGGTTGATGCCCATCGCCCGGAGCTCCTGGGCGTTGATGCGGGCGGCCTCCTCGGCGTCCCGCGTGCTGCGGCCCGCGCCCAGGGCCATGTTGCCCGGCAGCTGCGTGGCCGGCGGGCCGATGCGCGTGACGAGGCCCATCTCCTGGTCGGTGGAGATGAGCAACGGGACGCGGCTGGCCTTCTGCAGGGCGTTGGAGAACCGCGCGATCTGCTTGGGCGTGTCGATGTTGTCGCGGCTCGAGTTGTTGAAGTAGATGACCCCGCCGGGCTGGTACTTGCGCACCATCTCCACGGCGGTGGCCACCCCGAAGTCCGTCTGGTTCTTGGGGAGCGGGACGTCGGCGGCCTGGCCGTTGACGTACGTGACGAAGAGCTGGCCGACCTTCTGTTCCAGCGACATCCCGCGCAGTGTGGTCACGGAGGTGTCCGCTCTCGCCACCGGCGTGAGGGTGACCATGGCTGTGACCAGCGTCAACGCGGCGAACTTCCGCACTTGTCCGTGCCTCCCGGTGATGTTCCCACAGGTAACTGGCGTATTTCGCAAGTTACTCACAGGTGCGTGGTGGGTCAACGGAAGGACATTGTGCCGTTCGGTGGCATTTTTGCCGGACACGCAAACGGGGCACCCTCGAAAGGGCGCCCCGTCAGACAGCGCGGGCTAGCGGGTTACCAAGCGTGCAACTCGTGTCGTACAACCCTGGCCTCGGCGTCCGGCGTCCCGATACGCAGGCCCTAGACGACAAGCCTCCCGCGGCGTGCTGCGCGTGGGTACTCGAAGTCCGCGCACGGAGCCCTGCCGGGGTGGAGTCTGGCTTCTCTTCGCCAGGTCCCTGGCCGACCCGAGGTCCGCACCACCTATTTAAGTGCGTGGGGCGGGTCACAGCAAGGCCTCGGAAGGGTGCACCGTTCAAGCCACGTTCAGTAAGGAAAGTACTGGGGTTTCAGCGTTTGCGAGGTTCTCTTCGCGTTCCGGTACCGCTGACGGGGCAGTGTCGTGCACCCACGCGGACACCACGTGCGCGGGCCGTCGCCGCTACTCGCCGGTACCGGCCTCCATCGGGTTTCCGTCGTCCGCGGGCCTTGACTCAGTCGCGGCCGCGCTTGCGCCGGAGGCCGTACCAGGCGGCGCCGGCCGCCGCGACCGCGCCGAGGCTGATGGCCGTGACCGCGACCGCCCTGCCCGACGGGGTGGGGAAGCGGCCGCGCAGGCTCACCGGGTCGACGAACTGCAGCACCGGCCAGTCCTTCTCGGTGGCGGTGCGGCGCAGGCCGCGGTCCGGGTTCACGGCCGTCGGGTGACCGACGACCTCCAGCATCGGCAGGTCCGTGATGCTGTCGGAGTAGGCGTAGCTCTTGGTGAGGTCGTAGCCGTGCTCGGCGGCGAGCTGCTTGATGGCGACGGCCTTGTTGTCGGAGGCGCAGTAGAAGTCGACCTCGCCGCTGTAGCGACCGCCCTGCACGACCATCCTCGTGCCGACGCTGTAGTCCGCGCCGATCATCTGGGCGATGGGCGCCACGAGCTCCTCGCCGGACGCGCTCACGATGACGACGTCGTGCCCCTCCGCCTTGTGGTCGGCGATCAACTGCGTCGCCTCCTTGTACACAAGGGGGTCGACGATGTCGTGCAACGTCTCGCTGACGATGCTGCGGATCTGCTCCACGTCCCAGCCCGAGGCCAACGCCGTGATGTGCGCGCGCATGCGGTCCATTTGGTCCGCGTCCGCTCCGGCGAGCATGAACACGAACTGGGCATAGGCGCTCTTCAGCACAGCACGGCGGTTGATCAGCCCTTCCTGGAAGAAGGGGCGGCTGAACGCCAGCGTGCTCGACTTCGCGATCACGGTCTTGTCGAGGTCGAAGAAGGCGGCGATCCGGCTCATGGACGTCAGCTTAGGTGTACTGGTCAGTAGGCCGTTCGGGCGGCATTTCGGTGGTGTACGAAACCGTTGTGCTGCACGGTTACCGAAACTTGGCCCGCGGCTGTTGCCGAAGTTGCGCGCGGCACTGGCGCATGGGGATACAGTAGGAGAGTCCGGTTCGACGGACGGGTTCAGTCCGACCCCCCGGGACTGAACCATTGACGACCCCCGTCCCTCCCCCCTGGCGGGGGTCGTCCCATATCCGGACCCCGTTTCCACACGGCCGCGACTGGACCTCTGCCGCTTCTGCCGCCCGTTCCGGGCCTTTCCCGGCCGTCCTCCGGCTTTCCGGTGCTCAACCCTCCAGGCTCGCACACAGGACCGACAGTCCCGGCCGTCCAAGGCCTTCAAGATCGCGACTTGTCCACATCCGCGAATCTGTCCACATCTGGATCTTCGCGCGTTGTGTCGTTCCTCACGAAGAACGACGGTGGACCCATGACCAACCCCATCGCCCTGCTCACCGACCAGGACCTCCTCGACGAGGTCCTCCGGGTGGCCGCCGCGGCCGACTGCCCGCTGAACTGCGCCCCGGACGTCACCTCCCTGCGCGCCCAATGGCACACGGCACCCCTGGTCCTGCTCGACCCCGCCGCCGTCTCCGCCTGCCTGGACGCGGGCTTCCCCCGCCGCACCGGCGTCCTGGTGGTCCACGGAGGCGACCCGCCCTGGGCACCCGCGGTAGCCCTGGGCGCGGACGGCGTCCTGGAGCTCCCGGTGGAGGGCCGCACTTTGGTGGGCGCCCTGAGCGACCTGGGCGAGGGCCCACCCTCGGACCGAGGCCGGGTGGTGTCCTTCGTGGGCGGCCGGGGCGGCGCCGGCGCCTCGATCCTCGCCATAGCCTGCGGCCGCGAGGCAGTGGCGGACGGCGGCGAAGCGATGCTCGTCGACTGCGACCCCCTGGGCGGCGGCATAGACCTGGCCCTGGGCACCGAGTCCGACGAGGGCGCCCGCTGGCCGGGCGTGCACTGCAGCGGCGGCAAGGTCCCGATGTCGGCCCTGCGAGCCGCCCTCCCCACCGCCGGCAGCCTGAGCGTCCTGGCCTGCGACCGATCAGGCCCGGACCCGGAACCAGCAGCGGTGGCAGCAGTCCTGGACGCAGGCCGCCGAGCGGGCAACACCGTGGTCTGCGACCTCCCCCGCCACCCGACCGCCGCAGCCTCAGCAGCCCTGGACCGCACAGACCTGACCATCCTGGTGGTCCCAGCCGAAGTACGGGCCACAGCAGCGGCCAGCAGAGTCGCCTCCCGCCTCCTGACCCAGGGCCGCACCATCCGCCTGGTGGTGCGAGGCCCGTCGCCGGGCAACCTCCAGGCCGCCGAGATGGCCGAGGTGATCGGCATCCCGCTGCTGACCCAGATGCGCCCGGAACCGGGCCTGGCCGAGGTGCTGGAACGGGGCCGCTTCCCGCGCAACGCCAAGGGCCCGCTGGCAACAGCAGCCCGCCGGGTGCTGAAGGAGCTCCGCCCGTGACGCGCCCTCCCGTCCCGCGCGGGACACCGAGTGTTTGCGGCGGCTCCTGCGCTCACCCCGCAACCCAACCGGCGGCCCAAGCCGAACCGGCGGCCCAAGCCGAACCGGCGGCCCAAGCCGAACCGGCGGCCCAAGCCGAACCGGCGGCCCAAGCCCGATCCGCGGCCTGGCACCACTCCGCGCCGCGACCCGATCCCGTGCCGCAATCCCGCCCCGCGCCGCAATCCCAACCCGTCGCCCAGCCGCACCCCGCGCCGCGTTCCCAACCCCCAGCGAGGCCCAGCCCCCGCCCCACAGTCCGGCGCCGGCTGGACGTGTGGCCCACCCGAGTCGAGATCCCCTTCCCGCGAAAGGCCCCGTGCCCGTGACCAGCTCTCCCGGCCGAGACCCCAGGCAACCGAAGGAGAACCCACCCGTCACCCGCCTCCGCGTCTGGTGCCGGATGGTCCGCAACCTCTTCGTCTACGGCCGCCCCATCCCACCCCGCTACATCTTCCGGGAGGAACCGAAGTGAACCGCTTCCTCATCTGGTGCACCGAAACCTGGCGCCGCCTCACCGGCCGCGAGATCACCCACGGCCGCCACGCCCACCGCCCGGAGACGGCCACATGACCGCCACCGCACGCCGCTCCGAGCCCACCACCCGCCGCGCGAAGACCACCGCCATCCGGCACCCAAGCACCGCCGCCGCCCACTACCCGGCACCCGCCGCCCACCCGGGCACCACACGCCCGAGGTGCGCGACATGACCGCCGCCCTCATCGACCGGGTCCGCCACCGCCTGGCCGGCACGGACAGGGAGATGACCGCGGCCGTGGTGGCGCACGCCGTCCGCTCCGAAGCCGGAGGCGTCCTGGCCGACGGAGACGTCTTGGAGGCCCTCCAAGTCCTCCGCCAGGAGTTCAGCGGCACCGGCCCGCTCGACCCGCTGCTCGACGACCCCGGCACCACCGACGTCCTCGTCACCGCGCCGGACCAGGTCTGGGTCGACGGCACGACAGGCCTGCGCCGCACCACGATCACGTTCCCCGACGAAGCCGCTGTCCGCCGCCTCGCCCAACGCTTGGCGGTGGCCGCGGGCCGACGCCTCGACGATGCTTCGCCGTGCGTCGACGGTTGGTTGCCGGGCAGTGGCGTCCGGCTGCACGCCGTGCTGCCACCGATCGCGGACAGCACCTGCCTGTCGCTCCGGGTCCTCCGGCCGGCGACCCACGACCTCGGCGCGCTTCACCGGCTCGGCACGTTCGACGCCGAGATCGCCGATGTGCTCCGCGCGATCGTGCGCGAGCGCAAGGCTTTCCTGGTCATCGGTGGCACCGGGTCGGGCAAGACGTCGTTGCTGTCCGCGCTTCTGGGTTGTGTCCCGCCGACCGAACGCATCGTGTGCGTGGAAGACGCCGGCGAGCTGCAACCCGATCACCCGCAGTTCGTGCGACTGGTGGCGAGGCCCGCGAACGTCGAGGGCGCGGGTGAGATCACCGTCAGGGAACTGGTGCGGGAGGCGTTGCGCATGCGGCCCGACCGGATCGTCGTCGGCGAGGTCAGGGGCGCTGAGGTGCGGGAGTTGCTCACGTCGTTGAACACCGGGCACGAGGGTGGCGCCGGAACGCTGCATGCCAACTCGCCCAACGAAGTCCCGGCCAGGCTCGAGGCGTTGGGCGCCCTGGGCGGCCTCAGCCCCCGAGCCCTGCGCAGCCAGGTGGCGGCAGCGGTCCAGCTGGTCCTGCACATGCGGCGCGACGACAACACCAGGTACCTCAACGAGATCGGCGCGTTCGAGCGCACCGAGTCCGGGCTGGAGGTTCGTCCGGTCTGGACGCGAGAACAAGGCTGGCGAGAGAAGGGGTTGCTGTGCTGAGCCTTCTGCTCCTGGCGACGGCGCTGCTCGTGTGGCCGCAGCTCAAGCAGATCCGCCGCCTCAGACCCAAGGACAAGCGGGAAGTCGTTGTGCCGCAGTACGTCTGGTTCGTGGCGGCGGCAATCATCACCTGTCTGGCGGCGGGTATTGGAGGACTGGTCGCCGGAGCGGTCCTGACAGCGGTGATCTACCGGAGCGTCAAGCAGAACAAGCGTGCCAAGGCCCTCAAAGCCGCGACCGAGGCGCTCAGCAACGGGCTGGGCGGCGTGGTCGACGAGCTGCGAGCGGGCGCCCACCCCGCCGCCGCAGCCGAAGGAGCGGCACAGGACACCCCGGCGCCGGCCAGCGAAGTGCTGAAAGCCGCGGCGGCGACCGCGCGGATGGGCGGTGATGTCGAACGAACGCTGCGCGAGCTGCGCCAGCCGCTGCTGGAGACAGCGACAGACCAGTTGGCCAGAGCGTGGCACGTGTCGGCGAAGCACGGTGTCGCGTTGGCGGATGTTCTGGACGCCACGAGACGTGACCTCGACGAGCAGGCGGCGTTCGCGCGGCAGGTCAACGCGCGCATGGCGGGGCCCCGGGCGAGTGCGGCGGTGCTGGCGGCATTGCCGGTCTTGGGTCTTCTGCTCGGTGAGCTCAGCGGTGCGAGACCGCTCCACGTCCTGACGGGCACCCCGGCCGGTCAGGTGCTCCTGGTCCTGGGCGCGGTGTTCCTGGCGGCCGGGCTGTGGTGGACGCGGCGGATCACCGAGGTGGGGCCGTGACGTTCCTGCTGCTGGCGTTGGCAGTGCTTGTCGTGCCGACGCCACGGGCTATCGACAGGCTCCGGCCCCGAGCCCACGATCCGCCGCGACGAGCGACGAGGGCCGGTGGCCCGTTCGAACGGGCCGCGGCCTGGGACCTGCTGGCCGCCTGCCTCAGGGCGGGGCTACCGGTGCCCACGGCCGTCCAGGCGGTCGGCGTCCCGGAGCTGAGCCGGGTCGCCGAGCTGCTCCGGCTCGGGGCCGACCCGGTCACGGCGTGGGCGTCCGCGCTCGACCACCCCGCCACCGCACCGCTGGCCAGAGCCGCGCGGCGGACGGCGCGGTCCGGTGCCGCGCTGGCCGGGCAGGCCGCGGAGCTCGCGGGCAGGACCAGGGCCGAGGCGATGAACGACGCCGAGGCGAAGGCGCAAAGGGCCGCGGTGGCCGTGGCGGTGCCGCTCGCGCTGTGTTTCCTGCCGGCGTTCCTGTGCCTCGGCGTGATGCCGGTGGTGCTGGGGCTGGCCGGTCGATTCCTCGTCTAAGGAGAGAGATGGAACTGCTGAAGGACGACAGCGGGATGAGCACTGTGGAGTACGCGATCGGGACGTTGGCCGTGGCTGCGCTGGCCGGGTCGTTCTACGTGTTGCTGACCAGTGACTTCGTGCAGAACCTGTTGCAAGGGCTGATACAGCGTGCGCTGTCTTCGGTCTGATGACCGGGGGATGGTCACGGTGGAGGCGGCCGTCGCCGTGTGTGCGTTGCTCGCCTTCATGGCGTTGGCGGCGGCTGGGCTCACTGCGGTCATCGAGCAGATGCGGTGCACCGACGCCGCGAGAGAGTCCGCCCGGCTTGTCGCCCGCGGTGAACGGCAGCGCGGTGAGCAGGCCGCAGGAGAGATCGCGGCCGGTGCGAGCGTCGTGATCCACAGCGAGGCGGATGCCGTGCGGGTCGTCGTGAGCAAGCGGGGGCCGTTGGGCTTACCGCTCACCGCGGAGGCGTTCGCCGCGCTGGAGCCGCGATGAACGGTGACGTGGACGACTGCGAGCGGGGTTCGGCCGCGGTGAGCGGTGTGGTGGCGATGTTGTTGCTGATCACCGTGACAGTCGTCGGTGCGCAGGTCGGTTCGGCGGTCGTCGTGCGGCACCGGGTGATCGGTGCCGCCGATCTGGCGGCGCTGGCGGCTGCCGCTCGTCTCGCGGAAGGTGACAGAAGTGCTTGTGAGCAGGCGGAACTCGTGGCCGAGGCGAACAGGGCGGTGTTGCTGAGCTGCGCGGTGAGCGGATGGGAGGTGGTCGTCGAGGTCTCGGGGGTCACGCCGTTCGGCCCGGTGAACGCCCGTGCCAGGGCAGGTCCGGCTGAAGATCGGAGCGTTCGGAGCACGATGAGCGGTCGGCTCGCTGCGGTGAGCGGACTCACACCGGGGTTCGGACATGCTGAACGGTGATCGAACCAACGCGCGGCGTTCGGTGGCTCGTCTTGTCATAGCGCGTTCGCCGTCCCATACCTACCAGTTGTCGCGGCGGGGGTTACCAAGGGCGGGGCCGGTGTCGTTAGTTGTAGTGGCGGCACCGACGCGGTGTCCTGCGAACACCGGCACCACGTCGATGTCGAGTCAGAGCTAGGAAGAAGGCGACGGAAGATGGATTGGTCGGACAGCTGGCGCGGGGCCTTCCGCATCGAACTGCGTGCCGAGGCCGTGAGCCTCGCGTACCGCGGCTGGCCTGTCCTGCCCGGCACCTACCCGGCCGGTTCGGAGAACGGTGTCACCCAGTGGGCCGGTCGCAGCGGCCTCGAGCTCCACGGGCCCATCCCGGTGCACCGCGACTGGGTTGACCGCATCGGTACGCGTCCCGACCAGGTCGCCACCTGGTGGGCGGGTGCCTCCTACAGCCTTCTCGTCGCCACCGGCCACGTGGTGGACGCGATCGAGGTCGGCACCGACCTCGGCCGCCGCGCGGCCGTCGCACTGCGCTCGATCGGTGTTCCCGTGCCGATCGCCGCGACCCCGTCCGGCCGCTGGATGTTCCTCGTGAAGTCCGGTTCGAAGCTCACCGCCGAGCTGGCCGGCAACCCGGACGTGCACCACTACGCCCAGGGCGAGTACATCCCGCTGCCCCCCACCACCATGGCGCACGGTGTCGTGCACTGGCGGGTCAAGCCGCAGGTCTGCGGCTGGAACCTGCCGGACGCGCACGTCGTGCAGGACGCGCTCGTCGAGGCGCTGCACGCCCCGGCGCGCTACCAGCTCGAAACCGTCTGACACAACTACAAGCCCGGCCGCGCTGGGTGTCGTCGTGGACTCTCCCCGACAACCCCGAAGGCGATGCCCTGCGCAGCCGTTCCACCTCAGCCCGGTCCGATGATCGGTTCCCGCACCCCGCACGTCGGGGACCGCGCAGGAACGGGCGAAAAGCCGAACACGCACCCCGAAGGACAGCCTCCCGCACCAGTGACCGGACCGAGGAACGTTAGTGGCAGGGCACCCGCTCTGCCGCGGTCGGCGAAGCCGGCTCCTCCCCGGAGTTCGTCAGCGGACAGTGGACACCGTCGCCTCCCCGCGTGTCCTGTCGAGACGAACGAACCAGATTCCGCCGATGTTCCAAGGGATCCGGTCGCGAAGCGGTAGCAGGCGGGAAAACAGTGTTCGGCACGTGGAGAGCGCGGCGGGGGTACCCGTGAAACCCCCGCCGCGCCCACGAAAACCGGAGAACCTAGAGCCCGAGAGCTTCCGCGTGGGAAGCGAAGGCCAGGGTCTCCTCCCAGGATCCGGGCCGTGGGACCGCGTCGGCGTGCCAGCCGAGGTCCCTGTCCCGCAAGACCTGCTCGATCAGCGGGTGCCAACGCTGATCGAGCATTTTCTTCGCCCAGAGCAGGGCGCCGCGTTTCGACTCCACCTCTCCCGTGTGGATGGTGTAGAGCGTGCGGCAGTACGCCGAGACGACGTAGCGCTGCGTCCAGGCGTTGCCTGTCGGCGCCCACTCCCGGATGCCCTCCAGGACGTGCGGCAACTCGGCGCGCATCGAGGACCGCAGCACCGAAGCCGGCACCTCGTCGACCAGCGAGGTGATCGGCGGGCCGTCCAGCACGATGCCGTGATTCCGCAGGATCCACCGGGCGTGCGGGCTGTTGCAGTGGGTGTCCCACGCCAGGGTCCGCTTGCCGTGGTCGTTGAACAGCCACGGAACCCCGAGGCCCGCGACGGACCGCAGTGACGAGACGTCGGCGTACGAGCCCTCGATCTCCGTCGACCAGTGGCCCGGCCGCAGCGGGATGTCGTCGTGCAGAGCGCGCAGTCCCGCCTCACGTGAGCCGGACGGCAGTTCGGTGCAGGCGACGATGAAGTCGCAGTCGCTGTGGATGTCGCCGGCTCCCAGGGCGAACGAGCCCTGGACGTACGTGCCGACGTAGGTGGGGCCGAGGATCTCGCGCACGGACGAGACGAGGTCGGTGAGCAGTGCGTCGAGATCGGTGAAAGGTGTGAACAAAACAGACTCCTGTGAACCCGTGACCGGTGATGGGGACGGGCGCGGCGGAGCGTTCGGCTCCCGCGCTGAAGCGCGTCGGGAGAGCGGTCGGACCGGCCGCGCCTAGGCGCGACGGGTGCGTTCAGTGGCGTTGCAGCCGCATGCGTTCACATCGACACCGTAACCGGGCGGCCGGCCCGCGGTCAGGCGATTTTGCCCAGCACGACATCGAGGACCTGCACGGCACCGGCCTTGTCCAGCGGGTCGTTGCCGTTGCCGCACTTGGGCGACTGCACGCACGACGGGCAGCCCCTCGGGCACGAGCACGCGCTGATCGCCGACCGCGTCGCCGAGAGCCACGCCCGCAGCGCCTCGAAGCCCCTGTCCGCGAAGCCCGCGCCGCCGGGGTGGCCGTCGTGCACGAACACCGTCGGCATCCCCGTGTCCGGATGAACGGCCGTCGAGACGCCGCCGATGTCCCACCTGTCGCACGTCGCGAACAGCGGCAGCAGGCCGATCGCCGCGTGCTCGGCGGCGTGCAGCGCACCGGGGATCCGTTTGCCCTCGACACCCGCCGAGGCCAGCAGCGACTCGTCGACGGTGTACCAGACGGCACGGGTCCGCAGTGTCTGCTCCGGCAGGTCGAGCGGGATCTGGTCCAGCACCACGCCGGACGGCAGCCGGCGCAGGTAGCCGACGACCTGCGTGGTCACCTCCACCTCGCCCAGGCACATCGACACACCGCCGAAATCGGCGCGCTCGACCTCGCGTACCACCGTGATGTCCACGCAGTCACGCGGCTGCGTCGTCCACTCCGGGTCCTCGCGGTGCACCATCGCGAGGCCGCTCTCCAGGTCGAGCTCGTCGACCACGTACGCGCGCCCCTGATGCAGGTAGACGGCACCGGGATGCACCTGCCAGCAGGCGGATCCCGGGTCGACCGTGCCGAGCATCCGGCCAGAGTCCGCCTCCACGACGGCGACCTGGTCACCGCCGGAGCCACGGATGTCCACCCCGGCGTGCGGCCGGTCGTGCGACGCCCAGTACCACCCGGCCGGACGCTTCCGCAGCAGCTTCTCCGCCACCAGCTCGGCCAGTACGGCCTCGGCGAGCGGTCCGCCGAAGTCGTCCAGGCAGGCAGGGGTCAACGGCATCTCGGACGCGGCACACGCCAGCTGCGGCCCCAGCACATAGGGGTTCAACGGATCCAGCACCGTCGCCTCGACCGGCCGGTCCAGCACGGCGGCCGGGTTGTGCACCAGGTACGTGTCCAACGGGTCGTCGCGCGCCACGAACACGACGAGAGCACTGTCCCCGGACCGTCCGGCCCGGCCCGCCTGCTGCCAGAACGACGCCAAAGTGCCGGGAAAACCGGCCACCACCACGGCGTCCAGCCCGGCGATGTCGACGCCCAGCTCCAGCGCGTTCGTGGTCGCGACGCCGAGCAGATCGCCCGTGGACAGGGACTTCTCCAACGCCCGCCGCTCCTCCGGCAGGAACCCGCCCCGGTAGGCGGCCACCCTGACCGGCAACTCACTGTCCACTTCGGACAGAATCCGCTGGGCGCCGAGAGCTGTCAGCTCGGCACCGCGGCGGGAGCGCACGAAGGCGAGCGAACGGGCGCCCTCGACCACGAGATCAGCGAGGATCCGCGCCGTCTCCGCACCGGCCGAACGCCGTGCGGGAGCGCCGTTCTCACCCTCCAGGGACG
>NZ_DATLEC010000250.1:0-95929 GCF_035525475.1 Lentzea sp. | reverse complement strand
GCGGCCGGAGCCCCTACCCCGCTGTTGCCGATCTACCAGGCGCAGTGGGGGTTCGCGCCGTGGATGCTGACGCTGGCGTTCGGCGTCTACGCGTTCGCGTTGCTGGTGACGATCCCCGTGGTCGGGTCGCTGTCCGACTACGTGGGGCGGCGGCCGTTGATGATCAGCTCGCTCGCGCTCGACCTGGTGGCGATGGTGGTGTTCCTGCTGTCGCCGTCGATCGAGTGGCTGATCGTGGCGCGGATCGTGCAGGGCGTCGCGACCGCGGCGGCCTCGAGCTCGCTCAGCGCGGCCGTCGTCGAGCTCGCCCCGGAGCGGCACAAGAAGCTCGGCGCCCAGATGACCAGCATGGCGCCGCTCGCCGGGCTGGGCATCGGCGCGCTCTACTCGGGCCTCATCGCCCAGTTCGCGTCCGACGCGGCGTTCGCGGTGTGGATGGTGCTCGTGGTGATCATGGCGCTGGCGACGCTGTTCGCGGTGTTCACGCCGGAGACCGCCACGCGCAAGCCGGGCGCGCTCGCCTCACTGATCCCGCGGGTGTCCCTGCCCGCACAGGTGCGCCGCCTGTACGCGACGACGGTTCCGGGGATCGTCAGCGCGTTCATGATGATGACGCTCTGGATGGGACTGGTTCCCGTCGTGCTGGTGTCGGTCTTCCACGTGCGCGACCCGATCGTCGGCGCGCTGGCCGCGTTCGTCGTGTTCGCGGTCGGCACGGTCGTCTCCGCCGGGACGAGCGCGGTGCGCCCGCACCGGTTGCGGCTCGCCGGGACGAGCGGGATGACCGCGGGCGCGGTCGTGTTCGTCGGCAGCATCGGCGCCCACGCGCCGTCGCTCATCTGGGTCTCCGCGCTGCTCACCGGAGCGGGCATCGGCGCCGCGTTCGCCGGCACCACGCGCGGGCTCGTGCCGGAGGTCGCGCCGCACGAACGCGCGGGCCTGTTCACCGCGATCTACGTCGTCGGCTACCTCGGGATGGGCGTCTCCGCGATCGTCGCGGGCCTCGTCGCCGGAGTCGTCGGCGCGGCGGCCATGGCGTCCGGGTTCGGGGTCGCCACCGCGGTCGTGGGACTGGTCGGCGTGATCGCCACCGCCAGGCTCAACCGGAGGTAGCCGCCCGGTGCGGGTCGGCGTGGACGTGCGCCCGCACGCCCTGCGGGTCGAACAGCACCACCAGTTCGACCGCGCCGCCGTCCGCGCTGCCCAGCCAGTGCGGCGACGAGGTGTCGAACTCGGCGGCCTCCCCCGGCGGCACCGTCAGGTCCAGGTCGTCGAGCACCAGCCGCAACCGTCCGTTCAGGACGTACAGCCACTCGAACCCGTCGTGCGTCTTCAACGCGGGTTCGAGTGGCTTTTCCGTTGCGGGGATGAGCATCTTGAACGCCTGCACGCCGCCCGGCCGCCGGGACAACGGCACGAACGTCATCCCGTACCGGTGGATCGGCGTGAGGTGGATGCGCGGATCACCCGTGCGTGGCGCGCCGACGAGCTCGTCCAGCGGCACGTTGTAGGTGCGCGCCAACGGGAGCAGCAGTTCCAGGGTGGCGCGGCGCTGCCCGCTTTCCAGGCGGGACAACGTGCTCTCGGAGATGCCCGTGGTCGTCGCGAGGTCGGCGAGGGTGATGCCGCGGTGACGGCGCAGCGCCCGCAGCCGGGGACCGACGCCGTCGAGCACCTCTTCGGTTTCGCGGTTCACGGTCCGCCATCTTGCCAGAGCGGCAAGTTTTCGTGCCAGATCACGACGAACCCCTCCACGCTGAGGCCATGAAACGCCTCGTGCTCGCACTTCTCCTGATGCTCACGGCCTGCGCGCCGACACCAGCGGAAGCCCCTGCCCACACCACCGCCACGCGCGACGACCCCGCGTTCCAGAACGGCTTCAAGCACGAGTTCACCGACGTCGAGGGCGTCCGGATGCATTACGTGACAGGTGGAAGCGGCTCGCCGGTCGTGCTGATCCACGGCTGGCCGCAGACCTGGTACGGCTGGTGGCCGATCATGCCGGCACTCGCCGAACGCCACACCGTCTACGCCCTCGACCTGCCCGGCCTCGGTGACAGCACCGGAGCGGCGAAGAGCTACGACAAGGCCACGCTCGCGAAGTACGTCCACGCGCTGACGCGGAAGCTCGGTATCAAGAACCCCTCGATCATCGGCCACGACCTCGGCGCCGCCGTCGCGTTCCAGTACGCCGTCCAGTTCCCCACAGACACGGCCAGGCTCGGCTACCTCGACCTGCCGCTGCCGGGCCCCGCGATCGACGCGCGCACCTACCGCAACCTCAGCTGGCACATCGCCTTCCACTCCCAGCGCGAGGTGCCGGAGGCCGTCGTGCACGACGACGTCCGCGATTACCTGCGCCTCTTCTACCCGCAGGTCTCCTACCAGGGCACGGCGTTCGGCGGCACCTCGACGAAGTCGCCGTTCACCGACGCCGAGGTCGACGAGTACGCGCGCACCTACGGCAAGGCGCTGACGAACGGGTTCGAGCTCTACCGCGCACTGGACCAGGACGTGCGCGACACCGAGGCCGCGCAGCCCGTGCGGGCACCGACCCTGGTCATGGCCGCGGAAGGACAGGCCGAGTCGATCCGCGGCACGGCGGCCCCGCGGATGACGAACATCGTCCGCACGGTCGACGTGCCGCGCGCCGGGCACTGGCTCGTCGAGGAGAACCCGGAGTTCGTCACCGCGGAGCTGCTGCGGTTCCTCAGCTCATGACCGGGAAGCGGTCGGACCACGGCAGCGCCTCTTCGAGCTGGGCCGCGAGCCTGATCAGCAACGACTCCCCCGCCAGCGGCGCCACGAACTGCACGCCGAGCGGCAGGCCGTCCGCGGTCCAGTGCAGCGGCAACGAGATCGCGGGCCGCCCGGTCAGGTTCGCGAGCTGCGTGTACGGCACCCAGCCGAGGTTGTCCTGGATCATGTCGTCGACGATCCTGGTGTGCCGCAGGAACCGCGCGGTGCGGGTCTTGAGCAGCACGTCGGTCGCCCGCCGCAACGACACCGGCAGGTCGAACTGGCCGACCTTCGGCGGCGGGGTCGCGAGCGTCGGCGTCAGCAGCAGGTCGTAGGACTCGAAGAACACGCTCAGCCGGCGGGTGTGCTCGTGCCGCCTGTTGACGGCGTCCACGTAGTCGACGCTGCTCGTGGCCCGTCCCAGCGCCGCCATGAGCAGCGTGTCGCGTTCGAACGCGATGTCCGGCGCCCCGGTCAGGCGCTGGGCGTCGGCGACCTTCCACGCGAGGTTCACGAACCACGTCAGCAGGAAGTCCTTGGCGAGCACGGCGTCGTCGAACGGCGCCTGCGGCAGCTCCTCGACGTGGTGGCCGAGGCCGGTGAGCACGCGGACGGCCGACTCGACCGCCTTGACCGCCTCGGGGTCCGGATCCGGGGTGATCGCCGACGGCACCCGCACGCCGATCCGCAGCTCGCCGGGATCCTCGCCGACGCACGACAGGAACGACTGCGACGGCATGGCCACCGAGTAGGGCCCGGACGCCTCGCCGCCGGAGATGACGTCGAACATCGCCGCCGTGTCGCGCACGGTCCGCGACACGACGCCCTGCACCGCCGCGCCGTGCATCATCTCGGCGGCATCGGGCCCGAACGGCGTGAGTCCGCGCCCCGGCTTCAGCCCGACGAGTCCGCAGCACGCCGCCGGGATCCGCGTCGAGCCACCACCGTCGTTCGCGCCGGCGCATGGCACGATCCCGGCGGCCACCGCGGCCGCGCTGCCGCCGGACGAACCGCCGGGAGTGTGGTCGAGGTTCCACGGGTTGCGCGCAGGGCCCCACGCCTGCGACTCGCTGATCGCCTTGGCGCCGAACTCCGGCAGGTTGGTCTTGCCGAAGATCACCAGCCCCGCGTCGACCCACCGCTGGACCACGGTCGAGTGCTGGGCCACCGGGTGCCGCATCAGCGACCGCGACCCGTTGGAGGTGGGCAGGCCCGCGTAGTCCTGGCCGAGGTCCTTGATCAGGAACGGCACCCCGGCGAACGGCCCGGTGAGGTCCTCCGACGGCTCGGCGGGGACGTCCCGGACGATCGCGTTGAGCCTCGGGTTCACCTCGGCGGCGCGTGCCCTCGCCGTCTCCAGGAGCTCCGCCGCGGACACCTGCCTGTCCGCGACGAGCCGGGCCAGGCCGGTCGCGTCGTACTTCCGGTACTCGTCGAAGTCCACGCGATCAAAATAGCTGTCCGGCCACCTCGAAGACGATCTCGCGCACGACCGCCGGGCTCTCCACCTTCCCTGCGGGACGGCGGCCATCAGGTCGGCCGCCCGGCGGTTGAGCTTCGGCCGCCACTCGGTCATCCCGCGCTCGCCCCTGCCCGCCGGCACGTCCGGCGTGCGCGCGGCCCGCAACCGGCGCATCACCGGCAGGGCAGCCCGGATCTGCCGCGCCTCCCGGGCGCCCATCCGCATCGCCGCCGCGCAGGCTAAGCAGCGGGCCGCGACCTGCGCGTTCCTCGTGGCCATGACCTCGGCCAGGGCCGAGCGTCACCGGCTCTCCTCCGGGCAGCCGACGAGGGACGCCAGCGCCTCCCGCGCGGCGGCCACGCCGGTCTCGAAGGCCGCCCGCAGCACGTCCGGGCCGCGTTCGGTGCGGCCGATCTGCGCACTGCCCAGCGGTGGCCTGATCTGCAGGCAGGCGGGGTGCGAGTTCAGGGCCGCCTCTTCCTCCACCCACGACTCGACGCGCCGCATCCACGGCTCGGCGGCGCCCGGCGCGTACCGGGCGAACCAGCGCGTCAGCAGCAGCCGCTCGGCGCGGACGGGAGGCATCGCGACCTCGTCGGTCCGCCGGGTGCGCAGGGCGACGACGTGCGTGGCGCCCTGGGCCAGCGCTGTCCTCACCGGCACCATCTCGGTCAGGCCCGCGTCGACGTACGGGCGGCCGTCGATCACGACGGGTTCACCGGCGAGCAGCGGCATCGCGGTCGAGGCCCTCAGCGCGGTCTGCAGGCTCAGCGTGTCGTGGATCGTCCTGTGCAGGTCCGTGGACTCGCCGCTCAGGCCGTCCGTGGCCATCGGGTGGAACTCGACCGGGTTGTCGAGGATCTCCTCGAAGCCCATGGGGTGGAGCTCCGTGTAGATGTTGTGGATCAGGTGGCGCGTGTCCACGACCGGGCGCCTGCTGAACATGCGGCGCGGGTTGATCGTCGTGCGCATCACCGCCGGGTCCCACCAGGCGTGCTTGCTGCGGTCGGCGCGGCCGCACAGCAGCCAGGCCGCGTTCAGGGTGCCCGCGGAGCTGCCGTAGACGGCGTCGAACAGCGGCAGCAGGCCGTTCTGCTCGATCGGGATGGTCATGCCGCTCGAGTACGCGCCGCGCGAGCTGCCGCCCTCGACCAGCAGCACGAGCCGGGCGCCGTCGTCGCGTCGTCCCGGAACGCTGTGCCTGCGCCGGCGTTCGCGCAGCAGCTCGAGGACGGGTTCGTTGCTCACCACACACCCGAGTGAATCATGGATCCGGTACTCCCTTCGCGACAGCTGCTACCGTGGAGGGGAGATCAACGCCCCTCTCTAGGAGCTCGACGTGCTGGTGGGTGAAGACGACATCTCCGGGTGAGCCCGGGATGTGACAGGCCATCGACAGCGGTGGCCGTTTCGTCGTCCCCTTTTCCACTCGCGCGATGCGATCACGCCGCGCGCAGCACACCCGAGGTCTCACACCCATGTCCGACGCATTCATCGTCGTGTCCGGCCTGTCCTTCTCCTGGCCGGACGACACCCCCGTGTTCGACGGCCTGTCCGTCACCGTGCCCGGCGGCCGCACCGGTCTCGTCGCCCCGAACGGCGCCGGGAAGTCGGCTCTGCTCAAGCTCGTCGCCGGTGCGCTGACGCCGTCGGACGGCACCGTGACCGTCGACGGCGTCCTCGGCTACCTCCCGCAGGACCTGCCGCTCACCGCCGGGCGGACCGTGGCCGAGGTGCTCGGCGTCGCGGACGTCCTGCGCGCCATCAGGGCCGTCGAGTCGGGTGACGCCGCCGAGGAGCACTTCACCACCATCGGCACCGACTGGGACGTCGAGGAACGCACCCGCGCCCAGCTCGACCGCCTCGGCCTCGCCGATCTCTCACTCGACCGCGTGCTGGGCACGTTGAGCGGCGGCCAGGTCATCTCGCTCGGCCTCGCCGCTCAGCTGCTCAAGCAGCCAGACGTGTTGCTGCTCGACGAGCCGACGAACAACCTCGACCTGGAAGCACGTCACCGGCTTCATGACGTGCTGGACGACTGGCGCGGCTGTCTGCTCGTCGTGAGCCACGACCGGGCGTTGCTCGACAGGATGGACCGCATCGCGGAGCTCGACGGCGGTGAGATCCGCTTCTACGGCGGCGACTTCACCGAGTACGAGGAGGCGGTCGCGGCCGAGCGCGAGGTGGCGGAGAAGAACATCCGCAGCGCCGAGCAGGAGGTCAAGCGCGAGAAGCGGGAGATGCAGCAGGCCCGCGAACGCGCGGCCCGGCGTGCCTCGAACGCGCAGAAGAACCTGTCGAACGCGGGTCTGCCCAAGATCTTCGCGGGCAACATGAAGCGCAACGCCGAGGTGTCCGCCGCCAAGGCCGACGGCACGCACGCCGCCAGGCTCAGCGCCGCGAAGACCCGGCTCGACCAGGCCGAGCGCGCGCTGAAGGACGAGCAGAGGATCAGCCTCGAGCTGCCGCAGACCGCCGTCCCGTCCGGCCGCACGCTGTTCACCGGCACGGGCATCCGGGTGCGGGAGCTGTTCGACGGCCTCGACCTGACGATCCGCGGCCCGGAACGCATCGAGCTCGCCGCACCGAACGGCGCGGGCAAGTCGACGTTGCTGCGCGTGGTCCACGGCTCGCTGACGCCGGACAGCGGCGAGGTGAAACGGGCCGACGGCCGCGTGGCGTACCTGTCACAGCGCCTGGACCTGCTGGACGACTCCCGCACGGTGGCGGAGAACCTCGCCGCGTTCGCCCCCGCCATGCCCCCGGCGGAGCGGATGAACGCGTTGGCGCGCTTCCTCTTCCGCGGCGCGCGGGCACACCTGCCGGTGGGCGTGCTGTCCGGCGGCGAACGGCTGCGCGCGACGCTGGCGTGCGTCCTGTTCGCCGAACCCGCGCCGCAGCTGCTCCTGCTCGACGAGCCGACGAACAACCTCGACCTGGTGAGCGCCGGGCAGGTGGAGAGCGCGCTCAACGCGTACCAGGGCGCGTTCGTCGTCGTCAGCCACGACGAGCGGTTCCTGAGCGAGGTGAGGATCGACCGCCGGCTGCGCCTCGACGGCGGCAAGCTGCTGGAGGCCGGTCGTGGCTGAAACGGCGCTCGTCGCGCACGAGCTGGTGCGCGGCTTCGGTGGCCGGCGCGTGCTGGACGGGGTGTCGCTCACCGCGGCACCCGGCCGGCGCATCGGGCTGATCGGCGAGAACGGCGCGGGCAAGTCGACGTTGCTGCGCCTGCTCGCGGGCACCGACCAGCCCGACGGCGGCACCGTCCGACGTCCGCCCGACCCGGGTTTCCTGCGTCAGGAGATGACGTTCCCGGACACGGCGACGGTGGCCGACGTCGTCGCCGACGCGCTGGCCGGGGCACGGGCGGTCCTCGCCGACCTGGAACGCCTCGCCGTCGACCTCACCGACGACACCGCGCTCGCCGAGTACGCGGAGCGGCTGGAACTGGCCCAGCGGCTGGAGGCCTGGGACGCCGATCGCCGTGCCGGGGTCGTCCTCGACGGGCTCGGGCTCGGCGACGTCACGTGGGAGCGCGCGCTCGGGACGTTGTCGGGAGGTCAGCGCCGCCGCCTGGCGCTGGCCGCGCTCGTCGTCCGCAGGCCGTCCGCGCTGCTGCTCGACGAGCCGACCAACCACCTCGACGACGCCGCGGCCGCGTTCCTGGAGGAGCAGCTGCGCGGCCTGCCCGGCGCCCTGGTCGTCGCGAGCCACGACCGGGCGTTCCTCGACGCGGTGTGCACGGACCTGCTCGACCTCGACCCCGCGGTCGACGGTCCCGTGCGGTTCGGCGGCACGTACAGCGAGTACCTGCGGCAGAAGCGCGCCGACCGCGCCCGGTGGGAGCGGCAGCACGCCGAGGAGCAGGAGGAGCTGGCCGAGCTGCGGGGTTCGCTGGGCCTGATCGCGGGCCGGGTCGCGCCGAACAGGGCCATGCGGGACAGCGACAAGATGGGCTACGGCGTGCGGGCCAACCGCGTGCAGAGCCAGATCTCCCGCCGTGTCCGCAACGCCACCCGCCGTCTGGAGGACCTGGAACGCCGTGCCGTGCCCGCTCCCCCGCGCCCGCTGGGCTTCTCCGCACCGTTGACGACGTCGGCGGGCGAACTGGTGTCGCTGCGGCGGGTCCGCGTCCCCGGACGCCTCGCCCTGGACCTCCTCGACGTGCGCGAGGGCGACCGGCTGCTCGTGACCGGGCCGAACGGCGCGGGCAAGTCGACGTTGCTGCTGGTGCTGGCCGGGCGGCTGGAGGTGCAGGGCGTGCGGCGGCAGCCGGGGCTGAGCGTCGGCCTGCTCGACCAGGACACGACGTTCGCCAACCCGCGCCTCACCGCGCGGGCCACCTACGGCCGTGCGCTCGGCGCCGAACGCGTCGCGGAGGTACCGCTGGACTCGTTGGGGCTGCTGCACAGGTGGGACCTGGGCAAACCGGTCGGCGCGCTGTCCGTCGGCCAGCGACGCCGGCTCGCCCTGGCGATGCTGGTGGCCTCACCGCCGCAGCTGTTGTTGCTCGACGAGCCCACGAACCACCTGTCGCCGACGCTGTGCGACGAGCTGGAGGACGCGCTGGGACCGGGTCCCGGCGCGATCGTCCTGGCGAGCCACGACCGGTGGCTGAGGTCGCGCTGGACAGGCGCGGAGATCTCCATGTCGAAATCCGCCGCCCAGGTTCGACACCTCCGTGGAAGCGAACCCGACACCACGGAGGACTGACCATGACCGGACAACCGCCCGTCGTCGACCTCGGCACCTGGCAGCAGGCCCGCGACGAGCTCCTGGTCCGCGAGAAGGCCCACACCCGCGAGGGCGACGCCATCGCCGCGGCCCGCCGCCGGCTGCCGATGGTGGAGTTCGACGGGAAGGTCGAGGTCGTCGGAGCCGGCGGGCCGGTGCCGTTCTCGGAGCTCTTCCAGGGACGCGACGAGCTCGTCGTCTACAAGCACATGTGGTGGGACGGCGCCCCGCACCAGGGCCAGTGCGAGGGCTGCACCCACGTCCCCTGGCACTTCGACGACGCCGCCTACCTCAACGCGCGCGGCGTCTCGTTCGCCTACGTCACCACCGGCGCGTGGGAGGAGGTCGCGGCGTTCGTCGAGTTCATGGGCTACTCGTCGCCCTGGTACTCGGTGCGCGGCCTGGACGAGCCCGTCGGCGGGGACATGGGATACCTGACCAGCTACCTGCGGGACGGCGACCGCACGTTCCTGACCTACTCGTCGACCGGCCGCGGCACCGAGCGGGTCAACGGGTCGCTGGGGCTGCTGGACATGACGGTGCGCGGGCGGGGCGAGGCGTGGGAGTCGCATCCCGAGGGGTGGCCGGAGCCCCGTCAGGCCGGGTGGTTCTGGCGGACGGACGCGGCCGGGAACTCCAGCTGGGGCGAGGACAGCCGGCCGGTGCCGCAGTGGACCCGTCCGGGGGCGACGCCGGTGGAGACCCTGGGACGCCACGGGCACTGCCACTAGCCGCGGCCGAGGGCACGGCGCTTCTTGTCGAACCTCGACAGGACGTGCCGCGCCTCCTCCGCGCTCATCACCTGTCGACTGTGTCAGGTAACACGATCGTTCTCGGCGATTCACCACCGGTGCACGGAAAAAGCTGACACCCTGTTCTGGAGTGGACGCTCTCCGCAGCGCACAGCGGCTCCCTGATCATCATCTGGACCAAAGTATGACGGCGCGTTAGGCCCAGGTATGACGACGTGCACGCGGCGGCGTCGTTATTGTCCGTTCCTGTGGCCGTCAGCCATCGCATCTCATCCTTTCCGCCGGAGGGACCCGTCTCATGAGGGACGTTCTGCAGTCAGCGACAGACGTCCGGTCCCGCGTGACCGGATGGATGGGGAAGAGGTTGCTCGCGCACCTCAGCAAGACCGGCTTCGACCTCGGGTCGTCGTGGTTCGTGCCCTCCAAGGTCCTGGCACCGCTGCGCCGCAACGGGTTGGACCCCGTGCCCGAACTCGCGCGCATGCAGGCGCAGGGCCCGGTCACGCGGTTGCCGCTGCCGGTCCCGGTGTGGCTGGTGACGGGCTACGAGGCGTCGAAGCAGGTGCTCGTGGACGCCGACGCGTTCAGCAACGACTTCGGCCACCTGCGGGACCTCGGCCTGTTCGCGGACGAGGCGCCGGGCGGGCTCGGGTTCAGCGACCCGCCGGAGCACACGCGGCTGCGCAAGGTCCTGACGCCGGAGTTCACCATGCGGCGGCTGTCGCGGCTCGTGCCGCGCATCGAGCAGATCGTGGCGGACCAGCTCGACCTGATGTCCATGAAGGACGGTTCGGTCGACCTCGTCGAGCACTTCGCGATGCCCGTTCCGGCGCTTACGATCTGCGAGCTGCTGGGCGTGCCCGCGAGCGAACGCGAGGAGTTCCAGCGGCGCAGCGTGTCGCGGTTCGACCTCGGCGGTGCGGCGACGGCGTCGTTGTCGGCGGTGTCGGAGTCGATCGTGTACTTCCGCGAGCTGGTGCGGGCCCAGCGCCAGGCCCCCAACGACGGGCTGCTCGGCGAGCTCATCCGCAAGCACGGTGACGAGCTGGACGACGACGAGCTCGCCGGTCTGGCCGACGGGTTGCTCACCGGCGGGTTCGAGACGACGGCCAGCATGATCTCGCTCGGCACGCTCGCGATGCTGCGCGACCCCTCCCTGTTCGACCGCGTGCGGTCCGGCGAGGAGGCCGTGAACGGGGTCGTCGACGAGCTGCTGCGGCACCAGACCGTCGTGCAGGTGGCGTTCCTGCGCATCGCGCGCCGGGACGTCGAGATCGCCGGCACGAAGATCAAGGCGGGCGACATCGTCGCGTGCTCGCTGTCGCAGGCGAACCGCGACCCGAGCGTCTACTCCGACCCGGACACCATCGACCCTGCCCGTCCTGCCGGCCAGCACCTGGCGTTCGGCTACGGCGCGCACCGGTGCATCGGCGCCGAACTGGCCAAGATGGAGCTGCGGATCGCCTACCCGGCGCTCGCCCGCCGGTTCCCCGAGCTGCGGCTGGCGGTCGAGCCGGGCGCGCTGTCGTTCCGCAAGCTCTCGATCGTCTACGGGCTGCACTCGCTGCCGGTCCACCTCGGCAGCCACACCAACCCGCTCCAGGCCGACCTGTGACGGAGGCATTCGGCCGCACCCGGCCACCCCGCGTGCGGCCGAACGGCTTCCTGCGGCAGGTGCCTCGCCGCTAGTAGCGTCCGAGGGCATGAGACGACTGCTCAGCGTCGCGTTGTCGTTCCTCCTCGTGCTCACCGCCACCCAGCCCGCGGCCGCCGACCGTTCCGGCGGCGAGCCGCTGCCCGGCTACACGATCGTCAACCCTCCGCTGGCCCCGGCGACGGTCGGCGGCAAGCCGACGACCGTCCTGCAGGGCGTGCACAGCCACGCCGGGTACATCATCGAGGTGCCGCCGCGCTGGAACGGCCGCCTCGCGATGTGGGCGCACGGATACCGCGGCGACGGCAAGGTCCTCACCGTCGACCCACCCTCGTACGGGCTCCGGCAGCGCTGGCTCGACGAGGGCTACGCGTGGGCGGCGTCCTCGTACTACAGCAACACCTACGACGTCCGAGCCGGCGTCACGACCACCCGTGAGCTCGCGTCGCTCTTCGCGCAGAAGGTGCAGCGGCCGAAGAAGGTCTTCCTCGCCGGTGTCTCGATGGGCGGGCACGTCATCGCCCGGTCGCTGGAGCAGTACCCGGGGTTCTACGACGGCGCGATGCCGATGTGCGGTGTGGTGGGCGACCACGAGCTGTTCGACTACTTCCTGAGCTACCACCTCGTCGCGCAGACCCTGACCGGCATCCGCGCCTACCCGTTGCCGCCGGACTACGCCACCACCGTGGTGCCGCGCATCCAGCAGGCGCTGGCGGGCCACGACGACCAGTTCCGCGCCCTCGTCGCCTCCCTGTCCGGCGGCGCGCGGCCCGGCACCGACGCGGCCTACGCCTACTGGCAGAACTTCCTCTTCACCCTGGTCACCAACCCGACCAGCGACGACCTCTCGGAGAACCCGCTGCAGCTCGCCACGAACGTCGCCACGCGCTACCGGCCGAACTCGCCGGTGAACGTCGACGCCACCGTGCAACGGGTCCGTCCCGCGAACCCCTTCGCGCGCAGGACCCGGGGGCTCACCGAGATCCCCGCCGTGCAGGGTCTGCCGAGCGCTCCCGTCGTGTCGCTGCACGGGATCGGCGACCTGTTCGTGCCGTTCTCGATGGAGCAGGACTACCGCGACGACGCGGCCCGCTTCGGCCGCACCCGGCTGCTGGTGCAGCGCGCGATCCGCACGGTCGACCACTGCGAGTTCTCCCCCGCCGAGGCCGGCGACGCCTGGCGCGACCTGACGACGTGGGTGGACCGCGGCACACGACCGGCCGGTGACGACGTGCGCCGGACGGACGACCCGCGGTTCGGCTGCCGGTTCAGCGACCGGCAGGCCACCGGCGGCACCAGAGCGCTCTACCCCGCCTGCTGAACCTCCTCACCTCTGCGCTCGGCGCCCCTTCACGGGCGTTGACAACGTTGTCTACCCCTGCCCGACAAGAGAGGAAGGTCCATGTTCGGCTCCCTGCACCGACGCGCCAGACACTCCATCCCACTGGTCGCGGCGGGTCTGCTGATCGCAGGCCTCGCCACCGCCACCCCCGCGGCCGCCGCACCGCTCGCCGCGCTGACCCAGCACGTGAACCCGTTCATCGGCACCGACAACAGCAACTCGCCCAACCCGGTTCCCGGCGGCGCGGGCGGCAGCACCTACCCCGGCGCCGTGGTCCCGTTCGGCATGGTGCAGTTCAGCCCGGACACGCCGACCGCCTCCCCGTCCGGCTACCGCTACAGCGACACCAAGATCGAGGAGTTCAGCCTCACCCACTTCAACGGCGCGGGCTGCGCCAACAACGAGGACCTCGGCATCCTCCCGGTCACCGGGAACCTCTCCTCCTCCCCCGGCACGAACTGGACGGGGTACGCGGGCACGTACACGAAGGCCAGCGAGTCGGCGTCGCCCGGCTACTACAAGAACCGCCTCGACACCTACGACACCGGCGTCGAACTGTCGGCGACCAAGCGCACCGGCTTCATGAAGCTCACCTACCCGGGCACGACCTCGGCCAGGGTGCTGATCAACAGCAGCCGCAGCGCCACGGGCAACCGCTCCGGCTCGATCGCGATCAACGGCAGCCAGCTCACCGGGGCGTTCACCGGCGGTGGCTTCTGCGGCTCGTCCAAGACCTACCCGCTCTACTACGCCATCCAGTTCGACCGCGCGCCGACGGGCTTCGGCACGTGGCTCGGCGGCACGGTGACCGCCGGGTCGGCGAGCGCCAGCGGCGTGAACTCGGGCGGCTACCTCACGTTCGACACGTCCACGAACTCCGTGGTGCAGCTGAAGGTCGGCATCTCGTTCGTCAGCGTCGCGGGCGCCCAGGCGAACCTCGCCGCCGAGAACGCGGGCTTCGACTTCGCCGGTGTCAGGTCTGCGGCCGACACCGCGTGGAACGACGTGCTGAACAGGGTGCAGGCGACGGGTGGCTCCGCCGCGGACCTGCAGAAGTTCTACACGGCGCTGTACCACGTGTTCCAGAACCCCAACATCGCCAGCGACGTCAACGGCCAGTACCGCGGCTTCGACCAGACCGTGCGCACGGCGTCCCACACCGTCTACCAGAACTACTCGGGCTGGGACATCTACCGCTCGTGGGCCTCGCTGATAGCGCTGCTCGCACCGGCGGAGTCCAGTGACATAGCCAAGTCCATGGTCCTGGACGGGCAGCAGGGCGGTCTGCTGCCGAAGTGGTCCCACAACAGCCAGGAGATCTTCGTGATGAACGGCGATCCCGGACCGATCGTCGTGTCCAGCATGTACGCGTTCGGCGTGCGCGGCTTCGACACGGCCGCCGCGCTGGCGTTGATGGACAAGAGTTCCAACGGCGGCACCACGCAGGGCGGGTCGATCCGCGGCCGGCAGTCCGGGTACCTCAGCCGGCACTACGTCACCGAGGACCCGTCGGACTCGCTGGAGTACTCGGGTTCCGACTTCGCCGTCGCCCAGTTCGCGAAGGCCGTCGGCGACACGGCGAAGTACAACACCTACATGACCCGCGCCCAGTGGTGGGCCAACGTGTACAACCCGGAGTCCGGCTACGTGCAGAAGCGCAACGCCGACGGCTCGTGGGCGTGGCCCGTCACGCCGGGAAGCCCGAGCGGCTACACCGAGGGCAACGCGTCGCAGTACACGTGGATGGTGCCGTACAACTTCGGCAGCCTGATCAACCTGATGGGCGGCCCCAAGACCGCGGTCCAGCGCCTCGACCACCACTTCACCCAGCTCAACGGAGGCCTCAGCCAGCCGTACTTCTACATCGGCAACGAGCCGGAGCACGGCGTGCCGTGGGCCTACCACTACGCCGCCTACCCGCAGGGCACGAGCGCGGCCGTCCGGCGCGTGATGACCGAGTCGTTCACCACCGCGGCCGGTGGCCTGCCCGGCAACGACGACCTCGGCGCCACCTCCGCGTGGTACGTCTGGTCGGCCATGGGCATGTACCCGCCCACGCCGGGTTCGGACGTGCTGGCGCTGCACGGCCCGTTGTTCCCGTCCATCACGGTCAACCGCCCCGGCGCCACGGTGCAGATCACCGCGTCCGGTGCCGGGCCGTCGGCCCAGTACGTGCAGGGCTTCAGCCGCAACGGGACGTCCTCGACGCGGACCTGGCTGCGCTACGGGGACATCTCCGGCAACACGACGCTGAACTACAGCATGGGATCGTCGCCCAGCACGTGGGGGACGAACGCCGCCGACGTGCCACCGTCCTACAACGACGGCTTCGCTCCCCCGCCGGCGGCACCGGCCCTCGGCACGAACCTGGCTCTGGGCAAGCCTTCCACGGCGTCAGCCCCGTGCGCCGACACGGAGGCGGCGGCGAAGGCCTTCGACGGCAGCCTGTCCGGCAAGTGGTGCTCGCTGGCCACCGGCACGAAGTTCCTGCAGGTGGACCTCGGTTCGGCGCAGAACGTCGGGTCGGTCGTCCTGAAGCACGCGGGGCTCGGCGGTGAGACGACGGGGTTCAACACCGGTGCGTACAACGTCCAGACGTCGACCGACGGCACGAACTGGACGACGGTCGCGGACGTGTCGTCGGTGCGTGCGAGCCGTTCGTACCACCAGTTCACGCAACGGCAGGCGCGGTACGTACGGTTGAACGTCACCACGCCGACGAACAACGGCAACACGGCGGCGCGGATCTACGAGTTCGAGGTCTACGCCCAGTAGAACGGCTGCGGGCGCACCAGGTTCCTGGTGCGCCCGCGGTTCGGTCAGAGCTTGGCCAGCTGCACCCGGAGCGTGTCCAGGCCCATCGAGCCCATCTCCAGCGCCCGCATGTGGAACCGCTTCAGGTCGAACGCCGCGCCGTGCCGCGCACGGGCGTCCGCGATCGCGTCGAGCCACATGCGTTCGCCGAGCTTGTACGACGTGGCCTGGGCCGGCCAACCCAGGTAGCGGTCCACCTGGTCGCGGGACAACGACTCCCGGACGGTGGTGCGGGTCAGGAAGAACCGCAGCGCCAGCTCCGGGGTCCACTTCTCGCCCTCGTGGAAACCGGTGCCCCGCGGGATCTCCATGCCGAGGTGCAGGCCGATGTCCAGGATCACCCGCGCCGCCCGGTAGAGCTCGTCGGTGAGTGAGCCGAAGACGTCGCCGTCCGACGACACGTAACCCAGCTCGCGCATGAGCTTCTCGGCGTACAGCGCCCAGCCCTCGCCGTGGCCGTACGCGAAGGCGAGCAGCCGCTGGTACTTGTTCAGCCTGCCCGCCTGGTGCACGGCGGTGCCGAGCTGCAGGTGGTGGCCGGGCACGCCCTCGTGGTACAGCGTGGAGATCTGCCGCCAGGTGTGGAACGTCGTCTGCTCGGCCGGCGCGGTCCACCAGGTGCTGCCGGGACGGGAGAAGTCCTCGGTCGGTGCGGCGTAGTACTGGCCGACGGAACCGCCGGGCGGCGCCTGCCGCACCTCGAATTTCATCAGCTCGTCCGGGATGTCGAAGTGGACGCCGCGCAGGTCGCTCAGGGCCTGGTCGCTCAGCTTCTGCATCCACTCCCCGTACTGCTCGCGGCCCTCGATCAGGTAGCGGGGGTCGGCGTCCAGGACGACCGCGGCCTCGGTCAACGAGGCGCCCGGCTTGATCCGGTCGGCGAGGGCGAGCATCTCCTTCTCGACGCGGGCGAACTCGGCCCACGCCCACTCGTACGCCTCCTGCACGTCGATGCGCGCGCCGAGGAACTGGCGTGACCACAGGGAGTAGATGTCCGCGCCGACGCCGTCGCGGTCCGGTGCCTTCGGGGCGATCTCCTCGCGCAGCGTGCGGGCGAAGCCGGCGAACGCCGCGTTGGCCGCCTCGGCGTGGGTCTCCAGCTCCGCTTTCAGGGCCGGGGACACGTCTTCGGCGCCGCGCACGAACTTCGTGAAGAACGACTCCGGCTCCGCGTTGCCCGCCCACGTGTCGCACTGGCCCGCGATCTTGACCAGCTGACGTCCGGACGTGGAGGTGCCTCGGACCAGGGCGTTCTCGAGAGAAGCGCTGAGGCCCTTCAACGTCTCCGGCACCTTCGCCAGCCGCTTGGCGATCTTCTCCCAGTCCTCTGCCGACTCCGACGACATGAGGTCGAACGTGATGCGGATGTCCTGGATCGGGCTGTTGATCGTGTTGACGCACGCCTCGTCGAGCCCGGCCTCGTGCAGGTCCAGCTCGGTGCCGACGCGTTCCTGGAAGACCTCCCTGGCGAGCTCCTCACCCTCGTCGGCGGCAGGGGCGCCGGCCATCTCCCGCAGCGTGCGGGCGCGCAGCTCGCCGCGGGCGGCGTACCCGTCCGGCGAGAAGTCCGTCAGGTCCTCGTCGTGGCCGGGGATGCCGAGGTAGCTGCCGTTGATCGGGTCGAGGGCCGCGAACTCCTCGATGTACCGGTCGGACAGCGCGTGGACGTTGTTCAAGGCTTCCTCGCAAGGAGTCGGAGCTCGTTCAGGTGGTCGAGGCCGGCCAGGACCTGCTTGGTGTCGATGCCGAAGTCGATCAGGCAGGCGATCTCGTCGACGCCGATGGCCCGCGCCCGTTCCACGACCTTCAGCGCCTTGGGGACGGTGCCGAGCAGGCCGCCGTCGTCGTAGTAGCGGTCGAACGACCGTTGCACCAGGAAGTCCACTTCGGACTCCCGCAGCTTCGACGGGTCGATCCGCTTGGCGCCGGGCAGCTGCGAGCCGAGCAGCAGGTTGATGGAGCTGCGCAGGTACGCCGACATCGGCTCGCGCACGATCTCGCGCACCTCGTCCTCGTCGTCGCCGAGGAAGGCGTGCACCATCAGCACGACGTGCCCGGCGTCACCGGCTTCCTCGCGGTACTGCGCGATCTTGTCCGCCAGGTCGTCCATGTCCTGCCCGAGCAGGTGCGTGAGCAGGCCCGCCTTGATCCGGCCCGCGTTGCGGAACGTCTCCACGCCGCCCGCGCTGGTGACCCAGATCGGCAGCTCCCGCTGCACCGGCGGCGGGAAGATCCGCACCTCGCTGGTGCCGCCCGCTCCGTCCACGAAGGACATCGTCTCCCCGCGCCACAGGGCGCGGAGCTGCTCGGCGTGGTCGATCACGACCTGGCGCCGGTTCTCGTAGTTCTCCGGGCGCAGCACGAAGTCCGTGGCGTGCCAGCCCGACGCGAGCGAGATGCCGGCCCGGCCGCCGGAGATGTTGTCGACGACCGACCACTCCTCGGCGATCCGCAGCGGGTGGTGCAGCGGAGAGACGACGCTGCCCGCGCGGATTCCGACCCGTTCGGTCACGGCGGCGATCGCGGCACCGGTCACGGCCGGGTTCGGGTAGATCCCGCCGAACGCGTGGAAGTGCCGTTCGGGGGTCCACACGGCGGTGAAGTCGTTGGCGTCGGCGAACTTCGCGCCCGACAGCAGCAGGTCGTACCGGTCCGCGTCGAGCGAGCAGTTGTCGTTGGCGAAGTAGAAGAGGCTGAAGTCCATCGCGGTCACACGGCCTTTTCCTGGAGTCGGGTGGCGGCCGCCCACCGGGCGACCGAGGGAGCGGCGAGTCCCGCGGCCAGCAGCAGGGCGCCGAGCACGAGCCAGCCGGGCCAGCCCTGGTCGATGATCAGGGTGGTCACGACGATCGGCGTGACCATCGACCCGAGGTTGGACGTCATGCCGAAGAAGCCCTGGTACTGACCGTGCGCGTGTTCGGGCGCCAGTTCGAAGGCCAGCGCCCAGGACCCCGCGCTGTAGAGCAGCTCGCTGATCGCGTGCACCACCGCGCCCGCGAGGAGGAACGCGATCGCGACCCACGCCGACTGGCCCTGCGCGAACGCGAAGAGCGCGCAGCACACCGCCAGCAGCAGACCGCACCGGCGCAACGCCTTCGCGCCGCCCTCGATCGTCTCGGCGCCCTCGCTGGCCCGCACCTGGAACAGCACGACCATGATGGTGTTGAGCACCAGGATGACGGAGTAGAGCACCGGCGGGGCGCTCGTCTTCTGCGAGATCCAGATGGGCAGCGCGACGAGCAGGATGCCCACGTTCATCACCAGCAGGATGTTCAGCAGCCCGAACACGGCGAACGGCCGGTCGCGCAGCACCTCCCACCGGCTGGCGCCCTCCGGCCGCGCGACCTTCTCCGCGTCGGGCAGCTTGAGGTACACGAGGCCGCTGGCCGCGTACAGCACCGCGCAGATCACCAGCAGCGACACGTACACCGGCCGCGAGTCGGCCGTCAGCGCCACACCACCGGCCAGCGCGCCGACCGAGAAGCCGATGTTGTTGGCCGACCGCGTGTACGCACGGGCCTTGACGCGCTGGTCCGGCGGCATCGCGGCCGCCACCACCGTCGCCTCGGTCGAGTGGGCGCCGGACTCCGCGACGTACACGAGGGTCGCGACGATCGCGAACGCCACGGCGTTCTCGGCCAGCACGTACCCGGCGATGAACCCGCCGCGCACGATGTGGAAGGCGACCGCCGCGCTGCGGGCTCCGACCACGTCCGTCAAATGCCCCAACGGAACGCTCACGGCCATCTTCAGCGCGGCGGCGATGGTCAGGCCGATGCCGACGTGGGTGGCCGGGATGTGCACCGAGTTGGTGAAGTACAGCACGACGACGGTGAGCAGCATGCCGTTGGACAGCCCGTGTCCCAGGTTCGCCGCGACCAGCACCCTGACCGGGCCCTTCGGCGGGTAGACCTGGCGGATCAGCTTCTCGTGCAGCGAGGTCATGACATCACCTGCTCGCGCAGGACCTTGCGGTCCGCCTTGCCGTTGGCGTTGAGCGGGATCTCCGGCAGGTGGTGGAACCGCCTGGGCACCATGTGGATCGGCAGCCGCCTGCGCAGCCACCGGACCAGCTCGACCGCGGTGTGCGGCTCGCCGGTGAAGTACGCGACCAGTTCGGTCTCGTCCCCGGTGTCGGCGGCGATCACCACCACGTCGCGCACGCCCTCGTGCCCGCGCAGGGCGGCCTCGACCTCGCCGAGCTCGATCCGGTAGCCGCGGATCTTCACCTGGTTGTCGAGGCGGCCGAGGTGCACCCAGTGCCCGTTCTCCTGCCGCACCCTGTCGCCGGTGCGGTAGTAGTGCTCGTCGGTCAGCCCGAGGCCGTCCGGCAGGAACCGGCCCTTGTTGTCGCCAGGGTCGAGGTAGCCGGCGAACCGCTGCGAGCCGCGCACGCACAGCTCGCCGTCGTCGAGCACGACCGACTCGAGGAAGCCGTACACCGGACCGATGGGAACCGTGTCGTTCGACGTCCCTGGCCAGTCGGCCGGATCGCGCGGCAGCGTGTACTCGGTGCACGCCACCGTCAGCTCGGTCGGGCCGTAGACGTTGGTGATGGCCGCTTCCGGCGCGACCTCGTGCCACGCCCGCGCCTGCCCGTACGTGAGCTGCTCGCCGATGAAGATGCTGTGCCGCAACGAGTTCTCGACACCGGTCGGCAGGTTGCCGAGGTTGGCGCTGACGGAGACGACGGACGGCACCGAGAACCAGTGCGTGATCCCGCGGTCGGCGACGTACTTCACGGGTTCCAGCAGCTCGGCCCGTTCCGGCACCACCAGGGTGGCGCCGCCGCCCCACGTGACGAACAGGTCGAACACCGACGGGTCGAAGGTGAGGTCGAACGTGTGCGACATCCGGCAGCCCGGCCCGACGTCGAACTTCGCGATGTTGTGCGCGATGTACGGCGCCAGGTTCGCGTGCGTGATCGGCACGCCCTTCGGCCGGCCGGTGGAGCCGGAGGTGAACAGGACGTACGCCACGTCCTGCTCGATCGGCGGTGGCAGCTCGCCGTCCCGTTCGTCCACTTCGGACAGGATCAGGTCGGGCTCCGCCAGCGCCAGGATGGCCTGGTTGCGCGACTCCGGGTGAGCGGGGTTGATCGGCGTGACCGTGGCGCCCAGCCGTTGTGCGGCCAGGTAGCCCAGGTAGGTGGGCAGGGACCGGTCGGCGGGCAGCGCGATCCGCCTCGGGACCGAGCCGTGGGCCGCCAGGATCCCGGCGGCCACCGCGTCGGACCGCTCGCGCAGCTCGCGGTAGGTCAGGAACTCTCCCCCGACCTCGATCGCGACGTGGTCCGGGTAGCGCTCGGCCGACCGCTCGAACCAGTGGTACAGCGTGTTCATGCGAGCCTCACCGCGTCCAGGGTCATCGTGGTCGGTGGCTCGTGCCGCTGCGGCACGAGGTGGAGGTGCTGGACGTCCTGGGTTCCCACGGCCGCAAGGCACTCGCAGTCCTCGGTGCGGAACCCGGCGAACCGGTAGGCGACCTCCATCATGCGGTTGCGCTCGGTCTTCCTGAAGTCCGCGACGAGGTGCGCGCCCGCCTCGGCCGTCTCGGTGGCGAGCCACCGCAGCAACACCGCTCCCGCCCCGAACGCGACCACCCGGCAGGACGTCGCGAGCAGCTTCAGGTGCCACGCCTTCCCGAGCTTCTCCAGCAGCAGCAACCCGACCGCGCCGTGCGGGCCGAACCGGTCCGCCATGGTCACGACCAGCACCTCGTGGTCCGGGTCGGCCAGCAGGGCGCGCAGGTCCGCGTCCGAGTAGTGCACACCGGTCGCGTTCATCTGGCTGGTGCGCAGGGTCAGCTCCTCGGCCCTGGCCAGTTCCTGCTCCGTGGCCCTGCCGATCGTCATGACGAGGTCGAGCGACCGCAGGAAGTCCTCGTCGGGACCGGCGTGCTCGGCCCGTGCCGTGTCACGCCGGAAGCCCGCCTGGTACATCTCGCGGCGCCGGGCCGAGTCGACCGTGATCGTCGCAGGGGTGAACTCCTCCAGCGACAACAGCTCCGCGACCTGCTCCGCCGGGTAGCACCGCACCTCGGGCAGGTGGTAGGTGACCTCGGCGCGTTCGGTGGGCTGGTCGTCGATGAACGCGATGGTGGAGTGCGCGAAGTTCAGCTTGTCCGCGATCTCGCGCACCGACTCCGACTTCGCGCCCCACCCGATCTGAGGCAGCACGAAGTACTCGGCGACACCGAGCTTCTCCAGCCACTCCCACG
The DNA here is from genome assembly GCF_035525475.1 of Lentzea sp. Lineage (GTDB taxonomy): Bacteria > Actinomycetota > Actinomycetes > Mycobacteriales > Pseudonocardiaceae > Lentzea. The sequence continues at coordinate 74,213 of NZ_DATLEC010000250.1, read as the reverse complement.
CGTGGTCGTGGTCGTTGCGGCTGGCGACGGACTGCAGGATCCCCCGCCTGTCCAGCTCGACGATCGTCTCGCGGATCTCGTCGGACAGCGTCGGCTCGAAGCCCTCCAGGAGCGTTCCCGACCACAGGGTCCGGTCGAGGTCCCAGACGAGGCATTTCACAGTTCCCACAACGTCACCGCCCAGGCGGCGACCGGGCTGTTGTTCAGCACCAGCACCAGATCTCCCTCTGCGAGCTCCCCGCTCGCCAGCAGCCGGTCGAGGTTCAGCACCACGTCCATCGCGCCGAGGTGGCCGTAGCGGCCCAGGTTCTCCCGGCAGACGGGGTGGATCGAAAGGTCCAGAAGGGACTGGTAGAAGTCGTACGCGCCGGCCGTGACGTTCTGCATCAGCGTCGCGGCGACGTCGGAGCGTTCGATCCCCGCGTCCGCGAGCACGGCCTTGACGAGCTTCCCGAGCCGCACCTTGCTGTGCATGGCGAGCTCGAAGCGGTAGCGGTCCGGCGACCCGCACTCCTCGCGCCACTCGTACCAGGGCGTCTGCTTGTAGTCGACGCCGAACAGGTCGTGGAACGTGCCGTCGGTCTCCATGCGGTGCGCGCGCAGGACCGGCCGGCCGCCCCGCACCAGCGTCATCGCGCACGCGCCGTCGCCGATGACGGTGACCGGGAACCGCACCCGGTCCGCCCCCGTCGGCCTGCTGGCGTGCGTGATCAGCACCGACTGCCTGGCGGGATCGGCGAGCAGGAGGTCCCGCCCGATCGCCCAGGCCGCGCTCGACCCGGTGCAGCCCAGGCCGTCGACGGTGAAGACGAAGGCGCCGCTCAGCTTCGCCTCGGCCTGCACGCGGCAGACGTCCGAGCCGAGCAGCACGTCCGGTGCGCGCGGTCCGACGAGGATCAGCAGGTCGGGATCGACGGGGTCGCGGTCGAGCAGCTCCTGGGTGACCCGCACGGCGAGGTCGCCGGCCGTGACGTCGTCGAACTCGGAGATCGTCTCGATGCCGCACGCGCGGGCGAACTCCGCCTCGTCGTGCCCGAGCTCACCGAACTCCGGCAGCTCCCCCACCGGCACCAGCCGGTCGGGCAGCACGCAGTGGACGGACCCGATGCCGATGCTCATGCCGCACCCGCCAGCAGCAGCCGCGAGATCTCGTTGCTGCCCTCGATGATCTCCATGAGCTTCGCGTCCCGGTACGCCCTGGCCACCGGATGGGTGTCCGTGGCGCCGGCCGAGCCCAGCACCTGGACCGCGGTGGCCGCCCCGCGGGCCGCGTTCGTCGCGGCCACGTGCTTGGCCAGCACGGAGGCGGTCACCAGTTCCGGTGTGCCGTCGTCCCAGCACCTGGCAGCGTGCTCGCACATCCTCGTCGCGACCTGCTCGGCGATCAGCAGGTCGGCGAGGTGCCCGGCGACCAGCTGGTGCTCGGCCAGCGGCACGCCGAACTGCGTGCGCGACCGCGCGTGCTCCGTCGCCTCCCGCAGGCAGGTGCGGAGCATTCCCACGCAGCCCCAGGCGATGGAGAGCCGGCCGTAGGTCAGCGCGGAGGTCACCAGCAGGCCGAGCGACATGCCGGCGCCGCTGAGCAGGTGGTCCGCGGGAAGGCGGACCTCGTCGAGCCGGACCACCGCGTGACCGGCCGCGCGGCACCCGAGCGGTTCCGCGATCCGTTCGACGTGCACGCCTTCGGCGGTCGTCGGCACGACAACAGCTCCGGCGCCCTCACCGAACTTGCCGAACACCACGACCAGGTCCGCGTACGCGGCGACCGTGATCCAGACCTTCTCACCCGATACGACGACGTCGTCGCCGTCGCGCCGGATCTCGGTCGTCATGGAGGAGAGGTCGCTGCCCGCGCCGGACTCGCTGAACGCCACCGCGGCCAGTTCACCGCTCGTCAGCCGGGGCAGGAACTCCGCCCGCTGCCGGCGGGAGCCCAGCCGCGTGACGACCCACGCCGCCATGCCGTGCGAGGTCGCCACGCTCCTGGTCGAACCGCACAACGTGCCGAGGTGCGCGGTCAGCTCGCCGTTCTCGACGCTGGACAACCCGAGCCCACCGTCCGATGTGGACACCTGGGCGCAGAGAACCCCCCTGGCGCCCAGCTCGCGCAGGACCTCGACGGGCAGCAGGCCCGTGCGGTCCCACTCGGCGGCCCTGTCTCCCACGCGTTCGGTCAGCAGCTCCAGCGCGGAGCCGAGGACGTCGCTCACGGTGTGGCCGCCTGGAGCTCGTGCACCATCTTCTCGATGCGGCTGATCGTGCGGAAGTTGTCGATGCTCAGGTACTCGCCCTCGACCTCGACGCCGTGCGCCTTCTCCAGGTACACCACCAGTTCCAGCGCGAACAGCGACGACACGACGCCCGCGGCGAACAGGTCCTCGTCCGGGTCCCACGCCCTCTTGGTGCGGGAGACGAGGAAGTCGTGCAGCCCCACAGTGATGTTCACGCCCAGACCCCTCCGTGCTCGTAGAAACCCTTGCCCGTCTTGCGACCGAACTCGCCGTCGCGCACCTTCGCGAGCAGCAGGTCGCACGGCGCGTACCCCTGGTCGCCCGTGCGTTCGTGCAGCACCCGCAGGCTGTCCGCCACGTTGTCCAGCCCGATGAGGTCCGCGGTCGCGAGCGGCCCGGTGCGGTGACCGAGGCAGCCCTCGAACAACGCGTCCACGTCCTGCGGCGTGGCCAGCCCCTCCTCGACGATGCGAGCGGACTCGTTGATCACCCGTTGCAGCACGCGGTTGATGACGAACCCCGGCCCGTCGCCGACCACGATGAGATCCCGGTCGAGCTTCCCGAGCAGGGTTCGCACCGAGTCCATCGCGGCGTCGCTCGTGCGCGGTCCGCGGATGACCTCGACCATGCGGATCACGTACGGCGGGTTCATGAAATGCGCGCCCGCGACGTCCTCCGGCCGCTGCACCACCGACGCCAGCTCGTCGACCGGGATGGCCGAGGTGTTGGTCAGCAGCAACGTCCCCGGCGCGACGATCGACGACACCTCGGCGAGCACCTTCGCCTTGAGGTCGGCCAGCTCGGTGACGGCCTCGACCACCGCTTCGGCGGTCGCGACGCCGCTCAGGTCCGTGGTGCACACCAGCTCGCCCACCGGCCCGGACTTGGGCATCGTGCCCATGATCTTCGCGCCGCGCAGCTGCTGCTTCACGGCGGCCCGTGCCGCCGCGAGCTTGTCGTCGTCGACGTCGACGAGCGTGACGTCCACGCCGTGTCCGATGGCGAGCGTGGCGATGCCGGTGCCCATCACGCCCGCGCCCAGTACCGCGATCATGAGTTCTCCCCGAGTTCTGGCAGGACGGCGCGGCTCGTGGCGTCCGCCGCGCCGGTGTCGTGAGCGGGCGTGCCGCCTGGCCCCGGGTCGTCAGCGGACGCGCCTCCCAGCCCCGGCAGGACAGCGCGGCCGGTGCCGTTCGCCGCGCCGGTCCCGTCAGCGAGCGCGCCGACCACCTCCGGCAGGACGGCGCGCATCGAGGCGTTCCGCCCGGCGAGGAAGGCCAGCCCGCCCCGCAGGACCGCGGTGGTCGGTGCGGAGCTGAGGTCGTTGTCCCGCAACCAGGAGCGCCACGCGGTGGCCTCCATGCCGTCCTCGCCCAGCTCGTGGCCCTCCACCTCGTAGAGCGCCATCGTGGACAGCACCTCGTTGCCGGTGGCCAGGGCTTCCCTGCCCACCAGGGCGAGCCACTCGTCCGAGGGCAGGGGCTTCGTCTGGAGGTCGAGCAGCTCGAACACCTGGCGCAGGCCGTGGCACTTCTCGTCGATCAGGTGGTAGGCGCGGCCGATGGCGCGCGGGTCGGCGGACAGCTCCGCGATCGCCCTCGCCACCACGTCCACCGGTGCCATCGGGTTCGCCCTGTCGTCGACCGGGTGCGCTCCCACGGCCAGGCCGCTGGCGAGGATGTGCCAGATCAGGTCGCGGTCGTTGCAGGCGCCCGTGCGGCTGTCGGCGAGGATGAACCCCGGCCGGAAGATCCGCACGCGCATGCCGTCCGCCTCTGCCCGTTCGAGCAGCCGTTCGCCCGCCCACTTGCCGGCGCCGTACCCGCCCTGCTGCGGATCGAGCGACTGGGCGCGCTTCTCCAGCACCCTGCCGCCGGAACCGAGGGCGGGTGCCGTCGCGGCCACCGTCGACACGAAGCTGAACTCGCCGACGCCGCTCTCGCGCATCCACCGCAGCAGCTCGACCATCGGCAGCACGTTGTCCTCGCGCAGCACCCGGTACGGCTCGGTGAACACGACCTTCGCGGCGACGTGCAGCACCTGGCCCACGTCGGCGGCGAGCTCGGGGTGCGCCCGGCAGACGGTGCCGACGTCGCGGAGGTCACCGGGAACGGGCCGCACCCGCTGCGGGTCCGGCTCCGGCAGCTCGTACTTCTCGGCCGCCTCGCGCAGCCGTGCCCACGCTTGCTCGTCGTCCGATGCGCGCACGAGGCAGTAGATCGTGCCCTGCCTCGCCTTCTGCAGCTCGTGCAGCACGAACGCGCCCAGGAAGCCCGTGGCGCCGGTGAGCAGCACGCCGGTCCCGTTGTTCAGCGGCGCGACGTCACCGAGGGGCAGCTGGATGTCGGCGTCCATGAGGTCGCCGTCGCCGTCCGCGATCGGGTCGATGTCGGCCGCGCCCCGCTCGGAGCCGGCGAGCTTGCCGCGGATGATCTCGGCGATCCGGCGCACGGTGGCCTTGCTGCCGCCCGCGCGGTGGACGTTCACCAGCACGCCGTGGCGTTGCTGCAGCTCGAACGCCATCTGCACCGACAGCAGCGACGTGCCGCCGAGCGACCCGAACTCGTCGTCGATCCCGATGGACTCGACGCCGAACAGCTCGCGCCAGACCGCGGCGACGTCGCTTTCGACGTCGTCGCCGACGGCAGCCGGTTGCACGCTTTCCTGCGCCGCGACGGGCTGGGGCACCGCCGCGATCGGGGGCAGCCGGTCGAGCAGCCAGTACCGCTTGCGCTGGAACGGGTACGTCGGCAGCACGACCCGGCGGCCCTTCGACACGGCGTCCCAGCGCACGTCGACGCCGTTGAGCCAGGCCGTGGTCAGCGCGTCCCAGAGGCCGGTCCCGACGACGACGGTGTCCTTCGGCGGTGCCGCGGGGGTCTCCGCGACGACCTGGGTCGACGCGGGCAGCGCGGCGAGCAGTTCGGGCGAGGCCTCGCCGACGACGACCACGCGCCGGGCGGTGCCCCGCATCGTGCGGACCGCGGGCGGGCGCGGCAGGCGCAGTGCCGCCGCCAGCTTCTCCGGCGCAGCCGTGACGACGCGTCGTTCCGCGAACGACTGGCGCCCGACCCGCAACGTGTGGGCGATGTCCTCGACCGCGTGCTCGCCGCGGTCCAGCTCGTCGGCGAGCCGCTTCGACATCGCGTCCAGCTCCGCGCGCGTCCGTGCCGACAGCACCAGCCGCACGACCTCGCCGGGCTCCGCGGACGGCACCTTGGCGACGGGCGGGGCGGCGAGCACGGCGGCGACGTTCGTGCCGCCGACGCCCATCGAGTTGACCAGCACGTGGCGGTTCGGGTCGGTGTCGCTGCCCGCGGTTCTCGTGAGGTAGAACGGGCTTTCGGCCAGCTCGCCCTCGTCGCGGGCGCGGTCGAAGAACGGGTGCGGCGGCAGGTTGCCGGTGTGCGCGATGTGCACGGCCTTGATGAAGCCCGCGATGCCGGCGGCCGGTCCGCAGTGCCCGAGGTTGGTCTTCACCGACCCCAGCCCGACGAACCCGGTGCGGTGCGTGCTGCGCCGCAGTCCCTTGCTCAGCCCGATGAGCTCGACGTGGTCGCCGAGCGGCGTGCCGGAACCGTGCGCCTCGACGTACCGCAGGTCGTCGGCGGACACCCCCGCGACCCGCAACGCCGTCGCGACGACCTCGGCCACCCCTGCCGGGCTCGGCGCGGTGTAGCCGGGCCGGTCAGCGCCGTCGTTGCCGACCGCGCTGCCCTTGATGACCGCGAGGACCGGGTCACCGTCGGCGAGCGCGTCCGAGAGGCGCCGCAACGCGACGACGCCGACACCGGAGCTGAACGACGTCCCGCTCGACTTCGCGTCGAACGACCGGCAGAAGCCGTCGTCGGACAGCAGACCGCCGGGCTGGTGGTGGTAGCCCGCAAGGGGTTCCAGCGCGGTCGAGCCACCGGCCAGCGCGATGTCGCACTCGCCGGACAGCAGGCTCAGCACGGCGTAGTGCACGGCGTACAGCGACGACGAGCACGCCGTCTGCACGCTCACCGCCGGTCCGCGCATGCCCAGCTTGTAGGCCACCCGGGAGGTCAGGAAGTCGGCCTGGCCGCCGAGGGTGAGCCCCAGGTCGTCGATGGCCGCGGCGAGCCCCTCCGCCTGGGTCTTCGCGGCGAACACCGCCGCCGAGTAGGTCCCGGCCGCGCTGCCGGCGAAGACGCCCGTGACGGGGCCGTCCTTGCGCGGCGGGTGTCCCGCCGCCTCCAGCGCCTCCCAGCAGACCTCCAGGAAGATCCGCTGCTGCGGGTCGATGACGTCGACCTCCGCCGGCGGGTAGCCGAAGAACTCGCCCGCGAAGTCGGCCACGCCCGGCAGGGACGTGCCCTTCGCGACGAAACCGGGTTGCGCGGCCACGTCGTCGGTGATGCCGCCGGCACGGCGCTGCTCGTCGGTCAGGTCCTGGATGGACACCCGACCGGCGTCGATGTTGCGCCAGAACTCCTCGGGAGTCCAGGCGTCCGGGAAGCGGCAGCCGACGCCGACGACCGCGATGTCCGTCTCGCTCATGAAGCTTCCCTGCGTGAGCGGCCCAGCAGGGCCGAACGGGACGAGGCCGCGGCGGTGGCCGGTTCGTCGGTGCCGTCGAGGAACTCCGCCTGTGCCAGCACGGTGCTGTGCTCGAAGAGGTCGGCCGCCTTGAGGTCGCGGGTGGTGAGGTCGTTGAGGCGTTCCCACAGCAGCAGCAACAGCAACGAGTTGCCGCCCGCGTCGAAGAAACTGACCTCGGTGGGCACCTCACCCGGCGTGATGTCCAGTGCCTCTGCCCACGCCTCCCGCACGTGATCAAGCTTCGTCAACGCAGTTTCTCCTCACACGCGGGTCCATCGGGGTTTGTCATCAATGCGGTCGTCACGTCCGTGACGTCCGCCAGCAGGCTCTTGATCGTCGTGTCGTCGAACAGGTCGGTCTGGTACGCGGCGGTCAGCCGCAGCCCGGCGGGGGTCTCGGTGACCGTCAGCTCCAGCTCGTACTTGACCGCCAGCGGGTCGAGCGGGAGCAGTTCCCCTCCCAGCGGTGGCCGCCACTCGTCCTCCGCCGCGACGTAGACGGGCGTGAGCGCCGGGCGGCTCAGATCGCGTTGCGGGTGCAGCGCGCTCACCACCTCGTCGAACGGCACGTCCGCCGCCCGGTACGCGACCGAGGCGGACCGGCGCACGCGGTCGAGCACCTCCCGCCACGTCGGGTCGCCGCGCAGGTCTGCCCGCAGCACCAGGGTGTTGACGAACATCCCGACGGCGTCGGGGTGTTCCCGGCCGGACCAGGGGAACGCGAACAGGAAGTCGCGCTGGTCCGACCGCCGCGCCAGCGCGACCGCCAGCACCGCGACCGTGGCCAGGAACGTGCTGCAGCCCGATTCCTTCGCCACCGCACGCAAAGCCGGGGCCTCGGCGAACGTGGTGGTGCACGTGGCTCCGAGGATGCTCTGCACGGAGACGCGCGGCCGGTCGTGCGGAAGCCGCACGTCCGTAGGCGCGCCTTCGAGCGCGGCGATCAGTTCCGACGCGTCACCCCGCTCGCCGACCGGCGCCGGGTCCACCGGTTCCGGCAGTTCCCGCCGCTGCACGACGGCCGCGACCTGCTCCAGCAGCACGCGGACCGACGCGCCGTCCACCACCATGTGGTGAGCGCACAACACCAACCGCACACCCGTCGCGACCAGCACGAGCTCCGCACGCACCGGTGCCTCGTTCGCGAGGTCGAACGGCGTCCAGCACAGCTCGGCGACGTGGTCGGAGAGCTTGCCCTCGTCCCAGCCGCGCGCATCGGTGACCGTTGCCCGCGCCGGTGGTCCCGACGTCGTGCGAACGACCCGTTTCTGCTTGTGGTCCAAGTGGAAACGCGACCGGAGAGAAGGATGCCGCGCGAGCACGGTGTCGACCGCGTCCCGCAGCTCCTCGACTCCGGAGTCACTGGGGAAGTGCACGACGGTCGGCACCAGATACGCGGCGCGCAGCTCGGGAATCCGGTCGAGGAACCAGAACCGCTGCTGCGTGGACGTCGCCGGCCGCGGACCGTCGTCGGCGGCGGCGGGTTCGCTCTTCTCGGTTCCCGCCCGCAGCAACGCTCCCAGCCGTGCCACGGTCGGCTCCGCCAGGAACTCGCTCGGCCGCACGACGGCGCCGTGCTCGCGGCGGGCGCGGGCCAGCATGCCCACCGCCAGCAGCGAGTGCCCGCCGAGCGTGAAGAAGTTCGCGTTCCTGGCCGGTTCCGCGATCTCGACACCGGTCTCGGCCAGCACCGCGCGGAACAGCTCCGCCGCCCGTCGTTCGGGCTCCGTGAGATCGCCGCGGTCGATCTCCACTGTGGACACCGGTAGCGGTCGCGGGCGTTCCAGCGGTCCGTTCGGCAGTGCGAACTCCGCCAGCGGCGCCTCGGGTTCGGCCACCGCGTGACCGAGCAGGGCCGCGAAGTCCCCGGCCAGCCGCGGACCGAGCTCGGCCGGGTACAGCTCCGTGTCGAGCTCCAGCGTGCCCATGACGCCGTCGGCGGTCTCTTCGACGATCAGCAGCACGTCGTACTTCGCCGTCCCGGTCGGCAGCACGTCGGGCGCCGTCCACCTGGCCGTGTCGGGCGCCGGCATGTTCTGCAGCGCGAACCCGACCTCGGCCAGACCCCGCCCCGGCGTCCTGGCGACCAGCTGGTCGAACGGGATGCGTTGGTAGGTCATGGATCCGAACGCCTCGCGGCGCAGCTCGGCGCAGCGTTGCGCGAACGTCGGCGGACGCGTGGTGCACCGCAGCGGCACGGTGTTGACGAAGAAGCCCACCAGGTCCTCGACCGCCGGGTGCGTGCGGTTCGCGGTGACGGCGCCGATCAGGAACTCGTCCCGCGCGGACCAGCGGCCGACCACCTCGGACCAGGCCGCGAGCAGCACGACGAACGGCGTGGCGCGCAGCCTCCTGGCCAGCTCGCCCACGGCTTCCCAGGTGGCGGCCGGGACGGTGAAGCGGTGCTGCTCCCCGGAGTGGAAGCCGGCCGGGACCGGCCGGGCTCCGCCGAGCTTCAGCCCGGTGGGCACCTCCGCCAGCTCGGCGGCGCGGCGGGCGAGCAGCTGGTCGTCGAGGCCGGCCCGGTCCCACACCGCGAAGTCGGCGTACTGGACCGGCAACTCGCCCAGCTCGGGCCGGCGTCCGGCCACCTCCGCGTCGTACGCGGTGCCGAGATCGTCGAACAACGCCGGCAGCGACCACCCGTCCACGGCGATGTGGTGGATCGTCAGCAGGACCGCGTCGCCGTCCGGCTGCCCCTTCCAGACCGCGCAGCGCACCGGCGGTTCGGTGGCGAGGTCGAACCCGCGACGTGCCTCGACGTCGGGGGCGTGACTGACGACCTCGACCGCCACCCGCGCCTCGCCGACGACCTGGACGCGCTCGCCGTCCCTGTCCTGGTAGGTCGTGCGCAGGACCTCGTGCTTCTCGACGACCGCGAGCAGCGCCCGGTGCAGCGCGCCGGGGTCGACCTCGCCCCGCCAGCGGAAGAACAACGGCACGTTGTAGATCGGGGACTCGGGTGCGGCGGCGTTGACGAACCAAAGTCGTTCCTGCGCAAATGACAACGGCGCGATAGTGGCGTGCCGCCTGGTGGGCCCGTTCATCAGACGGCCCCCGCATGACGCACACGTGCGCTCAGTTCCGCCGCGGACTCGGCCAGAAGTATTTCCGCGGGTTCAACCGCAGATACAAGGAATTCATTGATCCTTGCCGCCGCCTGAACAGCGAGCAAAGAGTTCCCACCCAAATCAATGAAGTTGTCGAGCGGTTGCACCTGTGGTACCCGCAACACTTCCCGCCAGATTCGGCAGATGTCATCAACGGTTTCTATGGGCAGATCGCCGCCGGATCTTGACACCGGTTCGAGGAGTGCGAGCAACGCGGTGCGGTCCGCCTTCCCGGTGGGACCCAGCGGCACCTCGGACAGCACGACCCAGCGCGCCGGGACCATGTAGTCCGGCAGCCGTTCCGCTAAACGCGCCCGCAACACGACAGGCAGTTCTTCCTGGCCACCGGCAGTCGGCAGGGCAAATCCCACGAGTGTCGCGGCGGGGCCTTCTCCGACCTTTTCGACGAACACGGCGTCCACGAGCCCGGTCGCCGCGGCGGCCTGTTCGACCTCCTCCAACTCGATGCGGAAACCGCGCAGCTTGACCTGCCGGTCTCGGCGGCCGACCACCTCGAGCGCTCCGCTCGGCAACTGCCGCACGAGGTCTCCTGTCCGGTAGACCTGCTCCCCCGCGGCCACGACGAACCGTTCCGCGGTGAGTTCCGGCCGGCCCAGGTACCCCAGGGCCACACCAGGACCGCCGATGCACAGCTCACCGGTCTCACCAGGGGAAACAGGCTCCAGATCCTCGTCCAGCACGTGCAGGCTCGTGTTCTGCAGCGGGAAGCCGATCGGCGTGCGGACCACGTCGCGCATGGCGTCCGGGGTGCACTCGAAGACCGCCGCGAACGTGGTCGTCTCGGTGGGGCCGTACCCGTTGACGATCCGGCCGGGCGGACGGGAGCCGAGCACCCGGCGGACCATCTCCGCGTCGAGCTGCTCACCGCCCACGACCAGGTGTTCCAGCTGTTCGAAGGCCGACGGGAGCTCGCGTGCGATGGAGTGGAACAGCGAGGTCGTGAGGAACATCGTCGTGATCGACAGGTCGCGCAGGGCGGCCACCCAGTCCTCGAGGACGAGGTCCACCGGCGAGGGGATGGCGACGACGGCCCCGCCCACGGCCAGGGGCGCCCACACCTCGAACGTGGTCGCGTCGAAGGCGGGGTTCGACAGGCTCGCGACCCTGTCACCAGGCCCGACGGGGCAGTAGGCCGCCTCGGTCACCAGCCGGACGACCGCGCGGTGCGGAACCACGACGCCCTTCGGACGCCCGGTCGACCCGGAGGTGTAGGCCACGTACGCGGGGTCGTCCCGGCTGACCTCCACCTCGCTGACCTGGTGCGACGGCTCGTCCGGCACGGTGATCCGCGTCAGCCCGGACGGCAGCGGCGTCGACCAGCGGGACTCGTCCCGGGAGCACACGACGACCCGCGGCGCGGCCTCGTCGAGGATCACCGCCAGTCGGTCGGCGGGCGCGCGGTTGTCGAGGGGCAGGTAGGCGGCGCCGGCGCGGAGGATGCCGAGGAGCGCGACCACGAGGTCGGCCGACGGGTTCAGGGCGACGGCGACCAGGTCACCGCGCCGCACGCCCAGACCGGCGAGCTCAGCGGCGAGCGAGCCCGCCAGGTCCCACAGCCGCCGGTAGGTCAGGTGCTCCCCGTGGCCGCTCACCGCGACGGCCCCTGGCCGTTGCTCCACCTGGTCCTGGACGAGCGACAGCACCGTCCGTTCATCCGGACGCATTGATCTCCACCCCCGCACACGTTTCTTCCGGCCCCCTCATAAGGAAGCCGAATACGCCGATTCAGAACTTCTATTGGGTATTGCGCCTGAGCGCAAACGTGCTGGTACGCCACATCACAAAGTGGATCCCCCCGGACCCCGGCGGCTCAAAGGCGCGCACCTCTGAGTCAGTTGCACAACGATAACTGCGGCATCAGGCGCTGCAATACGCCGTTCAGTTGAACTGGCTCCCAGAGATCCTCTCATCCCATTCGGTCCCCCACCGGCCCGTCTGATGTGTACAGTGCGCGGCATGACAATCGCGTTCGCGGACCGGGGCCGCGTGGATTGATCACGGCGTGCGGTGGATCATTTCCGCCGGTAATCGGGCCATTATCCGAAACCGGCCAACGGGTCCGGGACACGTCCGGGATGCCTGAGGGGGCAACGATGTTCGACGCGGCGTTCGATGCTGCGGTCAAGCGGCTGCTGGTACCGGCGGCGGGCACCGAGGTGGTGGCGCCGCTGCTGTCGTCGCTCGTGCAACTGACGCGCCCGCGGCGGGTCCTCGAGGTCGGGATGGGCTACACGACGCCCTACCTCGCGGCGGCACTCGCGCAGGTGGCGGACCAGGTGCGCACGGAGTCGGCCGAGCTCGCGGCGAAGACGGCGAGGCACCTGGACACCGCCGGGGCGCTCGACACCGACTGGGTCTACGCCGAACCCGCGCTGCGGGCGCCCGGCTTCTACCTCGAGCCCTACGAGCCGGAGTTCGTCGCGGTCGACGACCTGTCCATCCCCGACTCGTCGGCGGGGCAGGTCCTGGAGGTGCTCGGGGCTCTCGGTCTCGGCGACCGCGTGCAGGTGATCAACGCCAACGTCCGGGAGTGCCGCGACCTGCTCCCGGCCGGCTTCGCGCCCATCGACCTCGCGTGGGTCGACGCGTGGGAGTGCCTGTACTTCTTCGACAACTTCTGGGACCTGATCAACCCGGACGGCGGCCTGCTGGTCATGCACTACCTGATGACCTACCCCGAGGGGGAGGGCATCCTCGACTACATCGCCAAGGTCGGCCGCGCGAAACCGGGCGAGCTCGAGATCGTGAACCTGTTGGAACCGCACAAGATGCTGCAGAACAGCCTCACGGTGATCCGCCGCACGAGCGCGGGCAGGGCTCGCTCCTTCGCCCGTCCAGGCGGCAAACTGGACTTCGACGGCGAGCTGCGCCGTGAGGCAGAGACCCAAGCGGGGAGATGACGCGTTGCCCGACTACATGGACCAGGACACCGCCTGCCAGGCGTTGACGACCGACCGCGACCACCTGCTCGCGGCGATCGAGGCGGACCTCGGGGGCACTCCCCCGGAGATCCACCACAACCCGCTGCGCCCCGAGCCGATCACCCTCACCGACCTGGTCGTCCACGTGTCGATGTGGGACGAGATCGTGCTGGCCGTGCTCACCGAGGCGCAGGCAGGCCGCGCGCACTGGTACGTCGACTCCCGGTGGGAGACCAGGGACTGCGGGCGGGCGCTGAACGCGGGTGGCGTGGCGGCGGGCCGTCTCCTGCCGCCGGAGCTGGTGCGCGACCGGTTCCGCACCGTCCGCGACGCGCTGATCGCCGCCACGGCGGCCGTCGATCCCGGTCTGTGGCACAAGGACCTGCCGTTCCGGCACTCCGGTGAGGAACCCCAGACCCTCGCCGGCCTGTGCTACAAGGTGAACATGCCGGAGGCCGATCCCACGCAGTCCAAGGTGTACCAGCACGCGAGCGTCCACCTCGGTCTGTAACGGTGAATGGCGCGGCACACGTGCCGCGCCATTCGTTCACTCCCGTGTGCCGATGGTGTCGATCGGCTTGCCGCGCAACGACAACCGCGTCGAGATCGCTATCGACACCACGCCGAGCAGCGCCGCTCCGGCGAGCGCTCCCAGGTAGACGCCGACCGGTCCGGACGGCAGCGGGCTGCCGGTCATGCCGATCGCCAGCAGCACCAGCGGCACCGCGGCCACCACCGTGCCGAGCACCGCCGCGAGCGCGACGGTCAGCACCGCTTCCGTCCGCATCATCCTGACCACCTGCCGGCGTCCGGTGCCGACCAGGCGCAGCAGGGCGAACTCGCGGCGCCGTGCGGCCGTGGACATCACGAGCGTGTTCGACACCGAGATCGCCACGTACCCGAGGATCACGCCGACCGCGATCAGGTTGAGCAGGAACTGGGTCCGCTCGTCGTCCCGGTCCTGCGCGGCCACCCGTTCCGCCACCCGCACACCCGGATAGCGACCGGTGATGTCCTGCACCGCGGTGGTATCACCCGACTTCACGAGCACCGCGCTGTCCATGCCGGCCACCGTGTGGGCACGCGCGTCGGCGGCCGAGAGGACGTAGTCGCCGAACGCGAGGTCGTGCCGGTAGGTCGCGACGACCCGCAGCTTGGCCGGTTGCCCGTCGGCGTACCAGAACTCGACGGTGTCACCGACTTCCTTGTTCTCCCAGGAAGCATGGTCGGCGCCCAGCGCGACCGTGCCGGTGGTGAGGTCGGCGAGGTCGCCCGTGACGACGCCCAGGTCGGCCGTGGCACCGGCCGTGGCGTCGAGGCCGTTGGCCGGCCTGCTCTCCACCTGGACGCTGTCGCTGCTCCTGGTGGCGGTGATCACCTGGGTGCGCACCAGTGACGTCGCCGTGATCCCCTTCTGCCGCAGGGTGTCGGCGACCTCGGGCGACACGCCCGTCACACCGGTGACGACGTGGTCGGCGGTGATCGACCGGGCCGTCTCCTGCTGCACGGCAGCGGTGAACGTCGTCTGGCTGTAGAAGTTCACGACGAAGAAACCGATCGCGAGCATCAATGGTGTCACGGCCGCGGCCAGGCGGCGCGAGTTCTTGAGCACGTTCGCCGAAGCCAGGTAGCCGCTCACCCCGTTGCGGCCGATCACCGGCGCGACCAGCCGCACGGCGCCGCCGATCACCCGAGGGCCGACCAGCGCCAGTGCGATGATCAGCACGAGCGCCGCCATCACCGACGTCGCGGCGCCGAGCTGGCCCCGGAGGAACAGGGGCGTCGCCGTCGCGCCCAGCCCGACCGCCAGCAGCACCCAGCCGATGGCCAGGCGGACCTTGCCGACGTCCTTGCGCTGCAGGGCCGCCTCGCCCAGCGCCTCGACGGGGTTGATCGACGAGGGCCTGCGCGACGCGCTCCACGCGGCCAGCCTCGCCGCGCCGACGCCGATCACCAGGGCCGCGGCGAGCGGGAGCGGGCTGATCGACAACGCGAAGTCCTCCGGCACCACGCCGATGGTCGCGAACGCGTCGCGCAGCCCGATGCTGACGCCGATGCCCAGCAGGCTGCCGAGCACCCCGGCGGCCACGGACACCACCGTCGTCTCGACGCCGATCAGCCTGCGGACCTGCCGGGGCGTGGCGCCGACGGCCCGCAGCAACGCGAACTCGCGGCGGCGTTGCTCGACGGTCAGCGCGAGCGTGCTGGCCACCACGAAGATCGCGACGAGCACCGCGTACCCGCCGAACGAGCCGGCGAGGATCGCGAGGATCGACTTGGTGCGGCTGACGTCCTCGAACTCGGCCGCGCTCCGGTCCGCCCCCTCCGACACCGTGACGTGGTCGTCCTTCAGCACCTCCTCCAGCCGGTCGGCGAGGTCGCGCGTCCCCGGTGCGGCGAGCACCCCGACGGCGGCGACCCGGTCCGGGTGTCCGGCGAGCGCGGTGGCCGTGGCGGAGCTGAAGAACAGCGCCGCCTGCCGGTCCCCGCCTGCCTCCGCGACACCGGCGACCCGGTACGCGACGGGCACCGTCCGGGTCATGACCCGGACCTCGTCCCCCACCTTCGTTCCCGACCGCGCGGCGAGGCCCGAGTCGAGGACCACCTCGTCGTTCTTGGGGGCGTTCCCCTCCTTCAGCGCGTAGGGAGCGAGCACGGCCGACTCCCAGTTGTGGCCGAAGGAGGGCTTCTCCGCGAGCGGCTGCCCGTCCGGCCCGACCACGACGGCCGGGAAGGTCTGCTCGGCGACCGCGGTCCTCACACCGGGCACCGCCGCGATCTTGCCGGCCAGCGCGGCGGGAATGGCGGCCTGCTCGGAGGCGTGCCCGAACTCGATGGCGTCGGCGTCGGGCGGCTGCACCGTCCGGTCGCCGGTGACGACCACGTCGGCGGCCGCGTAGCGCTGGGTCGGCACGCCGCCGCGGAACCCGGACTCCATGAGGATCCCGCACGCCGAGACGAGGGCGGTGCCGCACAGGATGGCGACGAAAGCGCCGATGAACCCGCCAAGGCGGGACTTGACGGTCTGCAGAGCGAGGCTCAGCACGGTCGGTCACCCCTCAGGACCAGCATCGCGACCGCCGCCGCGCAGGCGAGCAGTTCGATGGTCAGCACCTGTCCGAGGCGGGCCAGGTGGTCGGCGATCTGCGGCACGGTCACCACTCCCCGAGGTGCGTCATGCGCTCGGCCACCTTCTCCGGGGTCGGCGAGACCAGCTCCCCCGCCAGCCTCCCGTCCGCCAGGAACAACACGCTGTGCGCCGCCGAAGCCGCCACCGGGTCGTGCGTCACCATCAGCACGGTCTGCCCCATCTCGTCCACGATGGACCGCAGCAACGTCAGCACCTGGTGCGCCGTCCGCGAGTCCAGGGCACCGGTCGGTTCGTCGGCCAGCACGACCTCGGGCCGCGCCACCAGCGCGCGGGCGATCGCCACCCGTTGCTGCTGGCCACCCGACAGCTCGGACGGGTGCCGGGAGAGGTGGCCGTCGAGACCCACCCGTGCGACGACCTCGCGGAGCCAGCCCGCGTCCGCCCGGCGGCCTGCCAGGCGCAGCGGCAGGGTGATGTTCTGCTCCACGGTCAGCGACGGCAGCAGGTTGTAGGCCTGGAAGACGAACCCGATCCGGTCGCGGCGCACCTCGGTGAGCGCGGCCTCCTTCAGGCCGCCGAGATCGGTGTCGCCGAGCAGGACGCGGCCGGACGTCGGCCTGTCCATGCCCGACGCGCAGTGCAGGAAGGTGCTCTTGCCGGAGCCGGACGGGCCCATCACCGCGGTGAAGGTGCCTCGCCGGATGCCGACGGTGACCTCGTCCAGCGCCGTGACGGCACCACCGCCCGAGCCGTACACCTTGCGCACCGCCTGCAACGACAGGGCATCTGCCCTCATCACGTTCTCCTTGCCTCGCAACGACTTCCGAGGAAGAACGTAATTTCCGCACGGCCGGGGAACGATCACGCAGACTGCCAGGACGGAGGTGGAGCCTGCTCCACCCGAGCAGAGAGTTCGTCCGAGCGGACAGAACCGGGAGGTGAGATTCGTCCGTTGCGACGAGGTGTCGGCACGGGCGTCGAACCTAGGTTTGCGGGTGACCGGAGTCACGTCGACTGGATGAGGCGCGCGGATGTCCAAGCTCAACGAGATCAGCGACTGGCTGCAGGAGAACCTGCCGCGACTGGTGGCCGAACACGGCGTGGTCGGCGCGAGCGCGGCCGTCACGGTGGGCGACGACGTCGTCGAGGCCGCCGCGGGTGTGCTCAACAAGAACACCGGCGTCGAAGCGACCACCGACTCGGTGTTCCAGATCGGCTCGATCACGAAGGTCTGGACGGCGACGCTCGTCATGCAGCTCGCCGACGAGGGCCTGCTGGACATCGACGCGCCCGTGCGCGAGTACCTCCCCGGCTTCCGCGTCGCCGACGAGGACGCGTCCGCGCGCATCACCGTCCGGCAGCTGCTGAACCACACGGCGGGCTTCGAGGGCGACCTCTTCACCGACACCGGGCGCGGGGACGACTGCGTGGAGAAGTACGTCGCCACGCTGCACGACACCCCGCAGCTGTTCCCGCCCGGCGAGATGTTCAGCTACAACAACGCCGGCTACTGCGTGCTCGGCCGGATCGTGGAAGTGCTGCGCGACAAGCCCTACGACCGCTGCCTGAGCGAGCACCTGTTCGCGAAGCTCGGCCTGACCCACGCCGCCACCAGCGCCGACGAGGCGATCATGTTCCGCGCCGCCGTCGGGCACCTCACCCCCGACGAGGACACCGGGCCGCAGGTCGCGCCGATCTGGTCGCTCGTGCGGTCGAACGCGCCGGCCGGGTCGGTGCTCGCGATGAGCGCCCGCGACCTGCTGGAGTTCGCTCGGATGCACATCGGCGACGGCGCGGAGGTGCTGTCCCCGGAGTCCGCCCGCGCCATGCGGGAAGTGCAGGTGCAGGTTCCCGACCTGGCGCTGATGGGCGACGCGTGGGGCCTGGGCTGGGAGATGTTCCACTATCCACAAGGGACGGTCATCGGCCACGACGGTGGCACGATCGGGCAGAACGCCTTCCTGCGCATGGTTCCCGAGCAGGGCGTCGCGATCGCGCTGCTGACCAACGGCGGCAACACGTTCGACCTCTACCAGGCGATCTTCCGGCACGTGCTGCGCGAGCTCGCCGGCGTCGAGCTGCGGGCGATGCCCGAGCCCGCCGCGGAGCCGGGACGCGTCGACGGCGAGCGGTTCACCGGCGTGTACGTGTCGTCGGTCGCCGAGCGCGTGATCACGCAGGACGAGGACGGCCGGATCTGGATGGAGCTCGTGCCCAAGGGGATCATGGCCGAGGTCAGCCCGGAGTCCGCGGGCAAGACCGAGCTGGTTCCGTGGCGCAACGACACCCTCGTCGCCGCCGAGCCGGTGCACGGGATCCACATGCCGCACGCGTTCGTCGGTGACGACGGGCACGGGCACGCGCTGTACCTGCACACCGGTCGCGCGGACCGCCGGGTGGCCCCGTGACCGTCGAAGCCGTCGAGAAAGCCTTCGCGGACGTGGGTGTCGAGGGGTTCGTCCACGCCCGCGAGGTCGGCGTCGAGAACGGCGGGGAGACCGGCCTCGGAGCTGACGACCAGGTCGTGCTGGCCTCGGTGTTCAAGATCCCGGTCGCCGTGGCCTTCGCCGAGGAGGTGGCGGCGGGACGGCTCGACGAGACCGAACGCACGCGCGTCACGTCCCGGTACCGGATCGGCGGCATCGGCACCGCGGGGTGCGCCGACGACGTCGAGATGAGCTGGCGCGACCTCGCGTCGTTCATGATGACCATGAGCGACAACGCCGCGACGGACGTCGTGTTCCACCGCGTCGGCCAGGCCGCCGTCGACGCGGTGCTGGCGAAGCTGGGCCTCCGCCGCACCCGGATCCTGGGCTGCTGCGAGGACCTGTTCGCCTCGGTGGCGGCGGACCTCGGCACCGGTGACGCCGGGGACGCCCTCGAGAACCCGACCTGGGACCAGGTCCGGAAGTTGTCCATTGTGGACCCCGAACGCACCACCTCCTCGACGCCGAGGGAGATCACCACCTTGCTGGACGCCATCTGGACCGATCGCGCGGCCTCACCGCCGGCGTGCGAGCAGGTCCGGTCGATCATGGCCCAGCAGGTCTGGCCGCACCGGCTCGGATCGGGTTTCCCGGCCGGCGTCCAGATCGCCGCCAAGACCGGCACGTTGCCGAGCGTGCGCAACGAGGCCGGAGTCGTCACCTACCCCGACGGACGCCGTTACGCCGTAGCGGTGTTCACGCGTTCCCAGTCGCTCGACCTCCGGCAACCCGCCGTCGACGCGGTGATCGGCCGCGCCGGACGTCTCGCCGTCGACCACCTCCGGAGCCCATCATGAAGCGTGCGGTAGCCCTGTTCGGAGCCGTTGTCCTGACCACCTCCGCCTGCGGGACCTCCGGGAACACCGGGTCCGGCAACCAGGCCCTCGCCGACGGCAAGACGTTCACGATGTCGATCGGCACGGATCCGGGCAGCCTGGATCCCGCGCTCACGGTCCTGTCCGCGGCCCGCTCGATCGGCCGGTTCCTCTACTCCAGCCTGATCGAACGCACCCAGGACGGTGAGATCGTCGCCGGGCTCGCGGAGAAGTGGGACGCCACGACCACCACGGCGACCTTCACGTTGAGGCAGGGCCTCACCTGCGCCGACGGCGCGCCGCTCACCGCCAAGGACGTCGCCGCGAACATCGCGTTCATCGGCGACCCGGCGAACAAGTCCGCGCTGACCGGGCTCCAGGTCGCGGCGGGCACCACGGCGACGGCGGACGAGGCGGCCCGCACCGTCACCGTCACCAGCGGCGCGCCGGACGCGTTCCTGCTGACGAACATCGGCACGCTGTCGATCGTGTGCGCGAAGGGCATGGCCGACCGCGCGCTGCTCGCCAAGGGCGAGCAGGGCACCGGCATGTTCAAGATCACCGAGATCGTGCCGAACGACCGCTACTCGATGGAGCGCCGCAAGGACTTCACCTGGGGACCCGGCGACTGGAAGGCCGATCAGCCGGGCCTGCCGGACAAGGTCGTGTTCCGGGTGATCCCGAACGAGACGACCGCGGTCAACCTGCTGCTGCAGGGCCAGCTCACCGGCGCCCAGATCGTCGGACCCGACCAGGAGCGCCTGCTCGCGCAGAAGGTCGACCACGTGGACGGCGCGACGCCACTGGGCACGCTGACGTTCAACCAGGCGGAGGGACATCCCGGCAAGGACCCCGCGGTGCGCCGCGCGCTCGTGCAGGGACTCGACCTCAACCAGGTCGGCAAGGTTCTCACCAGCGGCAAGGGCAAGCCGTCGCAGAGCCTCGTGACGGTCAAGCCCCGGCCGTGCACCGGCGACAACGTCGGCCCCCACCTGCCGAAGTTCGACAAGGCCGCGGCGACGTCGGCGCTCGACGCGGCGGGCTGGAAGGCGGGGCCGGACGGCACGCGCGTCAAGGACGGCAAGCCGTTGTCGGTCAAGCTGCTCCAGCCGACCGTCGCCGGGCCGACGCTCACCTCGACCGCCGAGCTGATCCAGCAGACGTGGCAGGGCATCGGCGTGAAGGTGGAGATCGCGCCCGTCGACTCGGCCGGTGTCAACCAGGCGCTGTTCGACACCGGTGCGTGGGACGCGTCGATGGTGCCCCTCACCCTTTCGCTGCCGAGCCAGCTGACGCCGTTCGCGTCCGGCGCGCTGCCTCCGGACGGCGTGAACTTCGCCCACATCGCCAACGCCGAGTTCGAGGCGGAGTCGAAGCAGGCCGCCACCATGGCGGGCAAGGACGGGTGCGAGCACTGGAACAAGGCCGAGGCCGCGCTGGTGAAGGACGCCAGCTTCATCCCGTACTACGACTCGGTGCTGCCCGTGTTCGTGAAGGGCGCGAAGTTCACGATCAGCGAGAGCCCCGACCCGACGTCGATCCGGATGCTCGCGTCATGATCAAGGAGCATCGGGTGGAGGGCGGCACGTGGCTGCCCTTCGCCCGGCGGCGGGCCGTGCGGTTCCTGGTGTCGCTGTGGGTGCTGATCACCGCGGCGTTCCTGATGATCCACCTGATCCCCGGCGACCCGGTCCGCGAGTCGCTCGGCCTCACCGCTCCACCCGACGTCGTCGCCGCGCGGCGCGCGGCGCTGGGGCTCGACGACCCGTTGCCGGTGCAGTACTGGCGCTACCTGTCCGGGCTGTTCCGCGGTGAGCTCGGCACCTCGCTGACCGGTGGCACCCCGGTGTCCGACCTGATCGGCGACCGGCTGCCCGCGACCGTGCAGCTCGCGGTGCTCGCGTTCCTGTTCGTGATCGTCGTGGCGGTGCCGGTGGGCGTCGCGATGGCGATCCTGACCAAGGGCGGGCGTCGCCGCGGTGGTGAGCTCGCGTTCACCTCGACGAGCGTGGTGCTCGCGGCGATCCCGGAGTTCCTCCTCGCCGTGGGGCTCGTGGGTTTCCTCGCGGTGCAGCTGAACCTCTTCCCCGTGGCGGGCAACGATGCTCCCGGCTCGTGGGTGCTGCCGGTGCTGGCGCTGGCGATCGGACCGGCCGCGGTGCTGGCCAGGATCGTCCGGGTGGAGCTGCTTTCCGTGCTGGGCGACGACTACGTGCGCACGGCACGGGCCAAGCGGTTGCCGGCACGACTGGTGTACCTGCGGCACGCGCTCCCGAACGCCGTCACCGCGACGCTGACCCTCGGCGGCATGCTGCTGGGGGCGCTGGTCGCCGGGACCGTGCTGGTGGAGAACGTGTTCGCGTGGCCGGGGCTGGGGTCGACGATCGTCGGCTCGATCCAGCAGAAGGACTACCCGACGGTGCAGGGCATCGTGCTGGTCTACGGCGCCGGCGTGCTGCTGGTGAACCTGCTCGTGGACGTGGCGCTGGCGTTGCTCGACCCCCGTTCGACGATCAGGGAGGCCTGATGCGCGCCGCACTCCGCTCCCCCGTCGGCCTGGCGTCGGCCGTGCTCCTCGTTCTCCTGCTCCTGCTGGCGGTCTTCGCCCCGCTCCTCTGGGGCGACCGCGCCGCCGCGATCGACACCGACGCGTTGCAGCAGGGCCCGTCCGCCGGCCACCTGCTCGGCACGGACCAGCTCGGCCGCGACATCTTCTACCGCGTGCTCGTGGCGACCCGCCTGACGATCGGCCTCGCCCTGCTGGCCACGCTGATCGGCGTGACCACCGGTCTGGTCCTGGGTTCCGTGCCGTCGGTGCTGCCGCGGTGGGCGGCCCGTCTCGTCACCTCGGGCGTGAACATCGCCGTGGCGTTCCCCGGTCTGCTGCTGGCGTTGTTCTTCGCCGTCATCTTCGGCACCGGCACGGTCGGCGCGGTGCTCGCCATCGCGTTCGCGATCGCGCCGTCGTTCGCCCGGCTCACCCAGACGCTGACCGCCGCGGTCAGCGGACGTGACTTCATCAAGGCCGCGAGGGTGTGCGGGGTGGGCAGGTTCCGCCTGCTGGTCCGGCACGTCCTGCCGAACATCGCCGAACCCCTCGTGATCAACGCGACCCTGGCGGCGGGGTCCGCGCTGACCTCGTTCGCCGGGCTGTCGTTCCTGGGCATCGGCGTCCAGGCGCCGTCCTACGACTGGGGAAGGCTGCTCGGCGAGGGCCTGCAGCGGATCTACATCTCCCCCGCCCCCGCGCTGGGCCCGGCGATCGCCGTCGTGCTGGCAGGGCTGGCGTTCAACCTCTTCGGCGAGGCGGCCGCGTCCGCCGCCGGCGGCAGGCAGCAGCCGCGCGGCCGTGCGGTACCGCACCACGAGTCCACTGTGGAGGAGACGGACGACGGCCTGCTGACCGTGCGGAACCTGCACGTGACGTTCCCCGGCGGCATCACCCCGGTGCGCGGCGTCTCGTTCACCGTCCACAACGGAGAGATGATCGGCGTGGTCGGCGAGTCCGGGTCGGGCAAGAGCCTCACCGCGCTGGCCGTGTCCCGCCTGATCGAACACCCCGGGTCGGTGACGGCGGACCAGCTCGACTTCGACGGCACACCGCTGCGCTCCACACCGGACCGCGAGCTGGGCACCAAGCTGGCGATGGTGTTCCAGGACCCGATGACGTCGTTCAACCCGACGCGCCGCATCGGCGGCCAGCTCGCCGAGGTGTCCGAGGTGCACCAGGGGCTCTCGCGCAAGGCGGCCCTCCAGAAGGCCGTGGACCGCCTGCGCGCCGTCCGCATCCCCGAGCCAGAACGGCGGGTGAAGCAGTACCCGCACGAGTTCTCCGGCGGCATGCGGCAACGCGCGATGATCGCGATGGGCCTGATGGGCGAGCCGCGCCTGGTGATCGCCGACGAGCCCACCACCGCGCTCGACGTCACCGTGCAACGCGAGGTGCTCAAGCTGCTCGCGCGGATCAGGGCCGAGCGGAACGCGGCAGTGCTGTTGATCAGCCACGACATCACCGTGGTCGCGCAGACCTGCGACCGCGTGCTGGTGATGTACGCGGGACGGATCGTCGAGGAACTGCCGACGGACGAGCTGTTCACGGCCGCGCGGCACCCGTACACGACGGCGCTGCTGGCAGCGGTACCCGACCTGGACACGGACCGGGACGCGCCTTTGGCGGTCATCCCTGGCCGTCCGCCGGAGCCGGGCGAGATCGCGCGGGGCTGCCCGTTCGCGCCGCGCTGCCCGCTCGCCGAGGACAGGTGCCGGACCGATGAGCCGGAGCTGAAGGAGATGTCGGACGGGCACCGGGTGGCGTGCTGGAAGTCGGAGAAGGAACTGGCGCTGGCGGCCGCGGGAGGTGCGCGATGAGTGAGCTCCACTTCGACCACGTCAGCGTCCGCTACGGCCACCACCTGGCCGTCGACGACGTCACCCTCACGGTCCCGTCGGGCCAGGTCGTAGGACTGGTCGGCGAGTCGGGCTCCGGCAAGTCCACCCTGGCCGCCACCGCGGTCGGCCTCGTGGGCGTCACCGCGGGCCGGGTCCTCCTCGACGGCGAGACGCGTCACCGCCGCAAGGTCCAGATGGTCTTCCAGGACCCGTACTCCTCGCTCGACCCGAGGATGAGCATCGGCGGCTCCATCGCCGAGGCCATGCCCCGGGGCACGAACAAGAAGGCCGAGGTCGCGCGGCTCCTGGAACTGGTGAACCTCGACCCCGGCCGCGCCGCGGCGCTGCCCGCGCGGCTGTCCGGCGGGCAGCGGCAACGCGTCGCGCTGGCCAGGGCGCTCGCCGGGCAGCCCGAGGTCATCATCGCCGACGAGATCACGTCCGCGCTCGACGTGTCGGTGCAGGGGGCCGTGCTGAACCTGGTGCGCGAGCTGCAGCGGCGGCTCGGGTTGTCGATGCTGTTCATCTCGCACAACCTCGCCGTCGTGCGGTACGTGAGCGACCGGATCGCGGTGATGAAGGACGGCCGGATCGTCGAGGAGGGGCCTGCCGAGCAGGTCCTCACGGCGCCGGCGCACGAGTACACGCGTGAGCTGCTCGCGGCCGCGCCCAAGCGGCACACACGGCTGGAGGCTTCATGATCGACGATCTGCACGGGCGCAGCGTCGTCGCGGACACCCACAACGACCTGCTCACCGCGATCGCGCACCGCCCGGTCGAGCAGTGGGTGCCGCACTTCCGCGACCGCTGGCTGCCCCAGCTGGAGGCGGGCGGGGTCGACCTGCAGGTGCTGCCGGTGTTCGTCGACGACGTGTTCCGCCCGGAAGGCGCGCTGCGGCAGACGTTGAGGGAGATCGAGGCCGCCCACCGCATCGCCGAGGCGAACCCCGGCGCGGTGCGGCTGTGCCGTGACGGCGCCGAGATCGACGCCGCGCTCGCGGACAACCGCATCGCGCTCGTGCTGGCGCTCGAAAGCGCGCCCGGCGTCGGTGAGGACGTCGAGCTGCTGGAGACGCTGAGCAGGCTGGGCGTGCGGATCGCGTCGCTCGCCCACTTCGGCCGCACCGCGCTGGCCGACGGCAGCGGCGAGGACGCCACCGGCAGCAGGCTCACCAGGGCCGGCGTCGCGGCGCTCGGCGAGATGGAGCGGCTCGGCATGATCTTCGACGTCAGCCACCTCGGCGCGGCGGGCGTCGACCACGTGCTGGAGCTCGCGACCCGGCCGGTGATGGCGACGCACTCGTCGGCACGGGCGTTGCGCGACCACCACCGCAACCTCACCGATGAACAGCTGAGGGGCATCGCGAGCAACCGGGGCGTGGTGTGCGTCAACTTCTTCGCGCCGTTCCTGCACGAGACCGACTTCACCATCGACCGGCTCATCGACCACATCGAGCACATCGCGGGCGTCATGGGCGTCCGGCACGTCGGCCTCGGCCCGGACTTCGTGAAGGAGGTCCTCGAGGACGTCACGCCGCCGTGCTGCGAGACGCAGGTCATCGAGGGCGTTCCGACGGACCGGTTCCTGCCAGGCTTGGAAGGGCCCGCGGGGTTGCCGCTCGTCACCGAGGCGCTGCGGAAGCGCGGCTGGGCCGACGACGACATCGCCCTGGTGCTGGGCCAGAACGTGCTCGATCTCTTCCGCGCCGAGCTCGGCGCCACCCGTTGACGAGGGGGACCACCACCATGACCACCATCGAGGACCTGTACGGCTTCGCGCTGCCCGAGCAGCCCGCGATCTCCCCGGACGGCGCCGACGTCGTCTACGTGCTGCGGACGACGGACCGCGAGGCCGACCGCGACGAGCGGGCGCTGTGGCGGCTGTCCGGCGGCGAGGCGAGGCAGCTCACCAGGGGAAAGACCGACGTGGCACCCACGTGGTCCCCGAAGGGCGGCGTCATCGCGTTCCTGCGGGCCCAGGACGGGCCGGCGCAGCTCTGGCTGCTGCCCGCCGACGGCGGCGAACCGGAGCAGCTGACCACGCTGCCGCTCGGCGCCGGGGCACCGGTGTGGAACCCGGACGGCACCAAGATCGCGTTCTCCGCGCCCGTCGACATCGCGGACGCCAAGGCGCCGATCGTCGCGAACCGCCTCGACTACAAGGCCGACGGGTCGGGCTACCTGCGCAGCATCCGCGCCCACCTGCACGTGCTCGACCTGGAGAGCCGCGAGGTGCGCCAGGTGACCACCGGCGACTACTTCGCGGACACCCCCGCGTGGTCACCGGACGGGACGAAGCTGGCCTTCAGCGCGGCGCGGGACGAGGACTCCGACCTGAACTTCCGCTCCCCGGTGCACGTCGTCGACGTGGAGGGCCACGCGGAACCGCGGGTCGTCGGGCTCGCCGAAGGACAGGTCGCGACCGTCCTGTGGACCGAGGACGGCCTGATCGTCACCGGCCGGCTCACCGCGGACACCGGGCACGTCGACCTGCTGCACGTGTCCCCGGACGGCGAGGCGCGCACCCTGTCTGCGGCGCTGGACCGGAACGTGATGCCCGGCATGGCGGGCTATCCCGGCGGCCGTCCGGCCCTGAACGGGAACAGCGTGCTGTTCTGCGCCCGCGACCGCGGCTGCACGCAGCTCTACTCCGCAGACCTCGACGGCGGCGAGCCGAAGCTGGTCGTGGGAGGCGACTCCCGTGTCGTGTCAGGGCTTTCCGTCGCCGGTGGTGTCGCGGCCATCGTCCTGGGCACGCCCACCTCGTACGGCGAGATCGCCACCGTCGACCTGGCCTCCGGTGACGTCACCGTCCACACCGGACACAACAGCGACGACGTGCTGGTGCGCGAGGAGCGCGAGTTCACCGTCTCCGACGGCACTGTCGTGCACGGCTGGTTGCTGCGCGACCCGGCGCGCACGGGCCCGTTGCCGTTGCTGCTCGACGTCCACGGCGGTCCGCACAACGCGTGGAACGGCACCGCCGACCCCGTCCACCTCTACCACCAGGTGCTGGCCGAGGAGGGCTGGGCGGTGCTGACGCTCAACCCGCGCGGCAGCGACGGCTACGGCGAGGACTTCTACCGGGCCGCGCTCGGCGCGTGGGGCAAAGCCGACGCGAAGGACTTCCTGGAGCCGCTCGACCAGCTCGTCGAGGAAGGTCTCGCCGACCCGGCGAAGCTCGCCGTCACCGGGTACAGCTACGGCGGCTACATGACCTGCTACCTCACCAGCCGCGACTCCCGGTTCGCCGCCGCCGTCGCCGGTGGTGTGGTCAGCGACCTGAGCAGCATGGGCGGCACGTCCGACGGCGGTCACTACCTGACCGAGCTGGAGCTCGGCGGTCCCGGCGAGCACCTCGCGGAGCTGTCCCCGATCACGCTCGTCGGCCAGGTCCGCACGCCGACGCTGATCTACCAGGGCGCCGCCGACGACAGGTGTCCCGTCGGCCAGGCCGAGCAGTGGTTCACCGCGCTGCGCCAGAACTCGGTGCCCGCCAAGCTGGTGCTCTACCCGGACGAGTCGCACCTGTTCATCCTCAACGGCAAGCCGTCGCACCGCGAGGACTTCAACCGCCGCGTCGTCGACTGGGTGCGCGAGCACGTGACCGGACGCAGGCCGCTCGACGCGAAGCACTGGCAGCGCAGGCTTTCCGCGCTCGCGGCGAAGCACGGCGTCCCCGGCGCGGCGCTCGGCATCCTCTACCGCGGCGAGGTCGTCCAGGCGCACCACGGCGTGCTCAACACCAGGACCGGGGTCGAGGTCACCGACGACTCGGTCTTCCAGATCGGCTCGATCGGCAAGGTGTGGACGTCGACCGTGGTCATGCAGCTGGTCGACGAGGGCCTGCTCGACCTCGACGCGCCGATCGCCGACGTGCTGCCCGAGCTGAAGCTGAAGGACCCGGTCGTCGAGCGGAAGGTGACCATGCGCCACCTGCTCACGCACACCAGCGGCATCGACGGCGACCTGTTCACCGACACCGGCCGCGGCGACGACTGCCTGGAGCTCTACACCCGGCTGCTCGCGGACGCCCCGCAGAACCACCCGCTCGGCGCGACCTTCTCCTACAGCAACGCCGGTTTCGTGCTCGCGGGCCGAGTGATCGAGAAGATCACCGGCAAGACGTGGGACGCGGCGCTCAAGGAGAAGCTCTTCGCCCCGCTCGGGCTCACCCGCACCGGCACGCTGCCCGAGGAGGCGCTGCTGCACCGCGCGGCGGTCGGGCACATGGAGGAGGACGGCGAGCAGGTGCCGGCGCCCGTGTGGCAGCTGCCGCGCTCGCTCGGCCCGGCCGGGACGATCTTCTCGACCACCGAGGACGTGCTGGCGTTCGCCCGCATGCACCTCGAGGGCGGGGTGGCGCAGGACGGCACGCGGGTGCTGTCCGAGGAGTCCGCGGCCGCGATGACCGAGAAGCAGACCGACCTGCCGGACCCGAACGCGCTCGGCGACTCGTGGGGCGTCGGCTGGATCCGGTTCGGCTGGGACGGTCACCGGCTGATCGGCCACGACGGCAACACGATCGGCCAGTCGGCGTTCCTGCGCCTGCTGCCGGAGCAGCAGCTCGCGGTCACGTTGCTGACCAACGGCGACCACGCCCGCGAGATCTACCTGGAGCTGTACCGCGAGATCTTCGCCGAGCTGGCCGGTGTGGCCATGCCGCGCCCGGTGGAACCGGCCGCGGAGCCGCCGGCCGTCGACCTGGCGCGGTACGTCGGCCGGTACGAGCGGGAGTCGACGCACATGGAGATCACCGAGGGCGAGAAGGGACTGCGGCTGAGGACGGCGATCACCGGTCCCCTGAAGGGCCTCGTCCCCGACCCGCCGGAGGTCGACCTCGTGCCGCTCGACGACACCACGTTCGTGTGCAGGATGGCGGAGAACGAGAGCTGGACGTCCGTCGTGTTCTACTCACTGCCGACGGGCGAGGAGTACGTGCACATGGGTGTCCGCGCCACGCCGAAGGTGTCCTGAGATGACGTTGCTCGCCGACATCGAGCGGCTCGTGAGCTGCGAGTCGCCGTCGACCGACCTGGCGGCGGTCGCCCGCAGCGCGGAGGTCACCGCCGAGGTGGGCTCCGCCCTGCTCGGCACGACCCCCGAGTGGATCGTGCTCGACGGTCGCACGCACCTGCGCTGGCGGCTGGGTTCCGGGCCGCGCAGGGTGTTGCTGCTCGGCCACCACGACACGGTGTGGCCGGTCGGCACGCTGGAGCGGATCCCGTTCGAGGTGCGCGACGGCGTGCTGCGCGGGCCGGGCTGCTTCGACATGAAGACCGGCGTCGCGATGATCTTCCACGCCGTCGCGTCGCTGGGGTCCCCCGACGGCGTCACGGTGCTCATCACCGGCGACGAGGAAATCGGCTCGCCGTCGTCGCGCGGGCTGATCGAGGAGGAGGCCGTGCAGCACGCGGCCGTGCTCGTCACCGAGGGGTCGGCGGACGGCGGCGCTCTGAAGACCGAGCGCAAGGGCACGTCCATGTACGAGGTGACGCTGCACGGCCGTGCGTCCCACGCCGGGCTCGAACCCGAGCGCGGGGTGAACGCGACGATCGAGGCGGCGCACCAGGTCCTCGCCGTGGCGGAGCTGGCGGACCCTGCCGCCGGCACGACCGTGGTGCCGACGGTGCTGAGCTCCGGCACGACGACGAACACCGTTCCCGCGCAAGGGAAGTTCATGGTGGACGTGCGGGTGCGCAACCTCGCCGAGCAACGGCGCGTGGACGAGGCGATGCGGGCGCTGGAACCGGTGGTGGACGGGGCGAAGGTCGAGGTGACCGGCGGCCCGAACCGCGCGCCGATGGAGCTGTCGGCGTCCTCCGGGTTGTTCGCGCTCGCGTCCGGACTCGCGGACTTCCCACTGGCTCAGGCCGCGGTCGGCGGCGCGTCCGACGGCAACTTCACCGCGGGCGTGGGCGTTCCGACGCTCGACGGCCTCGGCGCGGTGGGCGGTGGAGCGCACGCGGAGAACGAGCACGTGCTGGTGTCCGAACTGGCACCGCGCACGGCCCTGCTCGCGGCGCTCGTGAAGGAGCTGACATGACGGTGGTGACGCGGAACGTGGTGGTGCGCCAGCTCACCGAGTACGCGGAGCTCGTTGCCACGCAACAGCTGTACGAGTCGATCTGGCGTCCCACCGGCGACGGTGGCACTCCCCCGGTCAACGCGGAGCTGTTGCGCGCGATGGCCAAGGCGGGCAGCTACGTCGCGGGCGCGTTCGACGGCGACGAGCTGGTCGGCGCGTGCATCGGCTTCTGCTCGCCGCCCGCCGCGGGCGCGCTGCACAGCCACATCGCGGGCGTCGCGGCCGGCATGCGGGGCCGCAACGTCGGCTACGCGATGAAGCTCGACCAGCGGACGTGGGCCCTGGAACGCGGCCTCACCGAGGTCACCTGGACGTTCGACCCGCTGGTGCGCCGCAACGCCCACTTCAACCTGGGCAAGCTCGCCGCGGACGCGACCGAGTACCTGCCCGACTTCTACGGCAGCATGGACGACGACATCAACGGCGGCGGCGAGACCGACCGGCTGCTCGTCCGGTGGCCCATCACCTCTCCCGAGGTCGTCGCCGCGTGCGAGGGCCACCCGCGCACCACCGCCGCCACCGGCGTGATCGGGCTCGGGATCTCCGAGGACGGGCTGCCGGTGCGCGGAACCTGTTCCGCGAGCACCGTTCTCGTCGCGGTGCCGCCGGACGTCGAGACGCTGCGGGCCACGAACCCGGCCGCGGCCACCGAGTGGCGCTACGCCGTGCGGGACGTCCTCGGCGGCCTGCTCGCCGCGGGCGCCCGCATCACCGGGTTCGACAGGTCCGGCTGGTACGTCGTCGAGAAGGAGGAAGCGCGGTGAAGCTCTCCGGGGTGGAGATCCGCTGGGTCGAGATGCCGCTGAAGTCCCCGTTCCGCACGTCTTTCGGCACGCAGACCACGCGGCAGCTGTTGTTGCTCCGCGCCGTGTCGGAGGAGGCGGAGGGCTGGGGTGAGTGCGTCGCCATGGCCGACCCGGTGTACTCGTCGGAGTACCTGGAGGGCTGCGCGGACGTGCTGCGGCGGTTCCTCGTGCCCGCGCTGGCCGGTGAGGTCGACGGGGTGTCGGTGGCACCGCGGCTCGGGAAGCTCCGCGGCCACCGCATGGCCAAGGGCGCGCTGGAGATGGCGGTGCTGGACGCCGAGCTGCGCACGCGCGGCGTGTCGTTCGGCCGCGAGCTGGGTGCGACGCGCGACCGCGTGCCGTGCGGGGTGTCGGTCGGGATCATGAACTCGATCCCCGAGCTGCTGGCCGCGGTCGGCGGGTACCTCGACGAGGGCTACGTGCGGATCAAGCTCAAGATCGAGCCCGGCTGGGACCTCGAACCGGTGCGGGCCGTGCGCGAGCGGTTCGGCGACGACGTGCTGCTGCAGGTCGACGCGAACACCGCCTACACGCTCGGCGACGCCCGGCACCTCGCCAAGCTCGACCCGTTCGACCTGCTGCTGATCGAACAGCCGCTGGACGAGGAGGAGATCCTCGCCCACGCCGAGCTGGCGAAGGTGGTGCGCACGCCGATCTGCCTCGACGAGTCGATCACCTCGGCCCAGTCCGCGGCCGACGCGATCAAGCTCGGCGCCTGCCAGGTCGTGAACGTCAAGCCCGGCAGGGTCGGCGGGTACCTGGAGGCGCGGCGCATCCACGACGTCTGCGCGGCGCACGGGATCGCGGTCTGGTGCGGCGGGATGCTCGAGACGGGCATCGGACGGGCGGCGAACGTGGCTCTGGCGGCGCTGCCCGGCTGCACGCTGCCCGGCGACACGTCGGCGTCGGACCGCTACTACGCGATGGACGTCACCGAGCCGTTCGTGCTGGACGACGGTCACCTGGCCGTGCCGACCGGTCCGGGCCTCGGTGTCACGCCGCTGCCGGACGCGCTCGACGCGGTGACGGTGAAGACGGAGTGGATTCCTGTGACATGAAGGCCGCGCTGACCTGCGGAATACAACTCCTGCAGGCCAGTGCGGCTCCGTTCTCCGGAAACCAAGCAGGCAATGATGTCCCGGTAAGTCCACAAAGGACAACACCGGTCGACCCGCTGGGCGGTGAGAGCAGGCAGTCGACGCCGGCTGACGTTACCGCGCACCAGACGCGCCGGCCGACTCCCCACCCGCTCTTCAAGGCCGGGTGGGGAGTCGACGTGATGGGCATGGTGCTCACCGTTCGGCAGCAGGGGTTGCCACCACCTCCACTGCGAAATGCCTGCGACACAAGATCCGGCTTCTGCTAGACAGCACTGGTGGACCGACGCGAACTCAGCGCTCTCGCGCACGCAGACCATCCGATTTCGGCTCCACTGAGCGACAGCACAGTGGAGCACCTCCTCCACCGGGCCATCCGCAGGCAGGACGATCACCTGCTCGATCTGGGCTGCGGCGATGGCACCTGGTTGCTACGCGCGCTACAGGCGCACGACGGCGTAACAGCCGTCGGAGTCGACATCTCGGGCGAAGGCTTCGACCACGTCCTCGACGAGGCCGCCCGGCTCGGTCTGGAAGATCGGCTGGAACTGCGGCGCCAGGACGTCGCCGAGTACCGGTCGACCAGGAAGGCGGACTTGGTGCTCAGCGTGGGAGCCGCCTACGCGTACGGCGGGCTGCTCCCCACGTTGAACGCCGCTCGGGAACACCTCGCCGAAGACGGGATGCTCCTGCTCGGCGACTGCTTCTGGGAGCGCGAACCCGACGCCGCCGTCCGCGCGGAACTGGAGGACGGTCCGCAGAAGTACGCGGATCTCCCGACCACCGTGTCCCAAGTCGTCGCCGACGGGTGGACACCGGTCTACGGATACATCAGCACCCTCGCGGAGTGGGACGAGTACGAATGGTGCTGGACCGGCACCCTCGCCAAGTGGGCTCTCGACCATCCCGAACACCCCGGCCACGACCTCGCTCTTCAGATGTCAGCGTCCCACCGCACCAGCTGGTTGGGCGGCTATCGCGGAGTTCTCGGGTTCGTCGTTCTCCTGCTGCGGCGCACACCTCCCCCGGCATCGACCGAGGTGTCATGAGGGGAAACCCTCATGACACCTCCAGCGGGTGAGCAACGCTGCGTCGAGCAGGACGCGGAGGACGTCGAGGTGCAGCGCAGTGGCAGTCGCCTTCGACACAGGCCCCAGTGTCCTGATTTGACAATTCTTGCGCGTCGGCTGTCAGATCGCCCAGCCGCAACCGTTCCCATGGACGCTCTCAATCCACAGTGGACAGAGGATGTTTCGGAAGTGAGCCCCATTCCTCTGCCGGATCCCACTAGCAGTACTGCAACGGCACCCATGTGAGTGGGTAGCCTCGTCGTTCTTGTGGTCGATCTTGGCCGTCGGTTGGGTGAGGAGTGCACATGCGCTGCGCGGCCACCGCCAGGACGGCGGAGTGGCCGGGTGTGCATGGTCTTGGGGGGAGTGGTCATGGAGTTCAACGTCCTGGGGGCGTTGGAGGTCGACACCGGCACGGGACCGGTGCGGCTCGGATCGGCCAAGCTGCGGACGTTGCTGGCAGTGCTGCTGTGCGGCGGGCGGGAACCCAGCTCGGTGCACCGGCTGCTGCACGCGTTGTGGGGGGAGGACCCACCGCGTACGGCGGCGGAGAACCTGCGCGGCTACGTCCACCAGTTGCGCCGGGCTCTGGGTGATCCGGCGCGCGTCGAGCACCGCCCGCCCGGCTACGCGCTCGTGGTCCGGCCGGGCGAGTTGGACTCCGCCCGGTTCGAGGACCTGGTCGAACGCGGCCGCGTCGCCTCCACCGCCGGTGACCTGGAAGTCGCTGGGACGTTGCTGCGGCAGGGGTTGGCCCTGTGGCGGGGAACGCCGTTCGCCGATGTCGACGAGGTGGACGTGCTGCGCGACGAGGCGGCTCGACTGCTGGAGCGCAGGCAGGCTGCGCTGGAGGCCCGCGTCGAGGTCGACCTCGCGCTGGGCCGGCATCACGACCTGGTCGCCGAGCTGTCCCGCCTGGTGTCGTTGCATCCGTTGCGGGAGCGGGTACGCGGTCAGCTCATGCTCGCCCTGTACCGGTCGGGCCGGCAGGGCGAGGCGCTGACGGTGGCCCGCGAGGGGCACCAGCTCCTGGTCGCTGAGCTGGGGCTGGAACCGGGACCGGCCCTGCGCCGGTTGGAACAGGCGATCCTCACCGCCGACCCGACGCTGGACCTGACCACGGGCACGCCCGTCGAGGCGGGTGGACCGGGGCGGGCGGTTCCCCGGCAACTGCCCGCGCCCGTCGCCGGCTTCGTAGGGCGTGCCGCGCAGCTCAAGCGGTTGTCCGAGGTGCTGGACGCGGCAGGGGCGCACGGGGGCACCGTGGCGATCGGCGGCACTGCGGGCATCGGCAAGACCACCCTCGCGGTGCGCTGGGCACATCAGGTCGTCGACCGGTTCCCCGACGGACAGCTGTACGTGGACCTGCGCGGATTCGACCCCGACAGTCCGCCGGCGGATCCGGCCGACGTCCTGCAGGGGTTCCTCGACGCCCTCGGCGTGCCACCGGACCGGGTGCCCGCCGGGCTGACGGCCCGCTCCGCGCTGTACCGCAGCCTCATCGCCGGCCGGGCGGTGCTGGTGCTGCTGGACAACGCCCGTGATGCCGAGCAGGTGCAGTCGCTGCTGCCGGGCGGCTCGGCCTGCCACACCGTGATCACCAGCCGCATCGAGCTCACCGGGCTGGTGGTGCGGCACGGCGCCCACCCGCTGGCGCTGGACGCGCTCGACGACGACGAGGCCATGGCTCTGCTCGCGAGCCGGCTGGGAGCGGACCGCGTCGCGGCCGAGCCGGACGCCGCGGACGAGCTGATCCGCCACTGCGCACGCTTGCCGCTGGCGCTGGCGATCGTGGCCGCCCGCGCGGCCACCCGTCCGACGTTCCCGCTGCGCGTGCCCGCCGAGGAACTGCGCGACGAACGCCGCCGACTCGACGCGCTGGACGCGGGC
This sequence comes from Lentzea sp., assembly GCF_035525475.1. Classification (GTDB taxonomy): domain Bacteria; phylum Actinomycetota; class Actinomycetes; order Mycobacteriales; family Pseudonocardiaceae; genus Lentzea. The sequence goes on along the minus strand of NZ_DATLEC010000250.1, from coordinate 39,636 downwards.
GATCCGATGACCAGTGTGCGGGCGGTGTTCTCCTGGTCCTACCAGCGCATCGGTTCGGGGGCGGCGCGCGCGTTCCGGTTGCTGGGCCTGCACCCCGGCCCGGACATCGGTCTGCCGGCCGCGGCCTGCCTGACGGGTGGCACCGCGCCCGAGACCCGAGCCGCCCTCGCCGAACTGACCCGCGCGAACCTTCTCCAGGAGCGCGGGCCCGGCCGGTTCTCCTTCCACGACCTGTTGCGGACCTACGCGGGCGACCAAGCAGCGGCCCACGACGCGGAGGAAGATCGGCACGCCGCTCTGCTCCGCCTGCTGGACCACTACTTGCACACCGCCGACCGCGTGGACCGCGTGCTGGCGCCCAACCGGGATCACCTCGCACTCCCCCCGCCACCGGTACCCGTGGAAGAACCGGCCGATGCGGCGCAGGCGTGGCGCTGGTACGAGGTGGAGCGCCACGTGCTGGCGGGAGCCATCGCCCACGCCGCGAACGCCGGGTTGCACACCCACGCCTGGCGGCTCCAGCACCTGCTCACCACCTGCTTCGATCGGCGGGGCCACTGGCACGAGTGGGTGGTCACCGGGCAGGTCGCACTGGCTGCCGCGCGCCTGGCCGGTGACGTGGACGGCCAGGGACGGCTTCACCAGGGGTTGGGCCGGGCGCTGGCGTTGCTGGGCAGGCACGAGGAGGCCCAGCCGCACCTGGCGCGTGCGCTGGGGCTGCACCGCGATGTGGGCGACCTGGTCCAGCAGGCCCACACCGAGGGAGTCGTCGCCTGGTCGCTGGAGCACCAAGGCCGGGTCGAGGAGGCGGTGCGGCACTCCGAGCGGGCGTTGGCGGCCTACCAGGAGGCCGGCCACCAGTACGGACAGGCCAAAGCGCTGAACATGGTGGGGTGGCACCAGATCAAGCTGGGCGACCACCGCAGCGCCCTGCGCAACTGCGGGCAGGCGCTGACCCTGTACGGCGACCTGGGCGATCAGCGCGGGTGCGCGCACACATGGGACAGCATCGCCTACGCGCACCAGCAGCTGGGCAACCACAACGAGGCGATAGCCGGCTACCTGAGAGCGCTGAACCTGTACCGGGACCTGCACGACTACTACTACGAATCCGGCACGCTCACGCGACTCGGCGACACCCAGTACGCGGCGGGTGACGCGGAGGCGGCCCGTGTGACCTGGCGGCAGGCCCTCCACCTGCTCGACGACCTGCACCACCCGGATGCCGCTGTGGTGCGGGCCAAGCTCGAGGCCCCGAACGCCGCAGGCGATCGGTGACCGGCGAACTCCGGCCACACGCATCTCATACGTAGGCCATACCGCCTCGTCCCACGCTTCTCCCCGCAAGCACTCGACGCCTTGGGGAGAACGCGATGACCAGACTCATTCCCGCGCTGACGGCGCTGGTGGCGGCCGCCGCGGCGACCGCTGCGGCAGTCGCCGCGCCGGGAGCCGCCGCAGCCGAGCCGGCGCCGCTCGTCCCGTTGCGGATGGCCGCCTCCGACGCGATCGCCGACAGCTACATCGTGCGCACCCGGCCGGGCACCGACCCGGCCGCGCTCGCCGCCCGCCTCGGCCTGCGGCCCACCCACGTCTACGCCGCGGGAACGGTGCGCGGGTTCGCCGCCCGCTTGACCGGCGGACAGGTGGCGGCCGTACGGGCGGACACCGCCGAGGTAGCCGAGGTCAGCCAGGACGCGGTCGTCCGCACGACCGCCACGGTCCAGAGCACCACCGGTCCGGCCCTGTGGCATCTCGACCGCGCCGACCAGCGCGACCTGCCCCGCAGCAACACCTTCACCTACACCGCGACGGGCACCGGCATCCGGGCCTACGTGCTCGACACCGGCATCTACACCGGCCACCCGGAGTTCGAGGGCCGGGCCATCAACATGGTCAGCACCACCGGAGGGTCGGCCGAGGACTGCCACGGCCACGGAACGCTGGTGGCGGGTCTCATCGGCGGGAGCATCCACGGCGTCGCCAAGAAGGTCGAGGTGCGCGGGGTGAAGGTCACCGACGGCTGCACGCCCACTGCGAGCCTGTCCTCCCTGATCGCCGGGATGGACTGGGTGCTCGACCGCGGCGTGAAACCCGCGGTGGTCAACGTCTCGATGGGTGCGGCGCACGACACCACGCTCAATGCCAAGGCCACTGAACTGGTCTCCGCCGGCTACTTCGTTTCCGTCGCGGCGGGCAACGAGGGCATCAAGACCTGCCTGCGGTCACCCGCGAGCGCGGTCGGAGTCACGGCCGTGGGCGGCACAGCCGACGACGACAGCATGATGCGGGACGGGACGACGGTCTCCAACCACGGGCACTGCACAACACTGTTCGCTCCCGGTGAGCGGGTCAGCTCGACCTTCTTCACGGTGGCGGCGGACGGCACCAAGCGCGCCGCCACCGCGTCGGCCTCCGGCACCTCACTGGCCGCGCCTCTGGTGGCGGGCAGCGCGGCGCTCAGGATGCAGGTCGATCCCAGCCACTCGGGTCCCGCGGCACGCTCCTGGCTGCTGGCCAACGCCTCCGTGGGCAAGGTCACCGGCATCCCCGCGCCCGGCCCCGGCGAGCCGCCCACCCCGAACTTGCTGCTGTTCAAGGCATCGCTTTGACCGTGCGGCAACAGCGACGACACAACGGCGCGTTCTGCGCCAAGGAGGGAAACCGATGAACACGATCAAGTCCCGCGCGGTGCGCGCAGTGGCCGCGGCGGCCGTGTCGGCCGCCGCCCTGCTGCTGGCGAGCCCGCCGGCAGGAGCGGCCGACGCGCCGGTGCTCAGCCGCACCACCGGCACCACCGCAGCGGCGGTCACCCACGACGCCATGCCGGAAGCCGCGAACTTCACCGTCACCCTGATCAACCTCAGCGACGTCCGGTTCGACGAGGCGGTCGTGTCGCTGAGCCGCCACAGTGCTTCCGGCGTGCGGCTCCTCCGGCAGACCAACATCGGCCCGATGACCGTGCGGCAGTGGAACCTGGGCCCGTGCACCGACGTCAAGACCTACGCGCTCGGCGTCTACGTCGGCGGCGCCCTGGTCGGCAGCACCGGCAACGTCACGCCGAACGCCGACGACGGCGACCTCTGCAGTGACGAGTACGAGATCGAGTGATCCGAGCGGACCGCGGCTCCGAGCACGTCCCAGTGGGCGTGCTCGGAGCCGTTCGCAAAGCGTCACGCGGCTTCTGGCAGTCGCTCGCACCCGCGGGACCAGTTGTCCGCATCCCGGCGGCGAACGTCCAGGCTCGGTTTCCGGGCTCTGATCCGAATAGCCGCCCCTCCCCGCGACTCGGTCCTGGCGTTCGAGGCAGCGCCGCCACGCACTCGGTCCTCAGACGTGCGACGGGCATCCGCCGCACACGATGAGTGCGTTGGTCGGCATTCTTGATCACAGAGCCGGGTGCCCGGATCGGTGAACCGTCGGCGGTAAGCGCTCGTTCACTCTTCCTCGCCGCGTGGTGAACGAGTCGTCGCAGCCGCACGACGAGGTAGCGTGGCCCCAGCCCGGTCGGCTGACCCCACCCGCCGTCTGTCAACGCCCTGATCCCACATTCCACCAGCGCCGGCGGTTCCAGCGCCGGATGGTGGCGTGGGCATGAGTGCCCAGGAACGGGATGGCGTACGGGAGGCCGTTGGCCGAGTCGACCAGGACTGCCGGGGCGAGGCCAGAACAGGGCCGTGCGACCGAGAACGTCCACTGAGGACATTCGAATGCCGACGCCGCCGGAGATGTCCTGCGGGTTCAGCGCCTTGGTGTTCCACCCTGCCCAGACCATCCCGGAGATCCGAGTCCGCGGGATGGTATCGCCGGACGCGACCCCCGACTCCACGCGCGGGTGAGCCGGGCGCTCGATGTCGAACAGGACACTGCTTCCAGGCAGGCTCGTGCGGGATCCGTCCGTGGATCTCATCCCGCTGTGGCACGTCGTGCCGTCGGTGATGACGGTCGGATGGGGCCGCGTCCGACTCCGGAGGCAGGGCGTCGGTATTCGGCAGCGGGCGTCCGCCTCGGCCACCACCGTCCACACCGGTGAGACGAGGGGACGGGCGGGATCGCCGCACGTGCCGGTGCAGCGGGCTGTCCATTGCCATTGGCGGCAACATCACCGGGTGGTGGGCTCGGTGCTCGATCGGGCAGTGGGATGCGATGGCGGTCCACACGCTGCGAGAGGCTTCTTCCCTCGGACGGGGGGGCATTGCGCTCGATCGAGGGTTGAGCAAGCCGGATCGGCTTGTCTGACGCATCCTGGGTTACCCGGCGGAGACCAACACCCGGCCGGGCATGGCGAAGCGCCGTGTCAGCGTGATCAGGAGAGGACGACCCGATGTTGCATTTGCGTCGTGCGGCCGGTCTGACCGGCATGGTGTTCACTGCCGCAGCTCTGTTCTCGTTCGTGGGGGCGCCGGCTCAGGCCGATCCCGGGATCTGCATCGACCACGTGATGGAGAACGGGTACGAGGCGACCGCCAACGTGCTCAAAGCGTGCAAGATCGCGAAGACGGGCGAGGAAGACGACGCCAGGACGTGCCGCCGGATGCTGCGCTACGAGGGAGTGCGGCGCGCGGTGGCTTCGCATGCCTGCCGGATCGCTTCCTACCCGGAAGAGTCCTACTGACCGAGCCCCGAGTTCGTCCTCTCGATCGGGTGGATGTTCGACCGATCGGCTGGCCCTGACTTGCCTACAGACGCGGGCGAACGAAACTTCGATCACTACAAGGCTGCCTGTTCATCCTGTGCACACCCCAGAGGAGACGAGATGGCGGAGCACCACACGTCCGGACTTGGCCTACTGCGGGTGATCTTCCGCCTGCGCGTGCCGGACGCGGACCAGGACCGCTTCCTCGACGCCTACCGGCGGATCAGGCATCAGGTGTCGCAAGTGGAGGGTTACCTCGGCGACCAGCTGTGCCAGTCGGAGGGTGATCCCGAGGACTGGGTGATCACCAGCGAGTGGGCGAGCGCGGCGCACTTCCACGCGTGGGAGCGCGGCGCCGACCACCGGCGGCTGGCGGCCCCGCTGGTCGCGTGCGCGACGGCGCGGGAGTCCTCGCGCTACCACATCCGCCTGACCACCACGCCGGGCGCCGAAGCCGATCGACTACTGCTGGAGGCGAAGTCGTGAACCGCTATGCGTTGACGTTCCCGGTGCGGCCGGGGTCGGAGGCGGCTGTGGCCGAGATCCTGGCCGGCTACGCCGGGCCCCCGCCCGGCCGGCCGCAGGCCGCGCGCCCGCTGCTGGACCGCACGTCGGTCTTCATGGTCGGACCGGTGGTGGTGCGGGTCGTGGACATCACCTGCCCGCCCGGGGAGGCGATCCGGCATTTGGCCGCGCAGCCGCAGATCCAGGCCGTGGAGCAGCGATTGCGGCCGCACCTGGTGCAGGACCGCGACCTGTCCGACGACGACGGCCGGCGGCGTTTCCTGGCCGGCTCGGTGATGCGGGTGGTCGCCTCCCGCAACGGCCACCCCGGCCACCTGCCCCGTGCGGCGGCGTTCTACCGGGCGTTGCCGGGACAGGCCGGCGAGGTGGCCAGGCTGCTCGCCACCGAAGGCTCAGGTTCTGGTTGTGGCACAACGGTTTTCCGGCGCAGGGACGCGGTCGTGCACCTGGTGGAGTCCTCGGATCGCACGCCCGCCGTGCCGCTCGCGAGCAGGCTGGCACCGCTGGTGCGCCTGGCGTGCCCGATGACGCTGGTGACCGACCGCGTGGTGGGGGTGGTGGCATGACCAGCCAACTCCACCGCGCGATGAGCCCGGACGACGTCGCGCCCAACACCGGCCGCGGTGGCGACATCCGCGTCCTGCTCGGCCCGGCGACGGTCGGCGCCACCTCCGGGCTGCTGGGTGTCGTGCTGGTCGAGCCGGGCGACCAGGTGAACGAGCACTACCACCCGTACTCCGAGGAGTTCCTCTACGTCGTGGAGGGCCCGGTGGTGCTGGACTTGGACGACGTGCCGCACGAGGTGCGCACGGACCAGGCGATCCTGGTGCCGATCGGGGTGCGGCACCGCCTCCGCAACACCGGGACGTCGCCGGCGCGCGTGCTGTTCCAGTTGTCCCCGTTGGCGCCCCGGCCGGACCTGGGGCACGTGGACACGGAGCAGGTGTCGTGACGCGCCGGGTGGCAGTCACCGGCCTGGGGGTGGTGGCACCGGGCGGCATCGGGACGAACTCCTTCTGGGAGCTGCTGACCTCCGGGCGCACCGCCACCCGGCCGATCACCCTGTTCGACCCGGAGGGGTTCCGGTCGAGGATTGCCGCCGAGTGCGATTTCGTCCCGGCGCACGCGGGCCTGACCACCGCGGAGATCACCCGGATGGACCGCTACGTCCAGTTCGCCGCCGTCGCCGCCGACGAGGCGTGGCGACAGGCGCAGGTGGACATCGCGGACCCGTGGCGGCTGGGTGTGAGCATGGGTTCCGCCGTGGGCGGCACGACGCTGCTGGAGCAGGACTACGTGGCCACCTCGCGACGCGGGCGGCAGTGGGTGGTCGACGCGGGCGCGGCCTCGCCGTTCCTGCACTGTGCCCTGTCCCCCGCCACGCTGGCCGCGGAGGTCGCCGACCGGGTCGGCGCCTGCGGGCCGGTGCGGACGGTGTCCACCGGGTGCACGGCCGGGCTGGACGCGGTGGGCCACGGCGCCCGCCTCATCGAGGACGGCCGGGCCGACGTAGTGGTGGCGGGGGCCTCGGAGTCCCCGATCTCGCCGATCACGGTGGCCTGTTTCGACGCGATCCGCGCGACCTCGGCGCGCAACGACGACGCCGCGCACGCGGCTCGCCCGTTCGACCGCGACCGGGACGGGTTCGTGCTCGGCGAGGGCGCGGCCGTGCTGGTGCTGGAGGATCTCGACCACGCCCGTCGCCGGGGCGCGAAGGTGCTGGCGCAGGTCGCGGGCTTCGCCACCCGCAGCAACGCCCATCACATGACCGGCCTGACGGCGGAGGGCGTCGAAATGGCCGAGGCCGCGCGGCGCGCGCTGGACCACGCCCGGGTGGCGTCGGCCGAGGTCGGCTACGTCAACGCGCACGGCTCGGGCACCCGGCAGAACGACCGGCACGAGACCGCCGCGTTCCACCGGCTGCTGGGTGAGCGTGCGCACCAGGTGCCGGTCAGCTCGATCAAATCGATGATCGGCCACTCGCTGGGCGCGATCGGCTCCATCGAACTGGCTGCCTGCGCGTTGGCCCTCGTCCACGGCGTGGTCCCGCCGACCGCCAACCTGGACACGCCGGACCCCGAGTGCGACCTGGACTACGTGCCGCACACCGCGCGAGAACGCCAGCTGGACGTGGTGCTGTCGGTAGGCAGCGGCTTCGGCGGGTTCCAGTCCGCGGTGGTGTTGACGAGAGCGGGGCGGCCATGAGCCCCGCACCCACCGGTTCCGCGCCCGTCGTGACCGGTCTCGGTGTGATCGCCCCGAGCGGTCTTGGGGTAGGCGAGTTCTGGCCCGCCGTGCGCGACGGGCACCTGGCGCTGGCGCCGATCGGACGGTTCGAGCCCAACCCCTACCCGGTCACCGTGGCGGGCGAGGTGACCGGGTTCGAACCGGCCGGGTGGGTCGAACCGCGGATCACCGTGCAGACCGACCGGTTCACCCACTTCGCCCTCGCCGCCGCCGACCTGGCGCTGCGCGACGCCGCGCTGGACCCGGCCGCGGTGGAGCCCTTCGAGTTCGGCGTGATGACGGCCAGCTACAGCGGCGGTGTGGAGTTCGGCCAGCGGGAGATCGAACGGCTGTGGCGGCACGGACCCGAGCACGTGGGCCCCTACCAGTCGATCGCCTGGTTCTACGCCGCGTGCTCCGGCCAGGTCTCCATCGGCAACGGCCTGCGCGGTCCGTCCGGGGTGTTCGTCGCCGACGAAGCGGGCGGCCTGGACGTCCTCGCCGCCGCCGGGGGTGAGCTGCGACGAGGCGCGCGTGCCATGCTCGTCGGCGGCGCGGAAGCCCCGTTCTGCCCGTACGCGATGTGCTGCCAGCTCGGATTGGGGTTGCTCAGCACGTCCGGCGACCCGGCCACGGCCTACCAGCCGTTCACCGATCGGGCCGACGGGTTCGCGCCGGCCGAGGGCGGCGCCATGCTCGTCGTGGAGGACGCCGACGCCGCGCACCGCCGGGGCGCCGCCGTGAAAGCGGTGGTGGCGGGGCACTGCGCGACCTACACCGGCCGGCGGCGGTTCGACCGGTCGGCGCAGGGACTGCTGCGGGCCGCCGCGGGCGCGCTGGCCGAGGCGGGTCTGACCCCCGACGACGTGGACGCGGTGTTCCTCGACGCGATGGCCGACCCGCGTGCTGACGCCGCCGAAGCCGAGGCGTTGCGCCTGCTGCTGGGTGAGCACGCGAGCCGGGTGCCGGTGACCGCGCCCAAAGCCGGGTACGGGCGCTGCTACGCCGCCGCGGCCGTGCTCGACGTCGCCACCGCGGTGCTGGCCCTCGAACACGGTCTCGTGCCGCCCACCCCGGGCGTGCGCGAGTGCCGGTTCGACCTCGACCTGGTCACCGGCGACGCCCGCCCGGTGGAGCTGCGCACCGTCCTGGTGCTGTCCCGCGGTGTGTACGGCGGGAACTCGGCGCTCGTGCTGCGCCACCCGGAATCACTGATCAGCGGAGGTATGTGACGTGGACACCCGACTTTCCCCCGACGACCTGGCGGCGCTGATCAGCCGGTGCACCGGGGTTCCCGTGACCGGCGAGCAGCTCACCGACCCCGGCCGCACGTTCGACGACCTCGGCGTGGACTCCCTCGGCCTGATGGGCGTGCTGGCCGAGCTGCAACGCGAGCACGGCGTGTCCAAGGACGCCGACCTGCGACCGCACCAGTCGCCGCGCGAGCTGCTGGCCCTGCTGCCGGGGAGGGCGTGAGGATGAGCGGGCACACCGAGAACGAGATCGTCATCGACGCGCCGATGGATCTGGTGTGGGAACGCACCAACGACGTCGAGCGCTGGCCGGAGCTGTTCAGCGAGTACGACTCGGTCGAGGTGCTCGAACGCGACGGCGACCGCGTGCTGTTCCGCCTCACCATGCACCCGGACGCGGCCGGCAGGGTGTGGAGCTGGGTGTCCGAGCGCGTCGCGGACCGGGCCACCAGGACGGTCACCGCCCGACGCGTCGAGACCGGGCCGTTCGAGCGGATGCACATCCGCTGGACTTACGAACAACTCGACACGGGCGTGCGCATGTGCTGGATGCAGGACTTCGCGATGAAACCCGACGCCCCGGTGGACGACGCCGCCATGACCAAGCACATCAACGACAACAGCCGCCTCCAGATGGCGCTGATCAAGCGGAAGGTCGAGGAGTTCGCGTGCACCGCACCCTGATCGTCGCCCGCATGGTCCCCGAGGCCGCCGACGAGGTCGCCGCCGTGTTCGCCGGCTCCGACCGCCACTCCGACCTTCCCGCCGCGCTCGGCGTTCGGTCGCGCAGCCTGTTCCGGTTCGGCGAGCTCTACCTGCACCTGGTGGAGAGCGACCGCCCGTTGGCGGAGGCGGTGGCCGCGCACCACGAGGACCCCCGGTTCCGGCGGATCAGCCGGGACTTGAGCCCGTTCGTCTCCGCCTACGACCCCGACACGTGGCGCGAGCCCAAGGACGCGATGGCACACGAGTTCTACCGCTGGGAGCGCCATGTCTGAGATCCCGGTGCTGATCGCGGGCGGAGGCGTGACCGGCCTGTCCGCCGCCGTGCTCCTCGCCTGGTACGGCGTGCCGACCCTGCTGGTGGAGCGCCATCCCGAACCGTCGACCGACCCCAGGGCCCGCGCGCTCAACCCGCGCACGATGGAGCTCTACCGCGCTGTGGGCCTGGAGCAGGCCATCGAGCGGGTGCGGTCACCGATCGCCGACCACACCGTCGTCGCCCACGCCGAAACCCTGGCGGGCCCGGAACTGCTGCGGCTGCCCAACCGCCTCGACACCGGCTCCGACTCGCTGAGCCCTTGCCGGTGGGCTGCGATCGACCAGAACCAGCTCGAACCACTGCTGCGCGCACGCGCCGTCCAGGCCGGCGCGGACGTGCGCTACCACCACGAGGTGGTGGCGGTGGACAACAAGCCCGACTGCGTTGTCGCGGTGGTGCGCGACCACCGCACCGGGCGGGAAGAGCGTGTCCGTGCCGACTACCTCATCGTGGCGGACGGCGCGCACAGTCCCGTCCGCCGCATGCTCGACATCGGGCAGGACAGCTCGGACCTCCTGGCGCGCAAGGTCAACATCCACTTCGAGGCCGATCTCCGCGAACCGTTGCGCGGGCGCAAGATCGTCGCGCTGACCGTGCGCAACCCCGCCGTGCACGGGTTCCTCACGTCCATCGACGGCGCGAAGCGGTGGCGGTTCGCCGTCTCCCTGCGGCAAGGTGACGACGTCGCCGACTTCACCGAGGAGCGGTGCGTGCACCTGCTGCGCACTGCCATCGGCGTCGACGAACTGCCGATCGTGATCGAGCGCGTGTCCGACGCCCCGTGGGAGATCTCCGGCCAGATCGCCCACCGCATGCACGTCGGCCGGGTGTTCATCGCCGGCGATGCCGCCCACGTCATGCCGCCCGTGGGCACTTTCGGCGTGGCGACCGCTGTCCAGGACGTCTTCAACCTGGTGTGGAAGATCGCCCTGCACCACCGCGGCGTGGCCGGCTCGGGCCTGTTGGCCACCTACGAGACCGAACGCCTCCCGGTGGCCCGGCACACCACCGCGCTGACCGTCGAGCGGTACGGCCTGGTCAACGGCAAGCCGGGCGACGCACGCGACAGCGCCATCCGCCAACGGGCGACGATGTTCGGCTACACCTACCCCGAAGGCGCCTTCGTCCCGGACGGCACCCCCACTCCGAACCCGGTGGAAGACCCCGACCACCCCACCGCCGCACCAGGCTGCCGCGCACCTCACATCACGCTGGGGCACAACGGCACCGAACTGTCCACTATCGACCTCTTGGGGCGCGGCCTTGTACTCGTCGCCGGCCCCGCCGGCACCGGCTGGCAGCAGGCCGCGAACCTCTCGGGCACCTGGATCGAGCACCACCGCATCGGCGACACCCTGCACGACCCCACCGGCGACTTCACCCGTCGCTGCGGCATCACCGACGACGGCGCCGTCCTGATCCGTCCGGACGGGTTCATCGCGTGGCGCAGCCCGACCACACCCCATCCCGACGTCCTGCCGACCGTGGTCGACCAAGTGCTGTTCCGATGAACGAGCAGCCTCTCGGTGGCCACCGCGGTGGCTTCCCCGCGGTCACGATGACCGGAGGTCGAACCGTGGACCGCTATGCGTTGACCTTCCCGGTGCGGGCCGGATCGGAGGCGGTTGTGGCCGAGATCCTCTCCGGGTACGCAGCCCTTCCGGTGTGCAGGCGGGAGAGGGGGTGGGTGCTGCTGGAGCGCACCTCGATCTTCATGGCCGGGCGTGTCGTGGTGCGGGTGGTGGACATCACCTGCCCTCCTTCGGAAGCCGTCCGGCGCCTGGCGGGGCAACCCCAGATCCAGGCGGTGGAGCAGCGGCTGCGGCCGCACTTGGTCCACGACTGCGATGTGACCGACGAAGCGAGCCTCCGTCGGTTCCTGGCGACCGCCGTGATGCGGGTGGCGTCCGGCAACGGCCTCACCGGTCGCCTGCCGCGCAGGGCCGTCCTGTACGAGTCGCTGCCCGGGCACGCCGGCGAACTCGCCCGGCGGCTCGCCGGTATCACCGTCGTCTCCGGTGGAACCACCGTGTTCCGGCGTCGCGATTTGGTGGTGCACCTGACCGAAGCGGACGACGAGACACCACCGGTGCCGCTGATCGGCCTGGTCGCGCCATTCGCGCGGCTGGCACGGCCGATGACCCTGGTGACCGACCGTTCGGTGGGAGCAGCGGCATGACCGCCCACCCGAGCACCCCCGCCGGTTTTCGCGAAGCCCTGCTACGACCATGAGCACGGCACCCAGCGCGACACGGCCAGGGTCGGCGCAGGCCATGACACGACGTTGCTCGGCGCCGGCTTCACCTGCGATCCGGAAGCTGCCCGGCTGCTGGAGGTCTTGCCGCCCGTGATCCGCGTCCGGGCGGGCACCGCCGCGGCGACCATCGCGCTCATCAGGGGCGAGATCCACAGCGGCAGCAGGATGATCCTCGACCGCCTCTGCCAGGTGCTCCTGCTCCAAGTGCTGCGCGACCACACCTCGGACGTGCTGACACACCCGCGGCTCGGTCCCGCGCTGAACACCGGCACGGTCGCCTCGATTGCCGCGGCCGCCGGCTACCGCACCGAAAGCGCGTTCAGCGCCGCGGTCAAGAGGTTCGCCGGACGCTCGCCGGGTGAGTACCGGACGGCCCAGTGACTTGGCACAGCAACCCGGACAGCTGGATCAAGCGTCGCTGGCAAGCCGACGGGACGTGGTAGTGGTTTGTTGGGTGTTGTAAGAACGCCGGAGCGCGGTACCACGACCTGGTCAACATTCCTCCACTCGCAGGCCAGCACGCTTCGGCGCCACCGCGCACCCCACCGCCTCCTGGGTCGCTCAAGCCGCGAAGACCCTCGTCATGGACCTCGAGAACGCCCGACCGCTACATCCGCCGCCAACACCGACCACGGATCAAGCAGCCGTCACCCAGCTCAACATCCGCCGACAGCGGCGACCGGGCGGCATGCTCAACGAGCATCACCGCGCCGCCTCACCTACACGAATGGTGTTTCGGCGAGCACAACGTTCACCCGGCGATCTTGTACCTGCCGAGCACCATCTGGGCCAGCTCGTCCGCGATCTCGTTCAGGGTCGCGTCCACCCACCCGACGACCCAGTCGTGCATGAGCCCGTTGACGGCACCGATGATGGCCGCCGCGGTGATGCGGTAGTTGCCGGGCGGGATCTCGCCGCGGGTGGCGGCTTCCTCGGCGAGCCGGTTGATCATCTCGATCCAGACGGCGCGGCGTTCGAGGCGCTGGCGGTCCATGCGAGGACTGACTCCGACGACTTCGACATACGCGATGCGGGCGTGCCGCAGGTCGGCGCAGGCACCCTTCACGTAGGCGTGCACGACCGCGGGCAGCAGCTCCGGGACGGTCAGGTGCGCAACGCTGGGCAGCACCTCGGCGACGGCCTTCCCGGCCACGTCGTTGACGTGGAGGTGCAGATCGGCCAGCAGGTCTTCCAGCGTGCGGTACTCCTCGTAGAACTGGCGGCTCGACAACCCCGCGGCCTTGCACAGATCACCCAGCCGGGTTCCCCGGTAGCCCGTCGTGGTGCCGAACAGCTCCAGGCCGGCTTCCCGGAACCGCCTGCGGCGCTCGTCCCGGCGTTCGGACGCGGCCTTGCCCGCGTAACGGCCCTCCGCCGGGGTGATCCTGCCTGCCACTGTTCCTCCATCGATCCGCAGCAGTCTCCCCCACCGGGTCTTGTGGCGGCCATCACACGGTCCCTACTATCGAGTAGCCAGATCTGAACTCGGCCAAGTTCAGATTTCCCTGCGGCATGCGCTCCCTCGCGGGGCGCCCACCACACTCGGAGAAGCAGCGATGCACGCTACGTCCGACCCTGTACGGATAGCCCCCGCCGGAAGCGCTCTCACGCGCCGCCGCCTGACCCACTCCCTCGCCGCGGCGGCAGTGCTCGCCGCCTGCGTCACCACCCCGGCCGCCTCCGCCGCCCCCTTGCGGGAGGTGATGTTCGTGGGCAACAACTGGGACGGCACCGCCGACGTCGTCAAGTCCACCGGTGACTTCGCCAGGATCGGCCGGCTCAACGTCATCCCCGACAAGACCCAGCGGCTGACCGAGATCTACCTCAACCCGATCAAGCTGGCGTTCTTCCTGGGCATCCGGTCGGGCCCCGGCGAAGGACACGACCAGTTCGTCGACGACATGTACTCCACCCCCGACGGCTCGGCCATGGTCGTCTCCCGGCCCAGCTTCGCCGACGTCGTCTCCCTCGACCTCGCCACCGGGGCGGTCAAGTGGCGGTTCCCGGTGTCCGGCTTCCGTTCCGACCACATGGCCGTCTCCCCCGACGGGAGCAAGGTCGCGGTCTCGGCGTCGACCTCCAACACCGTGCACGTGCTGGACATCAACACCGGCAGGCAGCTCGGCTCCTTCCGGACCGGTGCCAAACCGCACGAGAACGTCTTCACCGACGGCGGCAGGTACCTCTGGAACATGTCGATCGGCGAGGTCAACAACGACTTCGACGCCCCCGACCAGGACTGGCTGAAGGGCGACCGGCACATCACCGTCGTCGACGCCACCACCTACCAGGTCGTCAGGACCATCGACATGCGCAGCAGGCTGAACGCCTTCGGCCGCAGTGACCTGTCCAACGCCGTGCGGCCCGCGGTGTTCAGCCCCGACTTCTCGAAGCTGTACTTCCAGGTGTCGTTCTTCAACGGCTTCCTGGAGTACGACGTCGCCACCGACAGGATCACCCGCGTCAAGACCCTGCCGAAGAACCCGAACACCAGTGACGACCGCAAGACCTTCGTCAACGACTCGCGCCACCACGGCCTGTCCATGAACCCCGACGGCAGCAAGCTCTGCGTCGCCGGAACCATGGACGACTACGCCACGGTCGTCGACCGGACCACTCTCGAGCAGGGCCCGCTCGTCACGGCCTCCAAGCCCTACTGGGCCACCGTCAGCGGTGATGGGCGCGCGTGCGTCATCTCCGAGAGCGGCTCCGACCAGATCACCGCGATCGACTTCGCCACCGGGCAGAAACTCGTCTCCGTGCCGGTCGGCGACCACCCGCAACGCGTGCGCGTCGCCCGCATCGACGCCGGCTGGACCGGTCCCACCCGCTGATCGGGTCCCGTTCTGCCTGGTTCCCCCATGGCCAGGCAGAACGGGTTCTCGAACGTCAGCGGCGGCCGAGCGTCCAAATCCTCAGGAACGGCCGTGCGGGTGATCCCGTCGGTGCCGCACGCGGCAAAGCCCCAGACGAGCCCCGCCAGAGCCGTCGATCACAGCCACCGCGCCTGACCAAGCACGGACCGCCGCGGTGGCTCGCGGCACGGCAGGCGTACCTGTTCTTCCCGCTGCTACTCGAAGGCTATGCGCCGCACTGGCATTCGATCAGGCACTCGGGCCGTGAGCGGTACCTGATGATCGCTTTCATCCTGGTGCACCAGGGCGTGTTCGGCTTCTACATGGATGTTCCTTCGCCACCACAAGGACATGCCGGTGCTGTCGGCCAGGCACACGCTCGACTTCTCTACTGCGCCACTACGCCGCACACGGCCGCAAACCGTTCTGCAACGGCGAAACCCCCACCGACACCGACAAGCAGTGGGCACAGCCGTATGTGACTCTCGGCGCCGATCGCACCAACGTCACCGCACTGCTCGGCTGAAGGCGCTGCTCATCGGCCTCGGCTCCGTTCTCACAAGGGGACAAGCAGCACGCGACCCGGCTGAACGCGCCGCGGCGACGATCACGCCACCGCCCGCTGACCCCACAGGCTATGAAACATCCGCATGGCCGGTGGCCGTCAAGCAGTGCCGGTGATCAGCAGCACCACGTCCAGCAGCGCGATGGCGACGGTGAGCCGGAACGCGATCGTGCTGTGCGGTGCGCGGATCGCGACCACGGTGGTGGCGGCGGCCAACGCGATCCCCGCCGTCACCACGACCGCCGAGTAGAGCGCCGACGCTCCCGCGGGGGCGAGGCCCAGCACCGCGGACGCCGTGGCGAGGGCGACGGCCATGACGATCACCCCAGCGCGCGGTCCGAGTCGGTGGGGCAGGCCGCGCACGCCGGTCTCGGCGTCCGCGCGGAGGTCCGGGAGCACGTTGGCGAAGTGCGCTCCGAACCCGAGCAGCGCGCTGACCACGGGCACCCACCACGGCGGCCATGGTTCGCCCGGCGCGGCCGCGTACACGCCGATCGGCAGCGCGGCGAAGGTGAACAGGTAGGCGGCGCCGGAAAGAACCGTGGCCTTGAGGCCGAGGTTGTACGCCCACCCGCCCGCAACGCTCAGAATCAGCGTGATGCCGGCGAACCATCCCAGCAGCAACGACAACACGACGGTTGCCGCCGACGCCGCGACCGCCGCGACCGCGACGGCGCGCACCGGAACGCTTCCGGTGGCGGCAGGTTTGTCGGCGCGTCCGGTGGCACGGTCGCGCGCCGCGTCGATCCAGTCGTTGGACCAGCCGATCGACAGCTGTCCGGTGAGCACCGCGGCGCCGAGCAGCACCGTGCGCGGACCGTCGAGGCCGCTGCCTGATCCCAGGAGGACGGCCACCGCGGTGACCGCCAGGCTGGGCAGGGGATGACACGCCTGCGCGAGACCTCGCAGCAATCGCGACGATCTCCCCAGGTGGACCGCTGTCCCGCTCATCTGCCGAGTGTAGGCGGAAGCCGTACCGTGAAAGGGATGACGACAATTTCGGCGGTCCACGGTGTTCTTCCGCCGCACCGCTACCCACAGGCTCGGCTGACAAACCTGTTCGCGCAGCTGTGTTTGCCGGATTCCGCTTCCCGTGCGGTGGTCGCCCGCTTCCACAGCAGTGCGCGCGTCGGTTCGCGTCACCTCGCGCTGGCCATCGAGCGGTACGGCGACCTCGACGGGTTCACCGAGGCCAACGACGCTTTTCTGTCGGTTGCTGTCGATCTCGGCTGTGAGGCGGCCCTGGCGGCGTTGGCGGACGCGGGTCTGCGACCGTCCGATGTTGATCTTGTGGTGTCGACGACCGTCACCGGGATCGCCGTGCCGTCCCTCGACGCGCGGATCGCGGCCCGTATCGGCATGCGGCCGGACGTGAAGCGGATCCCGATCATCGGGCTCGGGTGTCTGGCCGGTGCGGCGGGGGTCGCGCGGCTGCACGACTTCCTGCGCGGCTGGCCGACCTCGGTGGCGATGCTCGTGTCGGTCGAGCTGTGCTCGCTGACCGTGCAGCGGCAGGATCCCAGCGCTGCCAACATGATCGCCTCGGGTCTCTTCGGCGACGGCGCGGCCGCCGTCGTCGCGGTCGGCTCGGAGCATCCCGGCGCGGCGGCCGGACCGCAGGTCGTGGACTCGCTGAGCCACTTGTACGCGAACTCCGAACGCGCCATGGGATGGGACATCGGCAGCACCGGCCTGAAGATCGTGCTGGGCGCCGAAGTGCCGGAACTGGTGCGCGAGCATTTAGCCGACGACGTCAAGAACCTGTTGGCACCACACGGCTTGGAGGTCGGCGACATCGCGCGCTGGATCTGCCACCCAGGCGGGCCGAAGGTGATCGAGGCGATCCAGTCGGTGCTCGGCCTCGACGAGGACGATCTCGCCATGACGTGGCGGTCGTTGCACGAGATCGGCAACCTGTCTTCGGCATCCGTGCTGCACGTGTTCGCTGACACGCTCGCGAGCAGACCGGCCTCACCTGGCGACTGGGGCGTGGTGATGGCGATGGGGCCGGGTTTCTGCGCCGAGTTGGTGTTGCTGAGGTGGTGAGCCAGGTGTGGTACTCGGTGCTGATCGGCCTGGTCGCGGTGGAGCGGCTGGCCGAGCTCGTCGTCGCCAAGCGCAACATGGCGTGGAGCCTCGCTCGCGGTGGACGCGAGACGGGATTCGCGCATTACCCCTTCATGGTCGTGCTGCACACCGGGCTGTTGGCCGGATGCCTGCTCGATGTGTGGCTGGCCGGCAGCGCCTTCGCACCCGCGCTCGGCTGGCCGATGCTCGTGCTGGTCGTCTTGTCGCAGGCGTTGCGGTGGTGGTGCATCCGTGTGCTCGGACGTCAGTGGAACACCCGCATCGTCGTCGTGCCGGGGCTGCCCCGAGTGACCAGCGGTCCATACCGCCTGTTCCCCCACCCCAACTACGTCGCCGTGGTGATCGAGGGTTTCGCCCTGCCGCTGGTGCACGGAGCCTGGCTGACCGCGCTCGTCTTCACCGTGTTGAACGCAGGTCTGCTGGCGGTGCGGATCCGCGGGGAGAACGAAGCGCTGCGGACCGCACATGCCTGATCGAATGCACGACGTCATCGTCGCCGGAGGCGGACCCGCCGGTCTCGCGGTGGCGCTGGGCTGCGCACGGGCGGGCATGGACGTGGTGGTCTGCGAGAAACGGTCCGGCGTGCTCGACAAGGCGTGCGGGGAAGGACTGATGCCCGGTGCCGTGCGAGCACTTACCGCGCTGGGCGTAGCCCCGGCTGGACACCCGATCGAAGGCATCACCTACCAGCAGGGGTCTCTGGTCGCGCACGCGCCGTTCCGCAGCGGCACCGGACTCGGAGTCCGCCGCACCCAGCTGCACGACGCGTTGCGCGCGGCGGTCGCACGCGCCGGAGTGCCAGTGCTGACGCTCCCGGTGACCGATGTCCTCCAGTACGACGACCACGTGCGGGCCGGTGCTCTGCGAGCGCGCTACCTCGTCGCGGCGGACGGCCTGCACTCATCGATTCGCGACCTCGTCGGTCTCACCGAGAACGCCGGCCGGGGCACGGCATCGGCGCCGAGGTGGGGACAGCGCCGCCACTTCGAGCTCAGCCCGATCAGCAGTGCGGTGGAGGTGACATGGGCACCGAAGTCAGAGGCCTATGTGACACCCGTGGCACCGGACACCATCGGGGTCGCAATCCTGTCGTCGGTCCGGGGCGGATTCACCGAGCAGCTCCTCGCCTTCCCCGAGCTGGCGGCGCGCCTGGCCGGCGCGCGACCGGTCTCCGGTGTCCGCGGCGCCGGGCCGCTGCGGCAGCGGGCGACGGGGAGGGTGGCGGGGCGGGTGCTGCTCGCCGGGGACGCGGCAGGCTACGTCGACGCGCTGACCGGCGAAGGGCTGGCGCTGTCGCTGAGCACCGCAGCAGACCTCGTCCGTTGCCTGCGCGCCGGGCGGCCCGCCGCCTACGAACGTGCATGGACTCGCACGTCACGGCGGTCTCGCTGGTTGACCGAGTCTCTGCTGTGGGCCAGAAATCGACCCGCACTCGGCCGTCGGATCGTTCCTGCCGCAGCCCGTGCGCCGTGGCTGTTCGCCGCCGCTGTTGACCAGCTCGCGCGCTGATGCCGGCGAGCAGCGAATGGGACCTCGCCGTCGTCGGCGCCGGGCCAGCCGGGTCGACGGCCGCACTCGCGGCGATGCGCGCGAATCCGGCAGCCCGGGTGCTGATGCTGGACTCCGCCCACTTCCCGCGTGACAAGATCTGCGGAGATGGTGTCGCGCCCCATGCCTTGGACATCCTTGCCGCACTCGGTGTGGACCTCGCCGCACTGACAGCCGGTACCGCTCCGGTTCGGGACCTGCGCCTGACCTCGCCGCGAGGTGTAACGGCCGCCCGCCGGTTCGCTCGTCCGGCTTCGGTGGTGCCGCGCGCGCTGCTGGATCTGCGGCTGGTGCAAGCTGCGCGCACTGCAGGCGCCCGGCTGCGACGGCACCGGGTGCGCACACTCACACCTGTCAGAGATGGTGTCGACATCGACGGTATCGCCTGGGCCCGCGTCGTCATCGGTGCGGACGGCGCGGAGTCGGTCGTACGACGGCAGTGCGGAGCCCGCAGAGCGCCGGCAGGTACCACCGCCATCGCGCTGCGCGGGTACACGAGCGCGCAGCCGTGGCCCGCCGGCGAGCAGCGACTCGTCATGACCACAGCGCATTGGCCCGCGTACGCGTGGGTCTTTCCCATCGGTGATGGCACTGCAAACGTTGGCTATGGCGAACTCATACGCGCTGAAACGCCGACACGGGCACATCTGACGGAACGCCTGCACGCCCTGTTGCCCGACTGCCCACCGGTGACGTTGCGCGGACACAGGCTGCCGCTGTCGCCCGGGAGACCCGACGTCGGCCACGGCCGCGTGCTGCTGGCCGGCGACGCCGCGTCGCTGATCAATCCCCTCACCGGGGAAGGGATCTATTACGCGATCCTGTCCGGATTCCTGGCCGGTACCGCTGCTCTGACAACCGGGCCCGCCGACCGGTACCGGCGATCACTGCGCGAGACCCTGGGCAGGCACCTTCGGCACACCGATGCGGTCTCCCGGCTCATTCGCGCACCCTGGCTGGTCGATGTGGCGACCACCGCCGCACGCGACCACCAGCGCGCGTTCGACGACCTCGTCGAGATCGGCCTCGGAGCGGGCACCATCCGGCCCGCCCTCGCCGCGGCAATGCTCACCGCTCTCGCTCGCCCTTCGCGCTCCGGTCCTGCCTGACCTCCCAGGCGGTTTCACGGTGACACGTCCCATTCGACCTGCCCCGTCAGCTGATCAGCCACGCACTGACCAAGACCTCGCAACGATCCGGCTGCTCTTGCCTTGTCCGCGACCGCGAACCGAGCACGCTGCGGTGAACGCACTCGCCAGCGGATCGGGCACCGCTATCCGCGTGCGCGGTCAACCAGATGCTGGTGTCGGCCTTCCACCACCGGCCGACGTCGAGCACTGTGCCCGCCACACTCGTGTGACTTCCAGCATCGCCGCTTGGGCCGGTCACGGAGATGACGCCGGGCCGGAGCTGACGGTCCGCCGAGCGAGGTGGGGCGGCGGTCGAGTTGCGCACGACGAGCCGGACGTCGAGGACCAGCGGCATAGTGGGATGGTCCGCGCCTTCGGCCAGTTCCAAATGCCGTCTGCGGGTGTTGTACCAACCGTCGGCATATTCGAAGATTGCCTTGTGCGCCTTAGCTTTCGTGAGCCAGGACTACCGGGCGAGGAACTCGGTCTTGATGGTGGCGAAGAACGACTCGGCGACCGCGTTGTCCCAGCACTGTCCCTTGCGGCCAACAGAGAGCCGCACCCCGGCGTCCGCGGCAGCGCGGGCGTACTGACCAGAGGTGTATTCGGTCGAATGCTCGAACAACTCCAGCGCCGCTGGGAAGTGGACGGCGGGTGGTCCTGGATCGTGGAAGGACCGGACGAAGCCAGGTGACCACCTGGTCATCGCGAATGTGTTCATCACTCGCGCTCCCACACTGCTCCCATTTCGTGCGAACGCTTGGGCACGCGGAACCGCTGAGAGACACCTGACCAGCCTGAACACGCCGGTGCGCCAGTAGGCTCCAATCAGCGAACACTACTTGGATTCCTCTGTAGACGCTTGGCATGGTGGTGTCATGAGCCCGCGAACAGGTCTCGCCCGCGTCGTGGACGACCTCGGCACCACGTTGATCGACCTCGTGCGGGGTGATCCCGGCCGCGCCACCGACATCGGCGGCGTGGTGATCCACGACCCGGACGACGACCAGGCGCTGCCCCCGTCGGCGATCGTCCTGGGCGTGGGTGTGCGCGAGCCGGCGGAGGTCCTGGAGCTGCTGGGCGGCCAGGGCGCCGCCGCGCTCGTCCTGCGCGGTCCGGTCGTGGTGACCGAGGAGGTCGCCGCGGCCGCTGACCGATCGGGGGTGGCGCTGCTCGGCCTGGCGGCCGGCGCGTCGTGGACGCAGCTCGCCGCCATGCTGCGGTCGTTGCTGGCCGAGGGCGAGGTCGGCACGTCCGAGACGCTCGGCGGCGTGCCGGCCGGTGACCTGTTCGCGCTAGCCAACGCCGTCGCGTCGCTGATCGACGCCCCGGTGACGATCGAGGACCGCAGCTCCCGCGTGCTCGCCTTCTCGGTGCGCCAGGACGAGGCCGACCCGTCGCGCGTCGAGACGATCCTGGGCAGGCAGGTCCCCGCGCGGTACTCGCAGCTCATGGAGGCGCGCGGGGTGTTCCAGCACCTCTACCGCAGCGACCAGCCCATCACCATCGAGGGCATGGACGCGGACGACGGGTTCGTCCTGCCCAGGGTCGCGGTGGCCGTCAGGGCGGGCGACGAGTTCCTCGGCTCGATCTGGGCGGCGGTGCGCGCGCCGCTGTCCCCCGACTCCTCGCGCGCGTTCACCGACGCCGCCAAGCTCGTGGCGCTGCACATGATGCGGCAACGGGCGGGCGCCGACGTCGAACGGCGGCTGCGCGCCGACCTGGTCTCCACGGCCGTGGAGGGCGGCACGGGC
Source organism: Lentzea sp. (assembly GCF_035525475.1). Classification (GTDB taxonomy): domain Bacteria; phylum Actinomycetota; class Actinomycetes; order Mycobacteriales; family Pseudonocardiaceae; genus Lentzea. The sequence goes on along the minus strand of NZ_DATLEC010000250.1, from coordinate 17,757 downwards.
GCGGCGGAGGCGGTGCGGAGGCTGGGGCTGGCCGACCAGTCGTGCGTCGTGCTGGCCCTCGCGCTGGCCCACTCCCACGGCGACGACCCCGCCTCGCACGCCCGGTTGCTCGCCGAACGCCAGCAGGTCGCCGACGCGTTCGCCATGCACCTGACCGCCGTCCACCCGCGCGCCGCCGCCGCGTTGATCAGCGATGTCGCCTACGCGATCCTGCCGGCGGAGTCGGAGGACAGGGCGTTGCGGATCGCGAACGACTTCCGCAACCGCATCGGCAACTCCGTGCTGGTCGGCGTCGGCGAGCTCGCGGACGGGCTCGCCCTGTCCCGGTCCAGGGCCGGTGCCGACCTGGTGCTGCGGGTGTTGCGCGCCGGTCGTTCGTCGTGGTCGGTGGCGCGGGTGTCCGATGTGCACAGCGAGGGGCTGCTGCTGGAGCTGTCGGACCTGATCGCCGAACGCGGTGACGCGCTGACCGGACCCGTCGCGCGGCTGATCGCCTACGACCGCAAGCACAGCGCCTGCCTCGTCGAGACGTTGAGCGCGTGGCTGGACGCGTTCGGGGACGTGGCGGCCGCGTCCGCCGCCGTTTTCGTGCACCCCAACACGTTCCGGTACCGGCTGCGGCGGTTGTCGGAGGTCGGGGAGATCGACCTCAGCGATCCGAACGCGCGGTTCGCGGCGATGCTGCAACTGCGGTTGTGGCGGCCAGGTGCCGCTGAGCCAGCGCGACGAACTCCGCCGTCGACGGATGCGGCGCCGACGACGGCCAGGCGAGGTGCACGATGATCGGCTCGGCGTCGGCCAGCGGCAGGTAGGTGACGCCGGGGTGCGGGTTGTGGTGGCTGGTGCCGGCGGCCGTGACGCCGACGGTCGCCCCGGTCGCGATCGAGGTCAGCCACTCGACCACGCCGGGCACGTCGACCGTGCGCGGCCGCGACCCGGCCGGCCACAGGTCGGCCGTGGTCGTCGCCGCCGTCTCGCACACGGCGACGCACTCGCCCACCAGGTCGTCGAGCACCAGGGCGTCGCGCGACGCCAGCGGGTGGTCGTCCGCGATCGCCGCGACACGGGGCTCCTCGATCAGCGCGACCTGCTCGATGCCCACGCCGGACGCCTCCGCCCGCAGCACCGCCACGTCCGCCTCACCGCGCCGCAGTGCGGCCTCCGGGTCGTCGGCGCGGCGGATGCGCACCAGCACGTCCGGGTGCTCCGCACGCCACTCCCGCAGGAACGGGATCGTGAACCGGCCGAGCGCCGCCCAGGCGAAGGTGAGCCGCAACGGCTGCGGCCGCACGGCGTCGGCCAGCGCCGAGTCCAGCGAGGTGAGGATGCGGTGGCTGTGCTCCCAGAGCCGCTGACCGGGGCCGGTCAGCTCGACGTGACGGGTCGTGCGTTCGACCAGCCGGACGCCGAGGCGCCGTTCGAGCTGCTCGAGGGTGCGCGAGAGCGCGGGCTGCGTGACGTGCAGCGCCTGGGCCGCCGCGGTGATCGAACGGTGGTCGCCGATCGCGGCGAGCGCTCGCAGGTGGCGCAGCTCGACATTCATGACTGCCGATCATAAGTGCTGCACGAACGGCATTTCTCACGCGACGAGACGGCGCCTAGCGTCGAAGGCATGAGGATTCTGCTCGTAGGAGCCACCGGCACGCTCGGCACCGCGCTGCACCAGGGGCTCACCGAACGCAAGCACGACGTCGTCACCGTCTCCCGCACCGGAGGCGACCTGCAGTACGACGTGACCGACCCGGCCCAGGTGGCCGACCTCTACCAGACCGTCGGCCAGGTCGACGCCGTCGCGGCCGCCGCGGGCAGTGCGCCGTACCGGCCGGTCAGCGAGCTCACGGTGGAGGACTACCAGGCCGCGGTGACCGGCAAGGTGCTGTCGCAGGTCGCGCTCGTCAAGGAAGGGCTCACGCACGTCAAGGAGTCGTTCACGCTGATCACGGGCGTGCTCGCCCGCGAACCGATCGTCACCGGCGCCGCCGCCTCGCTGGCCAACGGCGCGCTGGAGGCGTTCGTGCGTGCGGCCGCCATCGAGATCGCACCGCAGCGCATCAACGCCGTCAGCCCGACGGTGTTCACCGAGTCGTTGGACGTCTACGGCGACTTCTTCCCCGGCATGAAGCCGGTGCCGCTCGCCGACGTGGTGCTGGCCTACGTCCGGTCGATCGAGGGACGGCAGACCGGGCAGATCTACGTGCCCTGAATGGTCACCCGGCTGAGCAGGCGGTCGACGAGGTCGGGCAGGACCTTCGCGCCCCCGCTCTCCAGCCACAGCGCGATCCCGGTCCGCACCGTGACCAGGAAGGTCGACGCCATCAGCCGGGCCAGCTCCTCGTCCGGTTCCCGCAGCACCAGCACGGCGGTCAGGTCGCGTTCGAGCGCGACCTGGTCGCCTGCTTGTCGTGCGATCAGTGACGGATGCCGGCGCAACAGCCTCAGCTGCGCCATCCACTCGATGTCCGGGACGGGCCGGGCGCGGTACAGCTCGGCCGTGGACGCGCGCAGGGCCTGCCACGGCCCCTCGTCCGCGGGCCTCGCCTCCACCAGGGCGATCAGCGCCCTGGTGCGCTCGCGGTCGGCGTCCACGACCGCGTCTTCCTTGCTGGTGAAGTAGTTGGAGAACGTCCGGCGCGAGACGCCCGCCTCGTCGGCGATGTCCTCGACCGTCACCCCGTCGAGCCCGCGCTCCATCGCGAGGCGCAACGCCGCCCCCGCCAGCGACCGCCTGGTCACCGCCTTCTTGTGCTCGCGCCGAGTGGTGAGGGTCTCCATGCGCCCAGGGTAGCCGTGGAGTAAGTTTCCCATTGCGCAAATTTGCACGACGCGCAAGAATTGAAGGGACGAAGGGGCGGGACGTGAAGATCGAGACTCAGGCGATGGGGCACCGGCAGGTGCTGGAGTCGCTGTCGGGGTTGCTGCTCGCGCTGTTCGTGGCCATGGTCAGCTCCACGGTGGTGTCCACCGCGCTGCCCCGCATCATCGGCTCGCTGAACGGCACGCAGACCCAGTACACGTGGGTGGTCACCGCCACCCTGCTCACGGCGACGGCCACGACCCCGATCTGGGGCAAGCTCGCCGACCTGTTCAACAAGAAGACGCTGGTCCAGGTCGCGATCGTGATCTTCGTGGTCGGCTCGCTGATCAGCGGTTTCGCGCAGGACACCGGTCAGCTCATCGCCGCCCGCGCCTTCCAGGGCATCGGCGTCGGCGGTCTGCAGGCACTCGTGCAGGTCGTGATCGCCGCGATCATCCCGCCGCGTGAGCGCGGCCGCTACAACGGCTACCTCGGCGCGGTCATGGCCGTCGCCACCGTCGGCGGGCCGCTGCTCGGCGGTCTCATCGTCGACGTGTCGTGGCTCGGCTGGCGCTGGTGCTTCTGGGTCGCCGTGCCGATCGCCGCGCTCGCGTTCGTGGTGCTGCAGGCGACGCTGAAGCTGGAGACCGTGCGCCGCGAGAACGTGAGGATCGACTACCTCGGCGCGGCGCTGATCGCCGCGGGCGTGAGCGTGCTGCTGGTCTGGGTGTCGTTCGTCGGCAACTCGTTCGACTGGCTGTCGTGGCAGACCGGCGCGATGGTCGGTGCCGGCGTCGTGCTGCTCGCCGCCGCCGTCGCGGTCGAGCGCAGGGTCAAGGACCCCGTGGTGCCGCTGCACATCGTCGTCCAGCGCACCCCCGCGCTGGCGATCATCGCGAGCCTCGCGGTCGGCATGGCCATGTTCGGCGGCGCGGTGTTCCTCGGCCAGTACTTCCAGATCGGCCGCGGCTACTCCCCCACCGAGGCGGGCCTGCTGACGATCCCGATGATGGCGGGCGTGCTGCTGTCGTCGACGATCTCCGGCCGCATGATCAGCCGCTCGGGCAAGATCAAGCCCTACATCGTCGCGGGCACGATCATCCTGGTGCTCGGCTTCCTCGGACTCGGCTTCGTCGACCACGCCACCGCGCTGTGGATCGTCGGCATCGCGATGGCCGTCGTGGGCATCGGCGTCGGCATGACGATGCAGAACCTCGTGCTGGCGGTCCAGAACAGCGTCCCGCTGAGCGAGCTCGGCGCGGCCAGCGCGTCCGTCACGTTCTTCCGGTCGCTGGGCGGCACGATCGGCGTCTCGGTGCTCGGCGCCGTGCTCGCCAACCGAGTCACCGCCGACCTGTCCGCCGCGCTGCACGTGCCCGCGGGCCAGTCGACCGGCAGCACCAGCGCGTTGAACCTCAGCGCACTGCCGCCCCAGGTGCAGACGATCGTGCACACCGTCTACGGCGACGCGACCGCGCACATCTTCCTGATCTCCGCGGCGGTGGGCCTGATCGGCGTGGTCGCGGCGCTGCTGCTCAAGCCGATCACGTTGCGCACGACGATCGATCTCGAGAAGAAGGAAGCAGACTCGGCTGTCGCTCGCTGACCAAGGGAGAACCATGAGCGCCGGTGTGAACGTCTTCGAGTCCAGTGTGGACTCCTTCGGTCCCGCTCCCCGGCCGTCGGCGCGGACCATCCTGGTCGGCGTCGACGGCTCGGACACCGCGATGCGGGCGGCCGCGTCCGCGTTCGGCCTCGCACGCCGCCAGGGTGCCCGGCTGGTCGTCACGTTCGTGGCGTGCCACTCGTTCCTGGCGGCGCTCAGCCCGGCGGTGGCGTCGGTGTTCGAGCACGAGGCCACCGCCCGGCTCCACGCCGAGCTGACCGAGCAGATCCGGTCGTTCGCGGAGGAGCTCGACGTGCCGGTGACGTTCGTGAAGGCGTTCGGAGACCCGTTCACCCTGCTGCGCGAGTCCGCCGACCAGTGCCAGGCCGACATGGTGGTGGTCGGCGCGTCGCAGCAGGCGGGGCACCGGTTCGCGGGGTCGGTGGCGACACGGCTCATCCGCTCCGGGCACTGGCCGGTGCTGGTGGTGCCCTGAGCTGCACAGTGCGTGCCCCACTGACCGAACACCTCGGATGACTACTTTCTAAAAGACCGGACGCTCGTCGTAGGCCATGCAACCGTGGCCACATAGGTCCGATCACTGCTACGGTACTTCCGGGCGCAGGGATCGACGACGAGAGGTACGGGTATGCCGAGAGCCCTGCTGACCGCGGCCGCCATCGCCCTCACCCTGCTGGCCCCCTCCGCAACGCCGGCAGAACACGCGGGCGTCGACCAAGGCGCGCCCACCTACTACGACTCCGGCCTCGCGCGCACCCCGACACCGGTCTCCAGGGCACGGTGAGCATCCGCGACCTGCGCCCGCGCCGACCGCGGCACGGCGACCGGCTCGTACACCGTCACGGTTCCCGCGCACGGCACCGCGTTCCTCAAGCTGCGCGGCGAGACCGCCGTTCCCGGCACCGACCTCGGTGGCGAGACCTCGGCCAGTCCGGCCCTGATCCGCTGGGACGACAGGACCATGGCGGTGTTCGCCCGCGACAGGTCCGGCCGCCTGCACCAGCGTTCGATGGTCGACGGCGAGTGGCGGGGCTGGGTCACCCTCGGCGGCCCTCGGGGCGGCCAGCCCTCCGCGTTCGCGAGCCAGGACGGCCGGATCGACCTCTTCGTCCGCGGCCCCGGCAACGTGGCGTACCACCGGACTTACTCGAACGGCCGGTGGGGAGGCTGGAGTTCGCTCGGCGGCGTGATCAGCGGCAGCCCGACGGCATCGGCCAACGGCGACCGCGTGAACGTCTTCGTGCGCGGCAGCGACTACACGCTGTGGCAGCAGGACCTGGTCGACGGCGCGGGCACGTGGTGGTCCCAGCGCGACCAGTTCGCGAGCAACGCCCTCACCGGAGCGGTCGGCGCGGCCGCGGGCACCGGCGGGACGGCCTGGGTCGCGGTGCGCGGCCCGGACAACGCCGTGCACGTGTCGACCCTGTCCGGTTCCTGACCCGCCACCTTCCTAGGAGCACCACGATGACGACTCGTCGCGCCTTCCTGAAGACGTCCGGGGCGCTGGGGCTGGGCGCCCTCGTCCTGCCCGCCTTCGCCGCCCACGCCGAGCCCGGCCGACCCTCCGGAAATCCCTTGAACACCAGCCCGACCACGCTCTGGTACCCGGCTCCCGCCGACGAGGCGAAGATCATCGAGCAGGGCCTGCCCCTCGGCAACGGCCGCCTCGGCGCGCTCGTCGGAGGAGGCGTCGAGAAGGACTTCCTCTACCTGACCGACGTCACGCTGTGGACCGGCGAGCTCAACGACGCGCTGGACGGCGACGGCCAGCTGCCGTACGACCCGACGCACTTCGGCACGTTCTCGCTGCTGGCCAAGCTCCACGTCGAGGTTCCGGCCCACGCCGGCGCCACCGGTTACCGCCGCGCGCTCGACCTGAGCAACGGCATCGTCACCACCACCTACACCCACGACGGCAGGCAGTACCGCCGCGAGTTCTACTCGAGCCACCCGGACGACGTGGTGATCGCCCGCCTGGTCGGCCCTGACCAGTCCGGCACCCTCTCCCTGGCCGGCGCGCACGGCGAGCCGACCGTCGGCGACGCACCGCACACCGCCGCGCTGTTCACCGGCTCGTTCGCGAACAAGCTGGCCTACAGCGGTGTCGTCACGGCGTTCAGTCCTGATGGGACGGTCGAGGTGAACGGCTCCACGCTGTCGTTCACCGGCTGCTCGGACCTCGTGATCGTGTTCTCCGGCGGCACGAACTACGTCCCGGACGCCTCTACCGGCTACCTGGACCCACTGGTCGAACCGGCCCAGATCGCCTTGCGGAAGGCCACGGTCCGCGCCGGGGGCGACGCCCTGCTGCGCACCCATGTCGCGGACTACCGCGAGAAGTACGACCGCCAGAAGGTCGACCTGGGCCGCTCCACCGACGCCCAGCGCGGAATGGACACGTGGACCCGCCTGCAGGCGAGGGCGTCGAACTCCGCGCCCGACCCGGAACTGGAGGCGAGCTATCTCCAGTTCGGCCGCTACCTCGCGATCACCGGCTCGCGCGACAACCTGCCGCTCAACCTGCAGGGCCTGTGGCTGTCGGACAACAACCCCGACTGGTACAGCGACTACCACACCGACATCAACATCCAGATGAACTACTGGCTGGCGGACCGGGCCGCCCTGCCGGACACCTTCGAGGCACTCGCGAACTACTGCGTGGCGCAGCTCCCGTCGTGGACGAGCACCACGCAGGCGGTGTACCAGGACCCGCGCAACAGGTTCCGCAACACCGGCAACCGCGTGGCGGGCTGGGCCGTCGCCTTCTCCACCAACATCCACGGCGGCAGCGGCTGGTGGTGGCACCCCGGCGGCAACGCGTGGCTGTGCATGTCGCTGTTCGAGCATTACGAGTACACCCTGGACCGCGACTACCTGGCCAGGATCTACCCGTTGCTCAAGGGCGCCTGCGAGTTCTGGGAAGCACGCCTCGTCGAGACCCCGCAGGGCCTCGTGGACGACCACGACTGGTCGCCGGAACACGGACCGCAGGACACGCGCGGCAACACCTACACCCAGGAACTGGTGCACAACCTCTTCGGCGAGTACCGCGTGGCGACCGACGTCCTGCGCCGCGACCAGGCGTACGGCCGCAAGATGTCAGCCTTGCGCGACAAGCTCTACCTGCCGGTCGTCAGCCCGAGGACCGGCATGCTGCAGGAGTGGATGTCGCCCGACGACCTGGGCGAGCCCACGCACCGCCACCTCTCCCCGCTGGTCGGCTTCTTCCCCGGCGACCGCGTCAACCGCGACGACTCCCCCGCCGCGGTCCTCGACGGCGTGGAGCAGCACCTGATCACCCGCGGCATGGAGAGCTTCGGCTGGGGCCTGGCGTGGCGGGCGGCGTGCTGGGCCAGGCTGAAGGACGCGGACCGGGCCTACGAACTGGTGCGGAAGGTCATCCGCCCGTCCATCGACCATTCCAATGGCACGGCGCCGAACTTCTTCGACATGTACAGCTTCGGCGACCGGTCGACCTTCCAGATCGACGCGAACCTCGGCGCCCCCGCCGCGATGCTGGAGATGCTGCTGTACTCCCGGCCGGGCGTGATCGAACTGCTGCCCGCGCTGCCGTCGGCGTGGAAGACCGGGTCGGTCACCGGGATAGGTGCCCGCGGCGGGTTCACCGTCGACCTGGCGTGGCGCGACGGGAAGGTCACGAGCGCCGTCGTGCGCAGCGTCGGCGGCACGGAGACCGAGGTCCGGTTCGGCCGCTGGAAGAAGCGGATCACGCTGAGGAAGGGGCGGTCGATCACGCTTCGCCCATAACGCGACCAGGTTCGGGGCCACCGCCCTACGATCGGCCGGTGGCCCCGAACCCCGCCGAAGTCTCCCTGACGAGCCCCCGTTCGGCGGTGGCGCAGCGCGTGATCGCCGGGCTCTCGGCCGCCGCCGTGGTCGCGGCCATGGTCGTGCTCGCCCTCTCCGGCCAGCCGTGGTGGGCGATCCTGCTGTGGGACCTCGGCCTGCTGGTCGTCGTCTTCATCATGCTGGCGATCTGGTTCACGGCGGGCGAGTCGGCGAAGCAGACCACCGCGTTGCTGGCGGTGGGGAAGCAGGTGCTCGGCGAGGTCGTGGGCAGGACCGAGGACGACGACGGCGAGGACGTCCACTACGAGCTCGCGCTCTGGGTCCCGTTGCCGGACGGCGGTTTCCAGGCGACGCACCGGTGCCGCCGGGCGGAGTGCTCCCGGCGGCAGCCCGGCGACCGGCTCACCGTCCTCGTCGACCCGAAGGTCCGCACCTGGGCCGTGCCGCACTAGACCTGTGCCGGAACAGGCGGTTCACCCCTGTCATGGATATCCCGAATGGCTGACGAGATCATGCCAAGTGAATTCGATGATTGTGCACGGCGGGACCGACGCTACGCCTGATCGAAGCGACGCAGCAATACTCCGATGAGTGGACGCCGTTTACTTCGGCGGTACTCCGTGGTCTGAACGGCTCACACCTCCGGCAGTTTCGCGCGATTCGGAAACGAATGGGTGTTCTCCGGCGACGTCACGAACATGGACGCCTTCTCAGCGGTTCGACAGGTATTCCGGCGAACGCGTGAACGGGGAATACACGTGTCTTCATCGCGGCGTTGCCTGCCGGTTCTGCTCCTGGTCCTGGCATCCATCGGCTTCCCACCACCCGCCCAGGCGGTGGAGGCGCACCACCACGTGTCGTCCATCGCGGAAGCGCGGACCCTGCCGCCGGGCACGGTCGTCACGGTCGGCGGCACGGTGACGACGCCGCCCGGCGCGTTCGAGTCCAGCTTCTTCGACAAGGGTTTCGGACTGGAGGACCGGGGCGCCGGCATCTACGTCAGCATCGCGGTTGATCTGGGCATCTCCGTCCGTACCCAGGTACGGGTGACCGGCACGCTGCGCGACAGCTCCGGGTTGCTCGTCCTCGTTCCCGGTGACCCGGCCGACGTCGTCGTGCGCGGCAAGGGCCCGGCTGTCCGACCGCGGCTGCTCGCCACCGGCGCCGTCGGCGAGCGCACCGAGGGACGACTGGTGCGCGTGGTCGCCACGGTCACCCGAGCGCCGGTGCCGGATCTGCCGTACGGGTTCAAGTTCTTCGTCGACGACGGCTCGGGCGAGCTCACCATCTTCGTCAACACCCAGACCGGCATCGACCTCACCGGGCTCACGACCGGCCACACCGTCAGCGTGACCGGTTTCAGCAGCCAGTTCGACACCCACTACGAAATCGACCCGCGATTCCAAGCCGACATCACCAAGCGCCACTGAAACCCCTCGGAAAAAGGTAGATGACATGAAAGCCGGCTTCTCCGACCAGACCAGCCAAGATTTCCTGACCAGCATGGTGGACAGCATCAACCAACACCGGGCGAAGCACGGAGCTCCGCCCGTGCAGCTCGACCAGACGCTCGTCGACTACGCCAAGTCCCGCGCCGAGCACATCGCGGAGAAGGGAGCCCTCGTCCACGACGGGACCGAGGGGTACGGGGAGAACCTCTACACGTCCAGTTCCTCCCGGCCGGTCCAGGGGCCGGCCACGGCGGCGAGCGACGCCTGGTACTCCGAGATCAAGTTCTACGACTACGAGACCTTCGCCTCCAAGGACCCGAAAGAGGCGATCGGGCACTTCACCCAGCTCGTCTGGAACGGCAGCACGAAGATCGGCGCGGGTCGCGTGTGCGGCACCGCGGACAACACCTGGCACGACACCTACATCGCCGTGAACTTCTCCCCGGCCGGGAACATGACGGGCGCGTACAAGGAGAACGTCCTCCCGCCGACCGGATAACCGCCCCGCCCCGTCCGGCTCGCCCGAGCGGCCCGCCGCCGAAACCGGTGGGCCGCAGGCCGGGCGCTTCTACAGCGCGGCTGTCGAGTCCCGGACGACCAGCGTCGTCGCCAGCTCGATGTGCAACGCCTCCGGCCGGTGCCCGTCCAGCACCCGCATCAGCTGGGTGACGGCGATCCTGCCCATCTCCTGCAACGGTTGCCGCACGGTCGTCAGGCGCGGGGTGGTCGCCTCGGCGAGGTCGATGTCGTCGAAGCCCGCCACCGACAGGTCGTCCGGCACCCGCAGGCCGCGGTCGCGCGCGGCCTGCAACGTGCCGACCGCGACCTTGTCGTTGAAGCAGACGATCGCGGTCGGACGCGGCTCCAGGTCGAGCAGCTCGGCGGCGGCACGCGCGCCGTGCGCGACGGTGGGTTCGACGTGCCGCAGTCGGTCCGGCGTCAGCAGCACCCCCGCCTCGGCCAGGGCCGCGCGGTGGCCGGACAGGCGCGCGTCGCCCGCGAGCCACTCCTCCGGCCCGGCGATCACGGCGATGTCGCGGTGGCCGAGCGCGATGAGGTGGTCCGCGACGGCGCGGGCCCCCGAGGAGTGCGCGGCCGAGACCGAGGCGATGTCGGGCAACGGGAGGACGCGCGGGTCGACCACGACGAACGGGAGACCAGACCGGGACAGCTCGACCAGCTCGTCGCCTTCCTCCGGCGGCAGGATGAGGATCGCGGCGTCGACGTCGGCCTCCCGCGGCAGGGCCTTGAGCGCGTCGCTGTGCTGGCCGGACTCCCCCGCGTCGAGCAGCAGGCGCAGGCCGTGCAGTTTCACCGTCTCGGCGATCGAGGAGACGATCAGGCCGAAGTAGTCCGTGAGCACGTAAGGGCACCGCACGTAGACGGTCCTGAGTCTCGCGGGAGTCTCCTGCCGACGCCGCTCGACGGCCTGGAGCACCAGGTCACGGGTCCGCGGCGCCACGTTGACGTGATCGTTCAGCACGCGGGACACGGTCGCGATCGACACGCCCGTCTCCGCCGCGATGTCACGAAGACTCGCGCGCTGTTTCACGTGTTCGATCTTGCGTTCCACCTGGTCAATGTACCGGAAATCATCCAGACCATTGACCCGTGACGCGACCCGGTGTTTCATCCTGGAAGCTGACGTTTCACAGTGATGAACGGGTGTTACATGCGACGAACCGCGATCGTGGCCCTGGTGCTCGGCCTCACCGCCGTGCCTGCGGCCGAAGCCTCCGGCGCACCACAGGTCCGGGTGTGGGTGACCACGCCGGACCGCGCGGAGCTGATGCACGAACGCCCCCGCGTCACGTTCGGCACGACGCCCTCGGCACAGCCGACGATCGTGGTCGACCCCGACCGCCGCTACCAGGAGGTCGACGGGTTCGGCGCGTCGATCACCGACTCGTCCGCGGAACTGCTCGCGGGCCTGTCCCCCGCCGTCCGCGCGGACACCATGCGCAAGCTGTTCGACCCCGTGCGCGGCATCGGCGTGAGCTTCCTGCGCCAGCCCGTCGGGTCGTCCGACTTCACCGCGGCGGCGGAGCACTACACCTACGACGACGTCCCGGCCGGGCAGACCGACTTCCCGCTGCGGCACTTCAGCGTCCGCCACGACGAGGCGAAGATCCTCCCGTTGCTGCGCGAGGCGAAGCGCCTCAACCCGCGGCTGAAGGTCATGGCCACGCCGTGGAGCCCGCCGGCGTGGATGAAGACGAACGACTCGCTCGTCGGCGGTCAGCTCAAGGACGACCCGGCGATCTACGACGCGTACGCGCGCTACCTGGTGAAGTTCGTCCAGGAGTACGCGAGGGCGGGTGTGCCGGTCGACTTCCTGTCCGTGCAGAACGAGCCGCAGAACCGCAAGCCCGACGCCTACCCCGGCACGGACATGCCCGTCGCGCAGCAGATCCGGGTCGTCGAGGCGCTCGGTCCGAAGCTCATGGCAGCCAGCCCGCGCACCAGGATCCTGGGCTACGACCACAACTGGGCCACGCACCCGAACGACGGCACCGCCGAGGCCGACTACCCGTACCAGGTCCTGAACAGCAAAGCCGCGAAGTGGCTCGCCGGCACCGCCTACCACTGCTACTACGGCGACCCGAGCGCGCAGACCGCGTTGCGCGACGCCTTCCCGGACAAGGGCATCTGGTTCACCGAGTGCTCGGGCTCCAAGGGCGCCACCGACCCGCCTGCCAAGGTCTTCAGCGACACGCTGCGCTGGCACGCCCGCAACGTCGTCCTCGGCACCACCCGCAACTGGGCGCGCAGCGCGGTCAACTGGAACATCGCGCTCGACAGCGCCGGCGGCCCGCACAACGGCGGCTGCGCCACCTGCACCGGGCTGGTCACCGTGCAGCCGGACGGGTCCGTGGTGACCGACGCCGAGTACTACACGATCGGCCACCTGTCGAAGTTCGTGAAGCCGGGCGCGCGGCGCATCGCCAGCACGTCGTTCGGCACCACCGGCTGGAACGGCCAGATCATGGACACCGCGTTCCGCAACCCGGACGGCTCCACGGCGCTGGTGGTGCACAACCAGAACGACGAGCCGCGCGCGTTCGCGGTCAACACCGGCGACCGCACGTTCGAGTACACCCTGCCCGGCGGCGCGCTGGCGACGTTCACCTGGACCTCGCAGCACCGCAGCAAGCTCGACCTCGTGCCGCTGACCGGTGCTACCGCGACCCCGGACGGCGCGGCGGCCATCGACGACGACGCGTCGACGCGCTGGTCCAGCGGCGCCGCGCAGGCTCCCGGCCAGCACCTCCAGGTGGACCTGGGGCGCCGCAGGGACTTCCGGCGCGTGGCGGTCGACTCCGGCGGCAACCTCGGCGACTACGCCCGTGCCTGGGAGCTCTCGGTCAGCGACGACGGCCGGTCGTGGCGCGCTGTCGCACGGGGAACGGGTATCGGTCAGCTGACCAGCATCGACGTCCGCCGCACCAGCGCTCGGTACGTCCGCATCACGTCCACCGGTGCCGCGAGCAGCTGGTGGAGCATCGCCGATTTCCGTCTCTACAACTGAAAACCCAACGGGCGCCCAAACCCCTGCAAGGAGCGCTTATGTCAATGACGACGAAACGGTGGCGCGGCATCGCGATCGCCGCGGCGGTCGTGACGGTGGGAAGCACGCTCGTGTCTCCCGCCGCGACCGCGGCCACGAACGCGAGCGTGTGGCTGACCACGGCCGACCGGTCGAACCTGCTGCGGCAGCAGGGCGACGTGACGTTCGGCTCCGGCGGCAGCGGTTCCACGATCACGGTCAACCCCAACTCGGCCTACCAGTCCATGGTCGGCTTCGGCGCGTCGTTCACGGACGCGGCCGCGTGGAACATCTTCAACTCGCCGCGCCGCAACGAGATCATGAACAACCTGTTCAACAAGAGCACCGGCATCGGCATGAGCTTCCTCCGCCAGCCGATCGGCGCATCCGACTTCTCCCGCAGCTTCTACACCTACGACGACGGCGCGGCCGACCCGTCGCTGTCGCGGTTCTCCACCTCCCACGACAACGCCTACATCCTGCCGTTGCTGCAGCAGGCCAAGCAGCTCAACCCGCAGCTCTCGGTGATGGCGACGCCGTGGAGCGCCCCGGCGTGGATGAAGAACAACAACAACCTCATCCAGGGTTCGCTCAACGACAGCCGGATCGGCGTCTACGCCGACTACCTGGTCAAGTTCGCGCAGGCTTACAAGGCCGCCGGCATCCCGATCGACTACATGAGCGTGCAGAACGAGCCGAACTTCGAACCGCCGGGCTACCCCGGCATGAGGATGTCGGCGCAGCAGCAGGTCAACGTCATCAACACCCTGGTGCCGAAGCTGCGCGCGGTCGGCGAGCAGGCGCGGATCCTCGGCTACGACCACAACTGGGACGACACGAGCTACCCGCAGACCGTCAACAACGGCGCGGGCGGCAACGTGATCGGCTCGGCGTGGCACTGCTACGGCGGCAACCCGAGCGGCCAGTCCGTCGTGAAGAACAACCAGCCCGGCAAGGACATCTTCTTCACCGAGTGCTCCGGCACGAGGTCTGCTGACGACGCGTCGACGTTCCGCGACACGTTGCGCTGGCAGGGCATCAACCTCGCGATCGGCGCGACCCGCAACCACGCGCGGTCAGTGGCGATCTGGAACATGGCCCTGGACAACAACAACGGCCCGGTGATCGGCAGCTGCACCAACTGCACGGGCGTCGTCCGCACCAACGGCAACGACGTCACGTACAACGCGGAGTACTACGTCCTCGGTCACCTGTCGAAGTTCGTGCAGCCCGGCGCTGTCCGCATCGACTCGACCGGCTACGGCGAGGGCGGCATCCAGAACGTCGCCTTCCGCAACCCGGACGGCCGGATCGTGCTCGTCGCCCTGAACTCCGGCGGCCAGCAGGACTTCCGCGTCTCCTACAACGGCCAGACGTTCGGCTACAACCTGCCGGCGGGAGCGATGGCGACGTTCACCTGGCCCGGCACGCTCGATCCCGGTCAGCCGAGCGGCCGCACCGGCGCCATCACGGGCCTGGGCGGCAAGTGCCTCGACGTCACCGACGGCTCGACCGCGAACGGCACCCTGCCGCAGATGTGGACCTGCTTCGGCGGCCCGAACCAGACGTGGACGCTGGCCTCCGACGGCACGGTGCGCGGCCTGGGCAAGTGCCTCGACGTGACCGGCAACGGCACGGCGGACGGGACGGCGGTCCAGCTGTGGGACTGCTTCGGCGGCACGAACCAGCGCTGGACCGCGTCGAACGGCACGGTGGTGAACGTGGGCAGCAACAAGTGTCTGGACGTCATCGGCAACAACACCGCTGACGGCGCGAGACTCCAGATCTGGACCTGCACGGGTGGCGCCAACCAGAGGTGGACGGTCCCCGCGTAGCCGCTGACGGCCGGTGCCAGGAGACCGGCACCGGCCGTCAGCCCGTCACAGCTTGAAGACCGCGCGTACGCAGTCGTCTTCCTTCTTCTTGAACATCTCGTACCCTCGCGCACCTTCGCTCAACGGCATGACGTGCGTGGCGAGGTGGTTCGTGACGAGCTCGCCGGACGCGATGCGGTCCAGCAGCATCGGGATGTAGCGCTGCCCGTGCTGCTGAGCGCCGCGCACGGTCAGACCCTTGTTCATCAGGGCGCCCAACGGGAACTTGTCCACCAGGCCGGTGAACACGCCGAGCACGAAGACCGATCCGCCCTTGCGGCAGTTGTAGATCGCCTCGCGCACCGCGATGGGCCGGTCCATCTCCAGCTTCAGCTTGCTCTTCACCTGGTCGTACGCGTACTGCGGGCCGGTGGAGTGCGCCTCGCAGCCGACCGCCTCGACGCAGACGTCCGGCCCGCGCCCTCCGGTGGCCTCCAGCAGGGTGTCCCCGACGGACGTCTTCGCGTAGTTGATCGTCTCCACGCCGAACGCCCGTTCCGCCTGCCGCAGCCGGTAGTCGAAGCGGTCGATCACCATAACGCGTTCGGCACCGAGGAGCTGAGCGGCCCTGGCGGCCATCTGCCCCACCGCGCCGCTACCCCACACGGCCACCACGTCACCGGGTTTCACGCCACCGAGATCCGCGCCCATCCAGCCCGTCGGCACCGAGTCGGACGCGAAGAGCGCGCTCATGTCGTCGACCGCTTCGGGGATCGGGATGGCGGTGTGGTCGGCGAACGGCACACGCACGTACTCCGCATGGCTGCCGCGGAAACCGCCCATCGCGTGCGAGTAGCCGAAGATGCCGCCGGGATCGGCGCCCCACAGCTTCTGGGTGATGCCCGGATTGGTGTTCGTGTTATCGCACAACGAGTACAGCTCGTTGCGGCAGTACCAGCAGCGGCCGCAGGCGATGAACGAGCACACGACCACGCGGTCGCCGGGCTTGTGCTTCGTGACACCGGGGCCGACTTCGACCACCTCGCCCATGAACTCGTGCCCGATCACGTCACCCGCCTTCATGAACGGGATGTGGCCCGTGAGCAGGTGCAGGTCGGAACCGCACACGGTGCTCAGCCGGACCTTCAGGATCATGTCCTGGTCGTTCAGCAACTGGGGATCAGGCACGTCCTGCACGCGGACGTCGTTGATCCCTTCCCAGCACAACGCCTTCACAGCCGACCACTTCCCCCTGCCCGGTTCGTCACGAGTCCCAGCGCCTTGCCCAGCGGTCCGGGATGCGTCGGCGCAGTGTCCGGCCGCACCACCTCACCGGCCTCCAGCACCGACTTCGCCTTGCGCAACGCGAGCCTGAGGTCGTGGCGCGACACCTGCCCGACGGGCTTCGCCATCAGCTCGGTTCCCTTGTCGCCCGTTGCCGGGCGGATGCGGATCTCCACCTGGTCCCGCCACCGCGCCAGGTCCTCCGGGAGCGATTCCTGGACCTCGTCCGGTGAGCGGTACACGGTGACGGCCAGCCAGCGGTCCGCTTCCCCGTCCCGTGACGCCGGCGCTCGCTTTCGCCACCTGGTCACCGCGACCGCGGTAGCCACCCCGGTGGCGAGGAGCGCTTTCCCTGCTGTGTTCATGTTCTCGGCCTCCCTGGGAGTTCGAGTGCACGGGATAGCCCGTGCTCGCCGGGAAAAACCGGGTGCACAGGTTCGAGGAGGTTCTCGCGGGTATGTCCTCTGTGCCGAACAACCAAGGGAGGCAAGGATGGCAACCGGTGAGACCGGCTTCGACGACGTGACCTACGACCTGATCTCCGTGCAGTACCACGCACTCAAGGCGGGACACGACTACGGCCAGTACGTCCGTGACGCCGACAACGCGGGACGCCAGGACATCGCGGACTTCTTCCGCCAGGTCATGGAGCAGGACTCGGCTCGCGCCCAGCAGTGCCACGAGTTCATCAAGGAGTTGTCCGGGTCGAGCTCGTCAGGGCCTGCGGTCAGCTGATCCCGCGCGTGCGGTCGTGTCGCGCGGATGACCGCGTGACACGACCGGCGACCACTACGACACGGCCGCACCACGAAGAGAGCTGGGCGCGTCGGGGTGCGCGTCCTCCTCCACGCTGATGCCGAGCCGCTCGACGAGCTCACCGCCGAGCCAGCCACCGGCGCCGCTCACCAGCAGGCCCAGCCAGGCCGCCACGAGGGCGGGCCACGCCGGGACCCAGTTCTGCTCGGCCAGCCGCATCGACCAGCTGACCGCGAACAGGACCAGCACCACGGAGTTCAGCAGACCGTGCAGCAACCCGACGCGATGTGCCCGCGTGCCGCGCGGAACGATCAGCCACCAGTCGAGCCAGCCGATGGCGGCCGTGACGACCCCGAGCAGCAACCCGGCGGCGATGAGGTGGCCGGCGGTGAAGGCGAACGTGACCCTGTCCGTGATCAGGTGCAGCACGTCGAAGCCCACCGCTGTCGTCAGGAGCCCCAGCGGGAACACGATGAGGATCGGGTGGACGGCGTGGCCCGCGACGCGGACGCGACTGCGCATGAGGTGCTCCTTTCCCGGAAGCTGCTGTCGCCAGGCGTACCCGGCGGCTCAGCGGATACCCCTGTGTCATGGACACCGATGAACTGCGGCGGTTCGTGCTCGACCGGCTGGACGAGGACGAGAAGCGCTTGGCCCAGGAGAAGCTGCCGTTG
>NZ_DATLEC010000048.1:0-21732 GCF_035525475.1 Lentzea sp. | reverse complement strand
GCGCCGTCGGCGCGGTGCTCTGGCTCGGGCCCTTGCCCTTGTCGAACCACTTGTAGACGGTCTCGCCACCCGCGAAGGGCAGCATCGCGAAACCAGCGATGTTCGGCTCATCCCCAGGCATGTCCGCTACCCCTTCAGTGTGTCGATGACCATCGTCGCGACCGATTCGACCTCGGTGCACGCGGGCTTGCTCGCCCGTTCGGCGGCGGCGACCCGCACGTCGACGGTGGCCGAGTCCGTCTTGCTGACCTCGATGATCGCCCTGCAGTGCAGGGTTCCGTCGGTGGAGTCGTTGACGACCACACGCACGTCACCGATCTTCTTGTCGGTGAAGATCGGCTGGCTCTTGACGTTGCCGACCATGCCCTCCACGTCCTTGTCCTCGGTCACGTAGACCGTGTACGAGGAGTTCTCCGTGGGGACCTTGCCCACCCACTCACAGGTGGCGCCGAGCGTGCTGGTGCCGGGCTTCGCCGCGTTCACGCCGCCGAGCTTCGCGACCTGTGCGGTGGTGAGCACGTCGCAGGGCTTGTCCACGAACTTCGCGATGCTGAGGCCCGAAGCAGAGCCCTCGCTCGTGGGCGCGCTGCTCGTCTGCTCTCCGGCGGTCGATGATGTCGTCGTGGCGTTCCCCCCGGTCTTGCCAGAGCATCCGGCCAGGACGCCGACGGCGATGACGGCGGTCAGCAGAGCGGTCATGCGCTTCAAGGTCGTCTCAGCCCTTCACCGCGTTCTCGGCGGCTTCGTCAGTGCCCTGGTACTCGGCCAGGGCCTTTTTGATGTTCGCGATGGTCTGTTCGAGCGCCTTGACCGCGGCGTCGTTGGCCCACATGTAGCCACCGGCCTCTGGCCCGGCGCTCTTGCGCATCTGGAGGGTGGCCCAGCCGCTGTAGGGATCGGGGCCGGGGGCGCCGGACTGCGTCAGCTCGTCGCCCTTCTTGCTGAGGTCGGTCAGCTTGGCGATGGCGGCTTCCAAGCCGGTGATCATCTTCTGGGCCTGGTCGGGATCGACGCTGAACTTCGCGGTTCCAGCGCCGCCCGCCCCCGCGGCCGCGCCCGCAGCGGCGCCCGCCGCCGCACCAGCTGCCTTCACCGCCGGCACCACCGCGTCGAACATCAGCATCTCAGCCAGCTCCCCTCAGAACTCCACACCCCTGTAAGAGGATTTTTACACAGCTCAGGTTCCCCTCGTAGGCGAACGAATCAGCTGATCAGGTCACATGTCCGATTCGTTCAAGACCGCACACCGCGACCGGCCTAGGTTCGGGGCATGATCGAACGCGCGAGGAACTTCCTCTGGCACAACGCCCGCACGCTGGAGCAACGCTGGTTCGAGCACGCTTTCGACGGTGGCAGCGCCCAGGCCGTGGTGCGGGCCGTGCTGGCCTTCCGCAACGACGACGGCGGGTACGGGTACGCCCTCGAACCCGACCACCGCGGTCCCACCAGCCAGCCGCTGCACGCCCTGCGCGCCCTCCAGCTGTTCGGTGATGTCGACGCTCCCGAACACGCCGAATCGGTCCTGACCTGGCTTGACGCCACCTGTCCCGACGGGAGTGTGCCGTTCGGCCTGTCCACGTCCCAGGGGCATCCGATGGCGCCGTGGATCACCGCCGACGACCAGGGCGGGCTCCTCCTCACCTCCCAGATCGCCGCCGCGCTGCACGCGTTGAAGGCGAACCACCCCTGGCTCGACAGGGCCACGGACTACTGCTGGCAGGAGATCGAGAAGCTCGACCAGACCCACCCGTACGAGCTGCGAGGGGCGGTGATGTTCCTGGACGAGGTGCCCGACAGGGCCCGTGCGGAACTGGCTGCCGAGAAGCTCAGGCACCTCAAGCCGAGCACCGAGGGCTACGCGGAGGGCGAAGGTCTGGAACTGCACCAGTACGCGCGGAAACCCACCAGCATCGCCCGCGCGTGGTTCACCGACGAAGAGCTCGAAAATGATCTCGACGAACTCGAGCGCGGCCAGCAGGAAGACGGCGGCTGGAACTTCCACTTCCCCGCCTTCACGCCGATCACCCATTTCGAATGGCGCTCGATCGCCACGGTCGACGCGTTGCTGACCCTGCGCCGCTACGGCCGGATCAGCTGACCCAGCGACACGCCGGCCAGCGCGCGGACCTCGCGGGCCAGGTGTGCCTGGTCCGCGTACCCGGCCTCGGCCGCGACAGCGGCGAACGGCACACCGTCCCACGCCAGGCGCAGAGCGGAGTCGAACCGCAGCACGCGCTGCAGCACCTTGGGCGGGTAGCCGAACGCGTCCAGGCACCGCCGCCGCAACTGGCGTGAGCTCAGCCCGATCTCCCACGCCGCCGACGCCACGTCACCGGTCCGCAGCAGCGAGGCGGTGGCGACCAGAGCGGGATCCACGACCACCCGCGACGCGCAGAACGCCACCATCTCCGAGAACGACTCCAGCCGCGCCGACGGCACGAGTTCCGACAACGGCACCCGTTGGTCACGCACGGCATGCGCGGGCACCCCGAACACCGACGGGAACGCGCCGGGCGGCAACCGCACGCCGTACAACGTGCCGGGCGCGACAGAAGCCAACTGCGCCTGCGTGTCCGGACCCGCCACGAACAACGCGCCGGTCGCGGGAGTCCACATCAGATCGGTGCAGCCGTCCGGCACCACGCGCTGCACGGCCGGAGACGACACCGTGCGCGTCCAGAGACAAGCCAGACCCGCCGGAGCAGGACGTTCGGCGTACACGGGTCCATCAAAGCAAATGGCGCCGCATCCCGGAGGACGCGGCGCCAGATGGACGATACTGGGATTGAACCAGTGACCCCTACCGTGTCAAGGTAGTGCTCTCCCGCTGAGCTAATCGTCCGGGCGTTTCGGACGAGATTCTAGCGGACGAGCGGACCCGTGCGGTCACACGGGGTCAGGTGCCGAACTTCACCCAGTTCACGCTCACGTACGGCGAAGGCTGCCCGCTCGTGAAGGTGATGTAGACGTCGTGCGTGCCGGTGATGTCGGAGATGTTCGCGGGGATGGTCCTCCACGCGTCCCACCCACCGGTGTTGCCGACCGCGATCGAGCCCACCGGGGTCGCGGTGCGCGATCCGAGCCGCACCTCGACCAGGCCGCTCACGCCACCTCCGGCACCGGAGGCCACGCGGGCGTAGAACTGCCGCGCCGGACCCGAGCCGAAGTTGACGCCGGAGAACTTCAGGTACCCGCCGTTCGCGATCTGGGTCACGCCGGAACCGCCGTCACCCGACCCCACGGTGCCACCGGAGCGTTCCGAGGCGTTCTCCGCCTGCAGCTCGTTGTACGCGGAACCCCCACCGCCGGGGTTCGACGTGGTGGTCGTGGTCGTCGGGGGAGTGGTGGTCCCGCCACCAGTCGAGTAGACGGCCACGTAGTCCACGACCATCGAATGCCCGGACTGGGTGGCCGCGACAGGGGTCGGCTGGTTGTTGTTCAGCGCGTTCGGGAACGCGCCGCCCATCGCGAGGTTGAGCAGGATGAAGTGCCCCGCGTGCGACGTCATCTGGTTCCACACGCCGGCGCCGACTCGCGCCTGCGTCACCTGGTGGAACGACTGGCCGTCGACGAACCACGTGAACGTCTTGGCCGCGTCGTCCCACTCGAAGCGGTACGTGTGGAAGGCGGACTGGCAGGACGAGCCGGGGCACGCCCGCGAGTTGCCGATGCCGGTGAACTCGCCGCAGGCGCCGCCTGGTGCCACGTCGCAGTGCAGGACGCCCCAGACGGAGTTGATGCCGTTGACGTTCTCCATGATGTCGAACTCGCCGATGCCCGGCCAGTTCCAGTAGTTGCCGCGGTACGGCGCGCCGAGGGTCCAGAACGCCGGCCAGTAGCCCAGGGCGGCCTCACCCGTGACGTTCGGCATCTGGATGCGGCCCTCGATGGCGAGCTTGCCGCCGGCCGGTGGCTTGAAGTTGGAGCGCTGGGTCTCGATGCGCGCCGACGTCCAGTTGCCGGAACCGTCCTTCAGCGCCGTGATGCGCAGGTTGCCGTTGCCGTCGAGCTTGAGGTTGTTCGTGCTGTTCGTGTAGTTCTGGATCTCGCCGGTGCCCCAGTTGGCAGGTCCGCCGGGGTAGCCGTGGCCGGTGTCGATGATCCAGTTGGCGCTCGACGGCAGCGATCCGTTCGAACCGTTGAAGTCGTCACCCCACACCTGCGTCCATCCCGTCGCAGGGGGTGGGATCGAGGCGTTGGCGGACATGGCGGCGATCGCCAGGGGTACCGCGGCAAGAAGAGCTGTCGTGACCGCGAGAACGCGGCGTCGTTGCCTCATGCGCGAGTGACCTCCTTGTCACGGGTGCAGTCCACTTATGAGAGCGCTCTCACGGTGCAAGAACAAGCGCCCGTTCGGACCAACGACGCGAAACGGGCGCGGCGGCGAGGGTCTCGTTTGGACCGTGCGCGCGGCGAGCGGGTGTGGTGCTCCGCCGACGGACGAAGTGCGCGGGCCGGGTCACTTCGCGTCGGCGTAGCACTCCACGGGCACCGCGTTCATCGGGAACCGCACCGACGTCTCGCCGAACAGCAACCGCGTCGCCTCGCGTCCCGCCTGGGCGATCGCCTCGATCACGGCGTCCGCGTCCGCGCGGGGGCAGTGCACCAGCACCTCGTCGTGCTGGAAGAACACGAGGTGCGCGTCCGCGGGCAAACGGGTGCGCAACACGCCCAGCAACGCGGCCGTCCAGTCGGCCGCACTTCCCTGCACGACGAAGTTGCGCGTGAACCTGCCCCAGTTCCGCGCCGCCTGCCGCGACGACCGCGACACGTCCCCGGCGTCGTCCGCGCCCCCGGTCAGCTCCTGCCACGCCGCCGACGGCGTGGGGGAGGTGCGCCCGAGCCGCGTCCGCACCATCCGCCCCTGCTCACCGGCCTGCGCCGCCGCCTCCACGTACCCGACGGCGACGGGGAACCTCTTGCGCAGCACGGCGAGCAGCGAGCCCGCCTCACCCGCCGTGCCGCCGTACATCGCCGACAGCATCGCGATCTTCGCGCGCGGGCGTTCGCCCTTGAACGAGTCCTCCGCCAGCGCCGCGTACAGGTCGTCGTCGCCGCAGACCTCGATCAGCCGCGCGTCCCCGGACAGCGCGGCGAGGATCCTCGGTTCGAGCTGGGACGCGTCGGCCGCCACCAGGCACCAGCCCTCGTCCGCGACGACGGCTCTGCGCAGCGACCGCGGGATCTGCAACGCCGCACCGCCGCGCGACGCCCACCGCCCCGAAACCACCCCTCCCACAACGTAGTCCGGCCGGAACCGTCCATCCGAGACCCACGTGTCGAGCCACGACCAGCCGTGCGCCACCCACAGCCGTGCGCGCTCCTTGTAGTCCAGCAACGGCGCGACCGCCGGGTGGTCGACCTTCTTCAGCACCCACCGCCGCGCGGACGGGACCTCGATGCCCACCCGCGCGAACGCCCGCACGATGCCGGCCGGCGCGTCCGGGTTCATCTCCCGTCCGCCGAACGCCTCCTGGATCTCCTCCGCCAAGTCCTGCAACAACTTCGGCCGCGCACCCGGAGCAGGGCGCGGCCCGAGGACCTCCTCCAGGATCTGCAGGTGCACGTCCTCCCGCCACGGCAGCCCGTGGTGCGTCATCTCCGCGGCCACCAGCGCCGACGCCGACTCCGCCGCGATCAGCAGGCCCAGCGCCGGATTCCGTTGCTGCGCGCGGAAGACCAGCGACAGCGCCGCCAGCTCGTCGGTGTCGCCCGGCAGCAGCACCGGTTCCGGCTCGAACAACGTCAGCTCGACGTCCTTCTTGCGGTGCCCGAGGTCGGCCGGCGCCGGCAACCCCAGGGCGCGCGCCAGAGCCGCCGGCAGCTCGCGCGGTTCGCGGTGCCTGCCCTCCACGCCGAGGAGCAGCGACTCGGTCAGCAGGAGGTCCCAGCACCGGTCGACCCGCACGCCGGCGGCGAGCAGCGGCGGGTAGACCTCGGACGTGTCCGCCCACACCCAGCGCGGCCGGTGGGCGCGCTCCAGCGACGCGACGGCGGAGGCCAGCGACGGCGCCGCCACCGCGGGACCGGCCGGGGTCCCGTCGTCGTGCAGCTCCTGCCACCGGCCCGCACCGTCCGCTTCCGGGACGAGGGCGACCAGCACACCCGTGATTGTGCCGAGGAGGTCTGACAATTTCAGTCCAGGCTGAACCTGGAGAACCGGTGGAGCTCCTCCAATCCAGACAGCAAAGGAGTGAGAGAAAACGGCAAAAGACCACGATGGTGTGGTCTTCCTACCCCTTCCCCGACCACCGGCCGACTATGAACCGGTGGACCGAGCACCGAGCGTCGCCGCCCTGCTGGATCCCACCCACCAGGTGGTCCCCTTCCACGGCAGAGAACCCGAACTGCAGGCCCTCGCGCTCTGGCGCGACAGCCCGGCGCCCCGTGCGTCGCTGCTGCTGCACGCCCCGGCGGGCGCGGGCAAGACCAGGCTGCTCCAGCACTTCCGGGAGGAGCACTGGGACGACGCCGAGCACGGCGGGCTGCTGGTGGTCGACGACGCCGACCGCCTGGAGTGGCAGGAGGTCTTCCTGCGGCTCCAGGACACGCTGAGGCACGGACCGGAGCGCACGCGGGTGCTGTTCGCGGCGCGGATCACGGGCTGGTGGTGGTCCTCCACCCGCCAGCGCGTCGCGGACTTCGACCACGAGGTCACCGACCTCGAGCTGCCCCCGACGATGGACGACAGGACCGAGTCGTTCACCCTCGCCTGCCAGCACTTCGCGAAGCAGCTGAACGTCACCGCGCCCGAGGAGCCGCCGCCCAACATCGCCCGCGAGACCGTCCTCGACCTGCACATGGCCGCGCTGACCGCGGTCCACGGCGACCCGTGCGACGTGAACCGCACCCAGCTCGTCCGCCGGCTCCTGGACCACGACTACGGCCCCGCGACGGGCCGGATCGCCGAGGACTACCTCGCGGTCGCCACGCCGGAGGACCCCGACCCGGACCTGCTCGCCCGCGCCGCCCACCGGTGGCCCCACCTGACCGGAAGGCTCGACGAGCTCGTCGCCACCAGCCCCGGGATCGTGCCGGGCATGGCCCGCGACAGCCTCCGCATCGCCGCCGAGATCGGGTCCTTCGCCACGGCGGAGCACATCGCCCGCCAGATCTTCCGCGACGAGCGCTTCGCCGTCGACGCCATCCCGTCCATGCTCACCCGGCGCCTGGTCGACCGCGCCGAGGACGTCCTCGACCGCGCCGAGATGTACGGCATGCTCAGCGCCCGCACGATGCTGTGCGGCCTGCGCCAGGAGTCCGTCGAGGCCTCCCGGCAGGAGGTCGAGTGCTACCGCGAGCTCGTGCGGCAGGACCGGGACAACCGGCCGCTGCTCGCCGACGCCCTGGGAGACTGGGGCCTGCGGCTCATCAACGCCCAGCGGCGCGAGGAGGCCGTGGCCGTCTCCGAGGAGGCGATCGCGCTCTGGCACGAGATCGCGCTCGACGACCCGGAGACCATCCCGCAGCTCGCCTCCGCCCTGGAGCAGATCAGCTACCGCTACCAGGCGCTCGGCCGGGACGAGGCCGCGATGGCCGCCATCAGCCGTGCCACCCTGCTCTACCAGGAGCTCGCGAAGAACCACCCCGCGCTGTTCCGCGCCGACTTCGCGCGGGTCGCGGCCGCCATGGCCCGCCGCTACCTCGCCGAGGGCGAGAAGCAGCACGCCGCCGACTCGATGCAGCTCTCCATCGCGAACTGGCGGGTGCTCGCCCAGGAGGACCCGCGCTTCGAACCGGAGCTCGCCCGCAACCTCGTCGTGGCGGGCACGATGCTCATCGACCTGCGCAGGGCCGGTGCCGCGAACGAGACGGTGAAGGAGGCCATCGACCTCTTCCGCCGGCTCGCCGTCGTGAACCCCGAGACGTTCCGCACGGAGCTGGCCGAGGCGTTGATGCGGCACAGCCAGGCGTTGCGGCAGCTGGACGAGCACCTGGAGGCCGAGCTCACCGCGCGCGAGGCCGTGATGGCGTGGCGTGAAACGGGCAACCGCAAGGGCCTCGGCACCGCGCTGCTCGTCCTCGCGCAGATCGCCGACGACCTGGGCGCGGCCGAGGAGGCCGTCGAGGTCTACCGGGAGCTGGTGGCCGAGGACCTCGTCTGGAACCAGGCCGACCTGCTGATCGCCCTCGCGACCCTCGTCGAGCAGCAGCTCCTGCACGACCGGGACGACCAGGCGCTGCGCACCACCGACGAGTGCCTCGAACTCTGCCACCGGCTGCCGTCGCAGCTCGTCGAGTTCTTCGGCGCGAAGCTGGCGCCGGTCCTGCAGTCCGCCGCCCGCGCGCTGTCCGAGTCTGACCACCACGTCCGCGCGCTGCGGCTGTCCGAGTTCACGGTCGACGTGCGGCGCGCGCAGCTGCCGAAGTCGCCGCCCAACGCCTACCTCGCGGCCATCCAGCAGCACGCGTGCCGGCTGCGCGGCGCGGAACGCAAGGACGACGCCAGGAACACCGCGCACACGGCGTTGGTGTTGTGGCACATGACGGGCTTGGACCTGGACCAGCAACCGGGCTACGCCGACGCGTTGACGATCTACGGCCGGCTGTGCGTGGAGACCAGGCACGAACCGGCGAAGGCGCTCCAGCTCGCCCACCGCGCGGTGCGGATCGCACGCGCGGTGGGAGATCCGGTCAAGCTGGAGTTCGCCCTGGAAACGGTGGAGGAAGCGGAGATCGCGCTCAGCTGGTCGTGAGCAGCGACCGCACGAAGAACGCCACGTTGGCCGGACGCTCCGCGAGGCGGCGCATGAAGTAGCCGTACCACTCGTCGCCGTACGGGACGTAGACGCGCATGCGGTTGCCCTCGGCCGCGATGCGGCGCTGCTCCTCGGGCCGGATGCCGTACAGCATCTGGAACTCGTAGGTGTCCTTCGAGCGTCCCGACGCCAGGTCGGCGGCGATCGCGATGAGACGCGGGTCGTGCGAGGCCACCATCGGGTAGCCCTGACCCTCCATGAGGATCTTCAGGCAGCGCACGTACGACAGGTCGACGTCGTGCTTGTCCTGGTACGCAACGGAAGCGGGCTCCTGGTAGGCGCCCTTGCACAGCCGCACGCGCGAACCGGCGTGCGCGAGCTCGCGGCAGTCCTGCTCGGTGCGCTTCAGGTACGCCTGCAGCACCGCGCCCACCCACGGGAAGTCCACCCGCAGCTCGCGCAGGATGCTCAGCGTGGAGTCCGTGGTGGTGTGGTCCTCCATGTCCAGCGTCACGGTCGTGCCGACGACACCGGCCGCCGCGCAGATGCGCCGGGCGTTCTCCAGCGCGATCTTCTCGCCGTCCACCGGCAGCGACTGGCCGACCGCGGACAGCTTGACCGACACCTCGGCGCCCTCGGTGAGCCCGTGCGACTCCAGCCGCGACAACAGCGTCAGGTACGCCTCGACGGTGTCGTTGGCCTGCGACTCCTCGACGGTGTCCTCACCGAGGTGGTCCAGGGTCACCAACCGGCCGTCGCCGAGGACCTCGGCGGTCGCGCGGATGGCCGCGGTGACGTCGTCACCGGCGACGAACCGCTCGACGACGGGCCGGGTCAGCGGCGTCGACTCGACGAGCTTGCGGGCACCCGCGCTGCGGGACGCCAGGAGGAGGCTGGAGCGCAACATGGTTCACGTCCTCGGGGTGTGGTTGTGACTGGTTTCCGCCACGGGTGGCGGCGGGAACCAGTCACGGGTGGGCCGGACAGTGGTGGGGCCCGGAACGTCGCCGCGTGAATACGCCCGCCGACGGGCCGGGCCGCGCCTAGCCCTGGTGCGGGTGGAGGTGGGTGGTCGGGGCCGCGAACGTCTCCTTGATGGAGCGCGGGCTGACCCAGCGGAGCAGGTTGTGCACCGACCCCGCCTTGTCGTTCGTGCCGGACGCGCGGCCGCCGCCGAACGGTTGCTGGCCCACGACGGCACCGGTGGGCTTGTCGTTGACGTAGAAGTTGCCGGCGGCGAACCGCAGCTCCTCCTGCGCGTGCGCCACGGCGGCGCGGTCACGGGCGATGATCGAGCCGGTCAGACCGTAGGGCGCCGCGCTCTCCATCTGCTTGAGCACGGTGAGGTAGTCGGCGTCCTCGAAGACGTGGACCGCGAGCACCGGGCCGAAGAACTCGGTGGTGAACACGGAGTTCGCGGGGTCGGAGCCGAGCAGCACGGTGGGGCGGACGAAGAAGCCGTCCGAGTCGTCCGCGGTGCCACCGGCGGCGACCTCCAGCGACGAGTCGGCGCGGGCGGCCTGCAGCACGCCCGACAGCTTGTCGAACGAGCGGCGGTCGATCACCGCGCCACCGAAGTTCGAGAAGTCCGTGACGTCGCCGTAGGTCAGCGCCTCGACCTCGGCCAGGAACTGGTCGGAGATCTTGTTCCACACCGAGCGCGGCACGTAGGCGCGCGACGCGGCGGAGCACTTCTGGCCCTGGTACTCGAACGCACCGCGGATCATGGCCACGCGCAGCACGTCCGGGTCGGCCGACGGGTGGGCCAGGATGAAGTCCTTGCCGCCGGTCTCGCCGACGATGCGCGGGTACGAGCGGTAGTTCGCGATGTTCGAGCCGACCTGCGCCCACAGCTTCTGGAACGTCGCGGTGGAGCCGGTGAAGTGGATGCCCGCGAGGTCGGGGGAGCTCAGCGCCACCTCGGACACCGCGAGGCCGTCACCGGGCAGCAGGTTGATGACGCCGGGCGGCATGCCCGCCTCCTCCAGCAGCCGCATGGTGAGGTGCGCGGCGAACGACTGGGTCGGCGACGGCTTCCACAGCACGACGTTGCCCATCAGCGCGGGCGCGGTCGGCAGGTTGCCGGCGATGGCGGTGAAGTTGAACGGCGTGATCGCGTAGACGAAGCCCTCGAGCGGACGGTGGTCCGTGCGGTTCCACACGCCGGGGGACGAGATCGGCTGCTCCGCCAGGAGGGTGCGCGCGAACCGCACGTTGAAGCGCCAGAAGTCGATCAGCTCGCACGCCGAGTCGATCTCCGCCTGGATCGCGGTCTTCGACTGGCCGAGCATCGTGGCGGCGTTCAGCGTCTGGCGCCACGGGCCGGCGAGCAGGTCGGCGGCGCGCAGGATGATCGCCGCGCGGTCGTCGAACGACATCGCGCGCCACGCCGGGGCGGCCTCACGGGCGGCCCGCAGCGCGTCGGTCGTGTCCTGCTGGGTCGCGCCGGCCAGCGTGCCGAGGACCGAGCGGTGGTTGTGCGGCTGGACGACGTCGAAGCGCTCGCCGCCACCCATGCGCTGCTCGCCGCCGATGGTCAGCGTCAGCTCGAGCGGCTCCTTCTGCAGCTCGGCCAGCTTGGCCTGCAGCTCCGCGCGCTCCGGGGTGCCGGGGGCGTACTGCAGGACCGGCTCGTTGACCGGGGCGGGAACCTGGGTGACCGCGTCCACTCGCAACTCCTTCGAAGTCAGCGTCGGTACGCACACCGTAAGTCCGCGCGACCTGGCCCCGGTTGTCCGAACCTCCAAGATTCACCAGGTCAGATGTACGATCGAACAGTGCTGAATGCCTCTTGGTCATGAGCCTCCGCCACATCCTCATCGCGCTCGGTGACCCACTGGTGGAACTGCAGGTCGCGCCCCACGGCCTGGAGGTCGACGTGCGCGATGTCGTGATCATGGACCCGGACGACCCGCCGGACGTGTCGGCGGGTGACCTCGCCCTGGTCATCGGCGCACGGGGCCGGGCAGCGCTGCCGCTGATCAGGGCCGCCGGACGGGCGAGGGCCGCGGCCGTCGCGGTCAAGGAGTCGTCCCCGGCGCTCGGCCAGGCGGCGACGGACGCCGGGGTGGCGTTGCTCGAAGTCCGCCCCGAGGTTCGCTGGGCACACCTGGAGTCGCTGGCCAAAGGCGTTCTCACGACCACCACGGACGACGGCGAGGTCCTCGGCGACCTGTTCGCCCTCGCGCAGACGATCGCCACCCTGACCGGCGGAATCGTCAGCATCGAGGACACCGCGAGCCGCGTGCTCGCCTACTCCCGCTCGTCCGACGAGGTCGACGAGCTGCGCAGGCTGTCGATCCTCGGCCGCCAGGGCCCCGAGCCGTACCTGAAGATGCTGCGCGAGTGGGGCGTCTACAACCTGCTGCGCTCAGGCGAGGAGGTCGTGCGGATCGACGAACGCCCCGAGCTCGGCATCCGCCGCCGCATCGCCGTCGGCATCCACGCGGGCGCCCAGCCGCTCGGCACGATCTGGGTGCAGGAGGGCGACCAGCCGCTGACCGAGCAGGCCGAACGCGCGCTGCTCGGCGCCGCCCGCGTCACGGCCCCGCACCTGATCCAGCAGCGCAACCAGCCCACGTCCAGGTTCCGCGAGAACCTCCTGGCGGCGTTGCTCACCGGCCGCATGGACGCCGCCACGGTCGCAGGCCAGATCGGTGCCGACCCCGAGAAGCCCGCCGCCGTCGTGGTCTTCGCACTCCGGGAACGCGAGGGCGACCGCAGCGAGCACGAGCTCCGCCGCGCCGACATGACCGGCCTGATCTCCGTGCACGCGGCGGCGTACCGGCGCAGCGCACTGGTGAGCGAGTCCGGTGGCCGCACCTACGTGCTGCTCCCGGATCTCGCCCCGAACGCCCAGCTCCTCAGCCTGACAAGAGAAATCGTCACCACGGCCCGCCGCCACCTCCACACCAGCGTGCAGGCCGCGGTCGGCTCGACGGTGTCCACGTTGGACGACGCGCAGGTCTCCCGCCAGGAGGCCGAACGCGTGCTGGACGCGATGGCCCGCGACCTCGACGCCGAGGTGGCGACGCTCGCCGACGTCCGCTCCCAGGTCCTGGTGAGCGAGATCCTGGCTCTGCTGCAGGACAACCCGCGCATCAGGGACCCGAGGATCGACGCGCTCGACCCGGAGCTCGCGAAGTCACTGCTGGCCTACCTCGACGCGTTGGGCGACGTGCGCGCCGCGGCGGACCGGCTGCACGTGCACCCGAACACGTTGCGGTACCGGCTCAAGCGGATCGACCTCGATCTGGACGACCCGCTCGTCCGGCTCGTCGCCCAGCTTCAGCTCAGGATGCGGTAGAGCAGGGCCCGTTCCGCGATCGTCCACGTGGTCGTGGTGAGCAGGTACAGCCCGGCGGCCAGCGGCAGGTACGCCGCCACCAGGATCGTCCCGAACGGCAGCACCTTGACCAGTCCGGTCATGAACCCCGGCGCGGGCGTGGTGGTCATCCGCGACTGCTGCCACTTCACGGTCAGGTAGGCCACGACGGCCAGCAAACCGAAGAGCACGAAGAACACCCACGCGAAGCCGGTCGTGAAGTGCGTGCCGAGCGAGACGCCGAACAACGTGCCCTCCAGCAACGGGTTCGGCGTCGTGACCACCTGGTAGATGACCATGAAGAACGGGACCGTCGCGAGCATCGGCAGCATGCCCGCGAACATCGACACACCGTTGCGCTTGTAGACCTTCTGCGACTCCTCCGAGAACCGCATCAGGTCCTTGCCGTACTTCTTCTGCAGCTTCTGGATCTCCGGCGCGAGCTTGGCCTTGGCCTTCTCGCCGCGCACGGCCGCGCGGTAGAAGGGGTGCAGCGCGAGCCGCACGACGATGGTGAATCCGACGATGGCGAGCGCGGGCATGCCGAAGCCCGCCAGGGCAGCGCCCAGGTCAGCGAACAAGGGAGGGTTCTCCGTCTTGAGTTGAGAAGTGCGGGACGTGTCAGAACGTCCGGCATCCCGGTGCTCGTGGACGGGGCCTGCCCGCGGCGTCGGGGTTCCGCAGCCGCAGCTGTGCCGTGCGTTGCGCTCGTTCGCGGATCGAGAGCGACCGCGCCGGCGCCACCGACAGCGGCACCAGCGCGACGACCACGATCAACGCGAGGGCGAGCGCGGTCACGGCCGCGACGACCTCGGTCGGAGACGAGATCAACGTGAAGGCGTAGAGGGCGGGCAGGAAGACCGCGAGCACCAACAGCGCTCGTTGCTTGGTCTCCGGCCGCCACATGCCTTGCAGACTACCGAACCACGGCGGGTTGAGTACCCAGTTCCCGCCCGTCGTGGTCGTACAACGTGACCGAGGTCGCGTGCGCCCGGCTCGGCCACCAGGCGAGCATCCACCCCTTGCCGATGGTCGCGGTCACCCGCAGCCCGTCCCCGGTGTCCACGCGGACCTTCCCCACCTCCGGGCTCACCCTGGCGGGCAGGACGCTCATCGGATTGCTGCCGTCCCGTTCGGAACGCATGCTCGACCCGTACGAGAGGTAGAGCTTCTCGCCGAGCGGTTCGAGACCGGAGGCCCGCCCGCTTCCGCTGACGCTGTGGGTGTCCGGGGTGTGGAAGCACTCCGACTGGCTCTGCGGGCCCGTGAAGAGCACGAGCGTCATGCTTCCCCGCTGGTCGACGACCGACACCTCCGTCGGGGCCTCCGGCCAGTCCGGTGCGTTGTCGCGCCTGCCGCGCTCGTGGTGCTGTTCGATCGACTCCCGGCACTCCGCGATCACGGCCTCCGCGCCGGCACCGGGTGCTCTCGGCTCGGCCGTCCACGACGCGTACGCGTTCGGGTTCGTCGGTGTCCACAGCACGAGCGTCACGGCGATGGCGGCCACGAGTGCCGTGGCGGGCACGGCGAAGCGCCACCAGCGGCGGGACGGTTTCGTGCTGATCTCGTTCAGCAGCGCGTGCTTGCGGACCTGCACCCGCATCGGGTCGAGCGGCGGGATGTCGGGCGTGATGGTCACAGTGCCTCCTCCACCAGGGCGCCACGCACGGTGCGTTGCGCGCGAGCGAGCCGGGACTTCACCGTGCCGACCGGGATGCCGAGTACCTGGGCGATCTGCGCCTGGCTCAGGTCCGACCACGCGGACATCTCCAGCACCTCCCGGTCCCCGGCGGGGAGCTTCTCCAGTTCCGCGATCACCGCCAGGGTCCTGGCCTCCGCGTCCACCCGCCGCGCCACGTCGTCTGCGTGGTCGTCGTCGGCGTGCTGCGGAGCGATCTTGCCCAGCGCGGACCTGTAGCGCGTGCGGGCGCGTCGGTGGTTGCGGGTGACACCGAGAGCGACGGTGTACAGCCACGGCAGCAACGACCCCTCGACCGTCACTGACGTGCGTTTGCGCCACGTCTCCATGAACACCACGGACACCAGGTCCTCGGCCACCGCCCACGTGCCGGTGCGGCGCAGGCAGTAGGCGAACACGGCCTGGGCGTGGCGTTCGAACAGCTGCCCGAACGCCTCACTTCCGCCGGCCCGGACCTGCCCCCAGAGTTCTTCGTCGGTCACGGACCCTCCTCTCCACCCGTCTATGTCCGCGGTGGGCGGAGCGGTTCACGACTCGACGAGACCGGGCCGTTCCGGGTGGTCGTAGCGGACGAAGAGGTCCGCCACCGGGTCGTAGTCGTCGAACGCGGGCAGGGTCCACTCCTCGGCGGTCTTGCGCTTCAGCGCGCCGGGGGAGAGCCACAGGTGCACGGTCAGCTCGGCGGGCAGCCACCGGTCCAGCATCAGGGTGCCGTCGACGACCACCACCCCGTTCTCCGGCAGGTCGACGTACTCGGCCCGGCTGGCGCGGTCGGTGGCCGCGTTCCACAACGAGGGCAGCACCTTGCCGTCCAGCGCGGGGTCGAGAACCTCGCGCTGGAGGCCGTGGAAGTCGAACCAGTCGTGCCGGTAGGAGTACGGGTCGGTGCGGCCGTGTTCCAGCCGCACCGACGCCGGTCGCAGGAAGTCCTCGGCGGACACGCGCCGCACGGCTCGTCCCGACGCCCGCAACGGCTCCACGACGGCGTCCGCGAGCCTGCCCGGCTCCGCGGCGGGGGCGCCGTCGACCAGCACCCGCACCCGGCCGTCCACCGCGCCGACGCGGGAGACGATCTCGGTGACGAGGGTGTCGAACGTCAGGGGACGTACCTTCACGACCACACCGTCGGAGGCTGCCAGTCCGCCCAGGCCGTGTCCCACCAGATCTCGCCGGAGGCCAGCATCTTCTCGATCTCCCGCCCCTCCGCCCTGATCGACTCGGCCTCCTCCGCGGAGTACTTGCCCGCCGCGACCTGCTCCTCGAACTCGTCGAGGTCGCGCTGCTCCCACGTCCCGTCCGGGGCCAGCGTGTAGTCGAGCGCGTGGTCGAGGGTCTCGAACCCGTCCTCGACGCGGCGGTAGGGCGCCTGCAGGTTCAGGTAGTAGTTGCCGAACGCCCGGTGGTCGCCCTTCCAGAACAGGTCGACGGAGTAGGCGTCCCGCGGGCGGTGCAGCATGAGCTTGCCGTGCCCGCGCCAGAACCCGCGGTTCGGCGTGTCCCACGGGTGCGGGTGGTGGTGGGCGGGGTAGGTGAGCCGGGTGCCCGGTTCGACGAACACGGCGAGCAGTCCCGGCTCGTCGACGACGACCCTGACCGGCATCTCCGACCAGACCTCGCCGTGCAGCACCTCACGCCGCACCACTACCTCACCCGGCGTGAACGACCTCATGCGCCGAATTTACGTGATCACGCGTCGCCACGTCCTCGGCCAGCATCTTGCGCTTCAGCACGGGCACGGCGTTGGTCACGCGCAGGAGGGTCCGCGAGAACGCCGACACGACCCGGCCGATCACCGGTTTGTGGATCAGGCTGGTGCCGTCCATCATCTTGAGCGACGCCTGCACGGCGTCGAAGGCGTACGCGACCATCTCCTTCTCGTACTCGGAGATCGCGGTGACGACGTCCTTGCCGTGATGAGCCTCGGTGAGCTTGCGGCACAACAGCTCCGCGTCCCGCAACGCCGTGTTCGCGCCGATGCCGCGGCCGGGCGTCATGAGGTGCACCGAGTCGCCGATCATCGTGACGTTGCTCGGCTCCCACGGCTCCAGCCGCTCGGACGTGCGGACCTTGATCTGGAACACGGTCTCGGGGACGGCCAGCGCGAAGAGCTGCCGCAGGTCCGGGTGCACGTCCGGCGTCATGGTCAGCACGACCTGCTTGAGCTCCGCCTGGCTCATGCCCTTCATGTCCGGGAACTTGTCGTGCGAGGCCGTGTAGCCCCACATGATGTAGTCGTCCTCGACGTCCGCGTCGTCGAAGCGCATCACGTGGATGATCACGAACTCGCCGCGCGGGCCGAACAGCAGCGTGATGCCGCCGTCGGCCAGCGGCGGCAGCAGCTTCACGGTCTCGTCGGTCAGCGGCAGCTTGCCCGCGACCGACGTGATGCCGCTGTCGCGGACCTTCGCGTGCGGCAGGTACTGCTTGCGCACCTTGGACTGCGCGCCGTCCGCGCCGACCAGCACGTCACCGGTCTCGGACGTGCCGTCGTCGAAGAACGCGGTGACGGTGCCGTCGTCGTTCCGGGCGAAGTGCGTGAACGTCCTGTCGAACCGCACGACGTCGTCGAGGCCGCCCAGCAACGCCGTGCGCATCGCGATCCGGCTGACCGACTTCTCGCTGCGGCTGTCGTCGAGGCCCGTCGCGATGTCGCCGACCAGCAGCTCCTCGTACTTCTCCGTTCGCATGTTGATCCGTCGCGGCGGCCGGGCCGTGGTGCGGACGAACTCGGCGAACACGTCCGGGGGTAAGCAGCTGTGCAGCGCTTTGCTGCCATCGGGACTGATCCCGACCCGGTACCCGATCAGCATGCTGCGCGGCGTGCGGTCGCGTTCGAACACCGCCACGTCCACGCCGGCCTTCTTGAGCCCGTGCGCCAGGCACAGGCCACCGGTCCCCGCTCCGATGATGAGTACGCGCATGACATCCTCCCCCTGCTAAGTCTCTTAGGGGGAAAGATATTCAGCTATTGAGACTCTTGTCAATCGTCCTGGCCGAGTCTCCTCAGCCGCGCGGTGGCGACGGCGAGCCGGACGTCGTCCGGCGGGAGCAGCCTGACCAGCTGTTCCAGCGCCTCGACGTCGTGCTCGCCCGAGTCGGTCTGGGTGAACGTCCACAGCGCGTTCGCATCCCCGCGCGACAGGACGGCCTTGCGCACGCTGGTCGCCAGGTCGTCGCGCTCGGCCAGCACGAACGGCGCCTCGGAGCGGCGCAGCAGCGACCCGCGGTACCTGCTCGCGGCCAGCGGGACGTCGCCGTCGGTGAGCGCGCTCTTCGCGGAGAGGAAGTCGGCCTCGACGTCGGCGGTGAGCCGGTACGGCCTGGTCGCGAGCACGTCGGTGCCGAGCTGGGCGCGCAGCCGGTGCAGCTCGGCGCGCACTGTCGTCGGGTTGCCGCGCTCGCCGTAGAGGTGCAGCGCGAGCTGGTCTGCGGACAGCCGGCCGTGCAGCGTCAGCGCGCACAGGATCTCGGCGTGCCGCAGCGAGATCGGCACCTCACGCCCGTCCAGCACGACCTTGGGCTCCGGCAGCAGGAACGACAGCGACAACACGCTCCGCCGGACGTGCCGCTGCCGTGGCACGCGCAGCAGGTAACCCTCGGCGAGAGGTTCCAGCACCGCCTCGCGGCCGTCGTCCAGCACCACGCGGTCGCAGGAGACGTCGACGCGGGGCGGCAGCAACCCGTACGGCTCGACGGCCACCACGCGTCCGCTGGGGCTGAGCAACGCGCCGGGCTCCCCGCGTAACGCCATTAAATGGCGCATGTTGCGCGCACGCAGCTCCTCGTCCCGTGCGTGCATCCTGGCGAGCATCTCCGACTCGGCGAGCCGGGCCGACGCGGACACCAGCGCCACCATCGACGGGTGGACGGTCGAGATCGGGCCGCTGAGGTCGACGACGCCGATCGTCATGCCGCTGTCGGGGTCGCGGATCGGGCTCGCCGCGCACGTCCAGTGGTGGTAGGTCCGCACGAGGTGCTCGGCGGAGTGGACCGTGACGGAGGAGTTCGTCGCCAGCGCGGTGCCCATGCCGTTCGTGCCCGCCGCGCCCTCCGACCAGAGCGTTCCCTCCGCCAGGCCGACGTCCTCGGCGTGGCCGCGCGTGTCCCTGGAGCCCTCGCACCACAGGATGTGGCCCTGCGCGTCCGTGACGATCATGATGTGCCCGGCCTCCTCCGCGAAGCCCAGCAACGTCTCGCGCAGCAGTGGCAGGCTCGGGTGCAGCGGATGGCGCTCACGCAGATCGGGCAGCTCGTCGGCGGCGAACACGGTCGGGGCGGTGTGCAGGTCGGGATCGACGTTGGCGGCGAGTGACCGTCGCCACGACGCGGAAATCACCGAGCGTGGCGAATCGACCGTGCGAGTACCACTCAACACGGCTTCTCTTACGCGACTCAGCAACAGTGCGTGTTGCTCGGGGTCGTGGGTCACTGAATCCATCCACGGCTTGCAACGAGCATGCAACGTTCTGCTGCCTACTTTCTCATTTCCCCCACCCCAGTCTCTCAGCGGGAGTCGAGAATGACGCAGTACGCGGCGCCGGGTCAGCCCGGCAGCGTGGTCGCGTACCGAGCGAGGTACGACCACTTCATCGGTGGCGACCACGTGACGCCCGTGTCCGGCGAGTACGTGGAGAACGTGTCCCCGGTGACCGGTGAGGTGTTCACCGAGGTCGCCCGCGGCACCGACGCCGACCGCGCACGGGCCCTGCACGCGGCCAGCGACGCCGCACGGGCCTGGGGGAGCACCACGGCACGAGAGCGCGCCACGGTCCTGGGCGAGATCGCGGACCGGGTGGAGGAGCACGCGACCGAGCTCGCCGTCGCCGAGACCTGGGACAACGGCAAGCCCGTCCGCGAGGCCCTGGTCGTCGACGTCCCGATGCTGATCGAGCAGTTCCGCCAGTTCGCCGCCGTCATCCGCGCCGAGGTGGGCGAGGTCGAGCAGCTCGGCCGCGGCACCTGCGACTACCGCACGTTCCAGCCGCTCGGCGTCGTGCACGAGCGCCTCTCCTGGACGTTCCCGCTGATGAACGCGGGCCGCGTGCTCGCACCCGCGCTGGCCGCCGGCAACGCCGTGGTGCTGGAGCCCGCTCTGCAGACGCCGGCGTCGATCCACGTCCTGCTCGACGTGATCGCCGACCTGCTGCCGCCCGGTGTGGTGAACGTGGTCACTGGATCGGATGACCACCCGGTCATGTCAGGCCGGTGCCCGAACATCTTCTTCTCGGACGTCGTCGCCCAGCGCGACAGCTTCCTGGACAAGGCCCTCGAGGGCTTCGCGATGTTCGCGGCCAACCAGGGGGAGATCCCCACGGCTCCTTCGCGGGCCCTGATCCAGACCGCCGTGTACGAGGAGCTGCTGCACCTCGCCACCGAACGCACCCGGCGGCTGAAGGTGGGGGACCCGCTCGACACCGAGACCATGGTCGGCGCTGTCGTCTCCCTTGCGCAACGCGATCGGGTTCTTGCGTACTTCGCGCGGGGACGGGCCGAAGGAGCACGTCTGGTCCTGGGCGGCGAGGCGTCCGGGCACTTCGTCCAGCCGACGATCTTCGAGGGCGACCACCGCTCGGCCGTGTCCACCGCCGACGTGCTCGGCCCCATCGTGTCGGTGACGAGGTTCGACGACCGCGACGACGTCGTGAAGATCGCCAACGACGCCATCTCCCAGCTCGGCGCCGGCCTCTGGTGCCGGGACATCGCGCTCGCGCACAACGTCGGTCAGGAGCTCGCGGCCGAGCGGGTGTGGGTCAACAACTACTACGCGTATCCGGCGAGCCCTGCCGCGCTCGCCCAGTACCGGCGGGTCAAGCACCTGGTGGTCAGCTACTCGGACCGCGGGCAGGGGTACTTCTAGTCCTGCCAGGGGATCTGGGGGCTTCGGTAGTAGTTGATGTCCTGGACTTCCCAGCGTGGGGCCTGTGCGCCCAGGCGTTGTGCGAAGCCGTTCCAGTCGTAGGCGTTCTCTATTTCTACTGTGCCCGCCCAGTTCAGGCCCAGTTCGGTGTCCCCGGTGTACTTCACGTCGAGGTAGACGCGGTTGGTCATGAATTTCTCGTAGTCGGCGTCCGGGGTGCTCAGGGCCTCGTCTCCGCCTATGTGGAGGTAGGGGACTGGGGTTAGTTCTGCCATCTTTTTGATGACGTCTTCTACGAATTTGTAGGTTATGTCCTTGTTGATGGCCGGGGAGGAGAAGCCTACTTCTGTTCCGGTGTAGTTTTCGCGGGCTTTGTTGTCCTCGTTCAGCTCTTGTTGTTTCGTGCTTTACCAGGTCCTTGTATTTGGTTTGGTGTAGTGGAGGGTGCCTGTTCTGCCTCCTATCTCGGTTGTTCCGCCTATCTTGGTCAGGTTTGGCCAGCTTTTGATCTCTAGGCGCCAGCCCTGGTCGTCTGTCAGGTGCAGGTGGGGGTAGTTGATTTTGAACGCTGCTAGCTGGTCTGTGTAGCGTTTTACTTGAGGTGGGGTGAAGAAGTGTCTGGTTACGTCCAGCATTGCGCCGCGGTAGTGGAATCTCGGGTAGTCCAGGATTTCTGCTACCGGGACCTGGTCGTACCTGTGCCGGTGGGGGACCAGTTGCTGCAGAGTTGTCTCTGTTACCGGCTCTCCTGGGAGGTTCCTGTTTTACTGCGCAGGCTCCGTCAGCTGATCAAGGACCGGCCAGCACCGTCTGCGGGTTGATGGCACGCCTGTTTGTGTTGGGCGACTTGCTGTTTTGGTGGTTGTTGCTGATCGCGTGGGGTGGTCCCGTCACGAGCAGCCCTCGGGCGCGGCAAAGACGCGTCAGCACTGCTCGTGACGGGACCACCCCACCAGGCGGCTTTGTGAAAAGCGTGCGTGGTGCTCGCCTTCGGCTTCGTGTGGGCTAAAGGTGTTCCTTGCTCAGTTTTTGCCACAGGTCTGGTAGTGCTGCTTCTGTCTTGTGCGCCAGCTCTACCTCCCTGCCGTAGAGCAGGCCGAAGGTGAAGCCGTTCTCGTCGCCCCTGCCCAGGTCCAGCAGCACCGGGCGGGCC
>NZ_DATLEC010000044.1:0-11204 GCF_035525475.1 Lentzea sp. | reverse complement strand
GGCCGTACAAGCGAAAACCGCCGACCTGCAGCCGTAGTGACTGCGGGCCGGCGGTTCTCAGACGCAGGTCAGATGCCCGCGGACGCGAGCCACTCCTTGGCGACCTTCTCCGGCTCCGGCTTGTCCGGACCGGCCAGCTTCTGGTTCAGCTCCAGCAGCGTCTTCGTGTCGAGCTTCTTCGAGATGGCGTTGAGGGTGTCGCGCACCTGCTGCGACGCCTTCTTCTCGTTGATGAGCGGCAGCACGTTCTGCGCGGCGAACACGTTCTTCGGGTCTTCCAGCACCACGAACTCGTTGGCCTTGATGGCGAAGTCCGTCGTGAACAGGTCGGCCGCCTGCACCGTGTTGTCCTTCAGGCCGGCGACGGTCAGCGGGCCGCCGACGTCGAGGGCTTTGAACTCCTTGAACTCGCAGTTGTACTTCGTCTTCAGGCCGGGCAGGCCGTCGGGGCGGTTCTGGAACTCCGGCGGACCGCCGAACACCAGTTCCTTGCAGTACGGCACGAGGTCGTCGATCGACTTCAGGCTGTACTGGGCCGCGATCTGCTTGGTGACGACGACCGCGTCCTTGTCCTCGGCCTCCGACTTGTCGAGCACGGTCAAATTCTGCGGCAGGGCCTTCTTGAGCGCCGCGTACACCTCGTCGGAGCCGACTTCCTGCGCGTCCTTGTTGACGTACTTGAGGAGCACGCCGGTGTACTCGGGGATCAGGTCGATCGAGCCGTCCTGCACGCCCTTGTAGTACAGCTCGCGGTTGCCGATGTTCAGCTTCTTGGAGACCTTGACGCCCTTGGCCGACAGGGCCTCCGCGTAGATCTCGGCGAGCAGGCGCGACTCCGTGAAGTTGCCCGATCCCACGACGATGGTGTCCGTGGGGGCCGGGTTGTCGGCGCCGCCCGTCAGCGGGTCACCACCGCACGCCGACAAAAGCATGACCGCGGCGACGGCTGTCGCGATGCGCTTCATCTCTTTCCTCCGGTTCCAGCTGGACGCAGCCCTGGCGAGACCGTCAGCCGTTGCAGGCCGGCGAAACCCAGGTCGACGAGAACGGCGAGCAGTGCCACGAGCACAGCGCCGGCGAGCATCTGTCCGAACTCCTGCAGGGCGAGGCCGTCGAAGACGAACCTGCCGAGACCACCGGCGCCCGTGTAGGCGGCGATGGTGGCGGTCGCGACGACCTGCAGCGCGGCGCCGCGGAAACCGCCGTAGATCAACGGAAGCGCGTTCGGGATCTCCACGCGCAGCAGCACACCCGTCTCGCGCATGCCGACGCCCCGCGCCGCGTCGACGGTCACCGGGTCGACCGCGCGCACGCCGGCGTAGGTGCCCGCCATGATCGGCGGGATCGCCAGCAGCACCAGCGCGACGTACACCGGGAAGTCACCGAGACCCGCCCACAGCACCACGAGGATCAGCACCGCCGTCGTCGGCAACGCCCGCAGGGCGTTGGAGAGCCCGACGATCACGAAGCCGCCCCTGCCGGTGTGACCGACGAACGCGCCGAGCGGGATCGCGATCAGCGCGGCGATCAGCAGCGTCAGCACCGTGTAGCCGAAGTGTTCCGCCAGCCGCACCGGAATCCCGGTCGAACCGGACCAGTGCGCGGGGTCGAAGAGCCAGCCACCCACTCAGCTCACCTCCCCACCCGTGCCCACGGCGTGAGCAGACGTCCGGCCAGCAGCAGCAACCCGTCCGCGAGCACCGCCAGCACGACCGTCCCGATGAGACCGGCGAGGACCTTGTCGGTGTTGTCGGTCTGGTAGCCCTCGGTGAAGAGCTGGCCGTACCCGCCGAGGCCGACGAGCGCGCCCACGCTCACCATGCTGATGTTCGACACCGTCGCGACGCGCAGGCCCGCGATCGTGACCGGCAGGGCCAGCGGGAAGTCGACGGTCAGGAACCGGCGCAACGGCCGGAAGCCCATGGCGTTCGCCGCGGCCGTCACGTGGCCCGGCACCGCGGACAGCGCGTCCGCGACCGACCTCACCATCAGCGCGACCGTGTAGATCACCAGCGGCACG
Source organism: Lentzea sp. (assembly GCF_035525475.1). Taxonomy (GTDB): domain Bacteria; phylum Actinomycetota; class Actinomycetes; order Mycobacteriales; family Pseudonocardiaceae; genus Lentzea. The sequence goes on along the minus strand of NZ_DATLEC010000044.1, from coordinate 9,184 downwards.
ATGACGTTGATCTCGTCGAGGATCTTCACGCCGATCAGCACCGGCGTGATCACGATCAGCGCGATGGACGGGACCGTGAACAGGACGTTGGCGAGCGGGAAGAGCACCGCGCGTGCCTTCGTGGACCGGCTCGCCACCCACCCGAACGGGATGGAGAGCACGAACCCGACCAGCACCGGCACGACGGAGAGCCGCAGGTGCACCTCGGTGACTTCCCAGAACCTCTCCCAGTTCTCGAGAATCCAGGTCACTTCGGGACCTCGCCCGCCGCGCGGGCCCTCGCGAGAGCCTTGATCACGTCGTCGGCCCTGACCACACCGGTCACGGCGCCGGCGTCGTCGACCATCACGCCGAGCGCGGACGGCGAGCTGAGCGCCGCGTCGAGCGCGCCGCGCAACGTCGAGCCGTCGTAGAGGGAGCCGCCGGAGACGAGGTCGGACTCGCTGACCTCGACCTCACCGTCCACACCGGACAGCCAGCCCTTCGGCCGGTTCGCGTCGTCGACGACGAGGGTCCAGTCCGAGACGGTGACGCGCTCGCCGAGCCTGGCCGTGGTGACGGGGTGTACGGGCACCTCGGCGTGCAGGAACGTGAGCGTGCGGTAGCCGCGGTCCCTGCCGACGAACGAGGCGACGAAGTCGTTGGCGGGCGCGCTGAGCAGCTCCGCCGGCTTCGCGTACTGGGCGAGGTGCCCGCCCGTCTGGAACACCGCGACGCGCTCACCGATCTTCAGCGCCTCGTCGATGTCGTGCGTGACGAACACGATCGTCTTGTCGAGTTCCGCTTGCAGGCGAAGGAGTTCGTTCTGCAGGTCCTCGCGCACGACCGGGTCGACGGCGCTGAACGGCTCGTCCATGAGCAGCACCGGCGGGTCCGCGGCCAGCGCGCGGGCGACGCCCACGCGTTGCTGCTGACCGCCGGAGAGCTGGGCCGGGTACCGCTTGCCGAACGCCGGGTCGAGCCCGACGATCTCGAGCAGCTCCGCGGCCCGCGTGCGGGCCCTGCGCTTGTCCCAACCGGACAGGAGCGGCACCGTCGCGACGTTGTCCAGCACGGTGCGGTGCGGGAAGAGCCCCGCCTGCTGGATCACGTAGCCGATGCCGCGCCGCAGCGTCGGCGGGTCGACGGTCAGCACGTCCTTGCCGTCCACCAGGATCGTGCCCGACGTCGGGTCGATCATGCGGTTGACCATGCGCAGCGAGGTCGTCTTGCCACAGCCGGAAGGACCGACGAACACCGTGATGGTGCCCGCCTCGACCGTGAGGTCGAGCTCGTCGACAGCGATGGTCCCGTCCTCGAACCGCTTGGTGACGGCCCGGAACTCGATCACCCGAAGATCCCTCCGGTCGCGACGGCCACCCGTTTGGACCGCCCTGGACGTAGATCCCAAAGACCTTAACTCGTTCGGCCTACCCCGGCACAACGTTCCACGATGTGGCAGGCCGTATGGTTTACCGCTTGTGACGATCGACCAGGTTCGGCAGTTGGTGTCGGAGCGCGGAGTGCACGCCCGCAAGCTCCGCGAGGTGTTGTCCCTGCTCAGTGAGGACTGGCACCCGCTGGCCGAGCTCGTGCGCCTGCCCGCCGTGCCCCGCCGCACCGTCCAGGACCTGCTCAGAGCCCTGGGCGACGACGCCGAATCTTCAGACGATCGTTACCGCATCGCACCCGGCCTGGTGGCCTCCTACCGCGCCGAGTTCGGGGTTTCGGGTGTCCGCGACCACACGGACGTGCTGCGGCAGATCCTCGTGGACATCGCCGACGTGCCACCGCCTCTGTCCTCCTTGGACCACGTGCAGGCGACCGCTGAGACCGCTCTCAACCGCGCGGTGTGGCTGAGCTCGAACTACGACCTGGCGGGCAAGCGGTTGCTGTGCCTCGGCGACCACGACCTGACGTCGCTGGCCGTCGCCGCGGTGAACCCCGACGTGTCGATCACGGTCGTGGATCTCGACGAGCGGCTGCTGGAGTTCATCGACTCCCGCGCCACCGCCAGGGGCCTCGACGTCCGGACCTTGCACTGCGACATGCGTTTCGGCTTGCCGACGTCCGCGCTCGAGTCGTTCGACCTCGTGTTCAGCGACCCGCCGTACACGCCGGAGGGCATGGGTCTGTTCGCCGGCCGCGCGGTCGAGGCCCTGGAAGACGTCGCCTCGGGACGCGTGCTGCTCGCCTACGGCTTCTCCGACCGGACGCCCGCGCTGGGCCTGAAGGTCCAGCAGGAACTGCAGAAGCTGGGCCTCGTCTTCGAGGCGATCCTGCCCGCGTTCCACCGCTTCGACGGCGCGCAGGCCATCGGCTCCGCCGCCGACCTGTACGTCTGCCGCCCGACAGGACGGCGCGCGGTCGCCGGCGGGACGCGGATCTACACGCACGGCGCGCAGTCCGTGGAGTCGTCCGGCCCGTCGCAGGAAGCTCTCGCCGCCCTGTCCGAACTGGCGCCGCGACCGGAGTCCTCACCCCCGCCCAAGCCCCGTGCCGCAGGCTGGGCCGAGCCCGTCGGCAAGGGCGCGGCGTCGCTGGCCGTCGACCTGTCGGCGGACCCGGGACCGTGGCTGCTGCGGACGCTGCTGTCGTCGTCGCCCGCGCGCCTGGCGTGCCTGGTGCCGAACAACCACCCCGCGGTGTCGTCGGAGGCAGGGCAGAAGGAGCTCCAGGAACTCGTCGCGACGCGGTTCAAGCTGAGGTTCCTGCGCAACAACCCGGACGCCAAGACGACGATCGTCGTCGCCGATCAGGTGCTGACCGGCACTCTGTCGCTGGGCGACCGCACGGTCCGCGAGGTGCTGATGAAGGCGCACGGCAAGCTGCGCAACGGGTGGCGCGAGGCGTTGATCACGGCGTCGCAGGGCGTGCTGACCAAGCGGCAGGCGGCCGAGATCGTCGACAACGCCGCGGTGGCGTCGGAGGACCTCGACCTGCGGCTGATCGACCTGCCCAAGCACCGGATCGCGGCGCTGCTGCCGGAGATCTCAGCCAGCGCGGGGTATGTGGAGCGGTCCGAGGGCTAGGATCGCGCGGAACTCCTTGGGCGGCACCGGCCGCGAGAACAGCCACCCCTGGTAAGCGTCCACACCGACCCCGCGCAGCACGTGGAACTGCGTAGCGGTCTCCACGCCCTCGGCCACGCACTTGCGCCCCATGGCGCGAGCCATGTCGACGACGGCACGGGCGACGGCGAAGTCGGACGAGTCGTTGCCCACGCCGGACACGAACCGCCGGTCCACCTTGATGATCTGCGCCGGCAGGTCCTTCAGGCGGGCCAGCGACGAGTAGCCGGTGCCGAAGTCGTCGACGGCGAACTGCACGCCGCGCTTCACCAGTTCGTCCATCGACTGGCGCACGCGCGAAGGCAGGTCGACGAACGCCGTCTCGACCAGCTCCAGCACCACGCGTTCCCACGGGACGCCGGACTCCATGATCGCGGTCGACACGATGTCGACGAACTCCGGGTCGCCCGGCACCAGGCCGGCGAGGTTCACCGCGACGGATACCGGGCGGCCGTCGGGCGCGGGCCAGGTCGCGGCTTCCTTCAACGCCGTCCGCAGCACCCAGCGGTCGAGCTCGCGCATCAGGTCGCCCTGCTCGGCCACCGGCAGGAACACGTCCGGCGGCAGCAGTCCGCGGTCCGGGTGCGGCCAGCGCACCAGGGCCTCGGCGGTCAGGACTGAGCCGTCCACGCCCACGACCGGCTGGTAGTGCAGGGCCAGGCCGTCGTGCTGCAACGCTTCGCGCAGCTGGCCTTCGAGGTGCACCTGGCGGTCCGCGGAGGCGATCAGCGCGGCCGAGGCGAGCGAGACGCGGCCGGCGCCGTTGCGCTTGGCTTCGAACATCGCGGCGTCGGCGAACCGCAGCAGGTCCGCGCCGTTGGCACGTGAGCCGTTCGGGACGGCGGCGCCGATCGACGCCGAGACTCGGACCAGCTGGCCGTGCACCGGGACGGCGGTGCGCAGCAACGACGCCACGCGTGTCGCCAGGGCGTCCACGCCGCCCACGGCGTCGATGTCCTCGGAGATGATCACGTACTCGTCGCCGGACAGGCGTGCGGCGGTGCAGCCGTCGGGCAGGCCGCCCTCCAGCCTGCGAGCCAGCGCCACCAGCAGCTCGTCGCCCGCGTCGTGGCCGAGGGAGTCGTTGACGCGCTTGAAGTTGTCGATGTCGCAGAAGAGGACGGCGACCTTGGACCGGCCGGGGCCGTCGAGCACCTTGCCGAGGATCTCCTTCACCAGCGCGCGGTTGGGGAGGCCGGTCAGCTCGTCGTGGGTGGCCTGGTGGCGCAACGCCTCGGCGGCGCGGCGGCGTTCGGTGATGTCCAGGAACACGATCAGCCAGAAGCGGCGGCCGTCGTCCTGCACGGACAGCGCGATGTGCAGCTCGCAGTAGACCTTCTCGCCGTCGGGGCGGACGAAGATGCGCTGCGGGATCTTCTGCGTGCGCTCGGCTGCCCACTGCAGGCCCGGCGAGGTGTCCTCGGGGTGGGTGAGCTGCTCGGCGGTCATGCCGCGCAGCTGCTCCAGCTCCATGCCCAGCAGGTCGCACAACGCGTCGTTGGCGTCGACCAGGCGCTCGCCCTCGTCGAACAGGCCGATGCCGACCGGGGTGACGGAGACGAGGTCGGTGAAGCGCTGCGACGAGCGCTTCATGCGGGCCTCGGCGGCGCGCTGCTCGGTGACGTCCTGGGCGGTGCCGACGGCGAGCTGCTTGCCCCTCGCGTCGTGGACGATCATGCCGTGGCAGCGGAAGATGCGCGTCGAGCCGTCGAGCGGCCGCACCACGCGGTGCTCGCACTGCACGGCGACCTCGTCGACGGCGAGCTGGCGCCACAGGTCGTCGACCCAGGCGCGGTCCTCGGGGTGCACGAGGTCGAGGTAGTACCGGTAGTCGCCCGGCACGTCGGCGGGAATGCCGTAGAGCTCGCGGAGCATGTCCGACCACACGACCTCGCCGGTCCCCGGGTTCCACTCCCACATGCCGAGGCGGGCTGCCTGCTGCGCGTCCGCCAATCTTCGGCGGTCCTCACGCATCTGGCGTTCGAGCGCACGCGCTTCGGTGACGTCCTGGATCGTGCCGTGGTAGCGCTCGATGCGTCCGGACGGCGCGATCTCGGCGCGCGCACGGCACATGTAGACGCGTTCGCCGACCTCGCTGCGGACCTCGATCTCGACCGGTTCGCCGTCGCTCGCGTGCAGCAGGCTGTGCCGGATCGCCTTGACGGCCTCGCGGTCGTCCGGGTGCACGCCGCTGAGCAGGTCGTCGTCCGGGGTCATGCCCAGCTCGGCGTACATCTCCATCAGCACTTCGCTGCGGTGCACGGCACGGGTGCCGATCTCGTAGGCCCAGCTGCCGATGCGGGCGATGCGCTGCGCCTCCAGCAGCCGCGCCCGTTCCTGGGCGAGCTCGCTGGCCGCGCGCTTGGACTCGGTGATGTCGCGGATGTAGCCGGTGATCTTGTCCAGGCCGCCCGCGTCGGTCAGCCGCGCCTCGGCGACACCGCGGATCCACCGCAGCTGGCCGTCCGGCCGGATGATGCGGTACTCGATGTCGATCGGGTCGCCGGTGATCTCGCGACCGTGCCAGTACGTCTCGACCATGTGGTAGTCGTCCGGGTGCACGACGTCGAGGACGGCCTGCGCGCCCGGCACGACGGTGCCGCGGTCGATGCCGAGGAGCTCGTAGTGGGTGTCCGACCAGACGGTCATGCCGGTCAGGGGGTCGAACTCCCAGGAACCCAGCTGCGCGACCCGCTGCACCTTGCGCAGGCGGCGCTGTTCGTCGCGCAACGCGTCCGCGGCGGCGGCGAGGTCGGAGACGTCGATCAGCAGGACGGCCTGCAGGCCCGTCCCGGGTACGGCGTGGCGGGCGACGCGCACCGGCAGCTCGGTGCCGTCCGCGCGGGACAGGCGGAGGTCGGAGGAGTCGCCGAGGAGCAGCTCGCCCAGGGCGTGCCCGACGAGGTCGTCGGCTCCCTGCGCGCCGGCCAGCTCCACGGCCGCCGGGTTCGCCTGCATGACGACGCCCTTGGTGTCGACGAGCAACGACGGCGCGTCGGGCAAGGTGAGCCCGTCAAGCGTCATCGGTTGCTTCGCGGCCGTCCGTGCACGGCCGTTCACCACCGTCGCGCGTCCCACCCACTTGGGCACCGACCCACCCTCTCCCGCATTCGCCGCCCGCGGCAATTCGGGTGGGCACGACAACGGCACCCGAACGGCGGCAAACACGATCCCTCTCCTCGAGTGAACACCCGAGGAGAGGGACGGTAGCGCTTCGGAGCGTCATCGCCCACCCCTGCACGGGTTAACGAAAAGCCACGTTCGTGGTTCCGGTTCCCGTGAAGATGCAAATGGGTGGCAAATGCGGACCGGTCCTGGGTTCGACTTCTGCCCAGGTCAGGCCACGCCGTCGGCCTTCGCGGCGACCGCCACGGCGGCGGCGACCTCGGGTCCGACACGCGGGTCCAGCGCCGAGGGAACAATTCGGTCTGGGCCCAAATCATCTTTCGCGACGGCCAGAATTGCGTCGGCGGCCGCGAGTTTCATGCCTTCGGTGATCCGTCGCGCACCCGCGTCGAGCGCCCCGCGGAAAATGCCGGGGAACGCGAGCACGTTGTTGATCTGGTTCGGGAAGTCGCTGCGGCCGGTCGCCACGATCGCGGCGTGCCGGGCGGCGACCTCCGGGTGCACCTCGGGGTCGGGGTTCGAGAGCGCGAAGACGATCGAGTCGTCCGCCATGCTCGCGATGAGCTCCTCGGGCACCTTGGACGACGACACGCCGATGAAGACGTCCGCGCCGCGCAGGGCGACGTCGATGCCGCCGTCGAGGTCCGTCCTGTTGGTGACCGCCGCGATCTCCTCCTTGACGGGGTTGAGACCGGCCCTGCCCGTGCGGACGATGCCGCGCGAGTCGAGGAGCGTGATGTCGCCGGCGCCGGCGGCGATGAGGATCTTGGCGATCGCGATGCCCGCGGCGCCCGCACCGGAGATGACCACCCGCTGGTCACCGATGTGCTTGCCGAGCACCGTGTTCGCACCGTTGAGCGCGGCCAGCGACACGACGGCCGTGCCGTGCTGGTCGTCGTGCATGACGGGGCAGTCGAGCGCCTCGATGAGCTTGCGCTCCAGCTCGAAGCAGCGAGGCGCCGACACGTCCTCCAGGTTGACCGCGCCGAACGACGGGCGCAGCCGCACGAGCGTCTCGACGATCTCGTCCACGTCCGTCGTGTTCAGCACGAGCGGGATGGAGTCGAGGCCGCCGAAGGTCTTGAACAGCGCGGACTTGCCCTCCATGACGGGCAGCGACGCGCTCGGGCCGATGTCGCCGAGACCGAGCACCGCGGTGCCGTCGCTGACCACGACGACGAGGCGGTGCGCCCACGTGTACTTCGCGGCGAGGGCGGGGTCCTTCGCGATGGCGTTGCTGACTCGCGCGACACCGGGCGTGTACGCGATGGACAGCGCTTTCGGGTCAGCGAGCGAGGCGGTCGCGCCGACCTCGAGCTTCCCGCCCAGGTGCGCGCTGAAGATCTCCTCGTCCGTCAACTGCGTCGGATCGGAGTTCTCGGTACGGGCTTCGTTCACTGCTGTCACGGCGTCCCTCCTGCGGTGCGGGCGGCGTAGTGGCCCCAAAATGGGCTCATCACCAAACGGCGCACCGTCCCAGCGTTGTCACACCGGGTACACGGGGCCTGGAAGCTCAGTCGACGTCCTCCGACGAGTTGCGGCGGAAAACTGCCCGAGCGTTGCGGGTGAAGCGAAGTGTGGCAGGGCCGCGCGCCGCTGTCTGCGGCGGGGATCACACTTTTTCCGCAGGTCAGAGGGCATGTAGCAAGACGTCCGTCCGGTTTTCTGAACCGACCGGTCAGTTTCCGCAGGCAGGAAGCACCCGATCGGTCAAGAAACTTTGACGCCTTAGAGTGACGGCATGCAGGCGAGTCCGCTCAAAATCAACGGCGCGTTCGAGTTCACCCCTCGTTCATTTCCCGACGACCGCGGCGTGTTCGTCTCGCCGTACCAGGAGGCCGCCTTCGTCGAGGCGGTCGGCCATCCCCTCCGGGTCGCCCAGACCAACCACAGCGTGTCCCGCGCGGGTACCATCCGCGGCATCCACTACGCGGACGTCCCGCCGTCCCAGGCGAAGTACGTCTTCTGCCCGCGCGGCTCGTTCATCGACGTGATCGTCGACATCCGCGTCGGCTCACCCACGTTCGGGCAGTGGGACGCCGTGATGGTGACGTCCCAGAAGTGCAACGCGGTCTACCTCGCCGAGGGCCTCGGCCACGCGATGATCGCGCTCGAGGACGACACGACGATGAACTACCTCTGCTCCACGGCCTACAACCCGTCCGGCGAGCACGGCCTGACCCCGCTCGACCCGGCGCTGGACCTGCCGTGGCCGCGCGAGCTCGAGTTCCTGTTGTCGGAGAAGGACACCGCAGCCCCCACCCTGTCCGAGGCGTACGAGGCAGGCGTGCTGCCGCGCTACGAGGACTGCCTGGCGCTGTACGCGTCGCTCAAAGCCTGAAGCCGGGCCTCGGCCACAGCCGGGCCTTGACGACTCCGAGCACCTCGGCCGCCCCGAGCTGCTCGGAGTCCGTGCTCGCGAAGGGGTTGTCGCCCACCACGTGCCACCCTCCGTCCACAGGATGAGAGACACGTTTGACCGACAGCTGCCCCGGCCTGCTCGCCCACCGCACGAGCGCGATCTGCCCGGCCTTGGGCGTCACACCCCACCTGACCAGCACGATGTCCTCGTCCCTGAGGGCGGGCGCCATCGACGGCCCGCGGACGAGCACGGTCGAGAGTCGTGGTCTCAACGATCACCTTCCGGTCGGCGGGAGTAGGGTTCTGCTTGTCGGAGCATTCACTGTTTTCATTCTGGGAGGAACGATGCGACTCGTGTCGCGCATTCTCCGCCCGCGCGTCGAAGCCACCGCGCACTGCGACCTGCCGTGCGGTGTCTACGACCCCGCGCAGGCCCGCATCGAGGCCGAGTCGGTCAAGGCGGTCCAGGAGAAGTACCAGGCCAACGAGGACCCGGAGTTCCGGGAGCGCGCCGTCCTGATCAAGGAGCAGCGCAGCGAGCTCGTCAAGCACCACCTGTGGGTGCTGTGGACGGACTACTTCAAGCCGCCGCACTTCGAGAAGTACCCCGAGCTGCACGACCTGTTCAACCGCGCCACCAAGGCCGC
>NZ_DATLEC010000237.1:0-48162 GCF_035525475.1 Lentzea sp. | reverse complement strand
GGTGTACGCGGACGAGCCGACGCCGCGGATCACGGAGTGGTTGGCGCAGCGGCGGCCGGAACCGGCGGGCGAGGTCGTGTCGTTCCGCGAGTACGCCGAGCTGTACCACGAGTCGTGGGCCGACCCGGAGATCCGCTGGCTGATGTCGGTGGTGCCGACGTCGATGATCTTCGACGACCACGACGTGCGCGACGACTGGAACACCTCCGAGGTGTGGCGCGGGCAGATGGCCGAGAAGCCCTGGTGGCGCGACAGGATCCGCGGCGCCATCTCGTCCTACTGGGTCTACCAGCACCTCGGCAACCTCGGCCCGGACGAGCTCGCCAGGGATCCCCTGTACGCCAAGGTGACCGCGCAGGACACCGACGTGCTGCCGTTGCTGGAGGAGTTCGCCGAGGAGGCGGACAGGGAGACCGACGGCGGCAAGTCGACGTGGTGGAGCTACCGCCGCGACTTCGGCCGCGCCCGGCTGCTCATGGTCGACACGCGCTCCGGCCGCATCCTCGAGGAGGGCAAGCGGCAGATGGTCAGCGACGCCGAGTTCGACTGGATCGAGCGCAACGCCGAGGGCGACTTCGACCACCTGCTCATCGGGTCGTCGCTGCCGTGGCTGATGCCGCACGGGCTCAGCCACTTCCAGTCCATCAACGAGGTCGGCGCGCGCAGGCCGGGCTGGCAGGGCAGGGCCGCCGAGAAGATCCGGCAGGTGGTCGACCTGGAGCACTGGCCCGCGTTCCGCGAGTCGTTCGACCGGCTCTCCCGCATGATCGAGAAGGCCGCGAACACCGACACCTCGACGGTGTGCGTGCTCTCCGGCGACGTCCACCACAGCTACGTCGCCGTGGCCGAGTTCCCCAAGCCCACCAAGGCCTTGGTCACGCAGCTCGTGTGCTCGCCGGTCCACAACGAACCGCCGAAGGTGCTCGAACCCATGTTCCGGCTGTCGTGGTCGCGTGCCGTGGGCAGGGTGCTCCGCCGGATCGCCACCTCCGTCGGAGTCCCGGAAGATCTGATGAGCTGGCGCAAGACCAGCGGTCCGCACTTCGGGAACTCCGTGGCGCTGCTGGACTTCGACGGCCGCAACGCCCGCTACCGGCTGTTGTCGGCAGCGGGCGAGGAGACCGCGTCGGTCCTACTTGGTCGCGAGTCGCAGTAGCGCCCACAGCTGCGCGATCGCGTCGTGGTCGCCGATCACCTCGACCATGCGGTCGGGCAGCCGTCCCCACAACCAGCGGTACATCGTCATCGGGTCCGCCGTCACCTGCGCGTCGGCGAAATGGGCGTCCTCGGCGTTGACGACGCGCCACGCCGACGAGCCGTGCGGGCCGCAGCGCGTGAGCCACAGGTGGTCCTCGACCTGGATGGCGACCAGGCTGTCCCGCGACCCCCGCACCCCGAGCACGTCCAGCTTGTGCCCCAGCCACAACGTGAGCACCTCGTCGACGCCGTCGGCCGCGGCCTCGTCGTCGACCGCGCCGACCTCCATGCCCGCCGCGCCCTGGACGTCCATGCGGTGCACGGTCGTCTCGTGTGCGAGCCGTCGTTGCCAGAAACCGTAGTTCTGCTGCTCGGGCCACCACGTCGCGCACGGCTCGGTCTCGTCGTGCGCGCTCAGTTCGGCGAGCACGGCTTCCGCGCCCGAACGCAGGAAGTCGAGCGTGTTCTCCCCTTTCTCCGGGTAGTCCTGCCACTCACCGGCCTCGGGTTCGCGGCCGAGCCTGATCCACTCCAGGGTTCTGCGGTAGCCGCTGCCGACGTGCCGCACGGTCTCCCCGAGGTTGAGCCCCGGACAGGCGGGCACGCCCTTGTGCGGTGGCTGGCCGATCGCGGACATCGCCAGCAGGTCCGCCTCGCGGCGCAGGACGTCGAGCGAGTTCACCGCTTGGCCTCATTCATCACACTGTCGACGAGCGTCACGAACAGTTCGGTCTGACGCACCAGGTCGTCGGCAGTGCGCGCGTTGACGTACCGGGTGATGCCCGCGAGCACGGCAGCCCGTGTGGACGACCACGAAGCGAAGAAAGTGGCCCACTCGGTCATTTCCGGGGCCATCGAGGCGAGCAGCACCCACGCGCTGGTCGGCCTCGAACGCCCGCGATGGGGCCGCCCTCGCAAGGCGAGCACCGCTGCGGCAGCACGCAGCGCGGCGAGGTAGGCGATGGCGAACCGCTCCGGGGGCTCTGGCGTGCGTTCGGACTCGGCGAGCGAGTCACGTGCCTGCTGCAGCAACGCGAGCGCGGATGCGGGTGGCAACGGGATGGGGAAGTCGATGGCAGTCATCTCGGCCTCCTCGTGGCGTCGGTGAACGACGTCTCCGCCGAGGGGAAGCCGGCGGCTCTCGGAGGTGGGGTGCTTCCCCCACCCCACCTCCGAGGCATGGTGCGACTCGAACACGTGTTCGAGTCCGCCTCAGCGTAGCTCCCGGCCGATGGATTCCTCAACCCGGCCCACCACGTGGGCGCCAGTCGTGGTCTGATGGTTACGTGAGTTCGCTCGAACACCCCGGAATCCGCAAGGTCGCGGACGCTCTGCCACCGGCCACCGCGGAACGCATCGTCGTGCTGCCGGACGCGGTGAGGACCGCGGCAGCCGCCGCGGACGCGGTGGGCGTACAGGTCGGCGCGATCGCGAACAGCCTGCTCTTCGCCGCGGTGCGCGACGGTGAAGCGACCCCGTTGCTGGTGCTGACGTCGGGCGCGCACCGCGCGGACACCTCACTCGTCGCCCGGTTGGTGGGCGCCGACGCGGTGAAGCGCGCAGACCCGGAGTTCGTGCGCGAGCACACGGGCCAGGTGATCGGCGGGGTGTCGCCGGTCGGGCACCCGGAGCCGATCGAGACGGTGGTGGACGAGGCCTTGTCCGGTTACGAGGAGATCTGGGCGGCGGCCGGGCATCCGCACGCCGTCTACCCCACGACCTTCGCGGACCTGGTGGCGCTGACGGGCGGCCGAGTCGCGGTGGTGTCGTCGTGACGGCCTCTCCGCGCCTGGAGCGCATCGTCGAGATGACCGCCGCGGAGCTGAACGCGCGGCTGGGTGAAGCGCTCGCGCTGTACGTGACGGCGATGAACTACCCGCCCGGCACCGTCGAGCAGCGCGCCCCGATGTGGCTCGCGCACATGATGCGCGAGGACTGGCGCTGCGTCGTCGCCCTGGGGGAGCAGGACGAGCTCGTCGGCATCGGCTACGGCTACCGCGGCGCCGCCGGCCAGTGGTGGCACGAGCAGGTGCGCCGCGGTCTCATGGTCGTCTCGCCGCCCACCGTCGTCGAGGACTGGCTCACCGACTACTTCGAGCTGACCGAGCTCCACGTGCTGCCGCGCGCCCAGGGCCGCGGTCTCGGCGAGGAGCTGTTGCGCCGGCTGATGGGGGGCGTGTCCTCGTCCCGCGTGCTGCTGTCCACGCCCGAGGGCCCGAGCAAGGCGTGGAAGCTCTACCGCCGCGTCGGCTTCGTCGACGTGCTGCGGCACTACCAGTTCACCGGCGACCCGCGCCCGTTCGCCGTGCTCGGCCGCACGCTGCCGATGGCCTGACCGTCCGTTTTCCCCAAGCCCCCGAGTCCACGACTCGGGGGCTTTGTTGTTGCGCTCGGCAGATCCCGGACTTACTCTCGCCGATATGCAATATATTGGATATGGCACGCTGAAGGATCGCGCGGCGGCGGAGATCCGGTCGGCGATCGTGCGCGGTGACCTGGAGCCGGGCACGGCCATCAAGGACGTCGAACTGGCGGAGAAGCTGGGCCTGTCCCGCACGCCGGTGCGCGAGGCGCTCGCGACGCTGACCGACGAAGGCCTCGTCGAGACCAAGCCCCACGCGTACACCCGTGTGACCGCGTTGGAAGCGGAACCGGTGCGCGACGCCCTCGTCGTCGTGAGGCAGATGCACGCCCTCGCCACCGGCCTGGTCGTCCAGCGGAAGTGGCTGACGGACGAGGACCTCACCGCGATGCGCGAGGCGAACAAGGCCTTCAAGAAGGCGCTCGACGCCGACGACGTCGTCGCCGCGCTGGCCGCCGACGACGAGTTCCACGCGGTGACCGTCCGCCGCTGCGACAACTTCGCGATCACCGCGACCATCGACCGCTTCACACCGCTGGTGCGCCGGGCGGAGCACAGCCGCTTCTCCTCGCCCGCAGCCCGCCACTCCGTCACCCAGCACCAGCAGATCATCGAAGCCTGCGAACGGGGCGACCACACGCGGGCGGCGATCCTGGCCGACGAGAACTGGCACACCCTGGAGGACGAACTGTGAACAGGTTCCCGCTGCTCTTCGGCCCGTCCCCGGTCCACCGCCTGGACCGCCTCACGACCCACCTCGGCGGCGCCGCGGTCTGGGCGAAGCGCGAGGACTGCAACTCCGGCCTCGCCTATGGCGGCAACAAGACCCGCAAACTCGAGTACCTCGTCGCCGACGCGATCGCCACCGGCTGCGACACCCTCGTGTCCATCGGCGGGATCCAGTCCAACCACACCCGCCAGGTCGCGGCCGCCGCCGCCCGAGCGGGCCTGAAAGCCGTGCTGGTGCAGGAGAGCTGGGTCGACTGGTCCGACGTGGGCAGCGACCGCGTGGGCAACATCCTGCTGAGCCGCATGATGGGAGCCGACGTCCGCATCGTGGACGCCGAGTTCGGCATCGGCGTCAAACCGGCCTGGGAACAGGCGATCGAGGACGTCCGCGCGTCCGGCGGCAAGCCCTACCCGATTCCGGCAGGCGCCTCCGACCACCCGCTGGGCGGCATGGGCTTCGCTTCGTGGGCCGACGAGGTCCGCCAGCAGGAGGCCCAGCTCGGCGTCTTCTTCGACACGGTCATCGTCTGCTCGGTCACCGGCAGCACCCAGGCGGGCATGGTCGCGGGCTTCGCGAACGACACCCACCGCCGCGTGCTGGGCATCGACGCCTCCGCCAAGCCCGCCGAGACCCTCGACCAGATCACCCGCATCGCGCACAACACCGCCAAGCTCCGCGAGGTCACGGTGTCCGAAGAGGACATCCTCCTCGACGACCGCTTCCACGCGGGTGTGTACGGGCTCGCGGACGAGTCCACTGTGGAGGCGATGCGCCTCGGCGCGAGCCTCGAAGGCATGATCACCGACCCGGTGTACGAGGGGAAGTCGCTCGCGGGCCTCATCCACCTGGTGTCGTCGGGGGAGGTCGACCGCGACTCGACCGTCCTCTACGCGCACCTCGGCGGCCAGCCCGCGCTCAACGCCTACAGCTCGCTGTTCCCCGCCTAGCCGCGATGGCTTGGGCGTGTGCGGGACGGTTGTGAGGCCGGCCAGGCGTGAGGGACGTGTGGCGGGTGAGGTTGAGCGAGCGCGGAGGGCCGAGCAGGGGCAGGCGGACTGGTGGTCGGGCAGGGCGGGCCAGGCAGGCGGTCGGACAGGGCGGGCCAGGTTCAGGTGCCGCAGGCCGTGTGTGGCCCGACGGGATGTGACCTGACGGAGCGTGGCGTGGCCGGCATGGCCTGACCAGGTGTGACCTGAGCAAGCGTGGCTTGGCCGAGAGCGGCTGGACCAGGAGTGACCTGGCCGAGCATGGCTGGACCGGAAGTGGCCCGATCGGGCGTGGCTTGGCTGGGCGTGACCGGTTGTGCCCTGGGCGGTCGGCCTGGGCCGCGGTGGCGGGTCAGGCTCGTAGGCGTAGGCCCTTCGGCGTGGCGCGGAAGCCGGCTTCCTGCAGGACCGTGGCCAGGTGCGAGGTCAGCGCCACCTCGCCGTCGGCCCGCTGGACCGCCAGCTGGCCCAGCCAGCCGTCGCGGACGGCTCGGCTCAGGGCGTTCGCGGCTGTGCGCAGGGTCGGGTCGTCGTCGGTGAACGAGAGCAGGGATCTGCCTCCTCGTTCCACGTAGAGCGCCGGGGTGCCGTCCACCAGGACGGCCAGTGCGCCGGCCTTGCGGGCCGGGCGGTGTTTGCCCTCGCCCAGCGGGTCCGGCCAGGCCAGGGCGGCGCCGTAGGGCTGGGCCGGGTCGGACGCGGCCAGCACCACCGCGTCCTGGTCGCTCGGCGCCTGCTGGCCGGGTGGGCGTGACAGCGCGCGCAGGCGGTCCACCGCGCCGCGTGCGGCGAACTGGGCGGCTCCCAGGCCCTCGACGACGTAGCCGCGGATCACCTGGCCCGACTCCTCCATGGCCCGCAGCACCTTGTAGACGCCGCTGAAGCCGCCCGTCACGCGTTCGGTGTCGAGCGCGCCTCTGGTCAGGACGCCGTGGCGTTCCAGGAAGGCCTCGGCGCGGGCGTGTGCGCGGCGGGTCGGATCGGCGGCTGGAGCCACCGCCAGCGACCAGCGGCCGACGGCGGTGGGCGGGCCCGTGCGCGACGGCATGTCCGGGCGGGCGGCGCGGAGGCGGGCGTAGCGGCCGCGCGGAGCGTTGCGGCGTGGCTTGTGGGCCGCGCCGCCGCCGGAGACCAGCGCGCGCAGCGGCGAGAGCGTGTCGTTGGTGACCAGGCCTGCCCACACCAGGTCCCACAGGGTGCCGACGACCTCCGCGTCCGTGCACGTCACGGACTGCGAGGCCCGGTCGACCACCTGGCGGAAGAACAGCGCGCCGCCGGACAACGCCTCCAGCACCGCCGTGTGCAGCGGCGACTCCGGGATCGACTCCGGCACCAGGTCGGGCAGCAGCAGGTCGGCCACGTCGGTCGGGGCCAGTGCGATCCAGCCGTCGCCCCCGGCCAGCGCGCCGCACCCCGTCCACGTCACCTCGCCGGACGCCGTCAGCTCGTCCAGCAACGCCGGGGAGTAGCCGGGCAGCCGCGACGGGAGCAGCAGCGATTCCAGCGCGCTGGCGGGAAGTGGCGCGCCGGCGAGCTGTTCCACCACCGAGAACACGTCGTCGAGCGTCGGCGCCGACCGCAGCCGGCGGCCGAGCCCGTGCCACGACGGCAGGAACCGGCCCAGCGCCGCGGGTTCGACCGGCTCGACCTCGGACCGCAGCCGGGCCAGCGACGCACGGCGCAGGCGGCGCAGCACGTCCGCGTCGCAGTACTCGGTGTGCGTGCCACCGGGCCGGAGCTCGCCGCGGACCAACCGGCCCGTGGCGGCCATCCGTTCCAGCACACCCGTCACCACGGCCACGCCCAGACCGAAGCGCGCGGCGGGTTCCGCGGCGGGGAACGGGCCGTGCGTGCGGGCGTAGCGGCTCAGCAAGTCGCCCAGCGGGTCCGCCACCGGTTCGGTGAACGCCTCCGGGACGCCGACGGGGAGGGCGACGCCGAGCGCGTCGCGGACCCGGCCCGCGTCCTCGATCGCGATCGTGCGTTCCTCACCGGCGATCCTGACGCGGATCGCCCGGCGCTGGGCCACCAGCTCGTCCAGCCACTCGCGGGGCACACCGCGGTCGAGCGCCTCCGCGTCGGAGAGATCTCCCAGGAACCGCAACAGGTCCGCGGTGTCCTCGGCGTGCCGCGGGCGGCGGTCCTCCACCAGGCGCTGCAGGCTGCGTTCGACCTCGGCGACGATCTCGGGGTCGAGCAGCTCGCGGATCGCCTCGGACCCGAGCAGCTCCGCGAGCAGCGTCGAGTCCAGCGACAGCGCCGCCGCCCTGCGTTCCGCCAGAGGCGCGTCCATCTCGTAGAGGAACATGCCCACGTACCCGAAGAGCAGGCTGCGGGCGAACGGCGACGGCGAGGGCGTCTCCACCTCCACCACGCGGACCCGGCGCGCGCGGATGTCCGCCATCAGCTCGCGCAGGCCCGGCACGTCGTAGACGTCCTGCAGGCACTCGCGCATCGCCTCCAGGACCACCGGGAACCGCTCGTACTTCGAGGCCACCGACAGCAACTGCGCCGACCGCTGACGCTGCTGCCACAACGGGGTCCGCCGTTTCGGGTCGCGGCGGGGCAGCAGCAGCGACCGGGCGGCGCACTCGCGGAACCGGGCCGCGAACAACGCCGAACCACCGACCTCGGCCACCACGATCTGCTCGACCTCCTCCGGGTCGAGCAGCACGTCCTCGGCGCCCGCCGTCACCTCGGTGCCCTCGTAGTCGAGCGCGTCCGGCAGCCGCAGCACGATGCCGTCGTCGGAGTGCGCGGCCTGCACCTCGACGCCGCGCTTCTCGCGCAGCCGCGCGGCGATCGCCAACGCCCACGGCGCGTTGACCTGCGCGCCGAACGGCGAGTGCACGACGAGCCGCCAGTCGCCCAGCTCGTCGCGGAACCGTTCCACCAGAACGGTCCTGTCGTTCGGGACGTGCCGTGTGGCCTCCTTCTGCTCGCCCAGGTACGCGAGCAGGTTGTCCGTCGCCCACGCGTTCAGACCGGCCGCCGTCGCCCGCTCGCGCGCCGCCGAATCCTCCATCGTGGACACTTCGCGCAGGAACTTGCCCATCGCCCGGCCGAGCTCCAGCGGACGGCCCGGCGCGTCGCCCTTCCAGAACGGCATCCGCGCGGGCTGACCCGGCGCGGGCACCACGATCACCCGGTCGTGCGTGATGTCCTCGACCCGCCACGACGACGTGCCCAGCAGGAACGTGTCGCCCACGCGCGACTCGTAGACCATCTCCTCGTCGAGCTCGCCGACCCGCGAGCCGGGACCCTTCTCCGACGGCGGTGTCATCACCGCGAACAGCCCGCGGTCGGGGATCGTGCCGCCGGACGTGACCGCGAGCCGCTGCGATCCCGGCCGGCCGCGCAGCTCGGAGTTCACCCGGTCCCACGTGATCCGCGGCCGCAGCTCGCCGAACTCCTCGGACGGGTAGCGGCCCGACAGCATGTCCAGCACCGCGTGCAGCGCCGAGTCGGGCAGGCCCGCGAACGGCGCCGCCCGCCGCACCAGCGCCGTCAGGTCGTCGACCGTCCACGTCTCCATCGCCACCATCGCGACGACGTGCTGCGCCAGCACGTCGAGCGGGTTGCGCGGGAACCGGACGGACTCGATCGCGCCGTCCCGCATCCGTTCCGCGACCACCGCGCACGACACCAGATCGCCGCGGAACTTCGGGAACATCACGCCCCGCGACACCGCGCCCACCTGGTGGCCCGCCCGGCCGACGCGCTGCATCCCGGACGCGACCGACGGCGGCGCCTCCACCTGCACCACCAGGTCGACCGCGCCCATGTCGATGCCGAGCTCCAGCGACGACGTCGCCACGACGCACGGCAGCCGCCCGGACTTCAGGTCCTCCTCCACGGCGGTGCGCTGCTCCCGCGACATCGAGCCGTGGTGCGCGCGGGCCACCGACGCGGTCTTCTGCACCGTCATCCCGGCCTGGCCGATGGCCTGGGCCGGGAACGACTCGGAGACATTTCCAGAAGCGGAGTTCGTGATATCGACGCGCGAGAAAAGCGCTCGCGCGTCGACATCACGCTCGGTGGCCTCCTCGGCCAGCTCGTTCAGGCGCGCGGTCAGCCGTTCCGCGAGCCGCCGCGAGTTGACGAAGACGATCGTCGACCGGTGCGCCCGCACCAGCTCGAGCACCCGCGCCTCGACCGACGGCCAGATGGAGGTGCGCTGCTCGGCCCCTGCCGCCGAACCCGACACCTCGCCCGTCGGCTGGCCGAGCGCCGTCATGTCCTCGACCGGCACCTCCACCTCGACCTCGATGGTCTTCGGCGTCTTCGGCTGCACCACCGACACCGGCCGCCCGCCCGCCAGGTACGTGCTGATCTCCTCGACCGGCCGCACCGTCGCCGACAGCCCGATCCGCTGCGCCGGCCGCTCCAGCAGCGCGTCCAGCCGTTCCAGCGACAACGCCAGGTGCCCGCCGCGTTTGGTGCCCGCCACCGCGTGCACCTCGTCGAGGATCACCGTCTCCACGCCGCGCAACGACTCGCGCGCCGACGACGTGAGAAGCAGGAACAACGACTCCGGCGTCGTCACCAGCACGTCCGGCGGAGTGCGGCCGAACGCCCTGCGCTCCTCGGGGGACGTGTCGCCCGTCCGCATGCCGACGGTGATCGCCGGCTCCGCGAGACCGAGGCGGTGCGAGGCCTGCCGGATGCCGGCGAGGGGCGCGCGCAGGTTGCGCTCGACGTCCACCGCCAGCGCCTTCAACGGCGAGATGTAGAGCACGCGGCACCGCCGCTTCGGCTCCTCCGGCATCGGGGAGGCGGCCAGCCGGTCCAGCGCCCACAGGAAGGCCGCCAGCGTCTTGCCCGAACCCGTCGGGGCGATGACCAGCGCGTGCTCGCCCGCCGCCGCGGCCGCCCACGCACCCGTCTGAGCCTGCGTGGGCGCGGCGAAGGCCCCGGCGAACCACTGCCTGGTCGCCGGTGAGAAGGCCTCCATCACGTCCATGGAGAACATCATGACCCCGGGGTCCGACAATTTCTGATTACGCAGGTCCGAGCACCCGCCGATGGCCCCTGTGGCACGATCACCGCGTACGTCCTTCGAGGGGAGCACGGTGCGCATCCTGTCCGTCGACCTTGGCACCGCCAACACGGTCGCGGTGCTGTCCGGCCACGGTGTGGTGGACGTGGACGGGGGGCCCACGATGCCCTCGTCCGTCTACCTCGACGAGGGCGACGTCCTGCGCGTCGGCAGAGAAGCGGACCGGCGTTCGCGCCAGGACCCGTCGCGGTACGAGGCGAACCCGAAGCGGCTCATCGACAAGCCGACGATGAAGCTCGGCGACAAGACCCTGCCGGTCAACGACGCGCTCGCGGCCCTCTACTCACGCGTGCTGGAAGCCGTCACGCCGCTGCTCATGGGCGCGGCGCTCGACGAGATCCGCCTGACGCACCCGGCGGAGTGGGGCCCGAGCAGGCGCAACAAGCTGCTGTCCTCGGCCAGGCTCGCGGGCATGACGGGCGAGCTCGTGCCCGTTCCCGAGGCCACCGCGGTGGCCGCGCTCGGCGGTGGCCGCCCGCTCGCGGTCTACGACTTCGGCGCCGACACGTTCGACGTCTCGGTGCTCGACGCGGAGCACCGCATCCTCGCCGACGGCAGCCTCGGCGACGTCGGCGGTCTCGACGTCGACCAGGCGCTGCTCGAGCACATCGGCCGCGAGGTCTCGCACAAGGACCCGGCCGCCTGGCAGCGGCTGCTGCGCCCGACGACGGTGGACGACCACCGCGCCCGCCTCGGCCTGCGCGAGGAGCTGCGCCTGGCCAAGGAGGACCTCTCGGCGCTGCACCGGGTCGAGGTGACGATGCCGGAGCCGTTCGAGAAGGTCGTCATCACGCGGGGCGAGCTGGAGGCGTTGATCAGGCCGAGCCTGATCCGCACCACCGAGCTGCTGATCACCACGGTGCACAGGGCCGGCGTCACGCCCGAGCACGTCTACCTCGTCGGCGGCTCGTGCCAGATGCCGCTGGTCTCGCAGATCATCGCGGAGAAGGTCGGCATCGTCCCGACCAGCCCCGACCACCCGGAGACGATCGTCGCGTCCGGCGCCCAGGTCGTGGACAAGACCAAGATCACGCTGAAGCCCGAGGACGACAAGCCCAAGTACGTCGAGCCGCCCACGGTCGTGACCGCGCCGGTCAGTCCCGCGGTGTCCGGCCCGCACGCGGTGAACCCGAACGTCAGCGGCCCGAACCCCGTGGTCAGCGGCTCTTACCCCAGCGGCTCGTACCCCAGCGGGGCCTACGCGAACCCGAGCACCAGCGGCGCCTACTCGGCGAGCGGCAGCTACCCGGTCACCGGGCCTTACGCCGTGAACCCGAACGTCAGCGGCAGCTACCCGATGAACTTCCCGCAGCAGCAGGCGCGGAAGAAGGACAACAAGAAGCTCCTCCTCGGTGTCGGCGGCGCGGTCGTGGCGGTCGCGGTGATCCTCGGCGCGGTGTTCGCGTTCTCCGGCCCCGACCTGCCCAGGGCCGACGAGTGCAAGGACGACACCGCCCAGGACGGCCAGGGCTTCACGCGGTGCCTGCGCCAGCTCGCGGGCCACGTGCCCGACGGCGGTGGCTGCGAGAAGGCCGACTCCGCGCAGATCACCGGCATGGAGGAGATCAAGGGCACGGTCGTGAGCTGCACGATCCGCGACGGCTACGAGGTCCAGTACATCCTCACCGACAGCGTCACCGGCGCCGAGAACAACGCCGACGCCATCGCGAAGTCGTTCCAGACCGACCGCGTCGAGGCCGACTGGACCGGCAACGGCCTGGAGGGCGGCTACCGCGCGGCCACGTCGAGCGGCACCGGCGTGCTGGTGTTCACCGCCAAGGACCGCCCCATGTTCGGCATCCTCACGAAGAACGCCGAGGAGAACGCCGACGAGCTCAAGCCGGACGAAATGGCGGATTTCTTCGAGAAGTCCGTTCAACCGGGTGAGTAACCGCCCCTGATGGACCTGTCGGCACGCCTTCGAGGCGTGCCACCATCGCGATCATGGTGACGGTCGCGCCGCAGGTCGAACGCGTGCAGCGCAAGGTCGTCCGTGTGCTGACCGGCACCCAGGTCCTGGGGTCCGCGTCGATCACGATCGGCCTCGCGTTCAGCACGCTGATCGCCGCGTCGCTGTCCGGTTCCGACGCCGTCGGGGGCCTCGCGCAGACCGCGGCCGTGGCCGGTGCGGCGCTGCTGGCCCTGCCGGGAGCCCGCCTGGCGCAACGGCGCGGGCGTCGTCCCGCGTTGATCCTCGGCTACGGCATGGGCGCTCTCGGCGCGTTGGTCGCCGCTGTCGCCGTGGGCTTCGGCTTGTGGCAGTTGTTGTTGGCGGGACTGGTCCTGTTCGGCGGGGCGTCCAGCGCGAACTACGCGGCTCGTTATGCCGCAACGGACCTGGCTCATCCGCACCGCCGTGCGCGCGAGCTGTCCCGTGTGGTGTGGGCGGCCATGATCGGCGCGATCATCGGGCCGAACCTCGCCGATCCCGCCGGACGGGTGGCCGCCTCCCTCGGCATGCCGGTGGGGGTGGGGCCGTTCCTGCTGGCCGCCGCCGTGCTCGTCGTGGCCGTGCTGGTGATCCAGCTCGGGCTGCGGCCGGACCCGCTGGTCGTCGTGAGGAACGCCCGGCCGGTCGAACCCCAGCACTGTTCCGGCGGCGGCCCGGCCGGTCCCGGTGGGCTGCGGGTCTGGGGGACGCTCGGGCCGATGGCGCAACTTGCACTCGTCGGAGTGATGTTGTGCCACACCGCGATGGTCGGGCTGATGTCGATGACGCCGGTGCACATGAACCACGCCGGGTCGTCGTTGCGCGTGGTCGGCTTCGTGATCAGCCTGCACGTCGCCGCGATGTACGCCGCGAGCCCCCTGTTCGGGTGGATGGCGGACCGCCTGGGCCGCGTGCCGGTGCTCGCGATCGGCGCGTCGCTGGTGGTGGCGGCGTCCGGGGTCGCGGGGATGGCGCCGTCGCACGACGCGCCGCAGCTCGCCGCGGGCCTCGCGCTGCTCGGGTTCGGCTGGTCCGCCGGGCTGGTGGCGGGGTCGGCGCTGCTGACGGAGTCCGTGCGGGTGGAGGACAGGCCCGCGGCGCAGGGGTTCTCGGACCTGGTGATGAACGTCGGCGGCGCCATCGGGGGAGCGGTGTCCGGGATCGTCGTGACGGCGTGGTCGTACGCGGCGCTCGGGCTGATCGTGGGCTTCACCGCGCTGCCGCTGCTGGTCGTGTGCCTCCTCGCGTCGCTGCGCAGGCCCGCCGGTTAGGGTCTCGCGGTGCGCATCACCATGTTCCGCAAACTCATGGCGGGGGAGTTCGGCCAGGTCAGGGCCGAGATGATCGCCCGCGACCACGTGCTGTCGTCCCTCGGCGGCCGCACCGCCGACCAGGCACTGGAGGCCGGGATCGGCGCCAAGGAGATCTGGGTCGCGGTCTGCGAGGCGTTCGAAATTCCCGAGAATCGTCGGTGAGCAGCCGGTCCGGAGTGTCACGTGTGCTCGAACACGTGTTCGGCTACAGTGGCCGCGACCCCCGGCTTCGCAAAATTGTCAGACCCCGCCAGTAGCGTCAGGTCCAACATGACGAAGCAACGGCAGACGACAAAAGGTGGACCCCAGATGGCACCCGCAGCACCCGACCGGGACAAGGCGCTCGAGCTGGCCCTGGCGCAGATCGACAAGCAGTTCGGCAAGGGCTCCGTGATGCGGCTCGGCGAAGAGGGCCGTGCCCCGATCGCCGTGATCCCGACCGGCGCGATCGCCCTGGACGTGGCGCTCGGCATCGGTGGCCTGCCGCGCGGCCGGGTCGTCGAGATCTACGGTCCGGAGTCGTCGGGTAAGACGACGGTGGCGCTGCACGCCGTGGCGAACGCGCAGAAGTCCGGCGGCATCGCGGCGTTCATCGACGCGGAGCACGCCCTCGACCCCGAGTACGCGAAGAAGCTGGGCGTCGACACCGACGCGCTGCTGGTGTCGCAACCCGACACCGGTGAGCAGGCGCTCGAGATCGCGGACATGCTGGTCCGCTCCGGCGCGCTCGACATCCTGGTCATCGACTCGGTCGCCGCCCTCGTGCCGCGCGCCGAGATCGAGGGCGAGATGGGCGACAACCACGTCGGTCTGCAGGCCCGTCTGATGAGCCAGGCGCTGCGCAAGATCACGGGTGCGCTCAGCAACTCCAACACGACCGCGATCTTCATCAACCAGCTGCGCGAGAAGATCGGCGTGATGTTCGGCTCCCCGGAGACCACGACCGGCGGCAAGGCGCTGAAGTTCTACGCCTCCGTGCGTCTGGACGTGCGCCGCATCGAGACCCTGAAGGACGGCGGCGAGCCCGTCGGCAACCGCACCAGGGTCAAGGTCGTGAAGAACAAGGTCGCGCCGCCGTTCAAGCAGGCCGAGTTCGACATCCTCTACGGCAAGGGCATCAGCCGCGAGGGCTCGCTCATCGACATGGGTGTCGACCAGGGCATCCTGCGCAAGTCCGGCGCCTGGTACACCTACGAGGGCGACCAGCTGGGCCAGGGCAAGGAGAACGCCCGCAAGTTCCTGCTGGACAACCCGGACATCGCCAACGAGGTCGAGAAGCGCATCAAGGACAAGCTCGGCATCGGCGCCACCCTCGACGCCGACGAGACAGTTCCCGCCGCACCGGTCGAGTTCTGAGGTCGTGAGGGTTGGACGAGGCTGAGGAGCAGCGCAAAGCGCGCGACATCTGCTACGCGCTGCTCACCGCTCGAGCCCGCTCCCGGCAGGAGCTGCACGACGCCCTGCTGCGCAAGGGGATCAGCGCCGGTGTCGCCGAGATCGTTCTCGGCAAGTTCGACCGTGCCGGCCTGATCGACGACGCGCAGTTCGCCGAGATGTGGGTGCGTTCCCGTCACACGTACAACGGCCTGGGCCGCCGCGCCCTGGTCATGGAACTGCGCCGCAAGGGCGTGGCCGACGAGGTGGTGGCCGAGGCCGTCGCCGCGGTCGACGGCGAGGCCGAGGAAGAACGGGCCCGCGAGCTCGTCCGCAAACGCCTGCGCACCATGTCCGGCCTGGACGAGACGACGAAGATCCGCCGTCTCGTGGGTGCGTTGGCGCGCAAGGGCTACGCCGAAGGCCTTGCCTACCGCGTGGTGCGCGACGAGCTGCGCGACGCGGGCGACGAGGCGTCGGCCCTGGACGAACCCTGGTAGCAGCCAGGCCGTGTGATCGGCCTGGCTCGACTCCACCACCGTCGTGCGGTCCCGCTCCGGCGGTAGGGCATCAGCGGACGAACCCGGTGGTCGCGACCGTGCTGCTCGTGCCCGTGCTGCTCGTGCCCGTCGACGTGGTGCGTTCCGGCTCGTCCGGTTCCGACTTCGCCGCTCGACCGGTTTGTCCCGAGTAGCCTGAACGGCGTGAGCACCACTCCCGACGCGCCGTCCGCTGTGACCCCCACGGTCTCCGACCTGCTCTGCTTCGACCTCTACACGACGTCGCGAGCGGTCACCGGCTTCTACCGCCCGATCCTCGACAAGGCGGGCATCACCTACCCGCAGTTCCTGGTGATGCTGCTGTTGTGGGAGCGGGACTCGCGGCCGATCCGGGAGCTCGTCCAGGAGCTCGACCTCGAGTACAGCACCCTCTCGCCGTTGATCAAGCGGCTGGAGAAGGGCGGTCTGCTGGTGCGCGTCACTCACCCCGACGACGAGCGGTCCGTGCTCGTCCAGCTCACCGACAAGGGCCGTGACCTGCGGTGGATCGGTGCCGAGATGTTCAACCAGCTCGGCAGTGCGCTCGGCATGACCCTCGAGGAGATCGCCGTTCTCCGCAAGGCGCTGCAGCGCGTGAAGCACGGCACCGAGCGCTAGTGGCCTGAAACACATCGCGTACGAGGTAACTCGTCGGGTAACTTACATCGTGCACGACCTAATCGAGCGCGATGCACCGCCACCGGGGTGCCGGACGAGAGAGTGAGAGAGCAATGCGAGTTCGCAAGGTGTTCGCCGTTCTGGGGACGTTGCTGGCGCTGGGTGCCGTTGTCCCGTCGGGTGCCGGTGCCTCCGAGGAGCCGGAGAAGCAGGGGACCAGGAAGCCGACCGTCGTGCTGGTGCACGGGGCGTTCGCCGACGCGTCGAGCTGGAACGGCGTCGTGGAACGATTGCAGCGCAAGGGCTTCCCGGTCGTCGCGGTGGCGAACCCGCTGCGGTCGGTCACCGGCGACGCGAACTACCTGCGTCAGGTGCTCGCCACGATCGACGGGCCGGTCGTCCTCGCCGGGCACTCCTACGGCGGCATGGTCCAGTCGCAGGCCGCGCTCGGCAACCCGAACGTGAAGGCGCTCGTCTACGTCGCGGCGTTCGCGCCGGAGAAGGGCGAGAGCGCCCTCGACCTGTCGAACAAGTTCCCCGGCGGCACCCTCGGCGACACGTTGTCGGCCATCGACCTCGGTGACGGCACCAAGGACCTGGTGATCCAGCAGGACAAGTACTGGCAGCAGTTCGCGGCCGACCTGTCCCGCAAGGACGCGACCCTGGCGGCGGCGACGCAGCGGCCGTTC
This sequence comes from Lentzea sp., assembly GCF_035525475.1. Classification (GTDB taxonomy): domain Bacteria; phylum Actinomycetota; class Actinomycetes; order Mycobacteriales; family Pseudonocardiaceae; genus Lentzea. The sequence goes on along the minus strand of NZ_DATLEC010000237.1, from coordinate 31,365 downwards.
AACGACACCGCGCTGGGCGAGAAGGCCGGCGAGCCCGCGTGGCACGCGATCCCGTCGTACTTCGTGGTCGCGGGCAAGGACAAGAACATCCCGATCGCCGCGCAGAAGTGGATGGCCGAGCGTGCCCACGCCCGCGCGGTCGTCGAGGTCAGGGATGCCTCGCACTCGGTGGCGGTCTCGCACCCGGAGACCGTGGCGGACCTGATCGTGCGTGCCGCCAGGTAGGGGGAGAACGGAAGAAGCCGGGACGCGCAGGAGCGTCCCGGCTTCTTCCGCGTTGTCGTACTACGGTTTCGCGACGGTGCAGCCGGGCAGCGCCAGGTTCAGCGTCGTGCCGGGGCCGAAGCAGGACACGAAGCCGAACGTCTGCTGGCCGTAGTTGGTGCCCTTGCGGACGGTCACGGTGCTGGCGGCGTCGACCTCGCACGGGTTGTTCATCGTGCAGCGGCCGCCGCTCTCGTTGCCGGTGTTGTTGATACCGACGACCTTGTCGCTCGCGTTGTCGATGATCGGCGAGCCCGAGGTGCCACCGATCGTGTTGCACGACGGCGTGTAGCGCAGCGAGTCGCGCCAGGTCCAGTCGGCTTCCTTGACCTGGTGGACGAACCCGTCGATCTGGCAGGAGTAGATCCGCTTCCAGTAGCCGGAGGCGATGCGGATCTCCGTGCCCGCCACGGGATGCGAGGCCGACAGTTCCAGCGCACGGCTGCCGTACCTGCTCTGGATCTCTCCGTAGGTCGTGCCGAGCTGGTAGAGCGCGGCGTCGGTGCCGGTCATCGTCGCGTAGACGAGCTTGGTGCCCGTGAGGGTCGCGATCTTCGCACCGGAGCCGTTGAGCAGGCTGAAGTTGCGCGACACCGCGCGGTCGACGATCACCTGGCCGGGCTTCATGAGCTCGACGCAGTGCCCGTTCGTGAGGACGAGCGCCTTGTCCGCGGGAGCCGAGTCCGGCAGGCGGACGAGCGAGCCCGAGCAGTTGTTCAGTGCCACGATGCCGGTGAAGTCGACGGCGGCCTGGGCGGGCGCCGTGGTCACGCCGAGTGCGGCGATCGCCGCGAGCAGGGTTCCGACGAGTCGTCGTGCCATGAGCAGGGGTCCTTTCAGGGATGGCCTTCAGCGCCAGCCTGTACGGATCGTAGTCGTCTCGCTACCTTCGGAAGTCGGCTGCCACGCCGGTGTCAACTCGATCGAGTGATAACTCCGGTGTGAGCTAACGGAAGAAGCGGACCATTCGACGTCGAGGTCACACATCGCAACCGCCAGGAGCCTTGATGACCCACCCGACGCAGCACGTCCACACCCCGCCCCAGGCCGCGCCGCCGAAGCCGACGAGATTCGGGGCGCTGGCGTGGTCCGCGGTCATCCTCGGCATCGTGGGAGTCGTCTGTTCCTGGGTCATCATCCTCAACATCCTCACCGCGATCGCCGCGTTCATCGGTGTCGTGCTCGGTGTCATCGCGTTCTTCGGTACGCGCAAGGTTCTCGCCGTGATCGGCGTAGTCCTCTGCGTCCTGGCGATCACGTTCACCGTGCTGGCACAGCAGGCGGCGGTCAAGGAGATCGACAAGATCCTCGACGGCACCACGAACCAGGGCCAGGTCGGCGTCACCGGCGAGACCCCGCAGCAGACCGCGACGGCCGAGACCCCCACCTGGGGCAAGCGGTACACGTGGGCGAACGGACTGGCCGTCGACGTCGCCGCGCCCGTCGCGTGCACGCCCGGCCAGTTCTCCGCGCCGCCGAACATCGCCCGCGCGGTGAAGTTCAAGGTCACCGTCACCAACGGCACGAGCGCCGCGTTCGAGACCGCGCTGATGTCGCTGGGCGACGACGCGCAGTTCAACGGCCAGAAGGCCGCGAAGATCTTCGACAGCAGCGGCGGGTGCGAGAGCACGTTCGACTCGGCGACGGTGCTGCCGGGCAAGACCTACACCTTCGACGTCGCGTACTCGGTCGGCGCGCAACCCGGTGAGATGCAGCTCGTGTTCGAGCCGACCTTCAACTCCGACAAGGCGGCGTTCGTCGGCCAGGCGTAAACCGTTCGCTCAGGAGCGTGCGGACGGGTTACAACTCAGGGCATGTTGCGCAAGTACCCGCGAACGCCGCACCTCCAGGGCTCGCGCCTGCAACCGGGCGACGAGGACCTCGACCAGGTGCCGTTCCGCGCGATCGCGGGGCGGCACCTGGTCGTCGAGGAGAAGCTCGACGGCGCCAACGCGGGCATCAGCTTCGACTCCGCCGGCGCGCTGAAGCTGCAGTCACGCGGCCATTTCCTGACCGGTGGTCCGCGTGAACGGCAGTTCGCGCCGTTGAAGGCGTGGACCGCGACTCACCAGAGCGTGCTCTGGGACAGGCTCGGCACGCGGTTCGTGCTGTACGGGGAATGGTTGTACGCCAAGCACACCGTGTTCTACGACGCGCTTCCGCACCACTTCTGCGAGTTCGACCTGCTCGACCGCGAGACCGGCGAGTTCCTGTCCACACCGGAACGACGCCGGGTGCTCGCCGGCACGCCGGTGGTCTCGGTGCCGGTGCTGCACGAGGGGACGCTGCGGACGGTGCGGGACCTGACCGCGCTGGCCGGTCCGTCCACCTGCCGCACTCCGGGGTGGCGCGACGTGCTGGTCGAGGCGGCGCGTGTGGCGGGCCAGGACCCGGATGTCGTTGTGGCGGAGACGGATGCGGACGACTGCATGGAAGGCCTCTACATCAAGGTGGAGGAGAACGGGCGCACGGTCGAGCGCTACAAGTGGGTGCGGCCGACGTTCGTCACGGCGGTGCTGGACTCGGGAAGCCACTGGCAGGACCGCCCGATCCTGCCGAATCGGGTGGTGTCCCGTGTTTGAGTCGCTCTGCCCCTCTGGTCCACAGTGGACTCTGGATTGGGGCGCCGTCCGTTCGGCGTTCCCGTGGGTGCGGGCCATGGAAGGCGTGCCACAGGACCCGGTGCACCACGCGGAAGGCGACGTCTCCGTGCACACGCGGATGGCGTGCGAGGCGCTGGTCGCGTTGCCGGAGTGGCGAGCCCGTCCGGAAGCGGAGCGCGTGCGGTTGTTCGCGACGGTGCTGCTGCACGACGTGGCCAAGCCGTTCCGCACCCAGGTCGATGGCGGCCGCGTCACCGCGCACGGCCACTCCCGCGCCGGAGACCTGCTGGTGCGCAAGCTGTTGTGGGAGATGGGCCGCCCGATCGAGTGGCGTGAGCACGTCGCCGCGCTGGTGCGCCACCACCAGGTGCCGTTCTGGGCGCTGGAACGACCCGACCTCGACCCGATCGCGTTCCGGGTGAGCCTGCTCGCGCGCAACGACGACCTGGCGACGCTCGCCCGCGCCGACATCCTCGGCCGGATCTGCGGCGACGCCGAGCCGGTGCTGGAGAACATCGCGCTGTTCGAGGAGTACTGTCGCGAACGGGACTGCCTGGACCGGCCGCGTGCCTTCGCCTCCGACCACGCCCGCTTCCAGTACTTCCGCACGCCCGGCCGTGACCCGGCGTACGCCGCCTACGACGACACGCGCGTCGAGGTGACGGTGCTGTCAGGCCTGCCCGGTGTGGGCAAGGACCACTGGATCGCCCGGCACCGGCCGGGCTGGCCGGTGGTGAGCCTCGACGCGGTGCGCTCCCGGCTCGGCGTCGCCCCGGACGGTGACCAACGCGCGGTCGCGGCCGCGGCGTTCGACGAGGCCCGGACGTTGCTGAGGGCGGGGCAGCGGTTCGTCTGGAACGCGACGAACATCTCCCGGCAGTTGCGTGACCGGTGCATCGGGCTCGCCGCGGACTACCGCGCGCGGATCACCCTCGTCGGCCTCGAAGCACCGGCGAACGTGATCCACGCGCGCAACCGCGCTCGTCCGGAACCGGTGCCGGCCGTCGTGATCGACCGCCTCGTCGGCAGGTGGGAGGCCGTCGACCCCACCGAGGCGCACGTCGTCGAACGCGTGGACACCGCCTGAACACTCGTCACGGCTGACGGCGGTGTTCGCCGTGGTGGCCGATGGCGCGGACCAGCCAGAGGGTTCCGGCGGCGGCGACGACCAGGACGGCGATGCCGCTGAGGAAGGCGACGTTCACGGGAGACTCCTCGGACCCGTCCGGCGGGCTGGGGTTCGGCCTCGGCTGCGCGACGGCCGGGGCGTCGGTCATCTGCAGCGAGGTCGACTTCACCAGGCCGGTGCCCTCCAGCAGCTGCATGTGCTTGAGCAGGAGGGTCAGGCCGGTCTGCGCGGCGATGCGGGCGGGGACGTTGCTGGTCGTCGCGCGGGCCTGGGCGACCTGCACGATGAGCGAGCCGTCGGCGGCACGCGACAGGTTCGCGTACATGCGGTCGAGCTCGTCACCCGAGCTGGACGAGATGGCGTTCGCCCACGACCTCTGCTCTGTCGTCGGTTCGACCGGCAGGTCCACGTCGATCTGCCTCGCGGCCTCCGCCACCGCCTGGGAGAGCTGGGTGTGTTCGGCGGCGAGCTGACCGGCGACCTTGCGGACCTTCGCGTCGCGCGCCCGGTCGGAGCTCTCGCGGCTGGCCGGCTTCTGCCAGAGCGAGTGCTGGGTGAGCAGGACGAGCAGTTCCCGGTCGGACGGTTCCACGTTCTGACCGACTCGGACCGCGTTCACCTGTGCTTTGGCCGTCACCAGTTCGAGTGCGGAAGGGTCGACGAGACCGGTGTTCTCCAGGACGGTCATCGTGCGGATCAGCATGTGAACCGTCTGGTGGGCGAGTGAGCGAATCGTGGTGTTCTGGGTCGTGGCCCGTGTTTGCGTGGACATCAGAAGAAGGCCGCCCTGCGTCTGGCGGACGATCGTCGCATAAGCGCGGTCGTGGTTGTCACCGGTGCGCCCGGACATATCGTCGATCAGTGACTGGTGTTCACCGCTCACGTCGTTCGGCAGCACGACGCCGAGATCACCGGCGCATTTGAGGAGGTCGACGTCGAGTCGTGAGTGGCCCTCGAATATGTCGCGTCCGGCGTTGCTGATCCCCGCATTAGTCGTGCGTGCCGGAACCTCTTTGCTCACCGGTACCAGCCAGGAGTCGGCCTGGCGCAGAGATACCAGGAAGGAGCGGTCCGAGGGTGATACCTCCGCTGACTGCGCATTCGCCGGGATCGCACCGAATAAAACCCCCAGGAATACCACCGACAACGTGATGAACAGCGCGGCCTGCTGTCCCGACGTGCCCAAACGGTGACGCATAGTGCCCGTTCCCTCCCCCGCGATCGAGCTGCCTTCGAAAGTGATACGCGCAGGTGAAGCTGGGGTTCACTGAGGCGTTCGTGTGACACTGTGACGTGTGTCACGTCATTATTCGCGAACCATTCGCGGGTGATTTACGTACCCGAGAAGTTTTCGTGTTCGCGGGGTAGCCTCGGGTGGATTTCACGATCGGCCACCGAGTCGCCAGGTCTGCCGCCCGAAGCGAACACGTCGCCGAAATCTGGGGAGGTCGCGAGCTTCATGGTTGACCAGGGCAACGTCGCACGGGACCGGCAGGACGATGAATTGCTCACGCTGCTCTACGGGCAGTTCCAGCGGACGTTGTTCTCCCAGGTCCTGAGCCTGACCAACTACGACCGCCAGTGGACGGAAGACGTCGTTCAGGAGACTTTGATCAGAGCCTGGCAGAACTCAGCGCATCTCGTTCGTGAACCGGGGATGTTGCGCGGCTGGCTTTGTACTGTCGCTCGTCGCATTGTGATCGACGGATGGCGCAGCCGGCAGGCGCGTCCACAGGAAGTCGAATTGCTCCGGCCGGACATCGCCGAATCCCCGGACGGCACCGAAGAGACACTTTCGGTGATGGTGATTACCGACGCAGTACGCCAATTGAGTGATGAGCATCGTTCGGCTGTTTATGAAACGTATGTGATGGGCCGGACGGTGAGGGAGGCCGCGCTCGTTCTGGGTGTACCGGAAGGAACCGTCAAGTCCCGGCTGTACAAGGCGATGCACACGATCCGCCGGGCGCTGCAGGACAGGAGCTAGCGTGATGGTGATCCGTCAACCACATCACGACCACCCGGAAGACGACGACGGAGACCGCGCGGGACTGTGCGGTGATGTCGCGGCTTACGCGCTCGGAGTGCTGGACCCCGACCAGCACGTGACCTTCTCCCGGCACCTAGCCGGGTGCGAGAGCTGCCGTCGCGACGCCGCCGACTTCGGCGCGTTCACGCCGGCGTTGCGGCCGGTGCTGCGCGATGGCGTCCGTCCACCGTGCCGCGTCACGCGCGGCATCGTGGTCGTCGCGGCAGGCGTCGTCGTGGCCATCGCCGCGGTGCTGTCCGTGGTGGAGTCGCTGTCCTCGCACGTCGACGATCCCGCGGAGCGTGGCGCTCTCACGCACGCGCAGCCCGCTCACGACGAACCGTTCCCGCTGCTCAGGAGCGTCTGAACCCTGGCGGGGGACGGCGAGCAGGCAGGCGAGGCGGAACCATCCGCGCACCAGCCCGGCGAAGGTCATCGCTCGTCCCCGCTCACCACTGCGACCAGCTCGCAGTTCCGTTGACCGTTACCTGTGGGTAAGTTTGCCCGACCACGCGGCGCGGGTCTCTACGGTCGCCACCGAAGGAAGACCGGAACCTGCGACCCGCGGTCCTCTCGGTACCGAAGGCAGGAGCGGACAGAGGTGACATCTCCACTGCTCGGCCGGGACGCGGAGCTCTCGGCACTCCGGCGCTTGCTGGACGACGCGCTTGCGGGAACCGGCTCTTGCGTGGTCATCACCGGTGAGTTCGGCATCGGCAAGACGGCGCTGCTCGACGCGTTCGCCGCCGACGCCCGCGAACGCGGCTTCACCGTCCGCCTGGCCAAGAGCGCCCGTCTGGAAAGCCACCTCCCCGGCGCGGTGGTGCGCCAGCTCGCGCCGTGCCTGGCCGACGAACACGACCTCGAAGAGCTCTGCACGCGCGCCGCGAACTCCGCGCGCAAGAGCCCGATCCTCATGGTCATCGACGACGTGCAGGTCGCCGACACGTTCTCCAAGCGCGCACTCGCCTACCTGCGCCCACGGCTTCAGAACCTGCCGGTCGTCATCGCACTCGGCGCGTCACCGAGATACCTGGCCACGGACGAGGTGACGCTGCCCGAGATCACGGGCGCCCACCCGACGCGCATCGACCTGGCCGGACTCGACGTCGACGCCATCGCGCAGCTGACCGACCGCGACCCGCGGCGCTGCCACGAGCTCACCGGCGGCAACCCCTACCTGCTGCACGCCCTGCTGCGCGAGGAGGGCGAGGGCTCGGCCGCGGTCGGCGAGATGATCGGCATGCGGCTGCGCGAGTACCCCGGCGCCGCCGAGGTCGCCCGTTCCGCCGCGGTGCTGGGCGGCGACGCGGGACTCGAACTGCTGTCCTCGCTCACCGGTTTCGACGCGCTGCCCGCCGTCGACACGCTCGTCCGCCTCGGCGTGCTCGCCGACACCGACCCGTTGACGTTCCGGCATCCGTTCGTGCGCAACAGCATCCTCGCCGACATGCCGGTCGCGGTCCGTTCCGCCGCCCACGGCCGCGCGGCCCGGCTGCTGTTCGAAGCGGACGCTCCCGGCCACCACGTCGCCGACCACGTCCTGAAAGCGCGGTCCGTCCGCTTGCCGTGGGCCGTCGGCCTGCTGCGGGAAGCCGGCGGCGTCGAGCACCTGGAACGCGCGCTCGAGGAACACCTGTCCGAAGAGGACCGTCTCTCGATCGAGGTCGAACTCGGTCACGTGGAGCACCTCGCCGACCGCTCGCGGGGCCGTGACCGCGTCCGCGACGCGCTGGCCCGTTGCGAGGACCCGCACCTCGCGGCGAACGTGGCGTTGTCGTTGATCCAACGGATGTGCACCGGCTCGGACGCCTACTTCGCCGCGTCCATCGCGATCCTCGTCATCGCCCGGCTCCTGCCCGAGGACCGCGACCTGGTCTGGAACATCGTCTGCACCACCTACCTTCTCGCCGCGAACCGCGACACGCAGATGGCGAACTGCGCGGGCAAGTACTACGACGACCTCATCCGCGACGTCCCGAAGGACCCGAAGCTGCAACGGGTGCGGTCGGCGTTGCTCGCGATCGGCAACGCCCGCGGCGGCGACTCGTCCGCCGAAGCCGTCGAGCACGCGCTCCAGGCGCTCGACGGGGAGTACGTCGACCTCTTCGCCGAGCCGTACCTGTTCACGTTCCTGCTGCCCGTGCTCGCCGACGACCCGCGGCACAGCAGCAAGTACTGGCTTTCGCTGAGCAGCGCGGGTGTTTCGCACGACCCGCACCTGCGCCGCGGGATGCTCAGCATGATCGCCCGCGGCACCGAGTTCCACAGCGGAGGCGACCTCGCCCGCGCCTACACGTTCCTGTCGTCGCCGGTGAAGACGGGCGGCGGGGACTGCCCCGCCGTGCTGCTGGCCACGGCCGAGCTCGCCGAGGTGTGCGTTGAGCTCGGGCAGTTCGACGAGGCCGCCCCGCTCGTCGCCGAGGACGGCGACTTGTTGCAGCACATCAACATCAGGTACGCCCGCGGCCGTCTCAAGCTCGCCTCCTGCCACTCGGAGGGAGCGCTGGAAGACCTGCTGGAGGTCGGCCGGCGGCTCGCGGCACGCGAGATGCCCAACCCCGCGCTCATCCCGTGGCGTCACCACGCCGTGCGCGCCCATCTGGCGCAGGGCAACCGCGACGACGCCGCCCGGCTCGCCCACGAGGAGCTCGACCTGGCCAAGCGGTGGGGGTCCACGAGAGTCGTCGGGACCGCCCTGATGAGCGTCGGCATCAGCACCGACGACGTCGACGTCCTCGCCGAGGCGGAACAGCTCCTCGCCTCGTCACCGCACCGCCTGCTGCACGCCCAGTCGTCGTACTGGCTCGGCCACCACCTGCGCCGCAAGGGCCGCGCCGACGCGGCCGCCACGCACCTGCGGCAGGCGTTCGAACTGGCACGCCACCTCCGCGCGCACCCGCTGGCCAAGCTCGCGGGCGACGAGGTCAACGGCGAGGACGAACAGGTGCAGGGCCTCACCAAGCAGGAGAACCGCGTCGCCCGGATGGCGGTGCAGGGGCTGACGAACCGGCAGATCGCCGAAACCCTGCACCTGACCCGCCGCACGGTGGAACTGCACCTGTCGAGCGCCTACCGCAAGCTTGGCATCAACGGCCGCGCCGAGCTCGTCGCCGCCCTGTGGTCCTGATCCGTCAGCGGTCCTGATCCGTCAGCCGAGCCGGGAGGCCTCGCGGGCAAGCGCCTCGACGCGGTCCCAGTCGCCGGCCTGGAGGGCGTCCTTGGGAGCGAGCCACGAACCGCCGACGCACCCGACGTTGGGCAGCGCGAGGTAGTTCGGGGCGGTCTGCGGGGTGATGCCCCCGGTCGGGCAGAACCGCACGTGCGGAACCGGCCCGCCGATCGACTTCAGGTAGTCGACCCCGCCCGCCGCCTCGGCCGGGAAGAACTTCAGCGCGTCCAGCCCGCGCTCGGCCAGCCGCAGCACCTCGGACACCGTCGCCGCGCCCGGCAGGTACGGCAGCCCGGTCGCGTCGGCGGCGTCGAGGACCCGGTCGGTCGTGCCGGGCGTGACGAGGAACGCCGCCCCGGCCTTCGCGGCCTGCTCGGCGTGCTCCGGCGCCGTGACGGTGCCCGCGCCGATCACGATCTCCGGGACCTCGCGCGCCACGTTCTCGATCGCGGCGAGCGCGGCCGGGGTGCGCAGCGTGAGCTCGATGACGCGGACGCCACCGCGCAACAGCGCCTGGGCGAGCGGCACCGCGTGGTCGGCGTCGTCGACCACGACGACGGGGATGACGGGCGACAGCGCGAGCAGGTCCGCCCCAGTGGTCACCCGAAGATTGTCACCGTTGGTCACGAGAGCACTCCTTGCACATCTTTGAGATCGAGAACCGATATATCGCACACCGTCTCACGCCTGCGCCGCCACCACCCGGATGCAAAAGACGTTTGCGGACGACCGCAAAAGACTCGTTGCAAAGGTCGGCGGGACGGGCTGGCGGAGGACGGCGTCTCGGGCGTCACCGCCCCTTTGCAATGACACGTTTGTCGTGGACGTCAAAAGACTCGTTGCTAAGGGGCAGGTCAGCGGTGGTCGTGGAACCAATATATTGGCGCGCTGCCGACCCGATCAGTGGTGCGTGACCGGGGCGAAGTGGTCGGCGGTGATGGGGCCGAACACCGTCGCGCCGCGGTCGGCGGGCCCGACGGTGCGGCGCAGGGCGGCGAACAGCTCGCGTCCCGTGCCCGCCCACTCGTGGCTGGACGGCGGGAAGTCGACCAGCGGCCGTGACGCCAGCTCCTCCGCGGACACCCGGACCTCCAGCGTCCCGGCGGTGGCGTCCAGGCGGACGACGTCGCCGTCGCGGACCCGGCCGAGCGGGCCGCCCACGGCGGCCTCCGGGGTGAGCTGGATGGCGGCCGGGATCTTGCCCGAGGCGCCGGACATGCGGCCGTCGGTCACCAGGGCGACCTTGAAGCCGCGGTCCATCAGCACGCCCAGCGGAGGCGTCAGCTTGTGGAGCTCGGGCATGCCGTTGGCCTGCGGGCCTTGCTGGCGGACGACGACGACCACGTCACGGTCGAGCTCGCCCGCCTTGAAGGCCTCCTGGAACGCCTCCTGCGTCGTGAACACGCGGGCAGGGGCCTCGACGACGTGGTTCTCCGAGGCCACCGCCGACACCTTGATGACCGCGCGGCCCAGGTTGCCCGAGAGCATGCGCAGGCCGCCGTCGGAGGCGAACGGGTCCGTGGCGGGGCGCAGGACGTCGGTGTCGAGCGAGCGGCCGGGGCCGTCGACCCAGACCAGCTCGCCGTCGGCCAGCACCGGCTCCTGGCGGTAGCGGTCCAGGCCGTGGCCGACGACGGTGTTGACGTCGGCGTGCAGCAGACCGGAGTCCAGCAGGGTGCCGACGACGAACTGGACGCCGCCCGCTGCCTGGAAGTGGTTGATGTCGGCACTGCCGTTCGGGTAGACCCGCGCGATCAGCGGCACGATCGCCGACAGGTCCGAGAAGTCGTCCCAGCTCAGCTCGATGCCCGCGGCGGCGGCGATGGCCACCAGGTGCATCGTGTGGTTCGTGGAGCCGCCCGTGGCCAGCAGTGCGACGACGCCGTTGACCACGGCCTTCTCGTCGACGATGTGCGCGATCGGGGTGTAGCCCTCGCCCTTGGCCATCTCGACGGCGCGGCGGCCCGCGTACTCCGTCAGGGCGCGGCGCAGACCGGTGCCCGGCGGGACGAACGAGGCGCCCGGCAGGTGCAGGCCCATGACCTCGACGACCATCTGGTTCGAGTTCGCGGTGCCGTAGAACGTGCAGGTGCCGGGGGAGTGGTACGAGGCGGCCTCGGCCTCCAGCAGGTCGTCGCGAGACGCCTTGCCCTCCGCGTACAGCTGGCGGACGCGGGCCTTCTCCTTGTTCGACAGACCCGACGACATCGGGCCCGCCGGCACCAGGATCGACGGCAGGTGACCGAACGACAGCGCGCCGATCAGCAGGCCCGGCACGATCTTGTCGCACACGCCCAGCAGCACGGCGGCGTCGAACATCTCGTGCGACAGCGCCACGCCGGTCGACATCGCGATGACGTCGCGGCTGAACAGCGACAGCTCCATGCCGTCGCGGCCCTGGGTGATGCCGTCGCACATCGCGGGCACGCCGCCCGCGAACTGGGACACGCCGCCGACCGCGCGGACCGCGTCCTTGATCCAGGCGGGGTACTCCTGCAGCGGCTGGTGGGCCGACAGCATGTCGTTGTAGGACGACACGATCGCGACGTTGGACTTGCGCAGCGCTCGCAGCGCCGCCTTGTCGCCGCCGGTGATCCCGGCGAAGCCGTGCGCCAGGTTGCTGCACGCGAAGCCGGACCGGGACGTGCCGTCCTGCGCGGCCGCGGCCACTCGTTCGAGGTACACGCGGCGGGAGTCCGCGCTGCGGGCGGCGATCCTGCGTGTCACCTCTGTCAGGACGGGGTGCAGTTCGGTCATGGTGGTCTCCGGGTCATCACGGGCCGTGGTGGGGCCCTTACGAGACGACAACAGTGGCGTCCCACGGACGGGCGTGACGCCACACACAGTAAGTCATGGCTGGTCGTAGACACAAAAACGATTCAGTAGCTGGGAGGAATCCAGTTTTGAATCTTGGCGTGTGCTCCTTGTCACATCGCTTGAGATTGGGCAGAGTGCGGGGCACGACCTTGGAACGGAGGTGTCCCATGAACTCCACGGAGATCGTCGAGCTGCGCCGGGTCATCGGTCAGATGCGGCACGCCGTCAGCAACCTGCGCGCCAGGTATGGCGACGTCGCGGCAGTCCAGCGCCTGGCCAACGACGTCGAGCGCATGGACATCGACGCCACCGAACTCGTCGACCTCAGCACCCCGAGGCAGCGGGAAGCGCCTCGGCTCGAACGCGAGGTCGTGGTCGTGCCCGACACGCCCTACGACGAGTCGTTGTGGAAGGACGCGGACGACGAAGGACTCGGTGGCTACCGCAACCGGACCTGATCCGAGCTGATCACACGGCCCCCGCCTGACGCGGGGGCCGTATGCGTTCCTCCACAACGACGTGGACCCCCAGAAAGGTGACCGATGGCGAGGGCACAGATCGCCGCCAGGACTCTGCGCACGGACCGGTGGTGGTTGCCGCCGCTGACGACCTTCGTCGGCCTGCTGCTCATCTCGATCTACGCGGCGTTCCGCACGTTCCAGGGGGACTACTACTGGGTCGACCAGTACCACTACCTCACACCGATGTACTCGCCGTGCCTCACGGAGGAGTGCGTTCCCGCCGCTTCGCACTTCGGCCAGTGGTTCCCGGCGCTGCCCGGCTTCCTGACCCCGCCGGTGATCATCATCCCGTTCCTGCTGGGGTTCCGGATCACCTGCTACTACTACCGCAAGGCCTACTACCGCGCGGCCTGGGCGTCCCCGCCCGCGTGCGCCGTGGCCGAGCCGCACGGCAAGTACACCGGTGAGACCCGGTTCCCGCTCATCGCGCAGAACCTGCACCGCTACTTCTTCTACGCGGCCTCGATCCTGTTGCTGGTCAACATCTACGACGCGGTCTCCGCGTTCAGCACCGGCCTCGGGCTCGGCAACATCGTGCTGCTGGTCAACGTCGGCCTGCTCGGCGCGTACACGTTGTCGTGCCACTCGTGCCGCCACATCGCGGGCGGGCGCCTCAAGCACTTCTCCAAGCACCCGGTCCGGTACTGGGCGTGGACCCAGATCTCGAAGCTCAACAACCGGCACATGCAGCTCGCCTGGGCCTCGCTGATCTTCGTCTGCCTCACGGACCTGTACGTCGCGCTGGTCGCCTCGGGAACGATCTCCGACCTCCGCTTCATCAACTAAGGAGTGGTTTTGCCCGAGCTGGAAAGGCACTCGTTCGACGTTCTCGTGATCGGCGCGGGTGGCGCCGGTCTGCGAGCCGCGATCGAGGCCCGTGAGCACGGCCTGCGCACCGCCGTTCTCTGCAAGTCGTTGTTCGGCAAGGCCCACACCGTCATGGCCGAGGGCGGCATCGCCGCCGCCATGGGCAACGCGAACGAGAGCGACAACTGGCAGGTGCACTTCCGCGACACCATGCGCGGCGGCAAGTTCCTCAACAACTGGCGCATGGCCGAGCTGCACGCACAGGAAGCGCCGCAACGGGTCTGGGAGCTGGAGACCTACGGCGCGCTGTTCGACCGCACCAAGGACGGCCGCATCTCGCAGCGCAACTTCGGCGGCCACGAGTACCCGCGCCTCGCGCACGTCGGCGACCGCACCGGCCTCGAGCTGATCCGCACGCTGCAGCAGAAGATCGTGTCGTTGCAGCAGGAGGACTTCCAGGAGTTCGGCGACTACGAGGCACGCCTGCGGGTGTTCCAGGAGTTCACCGTCACCGAGCTGGCCAAGGACGGCGACAGGATCGCTGGCGCGTTCGGCTACTGGCGCGAGTCCGGCCGCTTCGTGCAGTTCGAGGCACCGGCGGTGATCCTCGCGACCGGCGGCATCGGCAAGTCGTTCAAGGTCACCTCGAACTCCTGGGAGTACACCGGTGACGGCCACGCGCTCGCCCTGCGCGCGGGCGCCTCGCTGATCAACATGGAGTTCATCCAGTTCCACCCCACCGGGATGGTCTGGCCGCCGTCGGTGAAGGGCATCCTCGTCACCGAGTCCGTCCGCGGTGACGGCGGCGTGCTGCGCAACTCCGACGGCAAGCGGTTCATGTTCGACTACATCCCCGAGGTGTTCAAGGACAAGTACGCCGACAACGAGGAGGAAGCCGACCGCTGGTACACCGACCAGGCGAACAACCGGCGCCCACCGGAGCTGCTGCCGCGTGACGAGGTCGCGCGAGCGATCAACTCCGAGGTGAAGGCGGAGCGGGGGTCACCGCACGGCGGCGTCTTCCTCGACGTGTCGACGCGTCTGCCCGCCGAGGAGATCCGGCGCCGGCTGCCGTCCATGCACCACCAGTTCAAGGAACTGGCCGATGTGGACATCACCGCGCAGCCGATGGAGGTCGGCCCGACCTGTCACTACGTGATGGGGGGCGTCGAGGTCGACCCGGACACCGGATCCTCCTCCGTGCCAGGGCTCTTCGCCGCCGGTGAGGTCTCCGGCGGCATGCACGGCTCGAACCGGCTGGGCGGCAACTCGTTGTCGGACCTGCTCGTGTTCGGGCGCAGGGCCGGTGCGGGAGCGGCGGAGTACGTGCGGGGGATGACCGAACGCCCGGTGGTCGCCGAGGACGCCGTCGCCGAGGCACGGGCGACCGCGCTCGCGCCGTTCCAGCAGGAGGGCGGCGAGAACCCGTACACCCTGCACATGGAGCTGCAGCAGTCCATGAACGACCTCGTCGGCATCATCCGGCGCGCGGGCGAGATGGAAGAGGCGTTGCAGCGCCTGGAGAAGCTCAAGGAACGGGCGCGGGCGCTCACGGTCGAGGGGCACCAGCAGTTCAACCCCGGCTGGCACCTCGCCCTGGACCTGCGCAACATGCTGCTCGTGTCGGAGTGCGTGGCGAAGGCGGCGTTGCTGCGCACCGAGTCCCGCGGCGGGCACACCCGCGACGACCACCCGTCGATGGACTCCGAATGGCGCCGGAAGCTGCTGGTGTGCACGGCGTCCGGCGACGGCGCGGAGGTCTCGGAGAAACCGCAGATCCCGATCCGCCACGACCTGCTGGACCTGTTCGACCGCACCGAGCTGGAGAAGTACCTCACCGCGGAGGAGTTGTCTTGAGCTACCAGGGGAAGTTCCGGGTGTGGCGCGGTGACGACTCCGGAGGCGGGCTGGAGGACTTCACCGTCGAGGTCAACGAGGGCGAGGTCGTCCTCGACATCATCCACCGGCTGCAGGCCACGCAGGCACCGGACCTCGCCGTGCGGTGGAACTGCAAGGCGGGCAAGTGCGGCTCGTGCTCGGCGGAGATCAACGGACGCCCGCGCCTGCTGTGCATGACCCGGATGTCGATCTTCGAGGAGGCGGACACGATCACGGTCACGCCGATGCGGACGTTCCCGATCATCCGCGACCTCGTGACCGACGTGTCCTTCAACTACACCAAGGCGCGCGAGGTCCCGTCGTTCGCGCCGCCGAAGGACCTGGCGCCGGGCGAGTACCGGATGCAGCAGGTCGACGTCGAGCGCTCGCAGGAGTTCCGCAAGTGCATCGAGTGCTTCCTGTGCCAGAACACCTGCCACGTGGTGCGTGACCACGAGGAGAACAAGGAGGCGTTCTCCGGGCCGCGGTTCCTCATGCGGGTCGCGGAGCTGGAGATGCACCCGCTCGACACCGCGGACCGCGTCGACCAGGCGCAGGAGCAGCACGGGCTCGGGCTCTGCAACATCACCAAGTGCTGCAGCGAGGTGTGCCCCGAGCACATCCACATCACCGACAACGCGCTCATCCCCATGAAGGAGCGCGTCGCCGACCGCAAGTACGACCCGATCGTCTGGCTCGGCAACAAGCTGTTCAGGCGGTCCTAGCGACGAGCTGCGGGATGACCAGCCCGGACTCGTAGGCCATCACCACGGCCTGCGCCCGGCTGGTCAGCCGCAGCTTCGTCATCACACGGTTGAGGTGGGTCTTCACCGTGCCCTCGGTGACGGTCAGCTCGGCCGCGATGGCGGCGTTCGTCAGCCCCGTGCCGACGAGCCGCAGCACCTCGCGTTCGCGGCCGGTCAGCTCTTCCAGGCCCACCGGGCCCCACAGCGACACCGCCGTGTCGCCCCTCAGGTACGCCGCCACGAGCCTGCGCATGACGGTGGGGCCGAACTGCATCTCACCGGACGCGACGGCGGTGATGGCGGCGATCAGCCTGGCCGGTTCCGCCTCCTTCAGCACGAACCCCGCGGCACCCAGGCGCAGCGCCTCGTGCACGTACTCGTCCAGGTCGAACGTCGTCAGGATCAGCAACCGTGCCGGTGCCGCGGCGCGCTTGAGCGCGGTGAGGCCGGGCAGGCGGATGTCCACCAGGACCACGTCCGGCCTCGACGACTCCGCTACCAGCGCGGCGGTGCCGGAGTCCGCGGCCTCGCCGGCGACGGTCAGGCCCGGTGCAGCGTTCAGCAACGCGACCAGGCCCGCGCGGAACAGCGGCTGGTCGTCGACTACGAGCACGCGCGTCACAACGCCCCTCTTCAGGTGACGTCACCGCGGCAGTTCCCCCGACCCGGAGCGTACCGCGAAAGTTGACGGGAGATCCACTCTTCGTGAGACGCCCCGGGTCCGTTGACGGCGCTAGCTTCGGCGACATGCGAACCGCATCGGAGGACCTGCTCGGCGTCAGGACGATCACCGCCGACGGCTCGGACGTCTACCTGCGCGTCACGTCGAGCCCCGTGGACCTGGAGATCCGGTGGTTGCGCGACGGAGATTTCCGGGTGGCCGGCAGCCCCGTCCTCTTCCCGGCGGGAGACCGGTCACGCCGCCGCATCGGCGCGAACTTCCCCGCCGGCACGGCGTTCTCCCTCGCGGTCGTCGGCGCTGAGCCCGGCTGGACCGGCGTCGTCGACTGGAACGTCTACTCGTAGGAAGGAAACGGGGGCGTGTCCGATGTGGACACGCCCCCGTTCCGCGAATCGCGGGTCAGACGGTGCTGCCGGAACCCATGACGGCCGAGGACTCGGCGAGCTGGACCTGGTTCGGCCGGTCTCCGTCGAGCTTGACGACCTTCTTGTTGCGGCGGTTGCGCTTCTCCAGGTAGTTCGCGAGCCACGTGAGCAGCAGGCACAGTCCGATGTAGATCAGCGCGACCACGATCATCACCGAGATCATCGGCCGGCCGAAGCTCACCGCGTCACCACCGATGCGCGTACCCCACCGCAGCAGCTCCTCGAACGTGATGAGGAAGCCGAGCGCGGTGTCCTTCAGCAGCACGACGAGCTGGCTGATGATGGTCGGCAGCATCGCCCGCAACGCCTGCGGCAGCAGGATGAGCGTCATCACCTGGGTCTTGCGCATGCCCAGCGCGTACGCCGCCTCGCTCTGACCCTTCGGCAACGAGTTGATGCCGGCGCGGAAGATCTCGGCGAGCACCGAGCCGTTGTAGAGCATCAGGCTCACCACGACCGCCGTGAACGCGCTCAGCTTCACCCCGGCCACGGGAAGGCCGTAGTAGAAGAAGAACATCATGACCACGAGCGGGATCGCGCGGAAGACCTCGACGATCACCGCCGCGGGAGCGCGCACCCAGGCGTGGTCGGACAGGCGGGCGGCGGCGAAGATCGCGCCGAACACCAGCGCCAGCACCGCGCCGACCGCGAACGCGCTCAGCGTGTTGCCGATGGCGTCCAGGAGGGACAGCTGGATCTGCTTGTAGTTGATCCAGTCGAGCCTGCGCGAGGAGAACTGGTCGGTGGCGATGAACCGCATGATCACGTACGCGATGGCCGCGACGACCACCGCGATGCCGACCACGGCCATGATCCGGTGACGTGCGCGGGCCTTGGGGCCGGGGACGTCGAACAGCGCCATGCTCATCGGGCCACGCTCCACCGCTTCTCGAAGTACTGCTGGACGGACGTCAGCGGCATGACCAGGACGACGAACCCGACCGCGACCCACAGCAGTCCCAGCAGGACGTTCTCGCCCTGCTCCGACAGCGAGTCGCGGATCGTGCCCGCCTGGAAGACGGCGAAACCCGAGGCGACCGTGGTGTTCTTCAGCAACGCGATCATGGTGCTCGTCATGGGCGGCACCACCGAGCGCAACGCCTGCGGCAGCACCACGTTGCCCAGCATCTGCGTGAACGTGAGACCGAGCGCGCGGGACGCCTCGGCCTGGCCGACCGGCACGGTGTTGATGCCGGACCGCACGACCTCGCAGACGAAAGCCGCCGTGTAGAGCGACAGCGCCACCACGGCCGCGGTGTAGGGCTCGATCTTCACGATCTCCAGCAGGGGGTACGCGAAGAGGAAGAACACGAAGACCAGCGTCAGCGGGGTGTTGCGCAGCACCGTCACGTACGCCGTGCCGATGGCCCGGAACACCGGGACCGGGCTGACGCGCAACGCCGCGAGCAGCGTGCCCAGCAGCAGCGAGAGCACACCGGAGATCGCGAAGAGCTGCAGCGTCTGTCCGAATGCGCGCAGGAACAGATCTAGGTTGTTGGTGAGGACGCTCATCGGTTTCCTTGCCGTCCGTCCGCCTTCAAAGGAACGGCCGGTGGACCCACGCGGGATCCACCGGCCACGTAGGAGACCGTCAGTACCGGTCGATCTTCGGCTTCTCCGCGGACGAACCCGACTTGCCCAGGGTGCCGTCGTAGATCTTCTGCCAGCTGCCGTCGTCCAGCGACGCCTGCAGCACGTCGTTCAGCTTGGTGCGCAGGGCCGTGTCCTCCTTGGGCACGCCGATGCCGTACGGCTCGCTGGAGAACGTCTTGCCGACGACCTTCAGCTTGCCCTCCTCGGCGGCCGCGTAGCCCTTGAGGATCGCGTCGTCGGTCGTGACCGCGTCGACCTCACCGTCGAGCAGCTTGGTGACGCACTGCGAGTAGCCCTGGAACTCGAGGATGTTGGCGTCCTCGGTCAGCTTCTCGTCGCGGATGCGCTTGACCGGCGTCGAGCCGGTCGCCGAGCAGACCTTCTTGCCCTTGAGGGCTTCCTTGCCGGTGATGTCGGTGTTGTCCTTCTTCACCAGCAGGTCCTGGCCGGCGACGAAGTACGGTCCGGCGAAGCCGACCTTCTCCTTGCGGCCCGCGTTGATCGTGTAGGTGCCGACGTAGTAGTCGACGTCACCGTTGATCAGCGCCTGCTCGCGGGCGGCGGACTGGATCGTCTTGAACTGGATCTTCTCGGGGTCGAAGCCGAGCTTCGCCGAGATGAGCCGCGCGATGTCGATGTCGAAACCGCTGTACTTGTTCGTCGTCGGGTCCTTGTAGCCCAGACCCGGCTGGTCCTCCTTGACGCCGACGACGAGCGAACCGCGCGTCTTCGCCTTCTCGAACGTGGGCGAACCGTCGACCTTGACGTCCTTGGCGACCTCGAACAGGCCGGCGGGCGCCGCCGTCTCGGTCGGGCTGCCCTCCTTGCCACACGCGGTCAGGGCCAGTGCGCCCGTCAGCAGCACCGCCGCAAGGGTGCGAACCCTCATCGTCCTTCTCCTGCCATTCGTCCGTAAGTGGGCTGACTACTAGTGAGTCAGGATCTTGCCAAGGAAGTCCTTCGCGCGGTTGGACTTCGGGGCCGAGAAGAACTCTTCCGGGGTGGAGTCCTCGACGACCTCGCCGTCGGACATGAAGATCACCCGGTCCGCGGCCTTGCGGGCGAAGCCCATCTCGTGCGTGACGACCAGCATCGTCATGCCGTCCTTCGCGAGGCCGGTCATGACGTCCAGCACCTCCTGGACCATCTCGGGGTCCAGCGCGGAGGTGGGCTCGTCGAACAGCATCACCTTGGGCTTCATCGCGAGCGCGCGGGCGATCGCCGCGCGCTGCTGCTGCCCACCTGAGAGCTGCGCCGGGAACTTGTCCGCCTGGTTGGCGATCCCGACGCGCTCGAGCAGTTCCATCGCGGTCTTGCGGGCCTCGGCGGCCGGCGTCTTGCGCACCTTCGTCGGGGCGAGCATCACGTTCTCGACGATCGTCTTGTGCGCGAAGAGGTTGAAGGACTGGAACACCATGCCGACGTCGGCGCGCAGGCGTGCCAGTTCCTTCCCTTCCGCCGGAAGGGGCTGCCCGTCGACCTCGATGGCTCCGGAGTCGATCGGCTCGAGGCGGTTGATCGTCCGGCACAGGGTCGACTTACCGGAACCCGACGGCCCCAGCACGACCACGACCTGCCCCTTCGGCACTTCCAGCTGCACGTTCTTGAGCACGTGCAGCGGGCCGAAGAACTTGTCCACACCCGCCACGCGAATCATCGGCGGTGCAGAGGCGGCAGTCATCCAGTCCTCCATTTGGGGTCGTCGGCGTTGGCGGAAACCTAGGTGTCGGCCACCACACCAGTCCAGGACATTGAGCAAGACTTAGGGTCTCAACTCTGTCACAGGCAGACATCGGTTGCCCGGGAGGTAGCGAAAGTGCGCGTGCTGCTCGTCGAGGACGACGACAGGGTCGCCGAGGCCCTGGTCCCCGCCCTGACCAGACGGGGTTTCCACGTCGACCGGCAGGCCACCGGCCGCGGCACCCTCGACCGCCTCGCCGGCGTCGACGTGGTGCTGCTCGACCTCGGACTGCCCGACATGGACGGTGTGACGTTGTGCCGCGCCATCAGGGCCGCTTCGGACGTGGCGATCATCGTGGTGTCCGCGAGGGGGGAGATCGACGACCGGATCCTCGGCCTGCACGCCGGGGCCGACGACTACCTGGTCAAGCCCTACGACGTGGGTGAGCTCGTCGCCCGCGTGCACGCCGTCCGCCGGCGGCGCGGCGCCGATCCCGTCGGTGTGGGATCGGTGTCCACGGAGGTGTTCGAGACCGGCGACGTGCGGGTCGACCTGGGACGCCACGAGGTCACCGTGGCGGGGGAGTCGGTCGCCCTGTCGCGCAAGGAGTTCCAGGTGCTCGCGCTCGTCATGGCGGCCGGAGGCGCGGTGTGCACGCGGGAGCGGATCCTCGCCGAGGTGTGGGGGAGGACGTGGTCGGGCGCCAACCGCACGCTCGACGTCCACGTCGCCACTCTGCGGACGAAGCTCGGCCGTCCCTCGTTGCTGGAGACGGTGCGTGGCGTCGGATACCGATTGGGTCAGGTGTGATCTCAATTGGGTGATTTTCTGCCGGGCTGTCGTCGGCGCGCGGGTGACGGCTCGTGAGATCTCGCTTGCTGGGCGTGGTTCTCGCCCTCGTCGTGCTGGTCCTGGTGGGCCTCGGCGTGCCGCTCGGCCGCGGTGTGGCGGCGGCGGAGCAGCAGGAGATGTTCCTCGACCGGCTCACCGACACGAGCCGGTTCGCGTCGCTGGCGCAGCGGCCGTTGATCGACGACCAGCCGAACGTGCTGCGGCCGGAGCTGGAGCGCTACGACGAGCTCTACGGCATCGGCGTGGCCGTGGTGGCCCGCGACGCGCCGACGGTGCCGCTGGTGGCGTCGCGCAACGACCTCGTGCTCGGCGACAGCGCCGTGCAGGACCTGGTCAGCAAGGCCCTGGCCGGACGTCTGCCGGTGGTGCCGCCGCTGTTCATGCCGTGGAACGAGACGCGGCTGGTGCTCGCCGAACCCGTGCTGGTCGACGGTGAGGTGCGCGGCGCGGTGATCACGTTCTCACCGACGTCCAAGACGCGCTTCGAGGTGCTGGCGTGGTGGGGGCTGCTGCTCGCGGCGAGCCTGCTCGTGCTGGCGCTCGCCGTGCTGCTGGCGCTGCCGGTGGTGCGCTGGACGTTGCGGCCGGTGCAGGCGCTCGACGACGCGACGGGCAAGCTGCTGGCCGCCGTGGTGTCCGGGCGCCCGGTGCCGCCGGTGGGCGCGGAGAGCGGTCCGCCGGAACTGCGGCAGCTGAGCCGGTCGTTCGACCAGATGGCCGCGAACGTGAGCGATGTGCTTGCCGCGCAACGGGCGTTCGTCGCGGACGCGTCACATCAGCTTCGCAACCCGTTGACCGCGTTGAAACTCAGGCTGTCCAACCTGGAGGGACACGTCGACACCGAGGCGGAGGTGCACCAGGTCGAGGCGCTGAGCGAGACCGACCGGCTCAACCGGATCCTCGACGAGCTGCTCTCCATGGCGCGGGCGGAGTCGAGCTCGGTCGACCCGGTGCCGGTGGACGTCGACAGGTCCGTGGCGGCGCGGCTCTCCGCGTGGCAGGCCGCCGCGGCCGCGAAGGAGGTCCACCTCGTGCTGGACGGCGAGCGCGTCGGCATGGCGCTCGCGCCGCCGCGCGGTGTGGAGACGATCCTGGACGCGCTGCTCGACAACGCGCTGAAGTTCACGCCGGAGGGCACGCTGATCGTGGTCGACGCGCGCAAGGCGAACGGCGTCGTGACGCTGTCCGTCGCGGACCACGGGCCGGGTCTGCAGCCCGACGAGCTGGAACGCGCGACCGACCGGTTCTGGCGCAGCCCCGCCCACCAGAACGTGCCGGGGTCCGGGCTGGGGCTGTCGATCGTGCGGCTCGTCGTCGAACGCGTGGACGGCGTGGTCCGGCTCGAGTCGCCGGAGGACGGCGGCCTGAAGGTCGTGATCGAGCTGCCGGCGATCTAGACCTTGGCGTCGCGGTAGTAGCGCATCGCGCCGTTGTGCAGCGGTACCGGCGACGTCTCGATCGCCGACCGCTGCTCGATCGTGCGGGCGGCCGAGTGCACCTTCACGAGGTCCGGCTGCCCGTCGAACAGTTGTCGCACGAGCGCCTCGGCCACGTCGTCGGGCATCTTCTCGTTGACGAGCAGGAAGTTGCGCACGACGAGGGTGATGACCGGCCCGGACTGCAGGTTGTAGGTGGAGGCGGGCAGCGTCGCCGACCCGTACACGGGGTACTGCTGGCGGAACGACACCAGGTCCTCGCGCAGGTCGAGCATCCGCACGCCGAGCTCTTTCGTGAGCTGCGTGATGCGCCCCGTCGGCAGGCCGCCCGACCAGAAGAACGCGTCGAGCCTGCCCTCGCGCATCGCCTGGGCCGAGTCGTCCAGGCCGAGGTTGACCTCCTGCGGCGCGACGTTCGCGGACTTCAGCAGCCGGCGCGCGATGATCTCGACGCCCGACTCCCGCCCGCCGATCGACACGCGCAGGCCGGACAGCTGCCGCAGCGTCGTGACCGGCAGGTCGGCACGCACGATGACCTGCAGGTAGTCGTCGTGCATCCTGGCCAACGCCCGCAGCCTCGGCGAGCCCTCGACGCCCTCGACGGCGTCGGCCTGCGAGAAGCCGACCTGCGCCTGGTCGTTCACCAGCCGCACGACGTTGTCCTTCGACCCCGCGGTGGCCACGACCTGCGGCCGGGCGATGCCGAGGCGCCCGCTCCAGATGTCCGCGAGCCCGTTGCCGAGGGTGTAGTAGACGCCGCCCTCACTGCCCGTGGCCATCGTGATCTTGACGTTCTCGAGCGTGCTGCCACAGCCCGTCAGGACCGTTGCGGCGGTCAGCAGGCTCACGGCGACGTGCATTCGTCCCAGCACCTGCGCATCGTGCCACGGGGGCGTTCTACGCTTGCACCCGACGAAAGGTTGGTTGCAGTGACCCGCAGTTACCAGATTCGCACGTTCGGTTGTCAGATGAACGTGCACGACTCCGAACGGCTCGCCGGTCTGCTGGAGGACGCTGGCTACGCGCGGGCCGCCGAGGACGAGCAGGCCGACGTCGTCGTCTTCAACACCTGCGCCGTCCGCGAGAACGCCGACAACAAGCTCTACGGCACCCTCGGCCACCTCGCGCCGCGCAAGACGGAGAACCCCGGCATGCAGATCGCCGTCGGCGGCTGCCTCGCGCAGAAGGACCGCAGCGAGATCGTCCGGCGCGCCCCGTGGGTGGACGTCGTGTTCGGCACGCACAACATCGGCTCGCTGCCCGTGCTGCTCGAACGCGCCCGCCACAACTCCGAGGCGCAGGTCGAGATCCTCGACGCGCTGGAGACGTTCCCGTCGTCGCTGCCGGCCGCCCGCGACTCCGCCTACTCGGGCTGGGTGTCGATCTCGGTGGGCTGCAACAACACCTGCACGTTCTGCATCGTGCCGTCCCTGCGCGGCAAGGAGAAGGACCGCCGCCCCGGCGACGTGCTCGCCGAGGTGCGGACGCTCGTGGACGAGGGCGTGCTGGAGGTGACGCTGCTGGGCCAGAACGTCAACTCCTACGGCGTCGAGTTCGGCGACAGGCTCGCGTTCGGCAAGCTGCTGCGCGCCTGCGGTGACATCGAGGGGCTGGAGCGCGTGCGGTTCACCTCGCCGCACCCCAAGGACTTCACCGACGACGTCATCGCCGCGATGGCCGAGACGCCCAACGTGTGCCACAGCCTGCACATGCCGTTGCAGTCCGGTTCGGACCGGCTGCTCAAGGCGATGCGCCGCTCGTACCGCACCGAGAAGTACCTGGGCATCATCGACAAGGTCCGCGCCGCCATGCCGGACGCCGCGATCACCACCGACATCATCGTCGGCTTCCCCGGCGAGACCGAGGAGGACTTCCAGGGCACGCTCGACGTGGTGCGCCAGGCCCGGTTCTCCTCCGCGTTCACGTTCCAGTACTCGAAGCGCCCCGGCACGCCCGCGGCCGAGCTGCCCGACCAGCTGCCGAAGGCCGTGGTGCAGGAGCGGTTCGAACGGCTCGTGGCGCTGCAGAACGAGATGACGCACTCGTTGAACGTCGAGCAGGTCGGCCGGACCGTCGAGGTCCTCGTCGCCACCGGTGAGGGCAAGCGCGACGCCGAGACGCACCGCATGAGCGGCCGTGCGCGCGACGGCCGTCTCGTGCACTTCACGCCTGGTGCCACCGCGCCTCGTCCCGGCGACGTCGTCGAGACCGTCGTGACGTACGGCGCCCCGCACTACCTCGTCGCGGACGGCGAACCGCTCACGTGGCGCCGCACCAAGGCCGGTGACCGGTCCGAGGCGGGCATCAAGCCCAAGACCGCGGGCGTCGGCCTGGGGCTGCCGTCGTTCGGCGCCCCGGCGCCGCTGCCGGTCGTGGCGGGGTGTGCCGCGCAGTGAGCGACCCAAAAGATGCCGACGACTTCCTGCGCAGGGAGATCGACGCGGTGGAGCAGCAGGCGGCCAGGCGCATCGACCCCGGCACCGGCGCGTTGACGATCTCGATCGCGGTGCTGGCGCTGCTGGTGTCGCTCGTGCTGCCGTGGATCGGGGAGGAGACGGGCCTGGACGTGGTGCTCGGCGAGTCCACGAGCTTCCTGCCGCGGGTGTTCGCGTTCCTGGCGCTCGGCATCGGCGTGCTCGGGTCCGGCGTCACGCTCGCGGTGCGGCGCTGGGGTCTCGCGTGGGTGTGCGCGCTGGGCCTGTTCGCCGGGTCGGTGACGGGCGTGCTGTCGATCTGGACGCAGCAGACGACCACGAGCAACAAGACCATCGGCCCCGGTCCGGGCATCGGCCTGATCATCGCGGTGCTCGCGGTGGTCGTCCTGCTGGCGAAATGGGTGAAGATCGCGGCCTCGCGCCCGCCGCAGCTGTGACGATCCCGCGCACGGCGAACGTCGTCTTCCGGTGCGTCGCCCGTGACGACCAGAAGTGGCGCATCACCCGCTGAAAACGTCTGAGGGCCCCTCTCCGCGCGGAGAGGGGCCCTCAGACGTGAAGAACCTCTAGCGGGACGCCAGCGCCTGCTCGGCGGCGGCGAGCCACTCGCGCCACTGGGCGGCCTGCGCCTCTGCCTGCTCGGTGCGGCGCTTGTCGCCCGCGGCACGGGCCTTCGCGGCCTGCGCCTCGAACTGCTCCACGCGCTCGCGGAACTGCGCCACGCGGGCCTCGGCCTCGGGGTCGGAGCGACGCCACTGCGCGTCGACCGCGCCGCGGACCCTCTCCTCGATCGAGCGCAGCTTGCCCTCGAGCTCGCGGATGCGCTCGCGCGGCACCTTGCCGATCGCGTCCCAGCGCTCCTGGATCTTGTAGAGCGCCGCGCGCGCCGACTCGAGGTCGGTCGACGGGTCGATGCCCTCGGCCTCGGCGAGCAGCTCCTCCTTCAGCTTCGCGTTGGCCGAGAACTCGGCGTCACGCTCGCTGAACGCCTCGGAACGCTTCTGGAAGAACGCGTCCTGGGCCGCGCGGAACCGCTGCCACAGCGCGTCGTCGGCCTCCTTGGGCGCACGCCCGGCGGCCTTCCACTCGACCATCAGCTCCTTGTAGCGACCGGCCGTGGGGCCCCAGTCGTCGGAGTCGACGAGCTTCTCGGCCTCCTCGACGAGCGCCTGCTTGGAGGACTTGGCGACCGTGCGCTGGCGGTCGAGGTCCGCGAAGTGCGAGCCGCGACGGCGGTTGAACGCGTCACGGGCCTTCGAGAACCGGCGCCACAGCTGCTCGTCGGTCTTGCGGTCGACGCCGCGGATGGTCTTCCACTCGTCGAGGATCGCGCGCAGCCGGTCGCCCGCGACCTTCCACTGGGTCGACTCGTTCGCGATCGACTCGGCCTCTTCGACCAGCGCCTGCTTGCGGGCCACGGACTGGGCGCGGGCGGCCTCCTTGGCCTCCTTCGCCTTCCCCATGCCCGCCTCGGCCAGCTCCAGCACGTGCTCGACGCGGGCGGCCAGCGCCTTCAGGTCGCCGACGACAGCGGCGTCGGCCAGCTGCTCCTTGACGTGCTTCGCGCTGGTCAGGGCGTGCTTGGGGTCACCGGCGCCGGACGCGAGCCGCGACACGAGCAGCTCGACCTCGGTGCGCAGGTCGTCGAACCGCCGCGCGAAGTGCGCGAGGCCCTCGACCGGCTCGCCCGCCTGCCACGACCCGACGGCGCGCTCGCCGTCCTCGGTCTTGACGTAGACGGTGCCGTCGGCGTCGACGCGCCCCCAGCGGTCGGGGTGGTCCGACGCCACGGGGACGGCGGGAGGCGTCGCCTGCGCGGTCTCCTTCGGCGTTTCCTCGACCACACCCTCGGCTGCGACCTCCACCGGAGTGGTCTCGGCCACGGTCTCCGGTGTGCTGTCCTGCTCCGACATCGCCGGTTCCTCCCATCTGACGCCCGTGCCTGCCACGGGCGCCCCGCCAGCCGGCGGGGCCGATGCAATACGGGCGCTGGAGGGTCTCCCGTCCCCAGTTCCCCGCGCGCATTCAAACAGGTCAGAGCTCGACTCGGTACTGGGAGTCCACGATAGGTAGCCTCGTCCGTCGTGATCACCCGTGCCGCGGTGGTGCCGCACCCACCTCTTCTGGTGCCAGAACTGGTCGCGGGAGCCGCCGCCGAAACCGAGCCCGTGCGGGCCGCAACCCTTGCCGCTGCGGGGAAACTGCCCGGTCCGTGGGTCGTCGTCGCCGCCGGCTCCCCCGGTCCGGCGACGTTCGCGCCGCCGTTGTCGGGAACTTTTCTCGGGTACGGGGTCGACGTGCCGGTCTCGCTCGGGGGTGACCTGCCGCCCGACGCGCGGCTCCCGTTGCCCGTGCTGATCACCGCGTGGCTGCGGGAACGCTGCGCGGCCGAGGTGTCACGCGTTGAGATCATCCCGCCCGACCTGCCGGTTTCCGACTGTGTCTCGTTTGGACGGGAACTCGCCGCCGAGGACGCCGGGCTGCTGGTACTCGGTGACGGCTCGACCCGCCACGGACCCCGCTCGCCGGGTTCCGACGACCCGCGGTCCGGGCCTTTCGACTCTTCCGTCCACGCTCTGCTGGCCGCCGCCGATGCGGACGGCCTGCTCGACCTCGACCTCGAACTCGCCCGTGAGCTGGGCGCGCAGGGCAGGGCGGCGTGGCAGGTCCTCGCCGGCGTGCCCGGACCGTGGCGCTGCTCGGGCGCCGAGTTCTTCGCACCGTTCGGCGTGGGCTACCACGTCGCCGTCTGGGAGCGCCCGTGATCACGCCCATCGCCGTAGTCGGACCCACCGCGACCGGCAAGTCCGACCTGGCCGTCGCGCTCGCGGAGCGGTTCGGGGGAGAGGTCGTCAACGCCGACGCCATGCAGCTCTACCGCGGCATGGACATCGGCACGGCCAAGATGCCGCCCTCCGAACGCCGGGGCGTCCCGCACCACCTGTTCGACGTCCTGTCCGTCACCGAGACCGCGTCCGTCGCCGCCTACCAGCGCGAGACGCGCGCCGTCGTCGAGGACCTGCTCGCCGCCGGACGCCCGCCGGTCCTCGTCGGCGGCTCCGGCCTGTACGTGCAGGCCGTGCTCGACGACCTGAAGTTCCCCGGCACCGACGACGCCGTGCGGGAGCGGTACGAGGCGGAGCTCGCTTCGGTGGGTCCGGAGGCGTTGCACCGGCGCCTGCAGGAGCTCGACCCGGCCGCCGCGATCGCCATCCTGCCGTCCAACGGACGGCGCATCGTGCGCGCGCTGGAGGTCATCGAGCTGACCGGTGAGCCGTTCTCCGCGAACCTCCCCAAGCCCGGCCCCGCCCGCTACGACACCGTCCAGATCGGCGTCGACCGCGAGGTGTCCGAACTGGACGGGCGCGTCGACCGGCGCGTGGACGTCATGTTCGAGTCCGGCCTGGAGGACGAGGTCCGCCGGCTCGTGAGGATCGGCCTCCGCGAGGGCAAGACGGCTTCGCGAGCGCTGGGCTACCAGCAGGTGCTGTCCGCAATGGACGGAGCGTGCACGATCGACTTCGCCGCGGAGGAGACCAAGCGCGCCACCCGGCGGTTCGTGCGCAGGCAGCGGTCCTGGTTCCGGCGTGACCAGCGCATCACCTGGCTCGACGGTGCTCGGCCGGATCTCTTGGAGGCCGCCGGTAACCTGGTGCCGTGGAGTTCGTGAAGGCGCACGGCACGGAGAACGACTTCGTCGTCCTGCCCGACCTCGATGACCAGCTGGACCTGACGGTGGCGCGCGTCCAGGCGCTGTGCGACCGGCAGCGCGGCCTCGGCGCGGACGGCGTGCTGCGCGTCGTGCGGTCCGACGGCAAGTGGTTCATGGACTACCGCAACGCCGACGGCTCCATCGCCGAGATGTGCGGCAACGGCCTGCGCGTCTTCGCCCGCTACCTCGTCGACGCCGGTCACCAGCCCCAGGGCGAGTTCGTCGTCGGCACGCGCGCCGGTGACAAGACCGTCGTGACGCACCCCGACGGCTCCGTCACCAACGACATGGGCCCCGCGCGGGTCACCGGCACGTCCATCGCCGCGGTCGACGGCCAGGGCATCGGCGGCTTCGCGGTCGACGTCGGCAACCCGCACCTGGCGTGCGTCACCGAGGAGCCGGTCGAGAACTTCGACCTCACCGCGCCGCCCGGCTTCGACCCGGTGATGTTCCCGCACGGCGTGAACGTCGAGTTCGTCAACGTCATCGGCCAGGACGCCCTGCGCATGCGCGTCTACGAACGCGGCGTCGGCGAGACCCGCTCGTGCGGCACCGGCACCGTCGCGTCCGTCGCCTCGTGGCTCGCGGGCCAGGGCAGGACGACCGGCTCGGCGACCGTCGACGTCCTCGGCGGCCAGGTCCACGTGACGATCGAGCCGACGACGTCGACGCTCACCGGACCTGCCGTGCTCGTCGCGCGCGGCGAGCTCGACAAGTCCTGGTGGGACGCCCTCGTCTGATATCCGATATATCAGTCAGAGCCGGTAGGTCTCGATCCTCCCGAGCCTCTCGGGCTTGACCACGCTCGGATGCGAGTCCGGCGCCGTCAGGCACACGAGGGTGTCGCCGACGACCGCGACGGCGAAGCACGGCTGCGTCGTCTCGACCTTCCTGGTGATCTTGCCGCCCTCGGTCACCCGGAACGCGGCGGGCTGCAACGCCGGCGCCACCCACACCCCGTCCCCGTCGCCCGCGATGCCGTCCGGCGCGATGCCGGCTTCCTTCACATCGGCCCACACCCTGCGGTTTTGCAACGATCCGTTGCGGTCGACCGAAAACGAGGTGAGGTGGAACGCAACGGTCTCGGCGACGACCAGGATGTTCCCGCTCTCGGACTCGCCGGTCGGGTCGGGCAGCAGCGCCATGCCGTTCGGGAACTTGAGGTCCTCGGCGACGACGCCGGCGGTCCCGTCGGGCTGGACGAGCGCGAGCTTGGCTCCCAGCGGGTCGAAGCCCGGTTCGAGCAGGCCCGGGATACCGACCTCGTCGATGAGGCCGTGGAGGTCGAAGCCGAAGTTGCCGACGTAGGCGCGGCCCTCGCCGTCGACGAGCATGTCGTTCGCGTGGAAGGTCGCGATATCCGATATATCGGCGTGTACGACGAGTTCGTCACCCACGAGCTTGCGGACCGTGCGGTCGAGCATCGACACGACCAGCAGGCTTCCGTCGGGCAACCACCCAAGACCTGAGGGCTGGCCGTCGAAGGCGACGACTACCTCGTCGTCACCCGTCGCGAGGTCGAGGGCGTGCACCTCGCCCGCGTAGAAGTCGGAGTAGTAGAGCCGTCCATCGGGACCGCGTCGCGGCCCCTCTCCGAAGTGGAGACCGTCCCGCAGCACCGAGGTATCAGCCATGGGCCTCGACGCTAGACGTGGTCGGCAGGTCGCGCATAGACCGCAACGGCGAGAGCAGCACCCACACCATCCCGGCCACCGAGCCGACCAGCGACACCCACAGCGTCGGCACGATCCCGATCCACGAACCGAGCCCGCCGCCCAGCAGCGCGCCCAGCGGCGTGGTGCCCCACACCACCCAGCGGATCGAGGCGTTCATCCGGCCCAGCAGGTGGTCGGGGCAGATCGTCTGCCGGTAGCTCACCTGGCCGATGTTGTAGACGACGATCCCGAACACGGTCACCGCCTGGCCGGCCATCGGGAGCACCAGGCCCCAACCGTCCGACGTGAACGGCAACATCAAGGCGAAAGGCCAGGTCAGAACCGGTATGAGCCAGATCATCCTGGCCTGGCCGACGAGCAGGCCGATCCGGTACGCCAACGCCGCGCCGAGCACGCCACCCACGCCGCCCGCGCTGAGCACCAGGCCCGCCGTGCCCTCGCTCAGCCCGGCGACGTTCAGCAGGAAGAGGATCATCACGGCCTGCTGGATGCCGTGGAAGAAGTTCGACGTGCCGGTGCAGGCCACGATCATGCGCAGGGTGACGTTGCCGAAGACGAACCGCAGCCCCTCCGCGATCTCGCGCCGCAGGTGCGGGTCGGGGTGGCGTTCCGGTGCCGGTTCGACGGACTTGATCCGGGCCAGGAAGAACGCCGAGCTCAGGTAACCCAGCCCGGTCGCGAGGACACCGGTGGCCGCGCCGAGGAACTGGGCCGCGTAACCACCGATGGCGGGTCCGGACACCTCCGCGACCGACAGGCTGGCCTGCAGCTTCGAGTTGCCCTCGACGAGCTGGCCGCGTCCGACGAGCGACGGCAGGTACGACTGGTACGCGACGTCGAAGAACACCGTGCACACGCCCACCGCGAGGCTCACCGCGATCAGCTGCGCCAGGTTGAGCAGGTTCAG
>NZ_DATLEC010000236.1:0-17855 GCF_035525475.1 Lentzea sp. | reverse complement strand
CCGAGGAGATCAGGCCGGCTGAGCGACCTGGCGGCCAGCGTACTGACCACAGGCCGGGCAGGCGACGTGCTGCGGCTTCGGCTGGCGGCAAGCCTTGTTGGAGCACGCCACCAGGTGCACGGCAGACGTCTTCCACTGGGAACGGCGCGCACGGGTGTTCGAGCGCGACATCTTCCGCTTCGGGACGGCCACGACTACTTCTCCTCGTTGTTGTCATCGCTGAACCGCTCTTGCAACGCGGCCCAACGAGGGTCAATCGTCTCATGCCCGTGGTCGGGCCCGAGCTCCGCCCACCTGCCACCACACTCGGGGCACAGCCCCTTGCAGTCCGGCTCGCAGAGCGGCGCCTGCGGCAGCGCGAGGACGATGGCGTCCCGCACCACAGGCTCGAGGTCGATCAGATCGTTCTCGATCCGGCTGACCTCGTCTTCATCGGTGGTCTCGTCCGTGGTGCTGTCCGGCCACGCGTAGAGCTCCGTGATCCGGACTTCGACCTCGTCGCTGATGGGCTCGAGACACCTCGCGCACTCACCTTCGACCTTGGCGAACGCCGTCCCCGACACGAGCACGCCCTCCACGACCGACTCGATCAGGAGGTCGAGCTCAACCTCACCACTCTCAGGCACCGCGATCACCCCGAGCAGCCCCACACCTGCGGCGGGAACCGACCTGACGAAGGGTCGGCTGGACCCGGCTCGACGGCCGATGTCCCTGGTGTCGATGACCCAGGGACCGGATGCTGTGGGACGCGTGGACGCGTGACGATGCTCAGTCATGATCAGATTGGTTGCCGGCGGGGACCTACCACGTCCAGCCGTTCCAGGGTACGGGACGACTGCCTCACGCGTGAAATCGGCAGGTGATCGCACCTGTCCGACGTAGCGCGAATCACACGTTCAGGCGTCTAGGACCCCCGCTGTTGCGCTGCGGACCGTACCAGACCTGCCCTGCGGGCCTCGTCCGCGATAGTTCGAACGGACCGGCGGGACAGGGGCCTAGGCGCCGTAGTCGAACGGCGCGGCGGCCCCCGCGACGGCCGGGCCGCGCAGGTGCGAGCGGCCCTTGCCGACTGACCGGAGCGTGTGCGCGAGGAGGTCCTCGAAGTCAGCGAGCTTGCTGTCCACGTACGCGTCGCACTCCGAACGCAGCCGGATGGCCTCGTTCTGGGCGGAGTCGAGGATGCGGGCGGCCTCGGCGTGCGCGGCCCGGACGACCTCCTGCTCGTTGACGAGCCTGGCCTGCTCGGCCCGGCCGTCCTCGGTGGCGCGCTCGTAGTTGGCGCGGCCCGCCTGGATCATCCGCTCCGCCTCCGCGTGCGAGCGGCCCACCAGGTCGTCGTACTCCTGACGGCCCGCGGCCACCGTGCGCTCCGCCTGGTCCTCCGCCTCCGCGATCATCCGCTCGGCGCGGGCACGGGCGTCGGACAGCATCGCCTCGGCCTCCGCCTGGGCCTCCGCGAGCATGCGGTCGGCGTCCGCGCGCGCCTTCGACACGCCGGACTCCGCCTCGTGCTTGGCCTTGCCGACGACCTCGTCGCGGTGGTCCAGCACGTCCTGCGCGTCGTCGAGCTCCGCCGGGATGGCGTCGCGCACGTCGTCGAGCAGTTCGAGCACATCACCGCGCGGCACCACGCAGCCCGAGGTCATCGGTACTCCGCGCGCTTCCTCGACGATCGTGACGAGCTCGTCGAGTGCCTCGAACACCCGGTACACGTCTCACTCCCTAACCCCTGTGGATCCCCACCACCAAGTGTGCCCTGCCGCTCTCCCCGAAAGAGGGAGATCGGCAGGGCGTGTCAGGATTTCCCCGTCGACCAGGGGAGAACCATGAAGATCAGGAGGGCCGTCGCCACCGACGTGGAGGCGATCGTGGCCATGCTCGCCGACGACCCGCTGGGCGCTCAGCGCGAGAAGCCGGGCGACCCGGCCTACCTCAGCGCGTTCGAGGTGATCGACGCCGACCCGCACCAGTACCTGGCCGTGGCGGAGGACGAGACCGGCGAGGTGGTGGGCACGCTGCAGCTCACGTTCACGTCCGGCCTGTCCCGCATGGGCATGACCCGCGCGACGGTCGAGGCCGTGCGCGTGCGCTCCGGCCAGCGCGGCAACGGCCTGGGCGAACGCATGCTGAGGTGGGCGATCGACGAGGCACGCGCACGCGGATGCGGCGTGGTGCAGCTGACGACCGACGCGTCACGCGTGGACGCACACCGCTTCTACGAGCGGCTGGGCTTCACCGCGTCGCACGTGGGGATGAAGCTCGCGCTCTAACGACCTTCGGCGAGGCGCTGCTGCAACCGCTGCTCGATAGAGGCCGGCAGCAGCGTCGACACGTCACCGCCGTACGTCGCAACCTCCTTGACCAGCGAAGACGCCAGGAAGGAGTACTGCGGGCTGGCCTGCATGAACAACGTGTCGACCCCGGTGAGCTGGTGGTTCATCTGCGCCATCTGCAGCTCGTAGTCGTAGTCGCTGACCGCGCGCAGACCCTTGACGATGGCCTTGATGTTGTTCTCGCGGCAGTAGTCGACGAGCAACCCGTGCCACGAGTCGACCCGCACGTTCTCCCACTGCGAGGTCACCTCGCGCAGCATCTCCTGCCGCTCCTCGACGTCGAACAAGGTGCGCTTGTTCTTGTTGATGAGCACAGCGACGACGACCTCGTCGAACAGGTGCGCGGCTCTCCCGATGATGTCCAGGTGACCGTTGGTTACCGGGTCGTAGGAGCCGGGGTACACGGCACGTGTCATGAAGCGGACGTTAGCACCCGATCGGACGCCTCCAGGCGTGTCCGTGGTTCTCGTCACCCATCAGAACGCACCCGCCCCCAGTACACGGCAGTGTCCCCATAACGCTTGGCGCGCAAGGATTCCACTCCCCCGGGCCACCCTGGTTCGCCACTGCGCGAAGCACGTTCCACGATCAAGACGGCATCAGCAGCGAGCCGAGGCGCGATCCCCAGCAACACTCCGGCGAGCACGTCATCACCCACCACATACGGCGGGTCGGCGAACACGACGTCGAACGCCTCCCCCTCACCAGTGACGTAAGCCTCGGCAGTGCGATTGACAACAGTCACACCGCCGAACCCCAACTCACGAGCATTGAACTTGAGCACCTCAGCCGCCCGCTTGTCCGACTCGACGAACGTCGCGTGCCCGGCCCCCCGGCTCAACGCCTCGAACCCAAGCGCACCAGACCCCGCGTAGAGGTCGAGCACCCGAGCCCCGTCGAGGTCCATCAACGCCTCGAGAGAACTGAACAGAGCCTCCCGAACGCGGTCGGAAGTAGGCCTGGTGCCCTTGGGCGGCACCTTGAGCCGACGCCCCCCGGCCGACCCGGCAACGATTCGTGTCACCCGCTCATCGTCCCAGGCGGTTCGCGGACGGCCGAGCGGTGGCCGCCGCTCGTCAGGCGAGCGACTGCCACCACCCGTCGACGTCACCGGGCGAGTCGACGTCCACCCGTTCTCCCGGCCGGGGCACGGCCAGCTCCATCCCGCGGGCCTTGACCTCGCGCCACACCCGGTCGATCGGCTCCCCCCACGGGTGCAGGGCGAGGTTGAACGTGGCCCAGTGCACCGGGATCAGCAACCCGCCGCCGAGGTCGTCGAACGCGCGGACACCGTCCTCCGGCGTCATGTGGATGTCCGGCCAGGCGTCCCCGTACGCACCGACCTGCATCAGCACCGCGTCGAACGGACCGTGCTCGGCGCCGATCTTCTTGTAACCGGCGAAGTAGCCGGTGTCACCGCTGTAGAACACCGACCGCGACCCGCGCTTGATCACCCAGGACGCCCACAGCGTCACGTCCCGCTGGATCGACCGGCCGGAGAAGTGCTGCGCGGCGGTGCAGGTGAGCATGAACCCGTCCACCGAGTGCGACTCGTCCCAGTCCAGCTCGACGATCCGGGCAGCGGGCACCTCCCACCGCTCCAGGTGCGCCCCGATTCCCAGCGGCACCACGAAAACGGCCGAAGTGGACGCGGTCAACGACTGCACGGTCGCCATGTCGAGGTGGTCGTAGTGGTCGTGGGAAATCACCACAGCGCTGATCGTGGGCAAATCAGACAATTGATGCGGAACGGGGTGCAACCGCTTGGGCCCGGCATGGGCGGAAGGCGACACCCGGTCACTCCACACGGGATCCACCAGCACCGCGGCACCGTCGATCTCGATGAGCGCGGAAGCGTGCCCATACCAGGTGATGTGCAGTCCAGAGGACACCGGCGCCGCAGGCCCCACCAACGGCACGGCGACGGACGGCTTGCGGTCCTCTCCACCGAAGATGAAGTCGCGCACGGAGAACGAGTCGCGGTCCGGGACCGAGCTGACTTTCCTGTCGTTGTGGAACTTCCCGTCGCGGTAGCGCGGCGACCGCGCCATCCGCACCGGGTCCGGCTTGCCCCCGAGCTGCCTGGGAACGTCCCTCAGTGCCCACGCCACGCCCGCCAGTCCGAGCAGGCCGGCCAACGCCTTCTTCATGCGAATCCCTTTCCCTGACCCCGTGCCCGGTGCAACGCACGGAATCGTCGTGGAGTTCCTCGTTCCCCGCAGCGCGAAACGGGGCCCGGCACGAATGCCGGACCCCGTCGGAAACCACCGCGGGAAATCACCGCGGGAAATCACCGCGGGACGATCACTCCAGGACGATCAGGAGGTCGCCGCCCTCCACCTGCTGGGCGCCGCGCACCGCCAGCCGCCGCACGACACCCGACTTGGGAGCGGTGATCGCGGCCTCCATCTTCATGGCCTCGATCGTCGCGACGGTCTGGCCGGCCTCGACGCGGCCGCCCTCCTCCACCGAGGCCGTGACCACGCCGGCGAACGGGGCGGCGACGTGGTTCGGGTTGCCCCGATCGGCCTTCTCCGCGGCCGGGATGTCCGCTGCCACCGAGCGGTCGCGGACCTGGATCGGGCGCAGCTGGCCGTTCAGGGTCGCCATGACCGTGCGGATGCCCCGCGCGTCGGCCTCGGAGATCGCCTCCAGGCCGATCAGCAGCCGGACGCCCGGCTCCAGGTCGACGGAGTACTCCTCGCCGGGGCGCAGGCCGTAGAAGAAGTCCTTGGAGCGCAACACCGACGTGTCGCCGTAGGCGTCGCGGTGAGCGCGGAACTCCTTGGTGGGCGCCGGGAACAGCAGCCTGTTCAGCGTCGCCCGCCGGTCGTCGACCAGTCCGGCCTCGTCCTCGGCGGAGAGCTCCTCGACCCGCTTCGGCGCCGGGCGGCCCTCCAGGGCCTTGCTGCGGAACGGCTCCGGCCAGCCGCCGGGCGGGTCGCCCAGCTCGCCGTGCAGGAAGCCGATCACCGAGGCCGGGATGTCGAACTTGCCGGGGTTCTCCTCGAACTCCTTCGGCGCCACGCCCGCGCCCACGAGGTGCAGCGCGAGGTCGCCGACGACCTTGGACGACGGCGTCACCTTCACGAGGTGGCCGAGCATGCGGTCGGCGGCCGCGTACATCGACTCGATCTCCTCGAACTTGTCGCCCAGGCCCAGTGCCACGGCCTGGGTGCGCAGGTTCGAGAGCTGACCACCGGGGATCTCGTGGTGGTAGACGCGGCCGGTCGGGCCGGGGATGCCGGACTCGAACGGCGCGTAGATCCTGCGCACGGCCTCCCAGTACGGCTCGAGGTCGCACACGTTCTGCAGGTTCAGGCCCGTGGAGTGCTCGGTGTGGTCGGTCAGCGCCACGATCGACGACAGCGGCGGCTGCGACGTCGTGCCCGCCATCGACGCGGTGGCGCCGTCGATCGCGTCCACGCCCGCCTGGATCGCCGCGAGGTAGGTGGCCAGCTGGCCGCCCGCGGTGTCGTGGGTGTGGAGGTGGACCGGGAGGTCGAACTCCTTGCGCAACGCCGTGATCAGGCGCGACGCGGCCGGTGCCCGCAGCAGGCCCGCCATGTCCTTGACGCACAGCACGTGCGCGCCGGCTCCGACGATCTGCTCGGCCAGCTTGAGGTAGTAGTCCAGCGTGTACAGGCGCTCGTCCGGGTTGGACAGGTCGCTCGTGTAGCAGAGCGCGACCTCGGCGACCGCCGTCCCGGTCTCGCGCACGGCCTCGATCGCCGGGCGCATCTGCTCGACATCGTTGAGGGCGTCGAAGATCCGGAAGATGTCGATGCCGGTGTTCGTCGCCTCCTCCACGAACGCCTTGGTGACCGCCTCGGGGTACGGCGTGTAGCCGACCGTGTTGCGGCCGCGCAGCAGCATCTGCAGGTTGATGTTCGGCACGGCCTCGCGCAACGCCGCGAGACGCTCCCACGGGTCCTCGGCGAGGAACCGCAGCGCCACGTCGTAGGTCGCGCCGCCCCAGCACTCCAGGGACAGCAGCTCCGGCGTCATGCGCGCGACGTGCGGCGCGACGGCGAGCAGGTCCTTGGTGCGCACGCGCGTCGCCAGCAGCGACTGGTGCGCGTCGCGGAACGTCGTGTCCGTGACGCCGACGGCCTTGCTCTCGCGCATCCACCGCGCGAAGCCCTCGGGGCCGAGCTCGGTGAGCTTCTGCTTGGACCCGGCGGGCGGTTCGGCGTTGAGGTCGACGACCGGCAGCTTCTCGCGCGGGTCGACCGAGGTCGGGCGCGTGCCGTTCGGGTGGTTGACCGTGATGTCCGCGAGGTAGGTCAGCAGGCGCGTCCCGCGGTCGGCCGAGTGGCGCGCCGTCAGCAGGTGCGGGCGCTTCTCGATGAACGACGTGGTGACGCGGCCCTCGTAGAAGTCCGGGTCGTCGAGCACGGCCTGGATGAACGGGATGTTCGTGGACACACCGCGGATGCGGAACTCCGCGATCGCACGGCGTGCACGGGCGACGGCGAGGGAGAAGGTGCGGCCGCGGCAGGTGAGCTTCACGAGCATCGAGTCGAAGTGCGGGCTGATGGCCATGCCCGCGCCGGCCGTGCCGCCGTCGAGGCGGATGCCGGAGCCACCGGGCGAGCGGTAGGCGCTGATCGTGCCGGTGTCCGGGCGGAACCCGTTGGCGGGGTCCTCGGTCGTGATGCGGCACTGCAACGCCGCGCCGCGCAGCTGGACGGTCTCCTGGGACAGGCCCAGGTCCTCCAGCGTCTCACCGGAGGCGATGCGCATCTGCGACTGCACGAGGTCGACGTCGGTCACCTCTTCGGTGACCGTGTGCTCGACCTGGATGCGCGGGTTCATCTCGATGAAGACGTAGTGGCCCTCGGGGTCGAGCAGGAACTCCACGGTGCCGGCGTTGCGGTAGCCGATGTGCCGCGCGAACTTCACCGCGTCCGCGCAGATGCGGTCGCGCAGCTCGGGTGCGAGGTTCGGCGCGGGCGCGATCTCGATGACCTTCTGGTGGCGCCGCTGCACGGAGCAGTCGCGCTCGAAGAGGTGGATCACGTTGCCCTGGCCGTCGGCGAGGATCTGCACCTCGATGTGGCGCGGCTCGACCACGGCCTGCTCGAGGAACACGGTCGGGTCGCCGAACGCCGACTCCGCCTCGCGCGACGCCGCCTCCAGCGCCTCGCGCAGCCCGGCCGGGTCGTCGACCTTGCGCATGCCGCGGCCGCCACCACCGGCGACGGCCTTCACGAACACGGGGAAGCGCATCGGCTTCGACGCCTCGAGCAGCTCGTCGATGTCCGACGACGGCGCGCTCGACTCCAGCACCGGCAGCCCGGCCTCGCGGGCGGCGGCGATGGCGCGCGCCTTGTTGCCCGTGAGCTCCAGCACCTCGGCCACGGGGCCGATGAACGTGAGACCCGCCTCACGGCACGCCATCGCCAGTTCCGGGTTCTCGGAGAGGAAGCCGTAACCGGGGTAGATCGCGTCGGCACCCGCCTTGCGGGCGGCCTTGATGATCTCCTCGACGGAGAGGTAGGCGCGGACGGGATGTCCCGGCTCACCGATCTCGTAGGACTCGTCCGCCTTCAGGCGGTGCAACGAGTTGCGGTCCTCGTGAGGGAAGACGGCCACCGTTCCCGCGCCCAGTTCGTAGGCGGCTCGGAACGCGCGAATCGCGATCTCGCCGCGGTTGGCGACAAGAACTTTGCGGAACATCCGTAGCCCTCCCGGAGTTGCTCGACGGTCAGTTCCGGCACGTTACCGTGCAGCTCTTGCCAGGTGGGAGAACTGTCCCACGTGATGGGTGTCATCCTGATCGGTCTTGCTCGGGGAGTTTCCCGCGTGATGGGAGCTTGTCCACGGGTCGCCACCCAGTCAGACTGCGGCCGGTAGTGGGTTTAACCGGATCGTGTGACGATCTTGGTCACCAAATCGGTAGGGTGAGCCATATGGCCGGGGCTGATGGAGCCGGGCAGCCTACTGCCCGGACACCGCATTTCGACGTTGTCCTTCGTGGTTACAACCAGCGACAAGTGAACGAAAGAGTCACCCGTCTGGAGTTCGACCTCAAGAATTCGAACCGCTCCCGTGACGCGGCCGCCGCGCAGGTGGCGGAGCTCACGAAGCTCTTGAACTCCATGCGCGCCGATCTCGACAAGGCCAAGATGCAGCTCCACAACCTGGCCAACAGTCCCGTGAGCGCGTCGAACGTCACCGAACGCGTGCGCGTGATGATGAGCCTGGCCGAGGAAGAGATCGCGGACATCCGCAAGGACGCCCTCGACAAGGCCGCCGCGACGCGTGCCGAGGCCGAGAAGTGGGCCGCGGACCAGCGCGAGGCCCACCAGCGCCTGCTCGCGGAGACCGAGGCCCGCCGCAAGCAGCTCGAGGGCACCTACCAGCAGCGCAACGCCGAGCTCGACCAGCGGTTCGCCGGCCGCCGCTCCGAGCTGGAGGCCGAGTTCGAGGCGATGCGCGCGAAGCTCACCGCCGAGCACGAGGC
This sequence comes from Lentzea sp., assembly GCF_035525475.1. Taxonomy (GTDB): domain Bacteria; phylum Actinomycetota; class Actinomycetes; order Mycobacteriales; family Pseudonocardiaceae; genus Lentzea. Next base: position 9,053 of record NZ_DATLEC010000236.1, on the reverse strand, counting down.
CCTGGTCGCCGAGGTGCGCGGCGAGGGCGAGCGGGTCGCCGCCGAGTTCGAGAAGAAGTCGGCCGACCTGGACGCCCGCCGCGTCGAGCTCGACCAGAAGTACAAGGCGTACCACGACGAGCTGGACAAGGAGTACGACGGCCTCAAGACGAAGCTGACCGCGGAGCACCAGAAGGTGCTGGCGGACGCCCGGTCCGAGGCCGACCGCATCACCTCCGACGCCGAGGCCAAGCGCGTCGCCGCGCTGAGCAAGCTCGACGACGAGCTGGCGTCGAAGAAGGCGGAGGCCGAGAAGGTCCTGTCGGAGTTCGAGGCCGAGTCCCTGGCGAAGGCCGAGAAGACGACGTCCGACGCGTCCGCGAAGGCAACGGCCCTGGTCAGCGCTGCGGAGACGAAGGCGGCGACAACCCTGCGCGAGGCCGCGGACAAGGCCGAGGCCACCGTCGCCGAAGCCGACGAGAAGGCCACGTCGCTCGTCCGCGACGCAGAGGCCCGCACGTCGGCGCTGGTCAGCGAGGCGGAGAAGCGCACGGCCGCCGCGGTGGCCGAGGCGGACCAGCGCGCGGCCGCCGCCGCCGAGAAGGAAGCCTCGCTGCGGGCGGCGCACGACAACCTGGCCACGCAGTTCCACGCCGCGCAGGCCGCGGTGGAGGCGGCCATGTCGGTGCTGAAGCCGCTGGAGGACGGGTCCGGGGAGGACGACGAGTCGGCCGCCGGGTCGTCGGGCGAGCAGAAGACCGAGCAGAAGACGGCGCCGGGCGAGCAGAAGACCGAGCAGCTGCCGAAGCCGCGGCAGAAGGACTGAGCTTCAGGTTCGTGGGAACGGCGGCGGTGCGCTCAGGCGGCCGCCGCCGTTCTCGCGTTCGCGGGGCGGCGAGTCCGACCCGCCCCGCGGGTCACACCAACGTCGCCGCTCACGCCTTCGAACAGCCGCTCCTCAGCAGGCACCGGTCAGGCCTTCTCCAGGAACTCCGCCCGCTCCTCCGTCAGCAGCGTCGCCACCATCCCCGCCAGGCCGGGGTGCTTCTCCAGGTCCGGATCGGCGTCCACGAACTGCTGGGCGGCCACCCGCGCGTCGGCGATGATGTCCTCGTCGCGCAGCAGCGAGAGCATCTTCAACGCCGAGCGGCGGCCCGACTGGGCGGCGCCCAGGATGTCGCCCTCGCGGCGCAGCTCCAGGTCGAGCTGGGCCAGTTCGAAGCCGTCCAGGGTGGACTCGACGGCACGCAGGCGTTCCATGGTCGCCGTCATCTCGGGCATCTCCGTCACCAGCAGACACAGGCCAGGCGCGCTGCCGCGGCCCACCCGGCCCCGCAGCTGGTGGAGCTGCGAGACGCCGAAGCGGTCGGCGTCCATGATCGCCATGACGGTGGCGTTCGGGACGTTGACGCCCACCTCGATGACCGTGGTGGCGACGAGCACCTGGACCTGGTTGGCGGCGAAGGCCCGCATCACCGCGTCCTTCTCGTCGGGGGGCATGCGGCCGTGCAGGATCTCGATGCGCAGGCCTCGTAGCGGGCCCTGGGCGAGCGTGGTCGCCACGTCGATCACGGACAGGGCCGGGCGCTTGTCCTCGTCGTCGGACTTCGCCGGCTCCTCGTCGCCGATGCGCGGGCACACGAAGTACGCCTGGTGGCCCGCCGCGACCTCCTCGCGGACGCGGGCGAAGGCGCGGTCGAGCCACGTGGGCTTCTCGCGCACGGGGACCACCGAGGTCTTGATCGGCGAACGGCCGCCCGGCAGTTCGCGCAGGGCCGAGACCTCCAGGTCGCCGTAGACCGTCATCGCCACCGTGCGCGGGATCGGGGTCGCGGTCATGACCAGGACGTGCGGGTTCTCCCGCTCGCCGCGGGCGGAGAGGGCCGCGCGCTGCTCGACGCCGAAGCGGTGCTGCTCGTCGACGACCACCAGGCCGAGGGAGTGGAACTCCACCTTCTCCTGGATGATCGCGTGCGTGCCGACGACGATGCCCGCCTCGCCGGTCACGATGTCGAGCAACGCCTGGCGGCGCTGGGCCGTGTTCATCGAGCCCGTCAGCAGCGTCACGCGCGTCGCGTCCTCCGCGCCGCCGAGCTGACCGGCCTGGGCGAGGTCGCCGAGCATCTCGGTCAGCGAGCGCGCGTGTTGTGCCGCAAGGACTTCCGTGGGGGCGAGCATGGCCGACTGACGGCCGGCGTCGACGGCCTGAAGCATCGCTCGCAACGCGACCATGGTCTTCCCCGACCCCACCTCTCCCTGCAGGAGGCGGTTCATCGGGACCACGGACTCCAGGTCGGTGGCGATCTGCTCGCCGACCTCCACCTGGCCCTTGGTCAGCGTGAACGGCAGCCGCGCGTCGAACGCGTCGAGGATTCCGCCGGACTTGCGGGCGCACGAGGGCGCCGGACGGGCCGTCGACGCCTTGCGGCGCTGCGCCAGGGTCAGCTGGACGGCCAGCGCCTCGTCCCACTTCAGGCGCTGCTGCGCCACGGTGATCTGCGCCCAGCTCTCCGGCCGGTGGATCGACCGCAGCGCGTCCTCCAGGCCGATCAGGCCGTGCTCCTCGCGGAAGCCGGCGGGCAGCGGGTCCTCCGGCACGCCGTCCCAGATCTCCAGCAGCTGCTTGACGCAGTTGGCGATGTTCCACGTGTTGATGTGCTGCGACGCCGGGTAGACGGGCAGGAACGCCTGCAGGAACGACGACCCGTCCTGCTCGGGGGTGAGGATCTCGAACGCCGGGTGCACCAGCTGCAGGTTCTGCCGGTAGCGGCCGACCTTGCCCGCGAACAGCGCGCGCGTGCCCGGCAGCAGCTCCTGCTCCGCCACGAACGCGACCTTGCCGAAGAACACCAGGTGCAGCTCGGAGGTGCCGTCGGTGATCACGGCCTCGGTCATCTGACCGCGGCGCGCCTTCATCTGGCGCTTCACGCACTTGCGGACCTCGGCCTGCACCGTCACGTGCTCGTCGATTTCCAGTGACCTGATGTCGGTCAGCTTCCCGCGCTCGTCGTAGCGGCGCGGGTAGTGGCGCAGCAGGTCACCGACCGTCGTGAGGCCGAGGCCGGTCTCCAGTGCGTCGGCGGTCTTCTTGCCGAGCAACGGCTGCAGCTTGTCGTCGAAGGAGATCATCGCGTCCCATTGAACTACTCGACACCGACAAAGATGACCGCGTCGGGCTGTCCGCCCGGATATGCCGTCACCTCCACCTCCGGATGGGTGACCCGCAGGTGGTCTTCGAGCACGTCCACCAAACCACCCGGACTGCCTGCGCCCACAATCACGGTCACCAGCTCGCCGCCGCCCGCCAGCATGCGGTCGACCAGCCGGCACGACAGGTCCATCACCGACTCGGGCGACGCCGGACCGGGCTCGATCAGCACGACCTCGCCGTCCAGCATGCCCAGCAGGTCGCCCGGCTGGCAGCGGCCCACCCACGTCATCGCCTCGTCGGCCGCGATCGAGAGCTCGCCCCGGCGTGTGGCGGCAGCGGCCTCGGCCATCGCGACAACGTCGTCACCTGCGCGTCGAGACACGTCGTGCACCGCCAACGCCGCGAGGGCCTGCACGGGCGACAGCGTCGGCACCACCACCACGTCCTGCCCCGCGGCCCGTGCGTACGCCACGGCTTCCTCGAGCACCTCACGGATGTCCGGATCGCCGGGCAGCACGGCAACGTGACGCGCGCGCGTCGACACGATGGCGGACAACAGGTCTGTGGGCGTCGCCGAAGAAGAAGCGAGGTCGAACACCGTGGCGCCTTCCGCGCGGAACAGGTCCACGGCGCCGCTCACGACCACGACGATCGCCCTGTCGCGCACGAACCGGGAAGCCTGCGCGGCGATCTGGTCCGCGAACCGCGCCACCGTGATCCGGTGTGGACGCCCGGCGCGCACACCCGCCTCGATGGCCGCGCCGATGTCGTTGCAGTGCACGTGCGCGGTCCACAACGACGCACCGTCGCCCACGACCGACACGCAGTCGCCCAGCAGGTTCAACGACGCGCGCAGCTCCCCGACCGCCTCCTCCGAGGTCTCGTCGATCAGGTACATGACCTCGTACTCGAACTCCGAAGAGCCACCTTCGCGCTCGGTCGTCAACGACTCCGGCGTGCGCGGCAGCAGCGGCGCGTCCATCGGTGTTTCCACGGTCTGGCCGGTGATCACCGCGGCCAGTGTGTCCAACAACACAACGAGTCCACGTCCGCCGGCGTCGACCACCCCCGCCTTGGCCAGCACGGCGAGCTGGCGGGGCGTGTCCGCCAACGCCACGGCGCCCGCGCGCGAGGCCGCCACCACCACGTCGTCGAGCTCGTCGGAGTCGCAGTCGCGGGCGGCCTCGGACGCGGCGTGCAGCACCGACAGAACGGTGCCGGGAACGGGCTTGGACACGGCGGCCGTGGCCAGCTCGTCGGCCCGGTGCAGACCCTTGCGCAGCGCCGACCCGGTGACCAGCGAGACCTCCTGGACGGTCTCCGCGAGGCCCCTGAGCACCTGCGACAGGATCACGCCCGAGTTGCCGCGGGCCCCGGCCAGCGCACCGCGGGCGAGCGCGCCCAGCGCGTCCCCCACCGTCGACATCGGCGAGCGCAGCAGCGCGTCGAGGGCCGACTGCATGGTGTGCAGCAGGTTGGTGCCCGTGTCACCGTCCGGGACGGGGAAGACGTTGATCTGGTCGATCGACTCCCGGTTGGCGTCCAGCGACCGCACGCAGGCGTCCGCCCACCTGCGCACCGCGACCGCGTCCATGGCCTGCATGGCGGCGAGAGTATCCACCCGGTTTGGTCGCTGGTGAGGCCACCGGCTACCCTGACTGGGTTGCCGTGCCCGGAAGAGGCTTGTGCACGCTTGCGCGCCCACCGGGACGCGAGGCATACCGCTTGAGGAACCTGAAGGAGTGGCTGACGTGGCTGCCGTGTGCGACGTCTGTGGCAAGGGGCCGGGCTTCGGCCATTCGGTTTCACACTCCCAGCGGAAGACGAACCGCCGCTGGAACCCGAACATCCAGTCTGTGCGCGCGAAGGTCTCGGCCTCGCAGCGCCAGCGCATCAACGTGTGCACCTCGTGCCTCAAGGCCGGCAAGGTCGTGCGCGGCTGATAACGCCACAGCAAGGTTAGTGCGAAGAGGGTCCGGCTCCGGCCGGGCTCTCTTCGCGTTTCAGGGCCCTGTGCACGAACACGAGACAGACCACCCCGCTGAGCACGGCCCCGGTGCCGCCGAGCGCGAACACCGCCCGCGGCCCCAGGACGAGCAGCAGCCCACCGGCCGCCGCCGTCCCGAGCAGGTTCGCACCGGTCACCATCGACCCGACCGCGGCGAACGCCCTGCCGCGCATCTCCTCCGGCGTCCGCAGCCGCACGATCGCGTTCAACGTCACGTTGTCGATGCCGTTGGAGACACCGCCGATGAGCCAGCCGATGGCCGCCGTCACGACGAACGGGAACGTCGCCGGCATCAGCACGGCGACACCGGTGGTGATGCCGGTGATCGCGAGCGCGCGGGCGACCTGAGGAACGGTCCTGAGCCGCACGGCCAGCCTGTTGCCGACGACGACGCCGATCATCCAGCACGCCTGCATCGCGCCGAGCAGGAACTCGTCGCCGTGCAGCACGAACCGCACGAACGCGGGATCGGCCACGTTGATCACCACGACCGCGCCGACGAAGCACGCCAGCCCGAGGATCGCCGCGAACAGCACGGCATCGCGCCGGACGTGCCGGATGCCCGCGAGAGCGCTGGGCCGGTGCGCGTGCTCGCCGGACGGCCTGCGTTCCGACCGCACGAACGCCAGCAGCGCGGCATAGCCGAGGAAGGTGCAACCGTCGATGAGCATCGCGGCGGAGTGCCCGAAGATCCCGGCGAGCACCGCGCCACCGGTCACGCCGGCGATGTTGCCGACGCTGCGCCCGGTGGCGAGCCACGAGTAACCCCGCGTCGCTTCTTCCTCACCGGCGATGTGCGGCACGAGCGCGGAGGTGGCGGGCTGGGCCACGGCACGGCCGCACCCGGAGACGAGCACCAGCGCCACGACGAATGCCGGCTGTCCCATGAGAGGCGCGACGGCCGCGATCGCGATGCCCTGGAACAGCAACGCGACCATCAACAGGCGGCGGTTGGGCAGTTTGTCGACGAGGACGCCCGCCAGCGGCGCTCCGAGCACGAGCGGCAGGAGTTCGGCGACCAGAATGGCGGCGACCAGCAGCGGACTGATCGGCGTCGCCCAGAAGAGCAGGACGAGCAACGACAACGAGTTGCCGAATTCGGAGACGGCCGCTCCCGCGGCCGTCAACGTCAGATCACGACGAACGAGCGGAACTACGGGAGCTTCCAGTCGATCGGTTCGGCGCCCTGCTTCTCCAGCAGTTCGTTGGCACGGCTGAAAGGCTTCGACCCGAAGAACCCGGAGTGCGCGGAAAGCGGCGACGGGTGCGCGGACTCGATGGCGGGCAACGGCTGCAACAACGGGCGCAGGTTGCGCGCGTTGCGGCCCCACAGGATCGAGACGAGAGGTGCGTCACGAGCCGCCAGCGCCTTGATGGCCTGCTCGGTCACCGCTTCCCAGCCCTTGCCCTGGTGGGAGTTCGCCTTGCCCGGCTGCACCGTGAGCGCCCTGTTGAGCAGAAGGACACCGCGCTCGGACCACGGGGTCAGGTCGCCGTTGGACGGAATCGGGTGCCCGAGGTCGTCGGCGTATTCCTTGTAGATGTTGATGAGCGACTTGGGAATGGGCCGCACGTCGGGGGCCACCGAGAACGACAGGCCGACCGCGTGGCCGGGTGTCGGATACGGGTCCTGGCCGACGATCAGCACCTTCACCTCGTGGAACGGCTGCTGGAAAGCGCGCAGCACGTTCTCGCCCGCGGGCAGGTAGGTGCGACCGGCGGCGACCTCCGCTCGCAGGAACTCACCCATGGCGGCGATCTGGTCAGCAACGGGGGCGAGAGCTTCAGCCCAACCGGCTTCGACAACTTCGTTGAGGGGACGAGCCACGGCTGTGAACCCTATCTCACTCAATCGAGCCGACGGAGCTTCTCCCGGTACAAAGCGATGTTCTGGACGTATTTCTCCACGATGAATGCCCATGCGTGTTCCGGCACGACATATCCAGCACGTTCCCGGGCGGGAACCCCGAGAACCATGGAACGTTCGCGGACGTGGCCGTCGAAGGAGACCACCGCGCCGGCGCCGACGATCGCGCCCTTTTCCACGATGGAACCGTTGAGCACCACGGAACCCGACGCGATCAGGCATTCGTCGGCGACGGTCGCGCCTTCGATGTGCACGTTGTGCCCGATGACGCACGAAGATCCGATGTGCACCGGGTGGACCTCGGTGCAGTGGATCACCGTGCCGTCCTGGACCGACGTGCGCTCGTCGATGACGATGCGGCCGTAGTCGCCGCGCAGCACGGCCTGCGGCCACACCGACGAGTTCGCACCGATGCGCACGTCACCGATCACCGTCGCGTCCGGGTGCACGTACGCGTCCGGGTGGATCTGCGGCGTGTAGTCCCCCAGCGCATAGATGGCCATGCGCCCGAACCTACAACGGCTTCCCGTAGCACCGGCTGTCCGGGTGGTCGCTGTAGACGCCGAAGTTCGCGATCCGCTCGTAGCCGCCGGTGGTGTACAGGCTGATCGCCTCCGGCTGGCGGACACCGGTCTCCAGCACCATCCGCCGCAGGCCCGCCTCGCGCGCCGTCGCCTCCAGGTGGGCCAGCACGCGGCGGGAGAGGCCCTGGCCGCGCGCCGATTCGACGACGTACATCCGCTTGATCTCGGCCGCGCCCTCGATCTCGTCGTTGACGCGCCAGCCGCCGCACGCGACGGGCACGCCGTCGAGGTAGCCGATCACGAAGTAGCCGAGCGGCGCCGCGAACTGCGCCGGGTCGACCGGCGTGATGTCCACCTCGCCGTACCGCTCGACGTAGACCTGCTGGAGGTCGTCGATCATCTTGACCGAGTCCGGATGGTCATACGGTCGCGTGCATAGTTCCACAGGAGTGAGTCTACGCGCGCCAGTGCTCCCAGCCAGGGGGTTTCTCGTACGTCCTGCCGTCCACCGTCACGCCTTCGCCCGCGCGGACGGTGCCGATGATGGTCCAGTTCGGCGGAACCGCCTTCGTCCCGGCGAACGTCGCCGCGAGCGCGTGGTCTTCGCCTCCGGTCAACGCCCAGTGCCTCGCGTCACCGCCCAGCGCCGACGCCACGTCGAGCAGGCGCGGGTGCAACGGCAGCAGCTCCGTGCGGATGTCGATCGCCACACCGCTCATGTCGGCGATGTGACCGAGGTCCTGCAGGAGCCCGTCCGAGACGTCGATCATCGAGGTGGCCCCGGCCTCTGCGGCCTTCGGCCCCTCCTCGTACGGCGGCTCCGGCGTGCGCTGGGCGTTGACGATGCCGACCGGGGAACGGAACCCGCGGCCGAGCACCGCCAGTCCCGCGGCCGCCCAGCCGAGCCGTCCGGTGACCGCCACGACGTCCCCGACGAGCGCTCCGGACCTCGTGACCGGCTCGAGCCCGTTCATGTCGCCCAGCGCGGTGATGGAGATCACCAGTGTGGCGGAGCTGACCATGTCGCCGCCGACGATGCCCGCGCCGGCCGTCGCCGCCTCCTGCCACAGACCCGACATGATCCCCTCGATCACGGCGGCGGGGGTGTCCGGAGGACAGGCGAAACCGACGAGCAGAGCGGACGGCAGCGCTCCCATCGCGACGACGTCCGCGAGGTTCACGGCGGCCGCTTTTCGGCCCACCTGTTCGGGTGTGGACCAGTCGAGTCTGAAGTGGACACCCTCGACCAGCAGGTCCTTGGAAGCGACGACCCGTCCGTCCGGCACGGCGACGACGGCCGCGTCGTCGCCGGGACCGAGGATGGTCGTCTCCGGCTGCGCCCGACCGGTCGTCACCCTGTGGATGAGGTGGAACTCACCCACATCGGCGACCGTCTCCGCGTCGCGCGGCGGCTCCGGACGCAAAGTTGCCTCCCAATCTGAGCATTCGGAACCCCAACTGGGGTACGTTGCGTGACACGTTCCTACCTCGACCCAACCTGTCGCGACGAAGGGGCACGCCGTG
>NZ_DATLEC010000232.1:0-20519 GCF_035525475.1 Lentzea sp. | reverse complement strand
TCGGCGACCGGGCTGTGGTCGAGGATCGTGACCCCCGCCCGTGTGACGCGGATCCGCTGGCGCCGCATGTACTCCGGGCCCTGCAGCCCGGTGCGCAGCGGTGTGCCGTCCGGTGCGACGGGGAACGGGTAGCGGCCCGCGCCGGCCAGTTCGTTGATCCGCTCGTAGGTCTCGTCGAGCACCCTGGCCATCCACCGGCGGTCGGCGAGGTAACCGCCCAGCGCCTCGCGGCTGGCCATGGCCGCCTCGCGCGCCTTCTCCTCCGGGGGCACGTACCAGACGCCGGTGCCGACGGACGCGGTCGCACCGCTGGTCCCGCAGTAGCCCTTGTCCGCCAGCACGACCGAGGCGCCTTGTTCGGAGGCCTTCAAAGCGGCCCACGTGGCGGCAGGCCCGCCACCCACCACCAGTACGTCAGCTGTGAGCGTCATCGTGTCTCCTCATGCTCCGACCGGGACGCGCCAGGAGGTGAAGCGGCGCTCCAGGCCGACCAGCACCTGGTTGAACAGCACGCCGATGGCGGAGATCGTGATGATCCCCGCGTACATCTGCGGGATCGCGAAGTTGAACTGCGAGGCGTTGATCAGGTAGCCGAGGCCGGCCTTGGCGCCGACCATCTCCGCGGCCACCAGCACGAGGATCGACACCGCGCCCGCGAGCCGGATGCCGGTGAACACCGTCGGCACCGACGCGGGCAGGATCACCTTCTGGAACAACCGGAACCCCGACAGGTCCACCGACCTCGCGAGCCGCAGCAGGACCGGGTCGACCGCCCGCACGGCGCTGATCGTGTTGAGCAGCACCGGCCAGGCGCAGGCGTAGAAGACGATCGCGATCTTCGACGTCTCGCCGATGCCCAGCAGCAGCACGAACACCGGCAGCAACGCGAGCGCGGCGGTGTTGCGGAACACCTCCAGCAGCGGGCCGAGCAGCGTCGCCACCGGCTTGTACCAGCCGATGAGCAGGCCGAGCGGCACAGCGGCGGCGACCGCGAGACCGAAGCCCGACAACGACCTCACGAGGCTCGCCTGCGTGTTGTCCAGCAGCTTCCCGCTGACCGCGAGGTCCCACCAGGCCCCGAGGACGGTGGAGAACGGCGGGAGGAACGTGGCGTCGACGAGACCGAGCCGGGGCGCGGCCTCCCACACCGCCAGCAGCACCGCGATGGCGGCGACCTTGCCGATGCCGGTGAGCAGGGCGTCGGCGACCCGCGAGACGGTCCGCCGCGGCCGACTGCGCGGCGGGGTGGGACGACTGGTCTGCGGCGGGGTCTCCAGCAGCGCGGTCATGCTCCCACCACCTCCTTCTCCTGGAGTTGTGCGCGGGAGACCTCGTCGTGCAGCAGGTCCCAGATGCGGTGGCGGTAGCGGGCGAACTCGGTGCTGGACCGCAGGTCGGCCTGCCGGGTGCGGTCACCGAGGTCGATGGCCACGGTCTCCTTGACCCGGCCGGGGCGCGAGGTCAGCACGACCACCCGCTGGCCGAGGTGGACGGCCTCGTCGATGGAGTGGGTGATGAACACGACGGTCTTGCCGGTGCGCTGCCAGATGCGCAGCAGCTCGTCCTGCAACGACTCGCGTGTCTGCGCGTCGAGCGCGGCGAACGGCTCGTCCATCAGCAGCACCTGCGGGTCGTAGGCGAGGCTGCGGGCGATCGCGACGCGCTGCCGCATCCCGCCGGACAGCTGGTGCGGGTGCCGGTCCTCGAACCCGGTCAGCCCCACCAGGTCGAGGAACTCCCGGGCGCGGCCCGTCCGCTGCCGCCGCGGCACTCCCGTGGCCTCCAGGCCGAACTCGACGTTGCCCAGCGCGGTCCGCCACGGCAGCAGCGCGTACTGCTGGAACACGATGCCGCGGTCCAGGCCCGGCCCGGTGACCCGCTCGCCGTCCAGGAGGATCTCGCCCTCGGTCGGCGCCGTGAGACCGCCGAGCAGGTCGAGCAGCGTCGACTTGCCACAACCGCTGGGACCGACCAGCACGACGAACTCGCCGCGTTCGACGTCGAGGTCGATGTCGTCGACCGCGGTGAACTGGGTGAGCTGCCGGCGGACCTTGACCTCGAACCGCTTGGTGACGCCGCGGAAGGCGATGTGCGCGCTCATCGGGCGAGCTCGTTGTACTCGTTGGTGTACAGGCCGGTGAGCTCCACCTGGTCCTTGGTGATCTCCCCGCGTTCGGCGAGCCAGTCGACCCAGATGGACAGCTCCTCGTCGAGGATCTTGCCGCCCTTCTCGGCGACACCGGTGGACTTCCAGTACTTCAGCGCCGCCGGGTCCTCGTTGCGTCCGCGCCGGGTGAGGATCTCGACCTTGCGGGCGACCACCTGCTCACGTGGTGTGGTCCGGCTCCACTCGATCGCCTTGGCCACCCCGCTGACGAACGACCGGACCGTGCCGGGGTTGTCCCGCAGGAACTTCTCGGTGAACACGTAGGTGCCGGCGGTGAACGGGCCGAGCAGGTCGAAGTCGGAGAACAGCTTGCGGACACCGCCCTTCTCCAACGCCTTGTCGCGCAGGATCCCGCCGAGCACGCCGACCTCGATCTGCTTCTGCCGCACCGACTGCTCGGTGTTGACCGGCGGCACGACGATCGGCTCGACCTTCTTGACCTCGTCCAGGCTCAGCCCCGCGCGCTTGAGGTAGATGCCGAGCATCGCCTCGTGGTGCGCGCCGAGCGTGTTCATCCCGACCTTCTTGCCCAGCAGGTCGCGGGCTGTCCTGATCGGACTGTCGTCGAGCGTGTAGAAGCCGCTGTAGGCGTTCTCGTCCGAGCCGTAGTAGCCGATCACCGACCGGATCGGCGCCCCGGCGGCCTTGAGCTTGACCACCGCCCCGTTGAACGCGCCGCCGAAGTCGACCTGCCCGGTCGCGGCGGACTGGATGTCCTGCGGGCCGCTGATGGTGTTGCCGACCCACTCGAGCTTCACGTCGCCCAGGTACCCGAGGTCGGCGGCCAGCTCGGGGAGCGTCACGTCGCCCGCCCAGCCCTGGTAGCGCAAGGTCTTGGTCTCGGCGCCCGCACCGGCCGCGGTCGAGCAGCCGACGGTCGCCGCTGTCAGTCCGAGCAGGGAGAGGCCTAGGAAGTTCCGTCGCGTGGTGGTCACGGCAGGTCCTTTGCTGAAGGGAAGAACGGGCACGCCGAAGAAGCGGGACTGTTCGTCCCGTGTGGAGTGTTGGTTCAGCGACCGGCGCGACAGAACGCGCTGGCGTGCCGTCGAAGATCGACGTGCCGGCGCTCGGTGAGATAGGCGGCTTGGCTCACGACCGAAGGGTCACATCCGGTTTCGGCCCGGTCAACGGCTCCCACATCATGGTGGAGGGGCTGGACGAGGCCGCTTATCTTCCACGCTGGAAGAAAGTCCGGCGTTCCAGCAGCTGGGAACACCGAACTTCCTGGCGCCGCACTGTTGCGGCGGCCGCGCGGGCCTCAGCACTGTGGGGGCAGGCCCTTCTGCGAAAGGAACTCCGCGATGACCGCACAACTCTCGGACACCGTTGCCGTTCACAAGCTGGGCACCGTTCACAAACTGGGCACCGTTCACAAGCTGGGCGCGGGGATCGGTGCGCGGATCGACGGCGTCCGGCTCGGCGGCGACCTGCCGGCGGACACCGTCGCCGAGGTCAGGGCGGCGTTGCTGGCCAACAAGGTCGTGTTCTTCTCCGGCCAGCACCACCTCGACGACGCGGGCCAGCTCGCGTTCGCGCGCCTGCTCGGCGAACCGACCCTGGCCCACCCCACCGTGAGGGGCGAGCAGCACGCCAACGTCCTGGCGATCGACTCGCGGCACGGCAAGGCCAACAGCTGGCACACCGACGTCACGTTCGTGGACCGCGTCCCCGCGATCAGCATCCTGCGCGCGGTCGAGCTCCCGCCCTACGGCGGCAACACGGTGTGGGCGAACACCGCCCGCGCCTACGCCGAGCTCCCCGAGGCCCTGAAGGCACTGGCCGACCGCCTGTGGGCGGTGCACACCAACCTCTACGACTACGCCGCCCAGGTCGACGAGACCCGCATCGGCGGCATCGACGTGAAGGAGCAGACCTACCGCGACGAGTTCGAGTCGCTGCGCTACGAGACCGAGCACCCGGTCGTGCACGTGCACCCCGAGACCGGCGAACGGGCCCTGCTGCTGGGCCACTTCGTGAAGCGGATCGTCGGCGTGAGCACCGCGGAGTCGCGGGCGATCTTCGACCTGCTGCAGAACCGCATCACCAGGCTCGAGAACACCGTGCGCTGGCAGTGGTCCGACGGCGACGTGGCGATCTGGGACAACCGCGCCACCCAGCACTACGGCGTGGCCGACTACGACGACGTCCGCCGCCGCCTGAACCGGATTACCATCGCGGGCGAGGTGCCGGTGAGCGTCGAGGGCGTGGCGAGCACGACTGTCGTGGGGGACGCGGCGCACTTCTCACAGGTCTGACGACGGGCCGTCCCAGGGGCTCGGCCTGCCCGCGGCACCCCGGTCGTCCATCGCGACCGGGGCTGCCGGTGGCCGGGTCCCGCGTTCTGCCGGACCGCGCGGCGGCGGTCCGGCAGAACCGCGTCAGCGCAGCGCGGCCTCGATCGCCTCGATCACCGCGGCGTCCTCGGGCTCCGTCCGCGGCCGGAACCGGGCGAGCACCTCCCCGTCCCGCGACACGAGGAACTTCTCGAAGTTCCACCGCACGTCGCCCGTGGTGCCGTCGGCGTCGGCGTGCCCGGTCAGCTCCCGGTAGACGGCGTGCCGGTCAGGGCCGTTGACCTCGATCTTCTCGTACAGCGGGAACGACACCCCGTACGTGGCCGAGCAGAAGGTGGCGATCTCCTCGGAGGTGCCCGGCTCCTGGCCCATGAACTGGTTGCACGGGAAGCCGGCCACGGTGAAGCCCTGCGGGCCGTACTTCTCCTGGAGCCGCTCCAGGCCGGCGTACTGCGGGGTCAGGCCGCAGCGCGAGGCGACGTCGACGACGAGCGCCACCTTGCCGCGCAACGCGCTCAGGTCGCCCGGTTCACCCGCGAGAGTGCTGACCGGGATGTCGTAGATCTCCCGTGCCACCAAGGTGGTCATCGGCCGTGGATCACGGCCAGCGCGTGTTCGCGGGCCGGGGCGCTCAGCGTGGTGTTCAGCTTCTCGAACAACGCCTCCGCCGTCACGCCGTTCCAGCCCGGCGGCAGCAGGGACAGGGGAAGGCCCGGGTCGCTGTAGGGCAGGCGCCGCCACTGGGTGAGCATCGGCACGTACGTCTGGAAGGCTTGTTCCGGGGAGGTGGGAGCGGAGTCGGCGACGGGGCGGTGGCGGCGCAGGAAGTCCGCGTACAGGTCCGCCAGCTCGTCGAGGTCCCACCACGCGCGCACCTTCGAGCGCAGGTCGCCGAACGCGAAGTGCCGGCCGGTGAAGAGGTCGACGTACTCGGACAGACCGCGGCGTTCCAGGGTTCGCCGGGTCTCGCCCGCCAGGTTGCCCGGCGCCACCCACACGCCGGGCGCGGCGGTGCCGAAGCCCAGCTGGGTCAGGCTGGTGCGCAACGCGTGGCGCTTCTCGCGTTCCGACTCGGGCACGGAGAACACCACCACGACCCAGCCGTCCTCGGCGGTCGCGCGGCGGCGTTCGAAGATGCGCGTGTCGCCTTCCGCGAGTGTCTCCACGGTGGAGTCCGCGAGGGCGTAGCCGGCGGCGCCGTCACGGCGGTCGGCGACGACGACGCCGCGGCGCTTCAGGCGCGAGATCGACGACCGGACCGCCTGGCCCTCGACGCCGAGCTCCGCCATCAGCTGCACGACGGACGCCACCGAGAGCCAGTTGTCCTCGCCGCGCGCGTACAGGCCGAAGAGCGTGATGATGAGCGGACCGAGCCGGTCGCGCCCGGCCGGGGCGAGGTCCTGCTCGACGTCACCGTTCACCGCGAGGTTCAGCGCCCTCTCCTCCCTGGCCGAGATCCGTCAGGGTGACAGTGTTGCGCAGCTCGCCCAGCCCGCTCACCCGAGTCACCACCACGTCGCCGTCGCGCAGGAAGACCTGCGGCTCACGGGCGTTCCCGATGCCGCTGGGCGTGCCGGTGAGGACCACGTCCCCGGCGCGCAGGGTCATGCCGTGGCTCAGCTCGGCGATGATCCGGGCGAACGAGAACGCCATCTGCGCGCTGGACGCGTTCTGCAGCAGCACGCCGTTGACCTCGCACTGCACCCGCAGATCCGCGAGGTCGTCCACGGAGTCCGTGGTGGTGATCCACGGGCCGAGCGGCATCGTGCGGTCGAGGCTCTTGCCCTTGAGCCACTGCCCGCCGTGCGCGCGTTGGAGGTCGCGCTGCGAGACGTCGTTGGCGACGAGGAACCCGAACACGTGGTCCAGGGCCTTCTCCTCGGGGATCGACCGGCCGTCGCGGCCGATGACCAGGGCGATCTCGGCCTCGTAGTCCCACTTCTGTGACAACGCGGGGTCGTAGGCGATGTCGTCGGCCGGTCCGATGACCGTGTCCGGGCCCTTGGTGAAGAACGCCGGACGCTCCGGGACGGACACGGGGTCCTGCCCCTCGCGCCTGCCCTTCGACTCCTCGAAGTGGTCGAGGTAGTTCCAGCCGGTGCACAGGACGTCGCGGTTGAACCGGTGCAGCGGTGACTCCAGGCGGACCCCGGACAGCGGCAGGACCTCGCCGCGGGCACCGACCGGCCCGCCCCGGACCACGTCGTCGACGGTGGTGGCCAGCAGCGTGACCGACTGCTCCGCCTCGTCCACGAGACCCGCATGGCGCACACCGCCGACGGTCAGGGATGCCAGCTTCATCGCGCTCCCATTTCGATGATCATGAAAACGCAATCACGGCTGCGGAGTGATCAGCCGGTCTTCCGGGATCACCGCCACGCCGAGGATCTCGATCAGCGCCTCCGGCTGCCACAGCGCGGTGCAGCCGATGCCCGCCATGGCCGGGTAGACGGGGCCGGCGAGCTCGCGCCACACCTTGCCGATCTCCTTGCCGTGCGCCTGGTAGTCCGGGATGTCCGTGAGGTAGATCGTGATGCTGACCAGGTCCTCCGGCTCGCCGCCCGCCGCGCGCAGCGTCGTCAGCACGTTGCCGAACGCCTGGCGGAACTGCTCGACGATGCCGCCGGGGACGATCCTCGTGCCGGCGTCGAGGGCGGTCTGCCCTCCCAGGTGGAGCACGGTGCCGGCGAGCGTGCCGTGGGAGTAGCCGCTCGGGGTGGGAAGGCTGGCGGGGTTCACCGCTAGGGGCCTCATGCGTATTGACAATATCTGACGACGGTGAAGAATGCGATATATGGAGCCCGACCTCAGCAAGTACCGGCTCGAAGGCGACAACTCGGCGTACCGGCTGCCCAGCGGGCTCGTCGCGCCGGTGGTGACGCGCGGCGGCGCCGAGAACCCGGACACCGCGAACTCCGGTGGCGCGATCCGGATCTCGGGCGTGAGCATCCAGCACACCCCGGCCACGCGGCTGTGGTTCGGCAAGGTCACCAACGAGCCGGGCTACCGCTCGGTGACCCACCACCACGGCGAGGCCGAGACCGGCGGGTACGTGCTGTCCGGCCGCGCGCGGATCTACTTCGGCGAGAGGTTCGAGGACTACGTCGACATGGCGGAGGGCGACTGGGTGTTCGTGCCGCCGTTCATGCCGCACATCGAGTGCAATCTCGACCGGAACAGGCCGCTCACGTGGATGACCACGCGGACGCCGGAGAACATCGTCGTCAACCTCGACGACGTGCCTGACGAGGACTTGCGCGACTGGCTGACCCGATGACGGCCGGGACGATCACCTCCGAGGTCTTCACGACCGCCATCACGCTGACGCCGGTCGCGCCGCGGCACTTCGACCTGGCGTTCACCGCCGTCACCCAGCCCTGCCCGTGGCCCAAGGCGTACGGGGGAGACCTGGTCGCCGCCGCGGCGGCCGCGGCCATGCGCTCCGTGACCGACGGCAAGTCGTTGCACTCGATGCACAGCTACTTCCTGCGCCCGGCCGACATCGGCGCCGAGGTGCGCTACGAGGTGGAGGTGCTGCGCGACGGCCGCGGCTACAGCACCCGGCAGGTCCGCGGCTACCAGAACGGCAAGCCCCTCTACGCCTGCCTCGCGAACTTCGCCGCCGGGGGACCGGGCGGCAGTTTCCAGTCGCCCGCCGAGGATCTGCCCGAGCCGGAAAGCCTGCCCAGCACGGCGGACTACCTCACCGGCCGCAGCGGCGGCACGATGACCGAGGAGTCGAAGGACTACTGGTCCGGTGGCCGCGGCTTCGACATGCGGCACGTGCCCGGTCCCGTCTACCTGGCGGTCGACGGCGAGAAGGTCCCGCACCAGGCGGTGTGGATCAAGCCGTTCGACCCGCTGCGCCCGGTCGACGGGCTGACCGGCGCGCAACGGGACCTCGCCGCGCTGGCCTACGTCTGCGACTACACGATCCTCGAACCCGTCCTGCGCGTGCTCGACCTGCCGTGGGCCCGGCCGGGACTGGTCACCGCGAGCCTGGACCACGCCATGTGGTTCCACCGGGAAGGCCCGATCGGAGACTGGCTGCTCTACGCGCAGGAAGCGGTCGCCGCCGACGCGGGCCGCGGACTCGGACACGGTCGCTTCTTCACCCGCGACGGGCTCCACCTCGCCACCGTTGCCCAGGAGGGCATGGTCCGCGCTTCCTGACCCGCCGCCCGCGGAAGGACTCACGATGGACACCTTCGCCCGCGACCACCTCCCGCCCGCCGCGCTGTGGCCGGTGATCGAGTTCACGACGCCGGAGCTGGCCTACCCGGACCGCCTCAACGCCGCGACCGAGCTGATCGACGTCCCGGCGGCGGTGTTCGGTCCGGACCGCCCGGCGTTGCGGACGCCGGAGGGGGAGGTGTGGTCCTACGGCGAGCTGCGGACCCGCGCCGACCAGGTGGCCCAGGTGCTGACCGAGGACCTCGACCTCGTTGCGGGGCAACGGGTCCTGCTGCGTTCGCCCAACAACCCGTGGACCGTGGCCGCGTGGCTCGGCGTGCTGAAGGCCGGGGGAGTCGTGGTGACCACGATGGCCGCGCTGCGCACCCGTGAGCTCGCGCCCGTCGTGGAGCGGACTCGTCCGGCGGTCGCGCTGGTGGACCCGCGGTTCGCCGAGGACGTCCGCGCCTTCCCCGAACTGGCGGTGGTGGACTACGACGACCTCGCGGCGCGGGCCGCGGCGAAGTCCGGGGAGTTCACCGCCGTGGACACCGCGGCCGACGACGTGGCGCTGCTGGCGCCCACGTCCGGGAGCACCGGGTCGCCGAAGATCACCGCCCACTTCCACCGCGACGTCCTGTCGATCGACAACACGTTCGGCCGCCACGTGCTGCGGTTGACGGCGGACGACCTCGTCGCCTGCACGGCGCCGTTCGCGTTCACGTTCGGGCTCGGCATGCTCGTCGTGTTCCCCTTACGGGCGGGCGCGTGCGCTCTGCTGACCGAGGCCGCGACACCGTTGCGGCTCGCGGACCTCGTCGCCGAGCACGGGGTCACGGTGCTCGCCACGGCGCCCACCGCGTACAAGGCGATCCTGCGTGCAGGCGCCGAGGACAAGCTCCGCGGACTGCGCGGCGCGGTGTCGGCCGGTGAACACATCCCGCGCGAGACCTGGGAACGGCTGCGCGACCGGCTCGGGCTCCGGGTGATCGACGGCATCGGCGCCACAGAGCTGTTGCACATCTTCATCTCCGCCGCGGGCGACGACATCCGGCCCGGCGCCACCGGCAAGCCGGTGCCGGGCTACCGCGCCACCGTCCTCGGCGCCGACGGCCTCGAACTCGGCCCCGGCGAGCCCGGACGCCTCGGCGTCATCGGCCCCGTCGGCTGCCGCTACCTCGACGACCCCCGTCAGAAGGACTACGTGGTGAGCGGCTGGAACGTCACCGGCGACGTCTTCCACCGCGACGAGGACGGCTACTTCCACTA
Organism: Lentzea sp.; assembly: GCF_035525475.1. GTDB lineage: Bacteria > Actinomycetota > Actinomycetes > Mycobacteriales > Pseudonocardiaceae > Lentzea. The sequence continues at coordinate 10,616 of NZ_DATLEC010000232.1, read as the reverse complement.
CCACGCCCGCAGCGACCACATGATCGTCTCGTCCGGGTACAACATCGGCGGGCCGGAGGTCGAGGAGGCCGTCGAGACCCACCCCGACGTGCTGGAGTCCGCCGTCGTCGCCAAGCCCGACGACGAACGCGGCTCGGTCGTGTGCGCGTTCGTGGTGCTGCGGGACGGCGTGACCGCCGACGCCGCCAAGGCGCGGGAGATCCAGGACCACGTCAAGCGGACCATCGCCCCGTACAAGTATCCGCGCGAGGTCCGGTTCCTGACCTCGTTGCCGCGCAACGCGAGCGGCAAGCTGCAGCGGTTCGCGCTGCGCCGGTTCTTCGAAGGCCAGGTCGCAGAGGACGAGGTGCTCGCATGAAGATCGCCGTCGTCGGGGGTGGTCCCGGTGGCCTCTACCTCGCCGCGCTGATGAAGCAGCTCGACCCGGCGCACGAGGTGACCGTGTGGGAGAGGGACGCCGCGGACGTCACGTTCGGGTTCGGCGTGGTGTTCTCCGACGAGACGCTCGGCGGCATCGAGAACGCCGATCCCGAGTTCGCCGCCGCCATGTCGCGCCGGTTCGCGCGGTGGACGGACATCGACATCCACTACCGCGGCTCCACGCACACCGTTGGCGGGCAGGGGTTCGCCGCGATGAGCCGCAATGACCTGCTCGGCCTGTTGCAGCAGCGGTGCCACGACCTCGGTGTGGTGGTGCGCTTCTCGACGCCCGCGCCCGATCTCGGTCTCCTTCGCGGGTCCCACGACCTGGTCGTCGGCGCGGACGGCGTGAACTCGCTGGTTCGACAGTCCTCTTCGGACGTCTTCCGCCCTGTTCTCGACCGGCGGCACAACAGGTACATGTGGCTCGGCACGGACCTCGTCTTCGAGGCGTTCCAGTTCTTCATCAAGGACACCGAGTGGGGCACCATGCAGGTGCACGGCTACCCGTACTCCGACACCGGGTCCACGTTCATCGTCGAGATGCACGAGGACGTCTGGCGGCGGGCCGGGTTCGACACCGCCGAGGAGTTCCCGCCGGGTGTCTCGGACGAGCGCGCCGTCGCACGGATCCGCTCGGTGTTCGCGGACGAGCTGGCCGGGCACCGGGTGTTCGCCAACAACTCCAAGTGGCTCGGCTTCACCACCGTCCGCAACGAGCGCTGGCACCACGGCAACCTCGTCCTCGTCGGCGACGCCGCCCACACCGCGCACTTCTCGATCGGCTCCGGCACCAAGCTCGCGATGGAGGACTCGCTCGCCCTCGCCGCGTGCCTGCACGAGCACCGCGACGTCGAAGCAGCGCTGACCGCCTACGAGGCTGAGCGCCGCCCCGTCGTCGAGTCGACGCAACGAGCGGCGCAGGCGTCGCTGGAGTGGTTCGAGAACATCGGCATGTACTCGGAGCAGGAGCCGGCCCGGTTCTGCTTCAACCTGCTGACCCGGTCGCGCCGGATCACCTACGACAACCTCCGCACCCGCGACCCGGAGTTCGCCGACCGCGTCGACGCCGCTTTCGCGTCCTCGCAAGGGCTTCCGGACGTCGTCCCGGCGATGTTCCAGCCGTTCCGGCTCGGCCGGCTGGAGCTGGGGAACCGGGTGGTCGTCTCGCCGATGGACATGTACTCGGCCGTCGACGGCGTGCCGGGCGACTTCCACCTCGTCCACCTCGGATCGAAGGCGATGGGAGGCGCCGGGCTGGTGATGACCGAGATGGTGTGCGTGTCGCCAGAAGGCCGCATCACGCCCGGCTGCACCGGTCTGTGGACCGACGGGCAACGCGACTCGTGGGAGCGCATCGTGTCGTTCGTGCACTCCCGGAGCACCGCCCGGATCGGTCTGCAGCTGGGGCACTCCGGCCGCAAGGGCTCGACCCGGCTGATGTGGGAGGGCATGGACGAGCCGCTGGACTCCGGCGGCTGGGACGTCGTCGGTCCCTCGGCCCTGCCGTACGGGCCGGGGTCGGCGGTGCCCGTGGAGCTCGACCGCGCCGCGCTGGACCGGATCACCGCCGAGTTCACCGCCGCCGCCCGCCGCGGCGCCGACGCGGGTTTCGACCTGCTCGAACTGCACTGCGCGCACGGCTACCTGCTGTCGTCGTTCCTCTCGCCGATCGCGAACCAGCGGACCGACGAGTACGGCGGCCCGCTGGAGAACCGGCTGCGGTTCCCGCTGGAGGTGTTCGACGCCGTCCGTGCCGTGTGGCCCGCGGAACGGCCGATGATCGTGCGCATCTCCGCGACCGACTGGGTGCCCGACGGCAACACCGAACACGACGCCGTGGAGATCGCCCGCGCCTTCGTGGCCCACGGCGCGGACGCGATCGACGTCTCGACGGGCCAGGTCACGGCGTCGGAACGCCCGGCCTACGGCCGCTCGTACCAGACCCCTTTCGCGGACCGGATCCGTCACGAGGTGGCGGGCGCGGCCGTCATCGCGGTCGGTGCCATCGCCTCCTACGACGACGTGAACTCCATCCTGCTGGCGGGCCGAGCCGACCTGTGCGCGATCGGCCGCACACACCTCTACGACCCGCACTGGACCCTGCACGCCGCGGCTGAACAGGGGTTCACGGGTGCCGAGTGGCCCGTCCAGTACCGGGCGGGCAGCCGCAAACCGCCTTCGGCGCGCACCGACGCGGTCCGGCCGCGGTTGTCGTTGCTGCGGGCGGAGCCGGAGGACAGGAACGTGCACGTGCGCTGGAAGCCCCAGCTGGGTTCGGCCGGGTAGGCGGGCCAGGGTCAGTTCTCCACGAGGGCGCGCAGCGTCCGGCGGAGCTGGTCCGTCGCATTCGGACTGATCCCGGCCAGGAACGCGGTCTCGGCCTTCCGGTGCGCCACCCGCGCCGCGTCGTAGGTCCGCATCCCCTGGTCGGTGAGCGCGACGACGTTCCTGCGCCGGTCCGCGGGGTCCGGTCGCCGCGTGATGACGCCCTTGCGCTCGAGCACGTCCAGCAACGCCACCATCGTGGTGCGGTCGATGCCGAGCGTCTGCGCCACCTGCAGCTGCGACGCCGGTTCCCGGTGCGCCAGGACCCGGAGCGTCCCGAACTCCTTGCTGTCGATCCCCAGCGGCTCGAGCGCCGCGTCCGTCAACGCCGTGAGCTTCAGGGTCGCGTGCTTGAGGAGGTATCCCAGGACCTCGTGCGGGTCGGCGGTGGTGCTCGGCTCGGTGGACACGGCTCCCATCTTAGGCTTAGTCTGATCGTCAGTACTGCTGACGATCAGACTTACTGCGAAAGGCGCGACCATGATCCTCGTGACCGGAGGGCTCGGCTTCATCGGCTCCCACACCGTCCGCGCCCTCACCGACGCCGGCGAGGAGTGCGTTCTGCTCCAGCGCCGCACCCCGCAGGTCCCCCCGCACATGGCCGGCCTGCCCGTCCACGTCGTCCAGGCCGACGTCGCCGACCTCGACGCCCTGCTCGCCGTGGGCCGGCGGTACCCGATCACCGGGATCGTGCACCTCGCCGTCGCTCTGCCGTGGCCGGTGACCGACACCGACCCGATCGAGGCCACGGGGGCAGCACTGGACGCGTTCCTCAACATCGTCCGCGCCGCGCAGGCCTGGGGTGTGCGCCGTGTCGTGACCGCGAGCACCATCGGCGTCTACGGCTTCGGCTCCGAAGGCGCGCTGACCGAGGACGTGCCGATTCCCCTGGGGCACTTCCACCCCATCCCGACGTTCAAGAAGGTCACCGAACTGCTCGCCGGTCACCTCTCGGACGTGACCGACGTGGACATCGTCAACGCACGCGTCTCCGGCACCTGGGGGCCCGGCGGCCACCTGCCCGACCCGTTCTTCGCCGCACCCTCCCTGGCTCATGCCGCGGCCCGGCGTGGTGAACCCGACCTGTCCGGACTCATCGCGCCGCCGCACGCCGAGGACGCTCTCGACCTGCTCTACGTCAAGGACACCGGTCGCGCGCTCGCGCTGCTGCAGCTCGCCGAGAAGCTGAACCACTCCACCTACAACGTCGCCTCCGGTCATGCCACGAGCAACGCCGACGTCGCCACCGCGATCGGCTCCGTCGAGCCCGGCTTCCGGTGCGAACTCCCCTCGGCCGGAGACCGCCAGGTGAGCTGGCTCGACATCACACGCCTGCGTGAGGACACCGGGTTCGAGCCCCGGTACGACACCGCCGCGGCTGCCGCTGACTACATCGCCTGGCTGCGCGCGGGAAACCAGCGGTAACCCCCAACCGCCCCCGGCTGACTCCGGCACCGATTCCTTCTGCCGCCTCCTCGGGTCCGCACCTCCGAAGAGCGCAGAAGGAGGGCCAAGTGCCGACCGAGACGAAGACCGCGGGCGAACCGGCGGTCGAGGGAAGAACCAGGACCTGGGTGCTCGTGATCACCTCGGTCGCGTCGCTGATGGTCGTGCTCGACGCGCTGGTGGTCGCGACCGCGCTGACGGCGATCAGGACGGATCTCGGCGCCTCGCTCGCCGAGCTGGAGTGGACGGTCAACGCCTACGGGCTGAGCTTCGCCGTGCTGCTCATGACGGCGGCGGCCGTCGGGGACCGGTGGGGGCGCCGGAAGGTGTTCGCCGCCGGCGTGGCGGTGTTCGCGGGGGCGTCGCTGGTGTGTGCCGCGGCGCCGGACGTCGGGACGTTGATCGCGGGGCGGTTGCTGCAGGGTGCCGGGGCCGCGTTCGTCATGCCGCTCGCCCTCGCGTTGCTGAGCTCGGCCTTCCCGGGGGACCTCCGGCCGCGCGCGCTCGGTGTCTTCGCGAGCGTGAGCGGTGTGGCCGTCCCGCTGGGGCCTCTCGTCGGCGGCGCCGTGGTCGCGGGGGTGTCCTGGCAGTGGATCTTCTGGATCAACGTGCCGATCGGCGCCGCGCTGGTCTTCCTCGCCCTCACGAAGATCGGTGAGAGCCGGGGACCGGACAGCGCCGTCGACGTGCCGGGGCTGGTGCTCGCGGGCGCGGGGACGTTCGGGTTGATGTGGGCGCTGGTGCAGGGCGGTGTGGTGCCCGCGGTGGCCGGGGTCGCGGCGATGGTGCTGTTCGTCCTCTGGGAACGCCGTGCCGCCCACCCGATGCTGCCGCTGCACCTGTTCCGCTCGCGGAGGTTCTCCGCCGCCAACGTCGTGATCTTCTTCCACTGGGGTTCGGCGTTCGGGGTGGTGTTCTTCATGGCGCAGTTCCTGCAGACGGGGCTGGGGTACGGGCCGCTGGCCGCGGGGCTCGCGCTGGCGCCGTGGGGACTGACGACGGTGGTCGTCCCGCAGTGGGTCGGACGCAGGATCGGCCGGTTCGGTGAACGGCCCTTCATCGTGGCGGGGCTCGGCCTGCACGCCCTCGCGATGGTGTGGCTCGCGCTGGTCGCCGGTCCGGCGACCGGGTACGCGGCGATCGTGGCGCCGATGGTGCTCTCCGGAACGGGCATCGCCCTGTGCCTGCCCGCCGCGCAGAGCGCCGTGCTGACGTCGGTGGAACCGCGGTTCCTCGGCAAGGCCTCCGGCGCGTTCAGCTCGATGCGGCAGCTCGGCGGGGCGTTCGGTGTCGCGCTCCTCGTCGTGGGGTTCTCGAAGGCCGGGAGCCACGCGTCGGGCGAGGAGTTCTCCCGCGGCTTCACCGCCGCTGTCCTGACCGGTGCGGCGCTCGCGGTCGTGGGCGCGCTGGCCGGATCACTCATCCCGCGAAAGGTGCGATAGATGTCCGACCTCAAGGCGCACGCCGACCTGCTGCGCGAGCTGCACCACGGCTCGATGCTCGTGCTGCCGAACGCGTGGGACGAGCCCAGCGCGGAGCTGGTCGTGGAGCAGGGGTTCCCGGTCGTGGCGACGTCGAGCGCGGCCGTGGCGGACGTGCTCGGCCACGCGGACGGCGAGAAGGCGCCGTGGCGGGAGATGTTCGCGGCGGTCGCCCGGATCGCGCGGACCGTGCCCGTCCCGGTGACCGTGGACGCGGAGGCGGGGTACGGCCTGTCCGCGGGCGACTTCGTGGCCGCGCTCCTCGACGCCGGTGCCGTCGGGTGCAACCTGGAGGACACCGATCACCGGCGGGGAGGTCTGGTGGACGCCGGGGAGCAGGCGGACCGGCTCGCCGGGGTGCGCGCGGCCGCCGACGCCGCCGGGGTCCCGGTCGTGGTCAACGCCAGGATCGACGTGTTCCTGCCGTCGAGCGGGGTCGGGGAGTCCGAACGGCTGGCAGAGGCGCTCCGCCGGGCGCGTCTCTACCGCGCGGCGGGCGTCGACTGCGTCTACCCGATCGGCGGGTCGTCCGGGGACACCCTCCCGTCCCTGGTCGCGGAGGGTCCGGTCAACGGCAACACGACCGACGAGCTCGACCTGGAGGCGTTGAGGTCGCTGGGAGTGGCGAGGGTGTCGTTCGGTCCCCGCTTCTACCGGGCAGGAGGTCTGGCGACGATGCGCGACGCCCTCGAACGACTGGCCGCGCGGTAGCGATTCCTTTTCGCGGCCGGCGGTGTCCAATGGGTAGTTGACGACCCGCGACCAGGAGCGTGACGTGTCTGCCGAGGTGCTCCCACCGTTGACCAGCGTGCGGTTGCACGACGAGTTCGACCTGCTGCGACCGGGGCTGGTCGCGCACTGCTACCGGATGACCGGGTCGTACCAGGACGCCGAGGACGTCGTCCAGGACACGTACCTGCGGGCGGTGCGCGGCATGGCGGGGTTCGAGGGGCGGTCGTCGGTCAAGACCTGGCTGTACCGGATCGCGACGAACACGTGCGTCAGCGCGCTGTCCCACCGCAGCCGGCGCGTGCTCCCGGCCGGTCTCGGAGCACCCGAGACCGACCCGGACGTGCGAGTCCACTCCGACGCGTCCATCGCCTGGCTCGAACCGCTGCCCGACGCCCTGCTGCACCACCGCGACGACGAGCCGGGCGAGGTGGTCGTGCTGCGCGAGTCGGTGCGGCTCGCGCTGATCGCGGCACTGCAGTACCTGCCGGTGCGGCAACGGGCGGCGTTGCTGCTGCGGGAGGTCCTGTCGTGGTCGGCCGCCGAGATCGCGGAGACGCTCGGCGTCAGCGTTCCCGCGGTGAAGAGCCTGCTGCAACGGGCCCGCAGGCGGCTCGACGAGCTGGACCTGACGGACCTGCGACCCCGGCAGCCGGACCTCGAGCTCGAACGCGCGCTGCTCGACCGCTACGTCACGGCGTTCGAGGCGGGCGACTCCGCCGCCATCCGCGAGGTCATCCACGACGACTTCAGCCTCGAGGCCGTGCCGCACCCGGTGTGGTTCCGGGGCGTGCGGGTGTGCGTCCCGTTCCTGGAGAGGAACTTCGCCGCCAGGAACGGGGACGTCCGGATGCTGCCGACGAGGGCCAACGGCCAGCCCGCCGCGGCCGGGTACCGCCGCGACGGCTCCGGGGTCCTGCGCGCCGACTGCCTGTGGGTGCTGACCGTGGCCGGTGACCGGTTCTCGGGCTCCGTCAAGTTCGAGAACCCCGGCCTGGTCGTCGCCGCCGGCTTCCCGGAGCAGCTCCCGGGTTAGGGCGTGTCCCGTGCCTGTCGTCGAACGGACTCACGGGACGCTCCGGGTGCCGCGGCCTACTCCTCGGGGTGCAGGCCCGGACCGTGCTCGATGCTGTGGGCGATGGGCGTCGGGCTGAGCGCGGTGTCGTCCTCGCCCTCCTCCAGCAGCGTGGCCGCGGCGCCCACGACGCGGCCGTCCGGGGTGCCGACCACGTCGTGGTCCTTGTCGCCGTAGTCGAAGCGGGCGAGGACGCTGCGCATGGCCTCGATGCGGGCCCGCTTCTTGTCGTTGCTCTTCACCACGGTCCACGGCGCGATCTCCGTGTCCGTGACGCGCAGCATCGCGACCTTCGCCTCGGTGTAGTCGTCCCAGCGGTCGAGCGACTTGATGTCGTTGGGGCTGAGCTTCCACTGGCGCACCGGGTCGACCTGCCGGATCACGAACCGGGTCCGCTGCTCCTTGCGCGACACCGAGAACCAGAACTTCACGAGCAGCACGCCGTCCTCGACGAGCATCCGCTCGAACTGCGGCGCCTGCCGCATGAACCGCTCGTACTCGTCCTGGGCGCAGTAGCCCATCACGTGCTCGACGACGGCGCGGTTGTACCAGGAGCGGTCGAACAGGACGATCTCGCCGGCGGTCGGCAGTTCGCGGACGTAGCGCTGGAAGTACCACTCGCCGCGTTCCCGCTCACTCGGCTTCTCGAGGGCGACGATCCGCGCCCCTCGGGGATCGAGGTTCTCGGTGAACCGCTTGATGGTGCCGCCCTTGCCGGCGGCGTCACGGCCCTCGAACAGGATCACCAGCCGCTGCCCGGTCTCCCGCACCCAGTACTGCAGCTTCAGCAGCTCGATCTGCAGCAGCCGCTTCTGCCGGTCGTACTCCGGGCGGGACATGCGTTCGCTGAACGGGTAGTTCTCCCGCCAGGTGGTCACCTCGCGGCCGTCGGCGTCGAACAGCACCGGTTCGTCGGCATCCGGGAACTTGGCGGTGTAGCCGTCGACGAGCAGGTCGGGGAGATCGAGCGTCACGTCGGTCACGGAATCGTACATACCCGACGTAACGACGGGAAAAACCAGATTCGCGCCTCCCGCGCGCGGGTAGACCTTCACAGATGAGCGCGGTGGAACAGCGCCTGGAGCAGGCGATCCTGGACCTGGCCGGAGCACGCGGTCCGGCCAGGTCGATCTGCCCGTCGGAAGCGGCGCGCGCCGTGGGTGATGACGACTGGCGCGACCTCATGGAACCGACGCGCACCGTCGCCCGCGAGCTGGCGGCGCAGGGCCGTGTCGTGGTCACCAGCGGTGGAAAGGTGTTGTCGCCCAACGACGAGTGGCACGGTCCCGTGCGGATCAGTGCGGCGCCCACGGAATGAGCGCCGCACTCGAACCTCACAGGATGCTCCTCACAGGGCGCCGATCGCCTCGCACGCCTTGCGAACGCCCTCGCCGTAGGCGGGGTCCGCCTTGCCGCAGTGCTCGATGTGCTTCTCGACGGTCTCCTTCCGCGCACCCTTGATGGAGCGGGCGGTGTTGTCGAACAACGCCTGCTGCTGCTCGCCGGTCATGAGCCGGAAGAGGTCTCCCGGCTGCTGGAAGTAGTTGTCGTCGTCCTCGCGGAAGTCGAACCGGTCGGCGACCGCCCCGACCGCCTGCGCGGGGTCGGCGTGGGCGGGCTGCTCGGCCCAGCGGCCGAAGTTGTTCGGCTGGATGCCGGGGACACCGCCCTGGTTGCCGTCGACCCTCATCGCGCCGTCGCGGTGGTAGCTGTTGACCTGCCGTGCGCCGTTCGGGTGGTTGACCGGGATCTGGTGGTGGTTCACGCCGAGGCGGTAGCGGGCGGCGTCGCCGTAGGAGAACAGCCTGCCCTGCAGCATCTTGTCCGGGCTCAGCGAGATGCCGGGCACGACGTTGGCCGGGGTGAACGCGACCTGCTCGACGTCGGCGAAGTAGTTGTCCGGGTTGCGGTCCAGGCGCATCTCGCCGGCCTCGATCAGCGGGTAGTCCTTCTTGCTCCACACCTTGGTGAGGTCGAACGGGTGGAAGCGGTACCCGGCGGCGTCGGCCTCGGGCATGACCTGGACGTAGAGCTTCCACACCGGGAACTCGCCGCGTTCGATGGCGTCGTAGAGGTCGCGCTGGTGCGACTCGCGGTCGCGGCCGATCAACTGGCCCGCCTGCTCGTCGGTCAGGTTCTCGATGCCCTGCCGCGTGCGGAAGTGGAACTTGACCCAGTGCCGGACGCCGGCGGCGTTGATCATGCTGTAGGTGTGCGAGCCGAAGCCGTGCATGTGCCGGTACGAGCGCGGGATGCCCCGGTCGCTCATCACGATCGTCACCTGGTGCAGCGCCTCGGGCAGGTTCGTCCAGAAGCCCCAGTTGTTCTCGGGGTTGCGCAGGTTGGTGCGCGGGTCGCGCTTCACGGCGTGGGCGAGGTCGGGGAACTTCAGCGGGTCGCGGAAGAAGAAGACCGGCGTGTTGTTGCCGACCACGTCCCAGTTGCCCTCGGCGGTGTAGAAGCGGGTCGCGAAGCCGCGGATGTCCCGCTCGGCGTCGGCCGCACCGCGTTCGCCCGCCACCGTCGAGAACCGCACGAACATCTCGCACCGGTTGCCGGCCTCGCTGAACAGCGCGGCACTCGTGTAGGCCGTGAGATCGCCGGTGACCGTGAAGGTGCCGAACGCGCCGGAGCCCTTCGCGTGCATCCGCCGCTCCGGGATGACCTCGCGGTCGAAGTGGGCGAGCTTCTCCAGCAGCCACAGGTCCTGCAGCAGCACCGGGCCGCGGTGGCCCGCGGTCAGGCTGTTCTGGTTGTCGGCGACAGGGGCGCCGGCGGCCGTGGTCAGCGGGTCGGTGTTGTCTTCGAACGCCATCAGGGGAACCTTCTCCGATTTCAGTGAACGCCGGGCCGGCACTCGGGGCACAGACCCCAGTGCAGGACCTCGGACTCGTCGACGCGGAAGCCGTGCGTCCGCGTGTACCTGGGAAGTGCCGGGTCGCCTGCCCGCTCGACGTCGGCCACCGCGCCGCAGCCCCGGCACACCACGTGGTCGTGGTCGTGGCGGCGCAGCTCGAAGCGGGCCCGCTGGCCGGTTTCGAGCCGGCGCACCAGCCGGGCCCGCGCCAACGCCGTCAGCACGTCGTAGAGCGCCTGCGTGGACACGGATCCGAGCTCCTCGCGGACGATCCGCCCCA
>NZ_DATLEC010000231.1:0-31214 GCF_035525475.1 Lentzea sp. | reverse complement strand
GCGCAGGCTGTTCACGTAGGACGGAAGCGCGCCGATCACGGCGTCGGCCGTCGAAGGCGTGACGTCGGTGAACGTCGGCGGGTTCGTGACGAACCGCCACTTCTCGCCGTCGTGCGCGGTCCACTTCGCGGCGAACCGGGCGCTGGTGTTCTTGCGCGACTTCTCGGCGGCCTTGGAGAAGTCGTTGAGCAGGTCGTCGGCCTTGACCTTCGACAGCGTGGACTCGTCGCCCAGAGCGGTCCAAGAGTCCATGAACGGGATCTCCGCGAGGTGCTTGATCGTGCTCCGGTACGCGCTCACGGCGTCCTCGGCGGCGTCGCGGCAGCCCTTGTCCGACACACCACCGACGCGGCCCGCCAGCACCAGCGACGCCACGAGCCGCTTGAGGTCCCACTCCCACGGACCCGGCAGCGTCTCGTCGAAGTCGTTGATGTCCATGACGATCTGGCCCTCGGGAGTGCCGTAGAGGCCGAAGTTCGCTGCGTGTGCATCACCGCACAACTGAGCGTGAAGCCCGGTCGCGCACCCGGCGGCGAGATCGCCCGCCTGCAGGCCCGCGGAACCGCGGAAGAACGCGAACGGGTTGGCGAGCATCCGGCCGATCCGCAACGGGACCAGGTGCTCCAGGCGTCCCTCGTTGCTGGCGCGCACGAACTCCAGCACGGACGGGCGCCGGGGGGCGAGCGACATCGCCCGGTGCGCCTTGAAGTCCACAGAGGACCGCAGCGCGCGACCCTCCGCGTAGATCTCCTCCGGCTCCACCCAGCGGCCCAGAGCCGCGGCGGCCTCAGCGCGAACCCGTTCACCCATAAGAGCCATCATGCCTGCGGCGGACGAACCAGGAGGCTCGTCCGCCGCATTTGTGACCTGGTCAGACGCGCAAATCACCCCAAATCGGGACGAACGACCTCCGCGATCGCCCGCACGCCCAAGTCGATCTCGTCACGCGTGATCACCAGCGGGGGAGCGACGCGCAACGTCGACGCGTGCGTCTCCTTGCACAGCACTCCGCGCGCGGACAGCGCCTCGGAGGCGGCACGGCCCACCGGACCGCCCGGCGCGATCTCGACGCCCGCCCACAGCCCGCGCCCGCGCACCTCGGCGACGCCGTGGCCGACCAGCTTGGTCAGCTCGGCGTGCAGGTACGCGCCCATCTCGCGCGAGCGCTCCTGGAACTCGCCGGTCTCCAGCAGCCGCACGACCGCACGGCCGACGGCGCAGGCGAGGGGGTTGCCGCCGAACGTCGACCCGTGCTCGCCGGGCTTCAGCACGCCCAGCACCGCGCGGGACCCGACCACGGCGGACACCGGCAGGATGCCGCCGCCCAGCGCCTTGCCGAGCGTGTAGAGGTCGGCGCGCACGCCCTCGTGGTCCAGGGCGAACAGCTCGCCGGTGCGGCCGAGCCCCGACTGGATCTCGTCGGCGATCATCAGGACGTTGTTCTCGTCGCACAGGCGGCGGATGCCGGCGAGGTAGCCGGCGGGCGGCACGACGACGCCGGCCTCGCCCTGGATCGGCTCGATCAGCACGGCGGCGGTGCGCGGTGAGATCGCGGACTCGACCTCGTCGAGGGCGCCGTACTTGACGACCTTGAAGCCGGGCGTGAACGGGCCGAAGTCGTTGCGCGCGGTCTCGTCGGTCGAGAACGACACGATGGTCGTGGTGCGGCCGTGGAAGTTCGACCCGGCCACGATGATCTCGGCGGTGCCCTCCGGCACGCCCTTGACCCGGTAGGCCCACTTGCGGGCGACCTTGATCGCGGACTCGACGGCCTCGGCGCCGGAGTTCATCGCGAGCACCATCTCGGTGCCGGTCAGCGCCGCCAGCTCGCGGCAGAACAGGCCGAACTGGTCGTGGTGGAACGCGCGGCTGGTCAGCGTGACGCGGCCGAGCTGCTCGACGGCGGCGGCCACCAGGGCGGGGTGGCGGTGCCCGAAGTTGAGCGACGAGTAGCCGGACAGGAAGTCGAGGTAGCGGCGGCCCTCGACGTCGGTGACCCACGCCCCCTCGCCGTGCGAGAGCACCACCGGCAGCGGGTGGTAGTTGTGGGTGCTCCACTCGTCGTCCAGTGCGATGTAGTCCGCGCTAGCCAAGTTCGGGGTGCCCGCGGTGTGGTGGTCAGCGATGGCGGTCATCCTCCAAGGCTAGGGTCCGGAACCAGCGAATTCAGCCGTGAAGCATTGCGCCTTGCCTCAGTTCGTTGCGTAGATTCATCCATCGGTGGTTGTTCTTTGCACAGCGGGCGGAATCGACGGTGAATCGCTACGGTCAGATGATGGCGAAGAAGTCGGTTCGTGACGCTCTCCGGCTCGACGCGGTGGATCTCTCCACCCTCGACCCCGCCGGCCGCCCGATCGGTCCCCAGAGCAAGAAGGAGGCGGCCGAGGACCTCACCGCCACCGGAACCGAGCTCGACGGCCTCCAGGAGGCGTTGTACGCGGAGGGCACCCGTTCGGTGCTGCTGGTGCTGCAGGGCATGGACACCTCCGGCAAGGGTGGTGTGGTCAGCCACGTCGTCGGCCTGGTGAACCCGCAGGGCGTGCACATCGCGTCGTTCAAGAAACCGACCGCCGCCGAGCTGCGGCACCACTACCTCTGGCGCGTCCGCAAGGCCCTGCCGGAGAAGGGCCGCATCGGCGCGTTCGACCGTTCCCACTACGAGGACGTCCTCGTGCCCAAAGTAGAACGTCTGCTCACGGCGGCGGAGGTTCGCGCTCGTTACAAGGAGATCAACGCGTTCGAGCAGGAGCTCGCGGACTCCGGCGTCACGCTCGTCAAGTGCTTCCTGCACATCTCGCCGGAGGTGCAGAAGGAACGGCTGCTCGCCCGCCTCGACGACCCGAGCAAGAACTGGAAGTACAACCCCGCCGACATCGACGTCCGTTCCAAGTGGTCGAAGTACCAGGACGCGTACACCCAGATGCTGCGGAGCTGCGCGGACACGCCCTGGTACGCCGTCCCGTCCGACCGCAAGTGGTACCGCAACTGGGCCGTGAGCCGGCTGCTGCTGGAGACGCTGCGCGAGATGAACCCGGAGTTCCCGCCGCCCGCCTACGACCTCGAGGCCGAGAAGGCCCGGCTGATCGAGCACGACCCGTTGCGCTAGGCGCAATCTTGGACGCATGTGTTGCATCGCCCCAGTGGTCTGGTCCAGGGTTGGTCGCACCGCCGCCGAAGAACTACCGGAGGTGCGGACGTGGGTGTGGACCGGCGACGTTTTCTCGGAGCCATGGGCGTGGGAGCTGGACTGCTGATGACCGGAGGAACCGCTGAGGCGGCACCTGCCACCAGGAGAGTGTTCTTCGGGGCGTACACGACGTGGAACGGCGGTGCCAAGGGCATCGGCGTCGGCACGTACGACACCGCGAACGGCCGGCTGAAGACGACGGGCGTGATCCCGGGCGTGGTCAACCCGTCGTTCGTGGTCGAGTCGCGTGACGGCCGGTTCCTCTACGCGGTCAACGAGAACACCAAGGGCGAGGTCACCGCGATCAACGCGGCCACGCTCAAGGTCATCAACAAGCAGGCGACCGGCGGCGCCGACCCGTGCCACCTGACGCTCGACCCGTCCGGGAAGCACCTGATCACCGCGGACTACTCGTCCGGGTCGCTGAGCGTCTTCCCGATCAACGCCGACGGCAGCCTGGGCGCGCGCACGCAGAAGGTGCAGCACCAGGGTTCGGGCCCGGACCCGGAGCGCCAGGAGGGCCCGCACGCCCACCACATCGTGTTCGACCCGGCCGGCAGGTACGCGGCGGCGGTCGACCTCGGCGCCGACTCGGTGTTCTTCTACTCGTTCAACGGCCGGCTCCAGCTCGTCTCCACGGCGAAGCTCGCGCCCGGTGCCGGACCGCGCCACATCGCGTTCCACCCGAACGGCAAGACCGCGTACGTCGCGAACGAGCTGGACTCGACGATCGTGGCCTGCGCTTATGCGGACGGGAAGCTCACGCCGGGCCAGGTGCTCAAGACCGCGCCGCCCGCGACCGAGCGCAACTACCCGGCCGAGGTGCTGGTCTCGGCCGACGGCAGGTACGTCTACCTGTCGAACCGCGGCCACGACAGCGTGGCGCACTTCGCGGTCGACGGCGCGCAGCTGACGCTGGTCGGCACGACGCCGGCCGGCGGCAAGTACCCGCGGCACATCACGTTCGACCCGACCGGGTCGTTCCTCTTCGCCGCCAACCAGAACTCGAGCCTGGTCACGTCGTTCGCGGTGGACAGGGCGACCGGCGAGCTCACGCCGTCCGGGACGCCGTTGAAGACCGAGATCCCGGTCTGCGTGCTGCCGGCGCGACTGGGCTGACGCGCTTGTGCTGATCACGCGGAATCCTGCTCGGCTTCGAGCGGGCTTCCGTGTGATCATGCCCCGGTGAATGTGGCAGGGAGTTCTCTGAGGGAGGTCACGGCCACCCGGTACGTCACCCCGTTCCGCGAGGGCGGGTCGATGCCGGGACTGGTCGAGGCCGACGACCTCGGCATGTACGTGGTGAAGTTCCGCGGCGCCGGGCAGGGCGTGAAGGTGCTGGTCGCCGAGGTCGTCGTCGGCGAGCTGGCCCGGCGGCTGGGCTTCCGCATACCCGAGATCGTGCTCGTGCACCTCGATCGTGAGCTGGCGCGCGCGGAACCCGACCAGGAGGTCCAGGAGCTGCTGCGGGCCAGCGGCGGCCTCAACCTCGGCCTCGACTACCTGCCCGGCTCGTTCGACTACAACCCGGTCGTGCGCGATCCGGGCGTCGAACTGGCGACGAGGCTGCTGTGGTTCGATGCGCTCGTGCTGAACGTGGACCGCAGCTGGCGCAACCCGAACATGCTGCTGTGGCACCGCGAACCGTGGCTGATCGACCACGGCGCCGCGCTGTACTTCCACTACTCGTGGAGCCAGGACAAGCCCGCCACCAAGGAGTTCCGGTTCGACCCGTCCGACCACGCGATGCTGCCGAACGCGGGGTCGCTGTCCGAAGTGGACGCCGAGCTGACCGCGAGGATCACGCCGGAGCTGCTGGACGAGGTGCTCGCGCTCGTTCCGGACGAGTGGCTGGAGGGCGACCCGGCCGAACTGCGTCAGCGCTACAAGGACTTCTTCACCTACCGCCTCGCGAACCGCGGCTGGGTCGACTCGCTGGAGGCCGCGCGTGCCGCACGTGTTTGAGTACGCGCTGCTGCGGGCGGTACCGCGGCAGGAGCGTGGCGAGTTCATGAACGTCGGCGTCATCGTCTACTGCCGCGCGCTCGACTTCCTGTGCGCGAAGACCTATGTGGACGGTGATCGGCTGCGCGCACTCGACCCGCGGCTCGACGTCGAGACGCTCGAAAGCAGCCTGAGGCACCTCGCCGGCTCGTGCGACGGCACGCCCGAGGCCGGTCCGGTCAGCAGGACGACGGTGGGGCAGCGGTTCCGGTGGCTGACGGCGCCGCGCAGTACCATCGTGCAGACCTCGCCCGCGCACACGGGATTCACCGAAGACCCGTCGGCCGAGGTCAGCCGCCTTTTCGAGACGTTGGTGCTGCCGCCCCGGTAGGTTTCCTCGCAACCTGGACGGACGAGCCGCGTCCCTAGGTGCAAAGCGAAACTAATGCGATCGGGGTTGGCGACACATGAGCGCTGGGTATCACCACGGCTACCAGCAGCCGCGGCGTCCCATGCCGCCGCAGCGGCCGATGAAGAAGAAGAGGCGTCCTGGACGCGTCATCCTGGTGCTGCTGCTCGTCCTGGTTCTGGGTGCCGTCGGCTTCGGGTTCTACGTCGACTCGACGCTGACCCGGATCAACGCGCTGCCGGACTACGAGGGCCGTCCCGCGGAGACGCCGGGCACCACGTGGCTGCTCGTCGGTTCGGACGCGCGGGAAGGCTTGACGCAGGAGCAGAAGGACGCGCTCGCCACCGGTGACGCGGCCGGCCGGCGCACCGACACCATCATGATGCTGCACCTGCCGGACAACAGCGCCGCGAAGCCCGTGCTGGTGTCGATTCCGCGTGACTCCTACGTCTCGATCCCGGAGAACGGCCGCAACAAGGTCAACGCGGCCTACGCGTTCGGCGGGCCGCAGATGCTCGTGCGGACCGTCGAGGGTGCGACCGGCGTGCGGATCGACCACTACATGGAGATCGGCTTCGGCGGGTTCTCCGACATGGTCGACGCGGTCGGCGGTGTCGACATCTGCCTCGACGAGCCGATCAAGGACCCGCTGGCCGGCATCGACCTGCCCGCGGGCTGCCAGGAACTCGACGGGCCGCAGGCGCTCGGCTTCGTCCGGACGCGCGCGTTCGCGACCGCTGACCTGCAGCGGGTGCAGAACCAGCGGAAGTTCCTGTCCGCGTTGTTCGAGAAGGTGAAGAGCCCGGCCACGCTCGCGAACCCGTTCCGCGTCATCCCGTTGATGAACGCGGCCTCGGGCTCGGTGTCGGTCAACGAGGACGACCACGTGTGGCACCTGGCGAGCGTCGCGCTCAACATGAGCGAGGCGACGAGCGGCACGGTGCCGGTCGGTTCCACGCCGACGGTGCCCGGTGCGGGCTCGGTCGTGCAGTGGAACAAGGAGAAGGCCTCGCAGCTCTTCGACCTGATCAGCAAGGACGAGCCGGTGCCCGCCGAGCTGATCGCCCCTCCGAAGTAACTACTCGGCAGGCTCGGGCACTGCCTCCGAGCTGGTCAAACCGGCCTCCTGTGCGATCTCGTCGAGCTCGCGCAGGAGGTCGTCGTAGATGGGCGTCGTGGACATGGTGAATCCCCCTTGAGCGATCTTCCCCCGTTCAGGTGACGGGAGCTTACGCCTCTATACCCACTTGTTTGCGGCCTATGCCTCCTCCACGCTAAATGTTGGCTAACTCCACGCGGTGACCAGGCGTTGTGTGGGGCCGCCATATGTCGATCACGGCCTGTGACGCCTACCGTTTCCGGACATGTCGAGTGTCACGGGTCACACCGCGCTGGTCACCGGAGCCGCGAGCGGCATCGGCCTGGCCTGCGCCCGCGCGCTGGCCGCCGAGGGCGCCAAGGTCCACCTGGTCGACCGCGATCCGCAGGTGCTCCCGCTCGCCGCCGAGCTCGGCGGGACCGGGCACGTCCTCGACCTGACCGGACCGGTCGCGGCGCTGCCCACCGAGATCGACGTCCTCGTCAACAACGCGGGCGTGCAGCACGTCGCGCCCATCCACGAGTTCCCCGCCGAGCGCTTCTCGGCGATGGTCGAGCTGATGCTGGGGGCGGCGTTCCGGCTCACGCGGCACGTCCTTCCGCACATGTACGACGCCGGCTGGGGCCGGTTGGTCCACATCTCCAGCGTGCACGGGTTGCGCGCGTCCGCGTTCAAGTCGGCCTACGTCGCCGCGAAGCACGGCCTGGAGGGGTTCTCCAAGGTCGCCGCGCTCGAAGGCGCGCCGCACGGGGTCACGTCGAACTGCGTGGCGCCCGGCTACGTGCGGACTCCGTTGGTGGAGAAGCAGATCGCGGACCAGGCGCGCGTGCACGGCATCTCCGAGGACGAGGTCTCGTCGCAGGTCTTCCTCCAGCGCAGCGCCGTCAAGCGGCTGATCGAGCCCTCCGAGGTCGCCGACGCCGTGCTGTGGTTGTGCGACAACAGTTTTGTCACAGGTACGTCGTTGGCCGTCGACGGCGGCTGGACCGCTCAATGAGGAGTTGTCGATGATCAAAAAGGTGGTAGGCGCTTCGCTCATCGGGACAACTGTCGAGTGGTACGACTTCTTCCTCTACGGCTCGGCAGCCGCCCTGGTGTTCAACAAGCTGTTCTTCCCCACGGCGGACCCGCTGACCGGAACGCTGCTCGCGTTCACCACGTACGCGATCGGCTTCCTGGCACGACCGTTGGGCGGCCTCGTCTTCGGCCACTACGGCGACCGGTTGGGGCGCAAGAAGCTGCTCGTGTTGTCGTTGCTGCTGATGGGTGGCGCGACGATGCTGATGGGTGTGCTGCCGACGTACGCGTCGGTGGGCGTCCTGGCGCCGTTGCTGCTCACGCTCCTGAGGCTGGTGCAGGGTTTCGCGCTCGGCGGTGAGTGGGGCGGGGCCGTGCTGATCGTGTCGGAGCACGGCGACCCCAAGCGGCGCGGGTTCTGGGCGTCGTGGCCGCAGGCCGGTGTGCCGTGCGGCAACCTGCTCGCGACGGGCGTGCTGGCGGTGCTCGCGGCGGTGCAGTCGGACGCGGACTTCCTCGCGTGGGGCTGGCGGATCCCGTTCCTGCTCTCGGGCGTGCTCGTGGTGATCGGCCTGTGGATCCGCCTGACGGTGTCCGAGTCGCCGGTCTTCCTGGCGGCGCAGGAGAAGCGGGCGAAGGAGCCCGTCCAGGAGAAGGCGCCCGCGCTGGAGCTGCTGAAGCACAACTGGCGCGAGGTGCTGATCGCGATGGGCGCGCGGTTCGCCGAGAACGTGTCCTACTACGTGATCACGGCGTTCATCCTCGTCTACGTGGTGACCGGGCTGGGGCTCTCGAAGTCGGTGGGGCTCAACGCGGTGCTGATCGCCTCGGCCGTGCACCTGATCACGATCCCGATCTGGGGCCACCTCTCGGACAGGTTCGGGCGGAAGACGATCTACCTGGTCGGCGCGGTCGGCATGGCCGGGTGGATCTTCGCGTTCTTCGCGATGCTCGACACCAAGGACCCGGTGCTGATCACGCTCGCCACGACCGTGGGACTCGTGCTGCACGGCGCGATGTACGGGCCGCAGGCGGCGTTCTTCTCGGAGCTGTTCGGGACGCGGGTGCGCTACTCGGGTGCGTCGGTCGGTTACCAGCTGGCGTCGATCGCGGCGGGCGCGCTGGCGCCGTTGATCGCGACGGCGCTGCTGCAGGCGTACGGGTCGTCGTTCCCCATCGCGATCTACGTCCTGATCACGTGCGTGATCACGGTGGTGGCGATCCTGCTGGCGCGGGAGACCCGTGGTGCGGACCTGGAGGAACGTGACAGGGTTGGGGTGTGACACGACGGCGTGAGGCCGAACTGGCGGCGTTGTTCGAGACCGCGTCCGAGCTCGCGGGCATGCGCGACCCGGACGCGGTTCTCCGCTCGATCGTGCGCAGAGCGCGGACGCTGCTCGGGACGGACGTCTCCTACCTGTCGATGAACGACCCGGCCGGCACCTACATGAGGGTGACGGACGGGTCGTTCTCGCCGTTGTTCCAGAAGGTCCGGCTCGGCCTCGGCGAGGGCCTGGGCGGACTGGTCGCGCAGACCGCACGGCCGTACGCGACCTCCGACTACTTCGCCGACGCCCGCTTCAACCACACCAGGCCGATCGACTCGGCGGTGCGCGACGAGGGCCTGACCGCGATCCTGGGCGTGCCGCTGAAGCTCGACTCGAAGGTCATCGGCGTGCTGTACGCGGCCGACAGGACCCCGCGCGAGTTCCCGCCGGAGGAAGTCGCGCTGCTGCAGTCGCTGGCCGACCACGCGGCCATCGCGATCGACACGGCGTCGTTGTTCGCGACGATCCAGTCGCACAACGAGGCCATGAGACGGGCCGAGGAGGCCCACGACCGGCTCACGGACCTGGTGCTGCGCGGCGGTTCCTCCGCCGAGGTGGCCGCGGCGGTGGGGGAGCTGCTCGGCGGTCCGGTCGAGGTGCTGGAGACCGTGCCCTCGCAGGCCGTGCGGGCCAACGGACGTGCCGTGCTGCTCGACGACCTGTGGGTGTGCGCGGTGCTGGCCGGATCCGAGCTGCTGGGCGGGATCGCGCTCTCGGGCCGCCCCGACCTCTCGGACGCGGACCGGCGCCTGTTCGAACGGTCGGCGGCGGTGACGGCGTTGTTGTTGCTGCTGCGCCGGACCGTGGCCGAGGCGGAGAACAAGGTCCGCGGCGAGCTGATCACCGACATCCTCGACGGCCGTGACGCCACCGGGCTGCTGGCGCGGGCCCGGCGGGTGGGCGTCGAGCTGACCTCTCCGCACGTCGTGCTGGTGGCGGACGGGAACCTGTCGGGAGCCACCCACTACGCCTCGGTCCACAGAGGACTGGCGGGGTCGCGCGGACGTGACGTCGTGCTGGCGCTGCCGTCGTCGTCCACCGGCGTGGCGCGTGACGTGGCGAAGGCGCTGGATGCGACAGTCGGCGCGTGCGGGCCGGTCGCGGGTCCGGTGGCGATCGCGGCGGCCTTCGAGGAGGCGCGGCGGTGCCTGAAGGCGTTGAAGCAGCTGGGGCGCGAGAAGGACGCCGCCACGTTGGACGACCTGGGGTTCGTCGGCGTGCTGCTGGGCGACCGCGCGGACGTGTCGGGCTACGTGCGCTCGGTGCTGGGGCCGGTCCTCGACTACGACACCGAACGCGGCACGGAACTGGTGCGCACGCTGGAGGTGTACTTCCGCTGCGGCGCGAACCTCAGCCGCGCCAAGGCGGAGCTGCACCTGCACGTCAACACGGTCACGCAACGGCTCGACCGGGTCTCGTCGTTGCTCGGCGCCGACTGGCAGTCGCCGGAGCGCGTGCTGGAGGTGCAGCTCGCGCTGCGCCTGCTCCGCCTGCAGGGCTAGGCCTGAGTTCCCCTGATCAGGTCGGCGGCGCGTTCCCCGATCATGAGCACCGTGACCATCGGGTTCACGGTCGGCATGGTGGGGAGCACGGACGCGTCGACGACCCGCAGGCCTTCGAGACCGATGACCTTGAGGTCACCGTCCACAACGGACCCGATCGCGCACGTGCCCGCCGGGTGGTAGACGGTGTGGGCGGCCCTGCGGCCGTACTCGGACAACGCCTCGTCGCTCGTGACGTCAGGGCCGGGCGCGATCTCCCGCTTGAGCCACGACTTCAGCGGTTCCTGCGCGGCGATCTCGCGCGCGATCCTGAGGCCGTCGACGAGGGTCTGCTCGTCGTAGCCGTCGGGATCCGTGAAGTACCCGAAGTCCAGGGCGGGCTTCTCGGCCGGGTCGCTGGACTTCAGCCACAGCCTGCCCCTGCTGTGCGGCCTCGGGACGTTCGGCGTCATGCAGACCCCGTGCTCCACCTTCGGGTAGCCGAGGCGTTCCGTGTTGGTGGTGAACGGGATCTGGTAGAAGTGGAACATCAGGTCCGGCCGGGGGTCGGTCTCGTCGCGCCGGATGAACAGGCCCGCGTCGGAGTCCATCACCGAGTTCTCCGGTAACGGTGCCGTGGTCTCCCAGACGATGACCGACTCGGGGTGGTCGAGCAGGTTCTCGCCGAGGCCGGGCAGGTCGTGCTTCGGCTCGATGCCGATGCCGCTGAGGTGCTCGGCGTCGCCGACGCCGGAGAGCATCATCAGCCGCGGGGTGTCGATCGCGCCCGCGCAGAGCAGCACTTCTCTGTCCGCCTCGACGTAGCCCTTGTCGGTGTGCACGCCGATCGCCTGCGTGCCGTCGAACTCGATCTTGTTCGCCCAGGTGTTCAGCAGCAGCGTCAGGTTCCTGCGGCTGCCGAGGATCTCGTGCAGGTAGGCGGTGGACGCCGACGAGCGCTGGTTGTTCTTCTCCGGGTGGTAGGCGATGGAGAAGAAGCCGGCGCCGTCCTCGAACGGCTTCGCGTTGAAGTCGTCGACCTCCGGGACGCCGGTGGCCTGCCGGGCGGCGGCCACGAAGTCCTTCGCGATCGGGTTCCTGTCCTTCCCGGCCACCGGGATGATGTTGAGCTGGATCTTGTCGTGGTAGGGCCGGATCGCGTCCCACGTCCAGCCGTGGCCCCAGCCGTCGAAGTCCTGCGGCAACGGGGTGAAGCAGATCAGCGTGTTGTGGCTGGAGCACCCGCCGAGCACCTTCGCGCGGCTGTGCCGGATGTGCGAGTTGCCGCGGGGCTGCTCGACCGTCGTGTAGTCGTAGTCGTACTCGGTCTCGAGCAGCTTGATCCAGTTGCGCAGGTTCAGGATCTTCTCGTCGCCGACGTCGGACGGCCCGCCCTCGATGACCGCGACCGTGACCGACGGGTCTTCCGTGAGCCGCGCGGCGAGGACGCACCCCGCCGTCCCGCCGCCCACGATCACGTAGTCGTAGGCGGTCATCGGGAGTCCCTTCGCGCGAACCAGTTCTGGGCCTGTGGCTTGAGGTTCTGGTACACGTGCTTGGGCTCGGTGTACTCGTGCAGGCCCGCGGTGCCGAGCTCGCGGCCGACGCCGGACCGCTTGAAGCCGCCCCACTCCGCCTGCGGCAGGTAGGGGCCGAACTCGTTGATCCAGACCGTGCCGTGGCGCAGCCTCTTCGCGACGCGCTGCGCCTTGTCGAGGTCCTGGCTCCAGACGCCGCCCGCGAGGCCGTAGTCGGTGTTGTTGCCCAGTGCGACGGCCTCCTCCTCGGACCCGAAGCGCTCGGCGGTGATGATCGGGCCGAACGTCTCGTCCTGGACGAGTCTCATGTCCTTGTGGCAGTCCGCGTAGACGGTGGGGCGGAAGAAGAAACCGTTCTGCAGCTCGGCTTCCTCCGGCCTGCGGCCACCCGCCTCGAGGGTGGCGCCCTCCTGCTTCGCGAGCTCGACGTAGCTCTCGACCTTGGCGCGGTGCTCCTCGCTGACGAGCGGTCCGGACTCGGTGTCCTCGTCGAGACCGTTGCCCAGCTTGATCCTGTCGGCCCTGCGCGCGACCTCGGTGACGAAGTCGCCGTAGACGCTGGAGTGCACGAGGAGCCTGGTGCCCGACGAGCAGACCTGCCCGGCGTGGAAGAACGCGGCCGTGAGCGCGTAGTCGACGGCGGTGTCGAGGTCGGCGTCGGCGAAGACGATGTTCGGGTTCTTGCCGCCCAGTTCGAGCGCGACCTTCTTCACGGTCCTCGCCGCCGACGCCATGATCCGCCGGCCGGTCGCGAGGCTGCCGGTGAACGAGATCAGGTCGACGTCCGGGTGCTCGCTCAGCGGCGCGCCGACCTCGGGCCCGGTGCCGAGGACGAGGTTCGCGACGCCGTCGGGCAGTCCGGCCTCCCGCAACAGCTCGAACAGCTTGATGGTGGTGAGCGGCGTGATCTCGCTGGGCTTCGCGACGAGCGTGTTGCCCGCGAGCAGGGCCGGAGCGATCTTCCAGGACATCTGCAGCAGCGGGTAGTTCCAGGGAGCGATCATGCCGCAGACGCCGACGGGTTCGTAGTCGATGCGGCTGACGACGTCCGAGGGGGCGCCTTGGACGATCTTCGGGTGCAGCAGCCCGGCGAGGTTGCCGTAGTAGCGGAACACGGCGACGACGTCGTCCACGTCGATGCGGCTCTCCACCAGCGTCTTGCCGGTGTCGAGCGTCTCGGTGCGGGCGATGTCCTCCTTGTCGCGTTCCAGGAGGTCCGCGACGTGGTTCAGCACGGCGGCGCGGTGCTCGGGGGCGGAGTGCTGCCAGTCTCCGTGGTCGAAGGCGTTCCTGGCCTTCGCGATCGCGGCGATCGCCTGGTCGCGGGTGTGGTCCTCGACCTCGGTGAGAACACTCCGGTCGTATGGGTTGATGATCTGCCGCACCGGCGACACGGGGCCTCCCTGTTCTTCTGTCCACGAAGGACATCGGGGTGTAGCCGGTCGCCGGTGGCGGTAAACCGTGGCGACCGTCTTCTACTTGAGATTCCTGCGCAGCCGCGTGAACAGCCGGGCGTTGCTCATCGCCACGATGCCGACGACGTCGTCTCCGTTCTCTCCGTCCCGGTAGGTGGCGACGAACTTCCTGTCATCGATCGACCCATCTTCGATGCGAACGTCCTCCGTCGCTCGTCCGATGAACTGGATTCGCACGCCGTACTGGTCGGACCAGACGTAGCCGCCGTTGGTGTGCTTCGCGACGGTCTCTCCCGCGAGCAAGTTGCGGGTGGCGATCTGCGCCTGCTCGGTCGCGGACGTCCAGTGCTCGGCGCGGACTCCCGCGCAGTTCGCGACGTCGCCGACGGCCACGATGTTCTTCACGTCCGTCACGCCGCCCGCGTCGCACACGACGCCGTTGTCGACCTTGACCGGTCCACCGGCGAGCCAGTCGGTCGCTGGACGCACACCGATGCCCGCAACGACTACATCGGCGTCAACCTTGCGTCCATCCGCGAGGTTGATTCCGCCGTCGACGTTGATTGAGTCAACATTGACTCCAGTGATCAATGTCGATCCATGGTCGCCGTGCAGCAGTCCTACCGCAGCGCCCATCTCGGCACCGAGCACACGCATGAGCGGTGCGGGCAATGCCTCGACGACGGTGACGTCCTTGCCCAGAGCACGCGCACTCGACGCGATCTCCGCACCGATGAACCCGGCGCCGATGACACCGACGCTCTGAGCGCCGGCGAGCGCGTCGCGGAGCTTGATGGCGTCGTCGAGGGTGCGCAGCACGTGGGCACCGGGAATCGTGCGCGGGATTCCTCCCGTCGCGATGACGACACCGTCGGCCTCGACCGTCGTGCCGTCGCTCAACGCGACCTCCCGCGTGGAGAGCAACCCGGTCGCCTGGACGCCGAGCCGCCACTCGACGTTGAGCGCGTCGAGGTCCTCCTGGTCGGCGAGCGGCACCGCCTCGACCTTGCCGAGGAGGAAGTCTTTCGAGAGAGGAGGCCTGTCGTAGGGCAGATGGACCTCGTCGCCGACGACGACGAGCCGTCCGTCGAACCCCTGCTGGCGCAGTGCCTGCGCAGACCTCAAACCGGCGAGTGATGCACCGATGATCGCGATCGTTCTCACGCCACGTCCTTGTTCACCTCGACATCGACATAGACCTCTCCATCCTCCACGTGGACGGGGTAGGTCTTCACGGATCTTTTGGCGGGCGGACACGTGGGCTCGCCCGTGCGAAGGTCGAAGCTCGCGGCGTGCAGCGGGCACTCGACGAAGCAGCCCTCCAGCCAGCCCTCGCTGAGAGAGGCGTCCTGGTGGGTGCAGGTGTCGTCGATCGCGTACAGGGCACCGTCGGCGTTGAACACCGCGATCGGCGCATGAGGACCGACGACGCGGACCGCGTCCCCAGGGGGCAGGTCCATGAGAGCGCAGACGCGGATCATCGTCGGCCTCCGTTGCGTGAAACGGCACGCGTTCCGAATGACGCAACACAATGTGCGTCTCCCACGACGCGCCGTCAAGAGGTCGACCGGCTTGTTTTACCTGCCGGATACTGTTGCGCGATGAGCAACTCCGACTCGGCAGCTCAGGTGCAGTCCGTGGACAGGGCCATCAGCGTGCTCGAGCTCCTCGCCCAGGGCGAGGCAGGCATCACCGAGATCGCGGGGGAACTGGGCGTGCACAAGTCGACGGTGTCCAGACTCGTCTCCGTGCTGGAGTCGCGCGGTCTGGTGGAGCAGCTCGGAGAACGCGGCAAGTACGCCATCGGCTTCGGCGTCGTCCGCCTGGCCGGTGCCGCCACCGGCCGCATGGACCTGACCAAGCTGGGCCAACCCGTCTGCCAGACCCTCGCCGACTCGTTCGGCGAGACCGTCAACATCGCCGTGCACGACGCCGGCGTCGCCATCAACATCACCCAGGCCCGCGGTTCGGCTGCCGTCTCGGCCGTCAACTGGATCGGCCAGCGCACGCCCCTGCACGCCACGTCGTCCGGCAAGGTCCTGCTCGCGTACCTGCCGGCCGAGGAGCGCAAGCGGTTGGCCTCGCTACCGCTCGACTCGTACACCGAGCACACGATCGTTGATCCTGATCACCTGTTGGCCGAGCTGGAGGCGGTGGCCGGGCAGGGGTACGCGGCGTGCTTCGAGGAGCTGGAACTGGGGTTGCACGCGGTGGCCGTGCCGGTGCGCGGGCATCGCGGTGAGGTCGTGGCGGCGATGAGTGCTTCCGGGCCGTCTTACCGGTTGTCGCGGCAGCGGGTCGAGGAGATCGTTCCGGCGATGGCGTCGGCGGCCGGGGAGCTGTCGGCGCAGCTCGGGTACTTCGCCGGCTGAGTTCGCCGGCACCGCATCACACCTGGGTGTCCGCGGTGTGGCACCACCGTGTCCGAACCCGCCTGATTGCCCGGTTTTCGCGCACCACCGCACCTCTGACGCCCGAACGGCAGTATTGACAGTTTGTCGCGCTGGCCGCACTTTGTTGCTGATGGCGGAACGGGTTCCGTTGCGCGCAACGACGGCGAAGGGGTGTCCTGATGCCTGGTGAAGTGCCTCGCGTGGTGCTCGTGGGGGCGGGGATCGTCGGGTGCGCGCTGGCCGACGAGCTCACCGAACGGGGTTTCACCGACGTCACGGTCCTCGACCAGGCCGGTGGTTTCGCGGCGGGTGGGTCCAGCGGTCACGCGCCTGGCCTGGTCTTCCAGACGAACTCGTGCCGCAGCATGACCCAGTTCGCCCGCTACACCGTCGAGAAGTACACCGCGCTCGGGTGCTTCGACCAGGTCGGTGGCCTGGAGATCGCCACCGGCGAGGCACGTCTCGCCGACCTGAGCAGGCGTCACGGCTGGGCCACGTCGTGGGGTGTGGAGAGCCGGTTGATCGATGCGGACGAGGTGGTGCGACTGCACCCGCTGCTGGACCGGGAGCAGGTCCTCGGTGGGTTCCTGATTCCGAGCGATGGTCTTGCGAAGCCTGTTCAGGCCGCGGAGGTCCAGGCGCGACGCGCTGCTGAGCGCGGTGCGCGGTTCGTGTTCGGGCAGAAGGTCGTCGGGGTGGAGACGGCCGGCGATCGCGTCACGGGGGTGCGCACCGGGACCGGCGCCTTTCCGGCCGACATCGTCGTGTCGTGCGCCGGGATGTGGGGGCCGGTGCTGGGGGAGATGGTCGGGCTGACGATCCCGCTGGTGCCGATGGCGCACCAGTACGCGTTCACCGGGAACGTCCGGGTGAGTGCGGAAGTGCTTGCGCGGCAACCGATTCTGCGGCACCAGGAAGCTGACCTGTACTTCCGTTCGCACGGTCAGGCGATCGGCATCGGGGCGTACGGGCACAAGCCGATGCCGATCGAGGCGCACGACATCACCGGCTCGGAGCTGCCGTTCACCAAGGAGGACTTCGAGCCGTCGTGGGAGGCGGCCGTCGAGCTGATTCCCGCGCTTGCGGAGGCGGGGGTCGACCGCGGGTTCAACGGGCTGTTCTCGTTCACCAGCGACGGGATGCCGTTGCTCGGGGAACATCCTGGCCTGCGGGGGTTCTGGGTCGCGGAGGCGGTGTGGATCACGCACTCGGCCGGTGTCGCGCGGGCGGTGGCCGAGTGGATCGTCGACGGACAGCCGGAGCTGGATGTGCACTCCAGCGATCTCGGGCGGTTCGAGCAGGTGCAGCTGGCGCCGGACTACGTGCTGGAGCGCAGCTGCCAGAACTTCGTCGAGGTCTACGACCTGCTGCACCCGTTGCAGCCCATGGAAAGCCCGCGGCCGATCCGCACCAGCCCGTTCTACGAACGCCAGAAGGCCCTGGGGGCGTTCTTCCTGGAGGCCTCGGGCTGGGAGCGGCCGCACTGGTACGAGGCCAACGCCGGCCTGCCCGAGGTCGCCGAGGTGCCCGCTCGCAACGAGTGGGCCAGCCGGTACTGGTCGCCGATCTGCGGGGCCGAGGCGTTCGTGACGCGCAAGCGCGTGGCGATGTTCGACATGACGCCGTTGAAGCGGCTGGAGGTCAGCGGCACCGGAGCGTTGGAGTTCCTGCAGCGCATGACTACCAACAACCTCGACCGCAAGCCCGGCGCCGTGGTCTACACGTTGTTGCTCGACGAGCAGGGCGGGGTGCGCAGCGATCTCACGGTCGCGCGGCTCGGCCACACCACCTTCCAGGTCGGCGCGAACGGCAACCTCGACCTCGGCTGGCTCACCCGGCACGCGCCGGAAGGCGTGCACGTCAAGGACATCACGCCCGGGACGTGCTGCATCGGTTTGTGGGGGCCGAAAGCACGCGACCTCCTCGACGGCATCGCGCACACGCTCGATACGCGGAAGGGGTACTTCACGGCGCAGCGGGGGTTCGTGAAGAACGTCCCGGTGACCGCGCTGCGACTGTCCTATGTGGGCGAACTCGGCTGGGAGCTCTACACCACCGCGGACATGGGCCCCAAGCTCTGGGACACGCTGTGGGAGGCGGGGCAGGAGCACGGCGTGATCGCCGCCGGTCGCGGGGCCTTCAACAGCCTGCGGCTGGAGAAGGGCTACCGGTCGTGGGGGACCGACGTGACGACGGAGCACGACCCGTTCGAGGCGGGCCTCGGCTTCGCGGTCCGCATGGACAAGGACTTCCTCGGCAAGGGCGCGCTGCACAACCTGACCTCCACCAAGAAGCTCACCTGCCTCACGATCGACGACCCCGGCAGCGTCGTGATGGGCAGCGAACCCGTGTACCACCAGGGAGAACCGGTCGGGTACGTCACGAGCGCGGCCTACGGGTACACGACCGGGCTCAACATCGCCTACGCCTGGCTGCCCAGCGAGATCGACGACGAGGTGGAGATCGAGTACTTCGGCGCCAGGGTGACGGCCCGCCCGGCGCGGGAGCCGTTGTTCGACCCCGGGATGAAGCGGCTGAGGGGCTGAGATGGCCTACGACGTCATCGTCATCGGGCTCGGCGGCATGGGCAGTGCCGCCGCGTACCGGCTCGCTCAGCGCGGCCGCCGGGTGCTGGGGCTGGAGCGGTTCGCGCCGGTGCACACGCGGGGATCCAGCCACGGCGGGTCGCGCATCACGCGGCAGGCCTACTTCGAGGACCCCGCGTACGTGCCGTTGCTGCTCAGGGCGCACGAGATGTGGGACCAGGTCGAACGGGACAGCGGCGAGCGGATCTTCCACCGCGTCGGCGGGGTCCTGGCCGGCCCGCCGGACAGCGGCACGCTCACGGGCAGCCGCGCCAGCGCCGAGCAGTACGGCCTGAAGCACGACGTGCTGGACGCGCGCGAGACCCGCAAGCGTTTCCCCACCCTGCGTCCGGAGCCGGACGAGATCGCGTTGTACGAGGAGGGCGCGGGGTTCGTCGTGCCGGAGGCTGCGGTGAGGGCACACCTCGAACTGGCTCGCCGGGCGGGGGCCGACCTGCGCTTCGAGGAACCGGTGACGCACTGGGAACAGGGCCGCGTCACCACGGCCGAGGCGACCTACGAGGCCGGGCACGTCGTCGTGTGCCCCGGACCGTGGGCGCCGGGGTTGCTGGGGGACCTGGAGATCCCGTTCGAGGTCGAACGCATTGTCCAGCACTACTTCACGCCCGCCGCGGACGGCTTCGACGACCACCCGGTCTACATCTGGGACCCCGCGGACGGCAACGGCTTCTACGGGTTCCCGCGCATCGACGGCGCGGTGAAGGTCGCGTTCCACACCGGCGGACAGCCCTGCACCGCGGACACCGTCGACCGCGTCGTGCACGACCACGAGGTCGACGCGATCAGGAACGCCACCGCACTGCCGATGCCCGGCATCGCCGGCACGTACCAGCGCGGCGCGACCTGCATGTACACCAACACCGCCGACCGGCACTTCGTCATCGCCCGCCACCCCGGGCACGACGACGTGACCGTGGCGTGCGGCTTCTCGGGGCACGGCTTCAAGTTCGTGCCCGTCGTCGGCGAGATCCTCGCCGACCTCGCGACCGACGGGGCCACGCGGCACCCGATCGCCCTGTTCGACCCTGCTCGCTTGAGAGGCGGAGCATGACCGGCAGCCTGATCTCCACCCTTGAGGGCCGCTACTACACCGACCCCGCGATCTTCGCCCGTGAACAGGCGGAGATCTTCGAGAAGATGTGGTTCTGCGCGGTCAGGTCGAGCGACCTCGCGAAGCCCGGTGACTTCCGCACGGTGCAGATCGGGCGCGAGAGCGTGGTGATCGCCCGTGACCGCACCGGCGGGCTCAACGCGTTCCTCAACGTCTGCCGTCACCGCGGCGCGCGCATCTGCGTCGACGAGGCCGGAAGCGTCAAACGGGCGTTCCAGTGCCCTTACCACGCCTGGACCTACGCGTTGGACGGGAAACTGGTTGCCGCACCGAATCTCACCTCAATGCCAGACGTCGATCGCGTTGCGTATGGGCTGACGAAGGTGCATCTGCACGAGTGGCTCGGGTACGCCTGGGTGAACCTCGCCGAGGATCCGCCCGGCTTCGAGGACGACGTGCTGAGCGCCGTGACCGAACGCCTCGGCGGCCTGGACGCCATCGACGGCTACGAGATCGACCAGCTGTCCGTGGGCAGGCGCATCGTCTACGACGTCAAGGCCAACTGGAAGCTGATCATCGAGAACTTCATGGAGTGCTACCACTGCGCGACCATCCACCCCGAGCTGACGGAGGTGCTGCCCGAGTTCGCCGACGGCTACGCGGCCCAGTACTACGTCGGGCACGGTGCCGAGTTCGGCGACGGGATCAGGGGGTTCACGGTCGACGGCGGCGAGGGCTTCGCCAAGCTCTCCGCCCTGGAGGAGGATCGCGACAGGAAGTACTACGCCATCACGGTCAAGCCGCAGGTCTTCATCAACCTCGTGCCCGACCACGTGATCCTCCACCGCATGTACCCGATCGCCGCCGACCGGACCGTCGTCGAGTGCGACTGGCTCTACGCCAGGGAAGTGGTGGACACCGGCCGTGACGTCTCTCGCTCGGTCGAGCTGTTCCACCGAGTGAACGAACAGGACTTCGAAGCCTGTGAGCGATGCCAGCCCGCGATGGCTTCTCGTGCCTATGCGCAGGGGGGAGTGCTGGTGCCTTCGGAGCACCACATCGGCGGATTCCACGCGTGGCTGGTGCACAAACTGGAATCAGCCGACTAGGGGATCGACGCAAGACCGTTGCGCGCGAAAGCTTGCACGGATGATGGAGCAGATGGACTGCTTGCTCCCGGACGGGGAGCACGATCTCCTCCGCCGCATCCGGCAGTTGGCCGAGCGAGCGGAACGGACGGCGCACAACAGGTCCAACTTCGTGGGACCGCCGCCGTCGCAGGAGCACCTGGACATCCTCGCGGAGATCAGAGCACTCTCCGAGGAGATGACGACCAGCACCAGGAGCACCGCGGACAGGCGGGCCGAGGCGTTGCCCCGGCCCGCCAGACCGGCGGACGACCTCGTCGTCCCCGGGAAGCCGTAGCCGTCAGCGGCGCTGGCCGCGCACCATCTTCACGAGACCCTTCATCGTCTCCTCGAGCCCGGAGCCGAACGGGTTGTCGTGCACCAGGTACGTCCACGTCGAGCTGGGGCGCTTCACCCCGGCGTCGGCGAGGTCGTAGCCGTCGTCGGTGATCTTGGCCGCCTCGTACTTCTCCCCGGTCAGCTCCCACGACTCCGGCACGATCTTGTTGAACGCCGGGATGGCCTCGCGGTGGAACTCGTCCAGCGGGTTCTGCCGCGCCAGCGCACGCAGGTGGATGCCCTCGCGCAGGTCCGACAGGAACGTCAGGTGGTGCGTCCACAGGTCGTCGAGGAAGAACAGCGTGATCTTGCGGGCGGCGTCGGCGGCCACCTCGTCGGACACGCCTTCCTTCTTGCCGACCTTCTCGTACGCCGCGTCGGTGCGCATCACGACGTCGCGGTGCTTGAGCAGGATCTCGCGCTGGTGCTCGATGAGCTTGTTGTAGCGCCAGGTGTTGCGGTGGATCTCCAGGTTCACGCCCTCGGCGACGCGCTGCGCGTGCTCGAAGGTGTGCAGCAGGCCCTTGTCGCGCACGCGGCCGTCGACGTCCACTTCGGACGGGTCCTCGGCGTCCGGCGCGTACTGCGTGACGAGGTCGTCGTGCATGGAGGAGAAGAACACCGAGCCGCCGGGGTCGCCCTGACGGCCTGCGCGGCCGCGCAGCTGGTCGTCCAGGCGGGACGACGAGTGGCGGCCGGTGCCGATCACGTACAGGCCGCCCAGCTCGGAGATCCGGTCGTGGTCCTCGCCCTCGTGGCCGCCGAGGCGGATGTCCGTGCCGCGACCGGCCATCTGGGTGGAGACCGTGACGCGCCGGTACGAGCCGGCGTCGGCGATGATCGACGCCTCCTCGGCGTCGTTCTTCGCGTTCAGCACCACGCACTCGATGCCGGCGTCGCGCAGCTTGGAGGAGATCCGCTCGGACTCCGCGACGTCGAGCGTGCCGACGAGGATCGGCCGCCCGGTCTCGTGGACGGTCTTGATCTCCTCGACGATCGCGTCTTCCTTCTGCTCCAGCGTCGCGTAGAGGCGGAAGTCCTCGTCCTCGCGGATGTTCTCCTTGTTCGGCGGGATCACGAGCACCTCGAGCTCGTAGAACTCGCGCAGGGTCTCCGCGACGGCGACGGCGGTACCGGTCATGCCGCAGCGCGTGGGGTACCGCGACAGCAGCGCCTGCACCGTCATCGAGTCGAGGATCTCGCCCGACTCGGTCGTCTGGACGTTCTCCTTGGCCTCCACCGCGGCCTGCAGACCGTCCGGCCACCGCTGCAGCTTGGCGACGCGGCCGCGGGTGTCGTTGATCAGGTGCACCTTGCCGTCGCGCACGATGTAGTCGACGTCGCGGTGCAGCAGCACCTGGGCGTGCAGGGCGACGTTGACCTTCGACAGCGTCGAGCTGACGTGCTCCTGCGAGTACAGGTCGATCTCGCCGAGCGCGCGCTCGACGGCCTCGGAGCCCGCGCCCGTGAGGAAGACGTTGCGCTCCTCGTCGTCGATCTCGTAGTGCAGGTTCTGCCGCAGGCGCTTCACCAGGTCGGCGATGACCGGGTCGGCGGCCTCCGCGCTGGTCGAGCCGGCGAGCACGAGCGGCACGCGGGCCTCGTCGACGAGCACCGAGTCGGCCTCGTCGATCAGCGCGACCTCCGGCTCGGGCACGATGAGGTCGTCGGGGCTCGTGACGATCCGGTCGCGCAGCACGTCGAAGCCGATCTCGCTGACCGGCGCGTACGTGACCTCGCACTGGTAGGCCTCGCGGCGCTCCTCGGCCTTGGAGCTGCCGTTGATCCAGCCCACCGTGACGCCGAGGAGCCGGTACAGCGGCCCCATCCACTCCGCGTCGCGCTGGGCGAGGTAGTCGTTGACGCTGACGACGTGCACGCGCTTGCCCTTGACGGCGAACCCGGCCGCGGCCATGGCGCCGGCGAGCGTCTTGCCCTCACCGGTGGCCATCTCGACGACGAGCCCGCTGAGCAGGCCCAGCGCGCCCAGCACCTGCACGTCGAACGGACGCTGCCCGATGGCGCGCTCGGCGGCCTCGCGGGCCAGCGCGACGAGCTCGGTGTCCGTGCTCTCCTCGCGCAGCTTCTTGGCGTGAGCCGTCAGCTCCTCGTCGCTGAACGCCTTGAACGCGTCAGCGTGTTTTTCCACGTCCGTGAGCAGAGCCTGGAACGGGGCGAGGTCTACCGACGCCGGTTTCTGCGCGAACCGACGCATCCGCTGCTTGAAGCGCGCCATGAGAGTGGTCACGACGCAGGAACGTACGGCATCGCCTCGGGGTTCCGCAGAGGTCTTGACTGTGAAGGCTCGTTTTGTCCGGATTTCCCGCGGCTTCGGGTGAGTTTGCCCAGCTCAGCGGTCGAAATCGGTCTCCCGCGACACCTTCTCCCACAGCTCGACCCCGGCACGCGCCTCGACCAGCCGCCGCGACTTGCTCGTAGACCTCCGTGTGCCGTGACTCGGTGTGCGCGCGCAGCAGGTTCATGCGGAACGAGCCGGGTTCGACGATCAGGACCTTGATCCCGAACTCCTCACCCATGTGCGTGCGGCCCGCGTTGTCGACCAGCCACACCTTGTCGGACACGCCGTCATCTCCTCGGTCGGTTCTGCCTCCGCGGTTTCACGGAGGCAGAACCGACCGAGGAAGAAACGTGGT
Organism: Lentzea sp.; assembly: GCF_035525475.1. Classification (GTDB taxonomy): domain Bacteria; phylum Actinomycetota; class Actinomycetes; order Mycobacteriales; family Pseudonocardiaceae; genus Lentzea. Next base: position 7,626 of record NZ_DATLEC010000231.1, on the reverse strand, counting down.
CAAACGACCATCACGCGTTCGCCCGGTGCGTCTCCGGCAGCTTCAGCACCGAGTACAGCGTCACGAAGCCCATCAGGCACAGGAACGCCGACACCGACATCGACGTCGCCGTCCACCCGAGCAGCGCCGTCATGATGACCGGCGTGCCGCCGCTGACCAGGATCGACGCCAGCTGGTACGCGAGAGAGGCGCCCGAGTACCGCACGTGCGGCTCGAACAGCTCGCCCAGGTACGCCGCGATCGGCCCGTACACGAGAGAGGACGCGAGACCACCGACCGTCGTGGCGACGAACAGCCACACGAGTGACGCCGTGTCCACGAGCAGGAAGTACGGGAACGCCCACACGATCAGGCCGATGGAACCCGCGATGATCAGCGGACGGCGGCCCATGCGGTCGGACAGGTGGCCTGCGTAGAGGATCGCCGGGATGCTCACGAGCGACGAGAGCAGGCTGACGATCAGCACCGAGTCGCGGGACAGGCCCAGCGTCGTCGTGGCGTAGGACAGCACGCCGGCGATCGACACGTAGAAGATCGCGTTGGACGCGAACATCAGGCCCGCGCCCAGCAGGATCGGCTTGCGGTGCGTGCGCAGGGCCTCCCTGAGCGGCGCGTGGGCGACGGCGGGGCCGTCGGCGCGGCGCTGCTGCATCTCGCGGAAGACCGGGCTGTCCTCGACCTTGAGCTGGATGAAGAGGACGACCGGGAACAGCAGGGCGGACGCCAGGAACGGCACGCGCCAGCCCCACGCCGCGAACTCCGCCGTGGACATCGTGGTCGACGCCAGGATGAACGCCACGTTGCCCAGGAACACGCCGATCGGGACGCCTGCCTGGCCGAACGTGCCCGCGAAGCCGCGCCGGTTCTCGGCGGCGGACTCGGTGAGCAGCAGGACCACGCCGCCCCACTGGCCGCCGACCGCGATGCCCTGCAGGAAGCGCAGCAGCACGAGCAGGATCGGTGCGCCGACGCCGATGCTGCTCGACGTCGGTAACAAGCCGATCAGGAACGTGGCACCGGCCATCATCGCCAGGCAGATGACCAGGGCGGGCTTGCGGCCGACCCTGTCGCCGACGTGGCCGAAGACCAGGCCGCCGATCGGGCGCGCGACGAAGCCCGCCCAGAACGTGCTGAACGACAGCAGCAACCCGACGATCGGCGTGGCCTCGGGGAAGAACAGCTTCGGGAACACCAGCGCCGCTGCGGTCGCGTAGATGAAGAAGTCGTACCACTCGATGCTGGACCCGACGAGTCCGGCTGCCATCAGCCTGCGCAGGGTCTTCTTTTCAGTCGGGGCAACACTGACCACGGCTTCTCCTTCACCAGGTGTCGATGAACGGGCGCTTCTTCCCGTGCACACGGGAAGTTGTGGGGGCCAACGCCGTGGCGATCCAACGGCGGGTGTCGGCCGGGTCGATCACGTCGTCGATCTCGAAGACCGACGCGACGTTCAGCGCTTTGCCGTGCTCGTAGGCCATGGCGACCATCTGGTCGTAGCGCTGCTTGCGCTCCTGCGGATCGCCGATCGCCTCGAGCTCCTTCTTGAAGCCGAGCTTGATCGCACCTTCGAGGCCCATCGGACCGAACTCGCCGGTGGGCCAGGAGATGGCGAACCGCGGGACTTTGAGGCTTCCCGCCGCCATGGCCTGCGCACCGAGGCCGTACGCCTTGCGCAACACGACGAGTCCGAAGGGGACGGTGATGTTGGCGCCCGTCACGACCATGCGCGTGAGGTGGCGGACGGTGGCGGTGCGCTCGGCGTCCGGGCCGACCATGAAGCCCGGGGTGTCGCACAGGGAGACGACGGGGATGTCGAACGCGTCGGCGAGCTGCAGGAAGCGGGCGCACTTGTCGGCGGCGTCGGCGTCGATCGCGCCGCCGAGGACGCGCGGGTCGTTGGCGATCAGGGCGATGGCGCGGCCCTCGACGCGGATCAGGGCGGTGACGATGCCCTTGCCGAAGCCCGCGCGGAGCTCGAGCACGCTGCCGGTGTCGGCCAGGGTGGTGATGACGTGGCGGATGTCGTAGGCGCGGAGGCGGTTCTCGGGGACGGCGTGGCGGAGGAGGCGCTGGTCGGCGCACGCCCAGGGCCGGCCGTCGGCGGTGTGTCCGCTGCCGGTGTGTCCGCCGGTGGTGTGCCTGCCGGTCTGCCCGCCACCGGTCTGCGCGTCGGTCTGTCCATCGGCGGACGGTCCGGTATCGGCCGTTCCGCTGCCGGACGGCCAGGAATTGTCGGTGCTGTCTGGGACAATTGAGTCCAGGGGTCCCCCCGGCGGCGCGGGCGAAGGCTGCGCACTCGCGCGGGGGACGCCTGCGGGAGCCTGGAAGTACGAGAGGTACTGGCGCGCGACGGCGACGGCCTCCTCTTCGGAGCCGACCACGATGTCGACGACGCCGTTGGGCACCTGCACGTCCAGCGGCCCGACGTCCTCTGGCCGGAACACGCCCAGCCCGCCGCCCTCGATCATCGCCGGGCCGCCCATGCCGATGTTCGCGCCCTCGACCGCGATGATCACGTCGCACGTGCCCAGCAGCACCGCGTTGCCCGCGAAGCACCGGCCCGCCACCACGCCGACCAGCGGCACCTGGCCGCTCAACCGCGCGAACGCGTGGAACGAGCCGCAGTCCAGGCCGCTCACCATGCTGTGGTCGGTGTCGCCCGGCCGTCCGCCGCCGCCCTCCGCGAACAGCACCACCGGCAGGTTCTCCTGCTGTGCCAGCGCGAACAGCCTGTCTTTCTTCTGGTGATTGCGCATGCCCTGCGTACCGGCGAGCACGGCGTAGTCGTACGACATCGCCACGACCCGTTGGCCGTTCACGATCCCGATACCCGCCACCAGGCCGTCGGCGGGCGTGCGTTCGATCAACTCCGCGACCGACCGCCGCTGGCGTTGCGCCGCGATCGCCAGACCGCCGTACTCGACGAACGACGAGCACAGGTCCTCGATGTTCTCCCGCGCGGTCCGGCCACCCCGCGCGTGCCTCTTCGCGGCGGCCTCGGGGCGTGCGAAGTCGTGCCGCGCCAGCACCTCGGCCAGGTCCGGCCGGACGAAGGACAGATCCACCTCGGCGACGTCCTCAGTGGACTCACCACCGCCGGAGGCGAGCAGCTGCCCCTCGGCAACGGTGTCGCCCACCGACACCAGCACCTCGCCGGACACCCGGACGACGTGCTGCATCTTCATCGCTTCCAGCACAACGGAGTCGGAAGAAACGGCGACCACCGTGCCCGCCAGCGGCGCACGCATACCGGAAGCCGGCTCCTCCACGATGAAGTCGGTGGTGGCACCGACGATGTCGTCGGAAAGCAGGGACCGCAGGAACTCCAGGTTCGTGGAGACGCCCTCGATCCGGAACTCGCCCAACGCCCGCCGAGCCCGGTTCACCGCGACGTCGAGGTCTTCGCCGTGCACCACGAGCTTCGCGAGCAGCCCGTCGTACCGCGTCCCCACCCGGTATCCGACGTACCCGTGCGTGTCGACGCGGACACCGGGCCCGGCAGGCAGCCCGAACGACGACAGCACCCCGCCGGACGTCTGGTTCACCCGCACCTGCACGGCGGAGCCGCGGCTCAACGGGGTGTAGTCCACCTCGCCGCCCCACGTGAGCAGCAGCTGGGTGCGCACGAGGTCCACACCGGACACCATCTCGGTCACGGTGTGCTCGACCTGCAGCCGCGGGTTGACCTCCAGGAACGCGAACGAGTCGCCGGACACCAGGAACTCCACGGTGCCGACGCCGGTGTACCCGGCCGCGGAGGCGATGGCCACAGCCGCTTCGTGCAACGACTCGCGCATCGAGGGCTCCAGCAGGGGAGCGGGCGCGATCTCCACGACCTTCTGGTGCCGCAGCTGCAACGAGCAGTCGCGGTCCCCGATCACGGTCGTCCCGACCAGCTGCACCTCGATGTGCCGGGCGGAGGGCATCAGCCGTTCGAAGTACACGTCGCCCACCCCGAACGCCGCCAGCGCCTCCGCCCGGCACGCCTCGACCGCGCTGTCGAGGTCCTCCGGGGCGAAGACCGCCCGCATCCCCTTGCCGCCGCCCCCGGCGACCGCCTTCACCATCACGGGGAACTCGCCAGGCGCGGCCTCCAGCACCGGGATCCCCAGCGAGGAAGCGAGCTCCCGCGCTCGCCGCTTGTCACCGAGCAACTCCAGAACGTCAGCGGAAGGCCCCACGAAGGCCAGCCCGCGTTCCGAACACGCCCGAGCGAACTCCGCGTTCTCCGACAGGAAGCCCCACCCCGGATGCACCGCCTGGCAGCCGGAGGCCGCGTCCAGGATTTGCGCCACATCGAGATACGGGGAGTCACCGCGCAACGCCACAGCGTGGTCCGCGAGCGTTACGTGCAGCGAGGACGCGTCGTCCTCCGCGTACACCGCCACGGTGCGAATGCCGAGGTCAGCGGCCGCGCGCAGCACGCGGACGGCGACCTCACCCCGGTTGGCGACGAGCAGCACGGCAATCCTCCTGAGCGACCGCTTAGTATGTGACGGCGGTCGCATGTTGCCATCCGGAGTGAACAGAAGTCCATACGGAACCGATCGCAGGGTTGAGGCGTCAACGGAACACCTCGCCGCAAACGGGCGATCCAGTTGGCAGACTTCCCCGCACAATCGCGAAGGGCTTCAGGAGGCCGCAGTGGTGTTCAAGAGGATGATGCGCGCGTTCGGCGTGGGCGGGCCGACTGTCGACACGGTGCTCACGAACCCGAACGTCCGGCCGGGCGAGGTGCTGTCCGGTGAGGTGCGTATCGCGGGCGGCGACCACCCTGCCGAGATCGACCACGTCACGCTCGCGCTGCTCACCCGCGTCGAGGTCGAGAGCGGCGACAACGAGTACAACACCAACATGGAGTTCCACAAGTTCTCCGTGGGGCAGCGGATCGTCGTCCAGCCGCACCAGAACCTCTCACTGCCCTTCCAGATCCCCGTGCCGTTCGAGTGCCCGCTCAACGTCGTGGGCGGTCAGCAGCTCGCCGGCATGCAGCTGGGCCTGCGCACCGAGCTGGAGGTCCGCGGCGCCGTCGACCCCGGCGACCTCGACCCGATCTGGGTGCACCCGCTGCCCTCGCAGGACGCGGTGCTGCAGGCGTTCGGGCACATGGGCTTCCGCTTCACCAAGGCGGACAACGAGCGCGGCCGCATCCACGGCGTGCCGCAGCAGCTGCCGTTCTACCAGGAGATCGAGTTCTACCCGCCGCCGCAGTTCGCCGGCCGCGTCAAGCAGGTCGAGCTGACGTTCGTCACGACGCCGGGTGAGCTGCACGTGATCCTCGAGGCTGACAAGCGCGCCGGGCTGCTCCGCGCGGGCGGTGACGCGTACGGCCGTTTCGCCGTGTCGCACCAGCAGGCGGCCGGCACCGACTGGACCGCGACGATCAACCAGTGGATGAGCCAGGTCAGCGGTAGTCGCTGGTAGTCCTCGCGCTGCGGTCCGCGACGAGTGGCGGGATGATTCCCCCCGAGTTCCCCGGCCCCACCGGGGAGTAGCGGAGGAGGCGGTCGTGACCATCGGAAGTGTCATCGGCGCACTCGTCATCGGTCTGATCCTGGGCTTGCTCGGCAAGCTCGTGGCGCCCGGAAGGCAGAACATCCCGCTGTGGCTGACGATCCTCGTCGGCATCGTGGCGGCGTTCATCGGCTCGCTCATCGCGGGATGGCTCAACGTGCAGGAGACCAGCGGCTGGTTCGACTGGTGGGAGCTGATCATCCAGATCGTCCTCGCCGCGGTCGGCGTCTCGGTGGTCGCCGGCGTGTACGGCCGCAGGTCAGTTCACTAGCGGCCGGACCATCCTCAGGACGAGGTCGGCGTACAACGCGCCGATCTCGTCCGGGGTCCGCTTGCCGCCGGGCTGGTACCAGCGCGCGACGTCGATGCACAGCGACAGCACGGCCAGGGTCGCGCCCTTGAGGTCGGGGACCTCGAACACGCCCTCCTCGACCCCGTCCGCGATGAACGACCGCATCCGCCGCTCGATCTGCCGGCGCAGCTCCGCCACCTCCGCGTGGTGTTCCGGGGAGAGCGCGCTGAGCTCGTACTGCACCACCCTCGCCGTCGTGTGGAACTCCGCGTGCCACCCCGCGAACGTCGCCACCGCGTTCCTCAGCCGCTCCTCCGCGTCGCCGCCCTCGGTGCGCGACAGCAGGGCGAGCGAGGTCTCGTGGCCGACGAGCGAGATGTTGAAGAGAAGCTCTTCCTTGGACCTGTAGTGGATGTACACGGCCGCGGGGGACATTCCGGCCAGTGAGGCGATGTCCCTGGTCGTCGTGGCGTGGTACCCCTTGGTCGCGAACGCCTGGACGGCGGCGATGAGCATGCGGCGCGCGGCGTCCGGGGTGACCGCGCGCCAGGTCTCGTCGAGCAGCGCGAACCCGTCCAGTCCGGTCGTCGTCATCAGGCCGCTCCTCGCGTGTTGACAGGTCATGGATCGTACTGCACGCTAAGCGTGCGCTTAGGTCTAAGCAACCGCTTAGTATGGAGGTAGTGGTGCAGCGGACGCTGTTCAACGAGGATCACGCCGCGTTCCGGGAGTCGGCGAAAGCCTTCGTCGAGCGCACGATCACGCCGAACGTCGAGAAGTTCATCGAGGAACGGGTGATCGACCGGGACGTGTGGCTGGAGGCCGGTCGCCAGGGCCTGCTCGGCCTGGAGATCCCCGAGGAGTACGGCGGCAGCGGCGCGAACGACTACCGGTTCAACACGGTGTTCGCCGAGGAGCTGTGCCGGGTCAACGCGGCCGTCGCGTCGAGCATCGGCATCCACGGCGACGTCGTGGCGCCCTACCTCGTCGACCTGTGCACCGAGGAGCAGAAGCAGCGCTGGCTGCCCGGCATGTGCACCGGCGAGATCAAGACCGGCATCGCGATGACCGAGCCGTCCGGCGGCTCCGACCTCGCGGCGCTGAAGACGAACGCCGTGCGCGACGGTGACGACTGGATCCTCAACGGCTCCAAGACGTTCATCACCAACGGCTACACCGCCGACATGATCGTCGTCGCGGCCCGCACCGACCCGACGAAGGGCGCGCGCGGCATCACGCTGTTCGCCGTCGAGACCGGCATGCCCGGCTTCGAGCGCGGCCGCAAGCTCGACAAGGTCGGCCAGCACCCGTCCGACACCGCGGAGCTGTTCTTCTCCGACGTGCGCCTGTCGAAGGAGCACATGATCGGTGAGGAGGGCCAGGGCTTCATCTACATGATGGAACGCCTGCCGCAGGAGCGGATCGGTGGCGCCATCTCGAACCTGGCGCACGCCCAGGGCGTCTTCGACGAGACGCTCGAGTACGTCAAGGAGCGCAAGGCGTTCGGGCAGGCGATCGGCAAGTTCCAGCACAACAAGTTCCTGCTGTCCGAGCTGCGCACCAAGCTCGACGTCACGCAGGCGTTCGTCGACACCCTGACCATGCAGCACGTCCGCGGCGAGCTGAGCCCGGTCGAGGCGGCGCAGGCGAAGTACTGGAGCGCCGACATCGAGAACGAGGTCATCGACGCCTGCGTGCAGCTGCACGGCGGCTACGGCTACATGACCGAGTACCGCGTCGCCCGCGCGTGGATGGACGCCCGCGTCACGAAGATCTGGGCGGGCTCCAACGAGATCATGAAGGAACTCATCGGCCGCGAC
>NZ_DATLEC010000221.1:0-34397 GCF_035525475.1 Lentzea sp. | reverse complement strand
CGGAAGAACTACTTCTACCCGGACATGCCGAAGAACTTCCAGACGTCGCAGTACGACGAGCCGATCGCGTTCAACGGCTGGCTCGACGTGACGCTGGACGACGGCGAGGTCATCCGCGTCGAGATCGAGCGCGCGCACATGGAGGAGGACACCGGCAAGTCGCTGCACGTCGGCGGCGCCACCGGTCGCATCCACGGCGCGGAGCACTCGCTGCTCGACTACAACCGCGCCGGAGTGCCGCTGATCGAGATCGTCACGAAGATGATCCCGGGCACCAAGGAGCGCGCTCCCGAGGTCGCCCGCGCGTACGTGACGGCGTTGCGCGACCTGCTCAAGGCGCTCGACGTGTCCGACGTCCGCATGGACCAGGGCTCGCTGCGCTGCGACGCGAACGTCTCCCTGTCGCCGAAGACCACCGGCGCCCTGGGCACCCGCACCGAGACCAAGAACGTCAACTCGCTGCGCAGCGTCGAACGCGCCGTCCGCTTCGAGATGACGCGCCAGGCCGCGGTGCTCGCCTCCGGCGGCGAGGTGACCCAGGAGACCCGCCACTTCGACGAGTCGTCGGGCAGCACGTCGCCCGGCCGCAAGAAGGAGACGGCGGAGGACTACCGCTACTTCCCGGAGCCCGACCTGGTCCCGATCGCGCCGTCGCGCGAGTGGGTCGAGGAGCTGCGCGGCACCCTGCCCGAACTCCCCTGGGAGCGCCGCGCGCGCATCAAGGAGGAGTGGAAGCTCACCGACGAGGTCCTGCGCGACCTGGTCAACGCGGGCGCCCTGGACCTCATCATCGCCACCGTCGAGGCGGGCGCGAAGCCGGACGAGGCCCGCCCCTGGTGGGTGTCCTACCTCGCCCAGCAGGCCAACAGCCGCGGCGTCGAACTCACCGACCTGCCCATCACCCCCGCCCAGGTGGCGAGGGTGATCGAGCTGGTCAACACGGGCGCGCTGACCAACAAGCTCGCCCGCGAGGCCGTCAACGGCGTCCTGGAGGGCGAAGGCTCCCCGGACGACGTGGTCGAGAAGCGCGGCCTGAAGGTCGTCTCGGACGACACGGCGCTGGAGAAGGCCGTCGACGAAGCCCTGGCGGCCCAGCCGGACGTGGCGCAGAAGATCCGCGACGGCAAGGTCCAGGCGGCCGGCGCCATCGTCGGCGCGGTCATGAAGGCCACCAAGGGCCAGGCCGACGCGGCACGGGTCCGCGAGATCGTGCTCGCTCGCTGCTCGTAGATACACAATCGACGCGTAAATCACAAAGGGTCACCTGTTCGTGCAGGTGACCCTTTGTGATCTTAGGCCGACCGAGTGGCTGTTAGCTAAATGAGACGTATACCCGTAGCCGTGTGTGCCACTCTCTTCGTGCGTCCATCTGGGGGGATGGAACGTAATAGTCCAAACGAGGGGGGAACCTCATGACTGTTCAGCGCGAGAACCTGGATCTGGTCGGTACCGAAGTCGTTCAGGAAGCGGAATCCGTGCTCGAGGGCACGCCGGTCGTCGAACCGGCGCCGGTGCCCGTTCCGCCGACCGAAGTACCGCAGCCGCCGAAGAAGAAGGAAGACCCGGAAGTCACGCCGATGTGTTGCGGCGGCGGCCCCGGGGTCCCCTTCAGGCGTCCGCTGCGGATCTCCGAAGGCAGCCTCGACTCGGGCGGCGACATCGAGCACGACCAGGACTGCCCGAACCACCCGAGCAACCAGACCGTCCAGTAACTCAGCGTGCTCTGCCCGCCACCAGGCTCTGTGCCTGGTTGGCGGGCAGCGCTGTGTGGACACATGTGGTGTGATGATCACATGCCCGCTCGTTCCCTGGAGAGAGCGCGCGAGTTGTACGAGAAAGGTTGGGCGGAGCAGGCGAAGTTCCGCTTTCCCTCAGCCACCCGGCTGCTCAAGCGTGCGCTCGTGCGCAGTGAGCGCGCCGACCCGAGCCCGGAACGCGCGGCGATTCGCGCTCGCATCTTCTACAACCTGGCACTGTGTCAAGGTGAGACCAGTGGCATGGAGCTTGCCGTGGAGGCGTTCGACTCCGCCCGCCACGAGATCGACACCATTGAGGACTCCGCGACCAGGACGCTGCTGAGTGCGAGCGTGGACCACAACCAGGGTCTCATGGTCATGCGCATGGGTCAGCCGGAAATGGCGGTCGAGTGGTTCGCCAAGTTCATCGAGTCGGTCGAGGAAGACGTCGACCGAACCGCTTTCGGTGGTAACCGCGCGTTGTTGCAGGTGTTCGTCTCCACCCTGCTGAACCGGGGGTTCGCGTTGGCGGCGGTGCGCAGGAGTGAACGGGCCATCGCTGACCTCGAACGCGGTATTCGCCTCGCCCGTGAACATGAACTTCTTCACCTTTACCCGTTCTTGGTGCACGCGCTCGGCAATGTTCACAAGCAGAGCGGTGAGCTGGCCGAGGCGTTGCGGCGCTACGAGGAAGCGGAACGGATCTTCCGCGGGGACGACCAGGCAGCCCTGCTGGCACGGCTGCAACTGGACCAGGCTGAGGCCATGCTCATGATCGGACTGTCCGATGAGGCCGGTAAGCACCTCGACGAGGCGCTTCCGGTGATGCGCAAGGAGAAGTTCGGTCAGGAGATCGCCGAGGTCGAGATGTTCCGCGCGTCGGCGGCATTGCTGGACGGTCAGTTCGACCTGGCTCGCCGGATGGCGAAGCGGTCGGAGCGCAAGCTCATCCGGCGGGGCAGCACGTGGTGGATGATGGCTGCCCTGATCGAGCTGTGGGCGCACGGCAGGCATGCCATGCGCACCAGGCGGGTCTCGAACGCGCTGGTTCTGAAGGCTCTGTCGCTGTCCGCCGAGCTCTCGGCCAACCACCTCGTCGACGAGTCACGGCTCGCGCTGCTCCTCGCGGCACGGCTGGAGGTCCGCCGGGGGAGGCTCGCGGACGCCGAGGCGCTGCTCGAGAAGGTGCCCGGTCCGAGGGCCGTCACGCCGCTCGACCACCGCATGCAGCGCAGGCTGGTGCTGGCGGAACTGGCGCTGGCCAAGGGAAGTCGTCGTGCCGCGCTGACGCACGCGCGCAAAGCGTTGGACGAACTGGGCCGCGTGCGAGACCAGCTCGGTGGTCTGGAACTCGTGTCCGCCACCGCTGTGCACGGCAGGGAACTGAGCGAGCTGGCGATCACGCTCGCGCTGGAGGACGCGGACGCGCGCCGGCTCTTCGCCTGGCTGGAACGCACGCGGGCGCAGACCTACCGGTACGAACCGCTGGAGTCGGCCGAGAACAACGAGGTGGCCGAGCGGATCACCGAGGTGCGCAACCTCAGCTGGGCGATCCTGCGGCACGGTCTGTCCGGTCAGCCGACGGCGGAGCTGCGAGGCAAGCTCGTGAAGGCGCAGCGGGAGGCGAACCGGCTCGGCTGGCACTCGCAGCGGTGGGGCAAGCCCCGGCCCGTCGCCGGCATCACCGAGGTGATCGCCGAGCTGGGACAGCGGGCCATGGTCAGCTACGTCGTGTCCGGTGGTGAGATGGCCGCCGTCGTCGTCGCCGGTGGCCGGGTCAGCCTCGTGCGGCTCGGCGACGCGACCAATGCGCTGGAGAGCGCCCAGAAGCTCCACTTCGACCTCAACGCCCTCGCGCCCGACCACCTGCCGCCGCCGCTGGTGCAGGTCATCGGGCTGTCGGCGCACAAGCAGGCCGACCAGCTCGACGCGTTGCTGATCAAGCCGCTCGCGCACCTCATCGGCGACCGCGAGCTGGTCATGGTGCCGACCGGGGAGTTGTACGCGGTGCCGTGGGGCGTGCTGCCGAGCCTGCACGGACGTCCCGTCGCCACCGCCCCTTCCGCCACGGCATGGCTCGCCGCGGCTCAGTCCGGCGAGCCGAGGACCGATCGCGTGCTGGTGGTGCAGGGCCCTGGGCTCCTCTCCGGTCACGGCGAGGTCGACAAGCTGGCCACCCAGCACGAGAACGCGACCGTGCTGTCGGGAGACACCGCGACCGCCGCCGAGGTCCTCGCCCGCCTCGACGGGGCCGACCTGGTCCACGTCGCCGCTCACGGCGAGCACGAGACCGAGAACGCGTTGTTCTCCCGGCTCGAACTGTTCGACGGTCCGCTCTTCGCCCACGAGCTCGGCCGCCTCCGCAAACCACCGGTGCACGTCGTGCTCGCCGCGTGCGAGCTCGCGCTCAACCGGATCCGGCCCGGCGACGAGGCTCTCGGGTTCGCCGGTGCCATGCTCGCGGGCGGTACGCGGACGGTGGTGGCCGCGGCCAGCAAGGTCGGCGACGAGACGAGTGCCGCCGCGATGGCCGACTACCACCGGGCGTTGGTGGCGGGGGCGCCGCCCGCCGTGGCGCTGGCAGAGGCGATGGCGAAGGACCCGTTCCGCAGGCCGTTCCTGTGCTTGGGGTCGGGCTAGACCGTTCGAGTGGTTGTGCGGACGCCGTTTGCCGAACGAGCCTGGTCGGCGGTGACTCGACCCCCGGAAGTGACCGCGGTTGGTGAACTTCTCTCGCTCGCCCGCGCGGTTCTGTGCCAGTCTCGTCCTGACCGAGGGGATGCAACGGCCCGCCTATCGGCTCTAGTCGATGAGCGGGCCGTTGTGCGAGAAAAGTCCGTATGCGCAGAACTCTGCTCGCCGTTCTCCTGGCGGTCACCGCGGCGGTGGCGGTACCGGCCACCGGAGCGGCGCAACCGGCAGCACCCACACCTCCGGTCGAGAACCGGGAGCCCGGCAACGGGCCCGAGCGCAACGAGGTCGCCACCCTGGACGGCGCCTTCACGGCGCAGCTGGCCCAGAGCGAGAACCAGGCCGACCGCCACCAGGGGTACCCGCGCAGGACGAAGTTGCGGACCTACCCGGAGAACCCCGCCGACAAGGCCGTCAAGCTGAACCTGGCGCCTTACCACTCGCTCGCGCCGAAGCTGAACGCGTTGCAGCAGAAGAGCAACAGGATCTCCGTCGAGGTCGTCGGGCAGTCGGGGCTCGGCCGCGACCTCTACCTGGTCACGCTCACCGCGCCCGAGAGCCCGGCGGAAACCCGTGTCCAGGAACGGTTCCGCGCCACGATCGAGGAAGGCCGGAACGTTCCGGCCGGGCTCTACAAGGCACCGATCTGGATCAACAACAACATCCACGGCGACGAGTGGGAGGGCACCGACGGCGCGCTGCGCGTCATCGAGCACCTCGCCACGTCCGACGACCGTGAGACGCAGAACCTGTTGCGCCGCAGCAGGATCTACATCAACCTCACCGCCAACCCGGACGGCCGCGTCGCCGGCACGCGGGTCAACGCCGCGGGGTTCGACCTCAACCGCGACTTCGTCACGAGCTCCCAGCCGGAGAACAGGGCGATGCAGGACGTCGTCGAACGCACCCAGCCGCTCATGATGCTGGACGAGCACGGGTACGTGCCGAACACGCTGATCGAGCCGACCACCCCGCCGCACGGCCAGAACTACGACTTCGACCTCTACATCAAGCACGGCTACGCCAACGGCCTGCTGATGGAGAAGGCCGTGCAGGCGCTGGGACACCCGGAGGCGGCGAAGCCGGAGATCCCGTTCCGCGACTACCCCGTCGGCGAGTGGGATGGCTGGGCGCCGATCTACACCGCGCAGTACGCGATGTACCACGGTGCCGTCTCGTACACGATCGAGATCCCGATGCGGGTCAACCGCGGTGACTACGACACCCTGCCGGTGGCCGAGCTGCAGCGGCGTTCGCGGATCAACACCGACGTCGTCGAGGCCACCATCAAGACCACGCTCGACTACGTGGACGACAACCGGCGCAGCCTGATCGCGAACCAGACGGAGATGTTCCGCCGTGGCGCGGCGGGCGAGGAGCAGCGGTACATCCCGGACGGGTTCGTGCCCGGCTTCGGGCCGGAAGACCGCTTCACCACGGAGTTCCCGCGCGCCTACGTCATCACGAACGACCGGTCGGCGCCCGCCACCGCGCGTCTCGTCGACCAGCTCGTCCGGCACGACGTGCGGGTCGAACGGGCGGAGAAGCCGTTCACGCTGGGTGGTAAGCGCTATCCGGCCGGGTCGTACGTCGTGGACATGCACCAGCCGAAGCGCGGTCTCGCGAACGTGATGCTGGAGCAGGGCAGCGACATCTCCGACAAGGCGCCGGTCATGTACGACATCTCCGGCTGGAGCCACCGCCTGCTCTGGGGCGCGTCGGTCGACGTGCACAGGAGCGGCCCGTTCCGGTTCGACGGCAAGCCCGTCACCGCGGCCTCGCCGACCGGGAGCGTCGCCGTCGCGCCGGGCGGCGACCTCGCGCTCACCCTGACCGACCAGAAGGACGTCAGCGCCGTCAACGACCTGCTCAACCGCGGTCTGGAGCTGCGCCGCCAGGACGACGGCACGATCGTCGTTCCGGCGAAGGACAGGGCCGCCGCGAAGGAGGTCGCCGACCGTTACGGCGTGCGCTTCACCACCGCCAGGCCCGGTGGTGTCGCGTTGCAGCGCAAGGTCGTCGCGGCCGCGGTCTCCGCAGACGAGCTGCAGGTGCTGCGCGAGTCCGGCTTCGACGTCCGCACCATCTCCACGGCGGTGCTGAACGCGGGCTTCGACTGGTCGCGGATCGACGCGTTGTACGTGGGGGCGGGCCTGAGCTACACGCAGCTCAACGCCACGGCCAGAGCCGCGCTCGACGAGTTCCTGAAGCGCGGTGGCGTGGTGACCCGCGGTGCGACGGGCAGCAGGTTCAACGCCGACGCCGGGCTCCTGCAGGCCACCCCGGTCGCGGGCTGGGAGGACGCCAACGGCGTGGTGAACGTCGTCAACGGCACCGGTCCGGTCGGGACGGGCGCGCTCCCGCACTCGTTCGTCTACTCGCCGCAGTGGTTCACGGACCTCGGCACCGGCGTGACGGTCGAACAGCGCTACGGCAGCACGGTGATCGCCGCTGGTCACTGGCACGCGAGGGACGACGGCACCGGTGGCCAGGACGCTGCGGCGGGCCAGGCGGCGGTCGTCTCCGGCACGGCGGTCACAGGCGCGAAGGTGGTGCTCTTCGGCACCGAACCGCTGTTCCGCGACCACCCCAAGGGCCTGTACGCCCAGGTCGCGCGGGCCATCTTCTGGACGGGCACCCGCTAGACGAAACGGGGGCGGGGAGGCCCCGACAGCCTCTCCCGTCCCCGTTCGCAATACCCCACTCCAGGGTGCCCACCTGCCGCTGGAGGAAACCTCAGGGCTCCCCGGCGCCCGGCGGCAGGAACCCGTGCGCGGACAGGTCGAACCAGTTGCCCTCGGGATCGACCGCCCGGTACTCGGCGAACGGCCGGTCCCCGCCGCGCAGCGCCGGACGGGGCTCCAGCGTCTCCAGGTACGGCGCGACGTCGGCGACCTGGAAGCCGAAGTGGTTGAACCCGGCCGGCACGTCCCCGTCGAGCCTTTGCTGGATCAACGCCAGGTTGACGTACCCGTCGGTGACGAAGTGGCTGCCGTCCGGGTCGGTGTGGAACAGCTCCATCCCGAACCGGGAGGTGTAGAAGCCGGCCATCTCCTCCGCGTTCCGCACGACGAACGCGATGTGCCGCAACCGGGGCCTGGTCATGACCGTCCCTTCGGGATCATGTTGTGGAACGCGGCGATCTCCCACCCGCCGGCGCGCCGCACGACGACGGCCTGCGCGTGGGTGGTGATGCCCGCCGGGGTGATGGAAGACGTGACGTGCACGACCGAGACGTCGTCGGTCAACGGCCTGATCAGGCTGATCTCTGCGGTGAGCTCGGTGTCGAGATAGGGGCCCGCGAAGAGCTGGGAGTGCCCGGCGGCCACGGCCGGCCGTCCGAACAGCTCCTCACCGCGCACCGTCACGAAGTCGACGTCCTCCGCGAACACGGCGGCGAACGCGTGGCCGTCGCCGAGCGCCCAGCCCTGCTCCATGCGCTGCCACAACGAGTAGATCTGTTCGGTCATGAGTGGTTCATCCTCAACGGCAGGCGCAGGCAGTCGGCATCCCACGCGGCGAGCGAGTAGTAGAGGCCGCCGTGGCGGCGTTCGAGGTAGCAGACGACGTTCACCGGCCATCCGCTGTTGCGGAACATGTGCTCGTCCATCGGCGTCGGGCTGTCGCTCAACGGCCGGTCGCGCTCGCACTCCGGCCCGAGGCGGTGCCAGTCCGGGTGGAGGTGGATCGAGCCGAGCACGTCCAGGCCCCGCGCGTCCGCCGCCCGCGTGATCGCCAGCAGGTCGCCGGGGTCGAGCCACCACGCCCGCACCGGGTTCTCGTACGCCGTGCCGAACCGCGGCACGATCGTCGACGCGAACTCCTCCCGCGCCGACGGGTCCGTCAGACGCGCGTTGCGGCCGAACGCCACGTCCTCGACGACGGCCTCGGCGCCGGCGGACCGGCCGAGCAGCACCGCGAAACACGGTCTCGGCTCGTCCTCGGTGATGAACGGGTATTCGGCGGACGCGGCCTCCAGAAACGATTTCACAGCGCGATCCGAAAACAGCACAGCATCGGTGCGCGCCGGGCGCTCGGCCAATTCCATCACGTCGTCGAACGTATCGAGACCGGTGCGTATCGCGCGAGATTCACAAGGCTGCCGGGGTTATTGCATTCAGCTATAACATCGGTCGCATGCGTCTAGAGGTGAGGCATCTCGAACTGGTCGTGGCGATCGCCGACTGCGGCAGCCTGCGCAAGGCCGCCGCGCGCCTGCACCTCACCCAGCCCGCGGTGACGACGCAGCTCAAACGCATCGAGGAGCACCTGGGCGGTGCGTTGTTCCTGCGTTCGGCGGACGGTGCGAGGCTCACCCCGGCCGGTGCGGATTTCGTCCAGGAGGCGCGGTCGATGCTCACCCAGCTGGTCACGCTGGAACGCGTAACGCGCCGTAACGCGCACAGTCCCAATGCTCCTACCAGGCTCGCCGGAATCCCCGCCTATCACTTCGGACTACTCGTGAGCGCGTTGAAGGACAACGTCACGAGCCGCACCATCAAGGAGACCGGCACGCTGACCGCGTTGCTCACGACCGGCGAAATCGACATCGCCGTCCTGCGCCGGTTCCCCGGCACTCCGCTCACGCTCCCACCGGGCGTCGGACACCGGCTGCTCACCCGCGAACCGCTGTTCGTCGGCGTGCCCGGCAGCCACCCCTGCGCGCAAGAACCCGAGATCCCGCTCGCGGCGCTGGCCGGCGACAAGTGGGTCATGCCCGAGCCGGACGACAGCGGCATGAACGCCCACTTCTCCCGCGAGTGCGCGGCGGCCGGGTTCGAGCAGCGGATCGCGCACTTCAGCAGTGAGCCGCACGTCGCGCTGACGCTGATCAGGGAGGCGGGCGCGGTGTGCCCGCTCTACCCGGTCGGCGGCACCCCACCCGGCGTCGCGCGGCTGCCCGTCGCGGCGAACCCGCTGGTCCGCGAGGTCGTGCTGGCGTGGCGTACCGACGCGCCGGTCGCCGGCGACGTCGACCACCTGTGCGAGCAGGTCGCCGAGGGGTATCTCGGGCTGGTCGGGCAGAGCGAGGTCTACGCGCGGTGGTGGCGTGACGGGGGAGAGGCGTTCGCCCTCGGCCCGCAACCCGTCAGCCACTAGTCCTTGCTGCCGCCGCCGTTGTTCGGCCGCACGATGATCACGACCCGGTCGTCCGACGACACGGGCTGGCCGGCGGCCTTGTTGACCGTGCCGGCCAGAGACGCCGAGTCGTTCAGCATCTCCAACGGACCGATCCGGCCGAAGCCGTCCTCCGCCATCGTGATCTCGGGCTTGCCGGTGAACGAGCCGGTGGCGTTCATCGTCAGCGACTGCAGGCCCGGCGTCTTGGCCGTGGAGACGGTCAGCGTGTCCGTGTACGACGCGCAGCCCATCACGCCCGGCTTGTCCGGCCAGTTCCAGGCGTCCTGGCCGAGCTTGCCCGGCACGACGAGGTGGAGGAGGTCGGCGTTCGCGGCCCAGTCCGTCACCCAGATCTTCTGCGCGTCCGCGGAGACGCACAGGCCTCCCGGCAGGGTCAGACCGGACGAGACGACGGCCGATCCCGCGGTCGGGTTGCCCTGGGCGGGCTTGCCGGAGCCGTCGATGCGCAGGACCTTGCCCGCCAGCGAGTTCGGGTCGGCGGCCAGCGCGGGGTTGCCCGCGTCACCGGTCGCGACGAGCAGCGCGCCCTTGCGGTCGCTCGCGAGCACGCCGCGGTTGCCGGTCGGGCCCTTCGGGATGCCGGTGAGGATCGGCTTGGGCGTGTCGCCCGGCGCGATCCGCAGCACCCGGTTGTCCGTCGCGGTCGTCACGTACACGTACGCGAGCTGGTCCTCGGCGAACGTCGCCGACAGCGCGAGTCCGGTCAGCCCGCCGTCGGACGACGTGTCGGCCTGGATCTGCGCGACCACCACAGGGTCGGCGTCCTTGGTGACCTTGAGCAGGCGCCCGCCGCGTTCCGTGGCGTAGGCGGCGACCCCGCCCTGGGCGTCCGCGCCGATGGGGGCGACACCCGTGACGGTGTTCAGGCACGTGGCGATCACGGCCGGGTTGAAGTCCTTGCAGCCCTGCGGCGGCGGCACGCTCTGCGGCGTCTGCCCGCGGCCCTGCTCGCCCGGCGACGGCCGGTACTCGCCGGGCAGCTCGGGTTTCGGACCCGCCTGCGGGGTCAGCTGTGGTTGCGCGCTCCAGCTCGTCGGCGCCGGCTCGTCGGGAAAGCTCGCACAGCCCCCTGCCAGCAGGCAGGCGGCGGTCAGCAACGCGATGGAACGAACCACGACTCCAGGTTAGGTGCGCGACCGTGAACCCGAAGTGAACGCCTCGGCCGTGGCGAAGTCGACCGACCTCACCCGGCCGAACAGGAGGTCGAGCTCCGCCGCGACGACCTCGGGCGCCTCCAACGGCAGGTAGTGGCTGCACGGCAGCACCCGCAGCCGTGCCTGGGGCAGTGCGGCGACGGCCTCGGACATGCTCTCCGTCGTCGCCAGCACGTCGTCACGGCCCGCCAGCAGTGTGATGGGGCACACGATCGGGCCGAGGTCCTGGCGCGGCGTCTCGCCCAGCGCGAGCGCCAGCGTGAAGTACCAGCGCCAGTCGTGCTGGAGGAACCGGCTCACGGCGTTCGACACGGCCGCCGGGTCGCTGCTCGGCTTGATCACGCCGCTGTGCCGCAGCAGGAACGTCGTGGCGTCCGTGACCGGGACGCGGTGCAGCACCCTGTCGAGCACGGGCCCCGCCTGCCGCAGCAGCCTCGTGCCGGTCAGCCCGACGAACCGGCGGAGGGTGCGGGGGACCAGCGGCAGCATGGCGTCGAACGAGTCACCCGGCGCGCCCGCGACCAGCAGCAGGCCCGCGACCCGTTCCGGATGGCGCAACGCCAGCTCAGCCGCGATCGTGACGCCCATCGACCAGCCCATGACGACGCACCGCTCGATGCCCGCGTCGTCCAGCACGGCGATCGCGTCCGACACGTGGTCGTCCAGCGAGATGTCGCGTTCGTCGACCGGCCTGTCCGAGCCCATCGTGCCGCGCATGTACCAGCTGACCAGGCCACCGCGACCGGTCAGCGACGGCCACGACTCGGGCCCGGACCCCACGCCGGGGCACAGCAGCACGGGTGCGCCCTCGCCCTCCGCCTGCCACGTCCGGATCTTGGTGCCGTCCCAGGAGAGGACGTCGTGCTCCCGCATGCCCGCCATTCTGACGTACTTTCTAGTGGTGACGCTCACCGTGCTCGTGCCAGATGATCTCGGAGTCCAGGTGCTGTCCCAGGTGGACGGTGTCCGCCCGGTCCGCTACACGCCGGGGCAGCCGTTGCCGTCGGAGGGGATCGACGCCGAGGTGCTGGTGCCGAAGTTCCTGGCGGGGACCGATCCGCGCGACGTGTTCGCGCAGCTGCCGGACCTCAAGCTCGTGCAGCTGCTGAGCGCGGGCGCCGAGAACTTCATCGGCCGCGTACCCGAAGGTGTGATGCTCTCCACCTGCCGCGGCGCCCACGGAGGCAGCACCGCGGAGTGGGCCATCGGCGCGTTGCTCGCGATCTACCGGGAGTTCCTCGTCTTCGAACGCGCCCGCGCCGAAGGCCGCTGGGACTACCACCTGACGGACACGTTGCAGGACAAGAAGGTGCTGATCGTCGGCGCAGGCGACCTCGGCGAGCAGCTGCGCCGCCGCCTCGAACCGTTCGACGCCACCGCCACGCTGGTCGGCCGCACCGCCCGCGAAGGCGTGCACGGCGTCGACGAGCTGCCCGGCCTGCTGCCGGAGTTCGACGCGGTGGTGGTCTTCACGCCGATGACCGAGGAGACCCGGCACCTGGTCGACGCCAAGTTCCTGGCCGCGATGAAGGACGGCGCGATCCTGGTCAACGGCGCGCGCGGCCCCGTCGTGGACACCGGCGCGTTGCTCGCGGAGCTGACCTCGGGACGTCTGCGCGCCGCTCTCGACGTGACCGATCCCGAGCCGCTGCCCGAGGACCATCCACTGTGGACGGCGCCGGGACTGCTGCTCACCCCGCACGTGGCGGGCAGCTGCACGGGGCACGCGCAGCGCGCCTACGCGGTGGTCGCGTCCGAGGTGGCTCGGTACCGCGCGGGGGAACGACCCCGCAATCTGGTCGGCGGGACGTATTAGTCCGTCCGGGTGAAACTGGGCTGCCGTTCGGCTCTCGCGCGCCCGCACGCGGCCTCACTAGCGTGCGGGCGTGGCTACACACGACAAAGGCTCGAGCACCTCGAGCGCTTTCTCCGACGACTCGTTCTACTCGAGCAGCGGAGGAGGAGTGCACCACTTCGACGACGGCACGGACAGAGTCGGCGGGAGCTCGGCTCAACCGTACGACTCGTCGACGAAGGCGTTCGACAACACGGGCTACACACCGCTCGACAAGTCCACTGAGGACGCGCCCGCGTACGCGGACGACCCGTTCGACGACGAGCGCAAGAAGTTCGGCTGGACCGCGGGCCCCGACCTCGGCCTGCTGGGCCTGCGCGCGGTGCTGGGCGGCATCTTCGTGCTGCACGGCCTGCAGAAGGTCTTCGGCCTCTTCGGCGGCCCCGGCATCAACGGCTTCGCGCAGTCGCTGGAGAAGATGGGCTACCGCGAGTCCGTGGTCCTCGCCTGGGTCACCGGCGTCACGGAGCTGGCGGGCGGCGGCCTGCTGGTCCTCGGCCTCTTCACCCCGCTGGCCGCGGCGGGCCTGCTCGCCGTGATGGCCAACGTCATCGCGCTGAAGTACAAGGGCGGCTTCTTCGGCCCCAACGGCGTCGAGCTGGAACTGGCCCTCGCCGGCATGGCGTTCGCGGCGCTGTTCGCGGGCCCCGGCCGCGCGGCGCTGGACTACAACCGCAGCTGGTTCCGCCACCCGCTGGCCGCCGGCTTCATCGCGCTGGTGCTCGGAGCGGGCGGCGCGGCGGTGACGTTCTTCGTCTTCCGGTAGACATTGCGCTCGTGAACTCTCGGCTCGTGGGTGCGGTGCTCCAGCTGGCGTTGCTGGTGGTCGGAATTCCGGTCGTCTACCTGGTGGCGTTCCCGTTCGGCCTGACCGCGAAGTCCCTGCTCCCGCCGCTCGGCCTGCTCGCGGGCCTGGTGGTCGCCGGCGTCATGGTCAAGAAGACGGACCAGCCCGTCAGCGGACCGCTGACGGGCTGGGTCGTGTTCGGCGCCTGTGTGGCGCTTTCGGCGGTTCTTTAACGGCTCGGGTCGCGCACCGCGCCCGTCGAGGCGTCCGTCGCCATCCGTGCATAGGCACGCAGGGCGGCGGTGACGGGGCGGACGCGGTCCACCGGCTGCCACGGCCGTTCGGACGCCTCCATCTTGGCGCGGCGTTCGGCGAGGACCTCGTCGTCCACCAGCAGTTCGAGGCGACGCTCGTGCACGTCGATCAGGATCCGGTCACCGTTCTCGACCAGGCCGATGGTGCCGCCGCCCGCCGCCTCCGGCGAGATGTGGCCGATCGACAGGCCGGAGGAGCCGCCGGAGAAGCGGCCGTCGGTGATCAGCGCGCACTTCCTGCCCAGGCCGGAGCCCTTCAGGAACGCCGTGGGGTGCAGCATCTCCTGCATGCCGGGGCCGCCCGACGGGCCCTCGTAGCGCACGACCAGGACCTCGCCTGCCTGGATCTCCTTGTTCAGGATCACCGAGACGGCCTGCTCCTGGGACTCGACGACGCGCGCAGGGCCCTCGAAGTGCCACAGCTCCTCGTCGATGCCGGCGGCTTTGATGATCGCGCCGCGCTCGGCCAGGTTGCCGCGCAGCACGGCCAGGCCGCCGTCGCGCGTGTAGGCGTGCTCGAAGTCGCGGATGCAGCCGCCGGCGGCATCGGTGTCCAAAGAGGACCAGCGGTTCGACGTCGAGAACGCCTCGGTGGTCCGCACGCCACCGGGAGCGGCGTGGAACAGCTCGATCGCCTCCGGCGAGGGGTTCTCCGCACGGATGTCCCACTTGCCGAGCCACTCGGCCATCGTGGGCGTGTGCACCGACGTCACGTCATCGTTCAGCAGGCCCGCGCGGTAGAGCTCGCCCAGCAGGGCGGGGATTCCGCCGGCCCTGTGCACGTCCTCCATGTGGTAGTCGCTGTTCGGCGACACCTTGGACAGGCACGGCACGCGGCGGGACAGGTCGTCGATGTCCTGCAACGTGAAGTCGATCTCGCCCTCCTGCGCGGCGGCGAGGATGTGCAGCACGGTGTTCGTCGAGCCGCCCATGGCCATGTCGAGCGCCATCGCGTTCTCGAACGCCTTGCGGTTCGCGATCGACCGGGGCAGCGCCGACTCGTCGTCCTCGCCGTACCAGCGCCTGCACAGCTCCACGACCACGCGACCGGCCTCGGAGAACAGGTCGCGGCGCGCGGCGTGCGTCGCCAGAGTCGACCCGTTGCCCGGCAACGACAGACCGAGGGCCTCGGTGAGGCAGTTCATGGAGTTCGCGGTGAACATGCCGGAGCACGAGCCGCACGTCGGGCACGCGGAACGCTCGACCTCGGACAGCCCGTCCTCGCTCACGGCGGGGGAAGCGGACGCGGAGATCGCGGTGATCAGGTCGGTCGGCGCGACGGCGACGCCCTCGACGACGACGGCCTTGCCGGCCTCCATCGGCCCGCCGGACACGAACACGACGGGGATGTTGAGCCGCATCGCCGCGTTGAGCATGCCGGGGGTGATCTTGTCGCAGTTCGAGATGCAGACGATCGCGTCGGCCTGGTGCGCGTTGACCATGTACTCGACGGAGTCGGCGATGATCTCGCGGCTCGGCAGCGAGTAGAGCATCCCGCTGTGGCCCATGGCTATGCCGTCGTCGACGGCGATGGTGTGGAACTCGCGCGGCACGCCACCCGCCTCGCGCACCGCCTCGGCCACGATGTCGCCGAGGTCCCGCAGGTGCACGTGACCCGGCACGAACTGCGTGTAGGAGTTGGCGATCGCGATGATGGGCTTGCCGAAGTCGCTGTCCGTCATGCCGGTCGCGCGCCAGAGGGCGCGGGCACCCGCTGCGTTGCGGCCGTGAGTGGTGGTGCGAGAGCGGAGCTGAGGCACTGCTCCTCCATGTTCAGTTCAAGAAGAAACGCGCGGGACGCGGGGTGCGGCGTCCACCAGTCTGGGAGCGGTGCCTCAAAGGTTACTTGTGCGCAGGCTCGCCGAGACCAGCAGACAGGCCAGCGCGAGCGTGATGACGTGCACAACGGTGCACCACAGGCAGATCTTGCCGATGATCAGGAACTCGGCCGCGACCAGGTAGACGACCATCAGCACGCCGGTGGCGGCGGCTCCGAGCCGCACCCACTTCAGCGCGTCGATCCGCCACGCGAACGGGAGGCAGATCACGGTGAGGAACGCGAAGAACGCCAGCCCGAGGAACGCGACGGGGATGCCGAACAGCTCCGACTGCTCGCTCGTGGTCACGGTCTCGCAGTCGATGACGGCGTCGGCCGAGCACAGCAGCGCGTTGGCGTCGAAATGCGTGTAGGTCAGGTAAGCCGAGGTCAGCAGGCCCGCGATGGACAGCAGCAGGCTCAGCTGCGGAACCCGCCCGGTCACTTCTCCGACTCCGCGGCCTCTTCCGCGGCCTCTTCCGCCACGTCTTCCGGCTCGTCGTCCTCGACCGTCGGATCGGGCACCCGGCCACCGCTGACCAGCGACAGCGCCGGCAGGTGCATGAACCGCACCGCGGGCAGCGTCACCTCGGAGTCGTCCTCCCTGACCGCCCGCAGCCAGCCCTTCTGGACCAGGCGGATGGACTTCACCTCGGACCACCGGAGCGTCGTCGTGCCGAACACGCCCCGCGCCTCGATCTGCTCCTCCGTGACCGTCGTGCGGTTGCGGACGACCCAGTAGGCGTAGGCGAGCGGCAGGACGTAGAGCGCTTGCAGTCCTGGAGCTACCCACGCCACAGGAGTGACGCAGATGGCGATCAGACCGGCCGCGAGCAGCGCGGTCGCCGGGATGCGAAAGACCAGCTTCTTCACCCCCAGGATTGTTCCACGTCCACGATCCGGGAATTCTGTCCCGCAGAGTTGACGCACTCTTGCGCGAGGCGATAACGTCCGCTTCATGCAGCGCACGCTCGTTCTCGTACTTCTCAGGCGCGTCGACGCCTGAGCCGAACAGCCTGCGTCGACGCGCGACCCTCGCACGACCCGTCTCCGGGTTGTCGAGGGTTTTTTCGTGTCCGGACCCCGATACCCACGAGGCAATGAGATGACCAGCGCACCATCGCGACAGGCTCCCGAGCCCACGTCGCCACGTCCAGGCCCGCGGCCGAAACCGGCCCCGCCGAGTGGCGCACCGATTCGTGTAACCGGTGCTCAGTCGCTTGTGCGATCCCTCGAGGCGGTCGGCTGCGAAGTGGTGTTCGGCATTCCCGGCGGGACGATCCTCCCCGCGTACGACCCGCTCCTGGACTCCACGAAGGTCCGGCACATCCTCGTCCGCCACGAGCAGGGCGCGGGACACGCGGCGACCGGATACGCGCAGGCCACCGGCAAGGTCGGAGTCTGCATGGCGACCTCGGGTCCGGGTGCGACGAACCTCGTCACCCCGATCGCGGACGCGAACATGGACTCCGTGCCAATCGTCGCGATCACCGGCCAGCAGTCGCGGCCGCTGATCGGCACGGACGCCTTCCAGGAGGCGGACATCTGCGGCATCACGATGCCGATCACCAAGCACAACGTGCTCGTGACCGACCCGGCGGACATCCCGCGGGCGATCGCGGAGGCGTTCCACATCGCGTCGACCGGCAGACCCGGCCCGGTCCTCGTCGACATCCCCAAGGACGTGCTGCAGGAGCAGACCAGCTTCTCGTGGCCGCCCGAGATGCGCCTGCCCGGATACCGGCCGACGACCCGGCCGCACGGCAAGCAGGTGCGCGAAGCCGCCAAGCTGATCGTCAACGCGCGCAAGCCCGTTCTTTACGTCGGCGGCGGCGTCATCAAGGCGGACGCGTCCCCCGAGCTGTTGCGCCTGGCGGAGGACACCGGCATCCCGGTCGTCACGACGCTGATGGCGCGCGGCGCGTTCCCCGACTCGCACGAGCAGCACATGGGCATGCCGGGCATGCACGGCACCGTCGGGGCCGTCGCGGCGATGCAGAAGGCGGACCTGCTGATCGCGCTGGGCGCCCGCTTCGACGACCGCGTGACGGGTCAGCTGAACTCGTTCGCGCCGGACGCGCAGGTCATCCACGCCGACATCGACCCGGCCGAGATCTCCAAGAACCGCCGCGCGGACGTCCCGATCGTGGGCGACTGCAAGGAGATCATCACCGAGCTGATCGACGCCGTGCGCGCCGAGCGCGAGACGGCCAAGGCCGTCGACCTCGCGCCGTGGTGGAAGACGCTGAACTCGATCCGCGAGACGTTCCCGCTCGGCTACAGCTGGCCGGACGACGGCACGTTGTCGCCGCAGTACGTCATCGAGCGCATCGGCGCCATGTCCCCGGCGGACACGATCTACACCGCGGGCGTCGGCCAGCACCAGATGTGGGCAGCGCAGTTCGTGAAGTACGAGCACCCGCGCACGTGGATCAACTCCGGCGGTCTCGGCACGATGGGCTTCGCCGTTCCCGCGGCGATGGGCATCAAGGCCGGTGAGCCGGGCCGCACGGTGTGGGCCATCGACGGCGACGGCTGCTTCCAGATGACCAACCAGGAGCTCGCCACCTGCGCCATCGAAGGCCTGCCGGTGAAGATCGCCGTGATCAACAACGGCAACCTGGGCATGGTCCGCCAGTGGCAGACCCTGTTCTACGGCGAGCGGTACTCCAACACCGATCTGGGGACGCACAAGCACCGCATCCCAGACTTCAAGCTCCTGGCGGAGGCTCTCGGCTGCGCCGGCCTGCGTGCCGAGTCGCGCGAGGAGGTGGACGAGGTGATCGCGAAGGCGCTGGAGATCAACGACCGCCCGGTCGTGGTCGACTTCGTCGTCGGCAAGGACGCGCAGGTGTGGCCCATGGTCGCGGCCGGCACCGGCAACTCCGAGATCATGGCCGCCCGCGGCATCCGCCCCCTGTTCGATGAGGACCTGTGATGACCAGGCACACGCTGAGCGTTTTGGTCGAGGACAAGCCGGGTGTGCTCGCGCGCGTCGCCGGCCTGTTCTCCCGCCGCGGCTTCAACATCGAGTCGCTCGCGGTCGGCCGCACCGAGTACCCCGACATCTCCCGCATGACGATCGTGGTGTCGGTCGACGAGCTGCCGCTGGAGCAGGTGACCAAGCAGCTCAACAAGCTCATCAACGTCATCAAGATCGTCGAGCTGGAGCCGGCCGCCTCCGTCCAGCGGCAACTGGTCCTGATCAAGGTCAGGGCGGACGCGACGGTCCGCTCGCAGGTCCTCGAGACGGTGCAGCTCTTCCGCGCGAAGGTCGTCGACGTGTCGCCCGAGGCGGTCACGATCGAGGCCACCGGCACGTCTGAAAAACTCGACGCGTTGCTCCGCATGCTGGAGCCCTACGGGCTCCGCGAGATCGTCCAGTCCGGCATGGTCGCCATCGGCCGTGGCGCTCGTTCCATCACCGCCACCGCGGTTCGTTAAGCATTACTGAGAGATAGGGAAACACTGTGAGCGTCGAGATCTTCTACGACGACGATGCCGACCTGAGCATCATCCAGGGCCGCAAGGTGGCCGTGATCGGCTACGGCAGCCAGGGCCACGCCCACGCGCTGTCCCTGCGCGACTCGGGCGTCGAGGTCCGCATCGGCCTGCAGGAGGGCTCCAAGTCCCGCGCCAAGGCCGAGGAAGAGGGCCTCGAGGTCGGCACCCCGGCCGAGGTCTCCGCGTGGGCCGACGTGATCATGATCCTGGCGCCCGACACCGCGCAGCGCCACATCTACGCCAACGAGATCGCCGCGAACCTGAACGAGGGCGACGCGATCTTCTTCGGCCATGGCTTCAACATCCGCTACGGCCTCATCACCGCACCGTCCGGTGTGGACGTCGCCATGGTCGCCCCGAAGGGCCCCGGCCACCTGGTCCGCCGCCAGTTCGTCGACGGCAAGGGCGTCCCCGCGCTCATCGCCGTCGAGCAGGACGCCTCCGGCAACGCCCAGGCGCTGGCCCTGTCCTATGCCAAGGGCATCGGCGGCACCCGCGCGGGCGTCATCAAGACGACGTTCAAGGAGGAGACCGAGACCGACCTCTTCGGCGAGCAGGCCGTCCTCTGCGGTGGCGCCTCTGCCCTGGTCCAGGCGGGCTTCGAGGTCCTCACCGAGGCGGGCTACGCCCCCGAGGTCGCGTACTTCGAGTGCCTCCACGAGCTGAAGCTGATCGTCGACCTCATGTACGAGGGCGGCATCGCCCGCATGCGCTACTCGATCTCCGACACCGCCGAGTTCGGTGACCTGACCCGCGGCCCGCGTGTCATCACCCCCGCGGTGAAGGAGGAGATGAAGAAGATCCTGGGCGAGATCCAGGACGGCACCTTCGCGAACGAGTGGGTGGCCGAGGACGACAACGGCCGCGCGAACTACAAGAAGCTCCAGCAGGAGGGCGAGAACCACCCGATCGAGGCAACGGGCAAGAAGCTCCGCGACATGATGTCGTGGGTCGACCGCCCGATCACCGAGACCGCCTGAGCTCTCGACGACCTCACCCCGGAAAGGCCCGCGGCGCGCACATGACGCGCCGCGGGCCTTTCCGCTTTCCCCGCGACGGCATCCGCTAGCTTCTCCGGCATGACCGAGAGCGCGCCGATCTACGACGACAAGGCCCACGTGCGCGGCAACCTGGACCTCCGCAACGCCGAGTGGAAGCGCCCACCCGAGCCGGAACCGGAAGACGGCCACGTGGAAATCGCCTTCGTGGAACACACCGACGGCGCCACGTACGTAGCCATGCGCAACTCCAAGCAGCTGGAACCCGTCCTCGTCTTCACGATGGCGGAGTGGGACGCCTTCGTGGCGGGCGCGAAGGACGGCGAGTTCGACGAGCCCTGGTAACACAACGACGCAAGGCGACCACCCACCCGCCCGCGCGGGCCGACGGCGAAGCACACCCGAAGCCGCGATGCGAAGCGAGCCGGACAGCCCTGTGAACCGCTGGGTAGCGGTGTAGCCCAACCGCTATCGATGCGACAGCAACGAGCGCACCCAACCAGCTGACACAAGCCGCTCCACCAAAACCCGACCAACACCCCCCAAACTCATCCATACCCAAACGCCCCACCCACCAGGCCCAGGTAACCAGCGCAAACAACGTCCCATCCCACAGGACGCGCACAGTGACCTGAGCCACCCGCCGAGAACGAGCCGCAAGCCTCCTGACTATGCTCGTTAACAGTCCGGACACATTGCGGTGCCCGGTCGGCGCGGGCGAGCCGCCCCCGACCACGCCCGCGCCCCACGATCCGACCCTTCCTGGGAGCGATGTCCGTGACCAACACGAGCCGACCCGTTGTCCTCATCGCCGAGAAGCTCGCACCGTCCGTTTTGGACGCTCTCGGCGAAGGCGTCGAAGTGCGCCACGTAGACGGAACCGACCGCGCGGCCCTCCTCGAGGCCGTGCAGGACGCGGACGCCCTGCTCGTCAGGTCCGCCACCCAGGTCAACGCCGAGGTGTTCGCCGCCACCCGCAGGCTCAAGGTCGTCGCCCGCGCGGGTGTGGGCCTGGACAACGTCGAGGTCCCGGCCGCCACGCAGAACGGCGTGATGGTCGTCAACGCCCCGACGTCCAACATCGTCAGTGCGGCCGAGCACGCCGTCGCGCTGCTGCTGAGCGTCGCGCGGCAGATCCCCGCCGCCCACGAGACGCTGCAGAACCACGAGTGGAAGCGCAGCAAGTTCAACGGCGTCGAGCTCAACGGCAAGACCGTCGGCGTCGTGGGTCTCGGCAAGATCGGCCAGCTGTTCGCGCAGCGCATCGCCGCGTTCGGCGTCGAGCTCATCGCGTACGACCCGTACGTGTCCGCGCAGCGCGCCGCCCAGCTCGGCATCGAGCTCGTGAGCCTCGAAGAGCTGCTCGAACGCGCCGACGCCATCAGCATCCACCTGCCGAAGACGCCGGAGACCAAGGGTCTCATCGGCGCGGAGCAGCTGGCGAAGGCCAAGCGCGGCGTCATCATCGTCAACGCCGCCCGCGGTGGCCTCATCGACGAGGAAGCCCTCGCGGAGGCCGTCAAGGAGGGCCAGGTCGGCGGTGCCGGCGTCGACGTCTTCTCCACCGAGCCGACGACCGAGAGCCCGCTGTTCAACGTGCCGGGCATCGTCGTCACGCCGCACCTCGGCGCCTCCACCACCGAGGCCCAGGACCGCGCGGGCACGGACGTCGCGAAGAGCGTCGTCCTCGCGCTCGCCGGCGAGTTCGTGCCGGACGCCGTCAACGTCCAGGGTGGCGCCGTCGGCGAGGAGGTGCGCCCGTACCTGCCGCTGGTGCAGAAGCTCGGCACCTTCCTCAGCGCACTGTCGCCGAAGGCCCCGACCAGCGTCACGGTCGAGGTGCGCGGTGAGCTGTCCAATGAGGACGTCGCGGTGCTGCCGCTCGCCGCGCTGCGCGGTGTGTTCTCCAAGGTCGTCGAGTCGCAGGTGACGTTCGTCAACGCGCCGCAGCTCGCCGCGGACCTCGGCGTCACCGTCGAGGTCGTCAAGGAGACCGAGAGCCCGAACCACCGCAGCCTCGTCACGGTCAAGGCCGTGCAGGCCGACGGCACGACCAACAGCGTGTCCGGCACCGTCAGCGGCATCGCGCAGGTCGAGAAGCTGGTCAACATCAACGGCCGCAACTTCGACCTCCGGGCCGAGGGCACCGTGCTGCTGCTGGAGTACCCGGACCGTCCTGGCGTCATGGGCACCGTCGGCACGCTGCTCGGCGAGGCCGGCGTGAACATCGAGGCCGCGCAGATCAGCCAGACCGGCGACGACGCCGTGATGGTGCTGCGCGTGGACCGCCCGGTCGACACGCAGGTGCTCGACCCGATCGGTGCCGCCGTGGGTGCGCGCACGGTCCGCTCTGTCGACTTCGGATAGTCACGACAAACCGGGAAGGGGACGGCAAAGTCCCCTTCCCGTGGCTATCGCCGTTCACAACGAACGCGTAACAGGCAACACTCCGTAGACAACATTCATACTTTCGGGGCAATCGCGGAGACGTGAACAGCGATTAGGTTCCCCACGAGGTCGACCTGTGCCGTAGAGGGCGCGGCACTGATTCAGGTCGAAGACGCACACCTCGGTTGGGGCAAACGCTGTGAAAAGACGATCGAGTCTGGTGGTGTTCTCCGCCATCACCACACTGCTGATCGCACCCGCTACGGCTCAGGCGCAGAGCGACCCGCTCGCGCAGCCGGTCAAGGGTGCACACGGGCTGGACGCGAAAGCGTTGCACCTCAAGGTTTCTCCCAGGCTGAACTCCTCCGGCGCGGTCACCGCGTTCGTCGCGCTCGACCGCAAGCCGGCCGTCGACGCGTTCGAGGAGAAGAAGAGCCAGGGGAAGGTTGTCGCGAAGCAGGCAGCCAAGCAGGCGAAGGACGACGTCTCCGCCACCGCGGACCAGGTCGTCGGCCAGCTCAAGAGCGCCGACACCGGGACCAGGGAGCTGTACCGCACCTCCAACGGCGTCCCCGGCGTCGTCGTGAAGGCGGACGCGCAGAAGGTCCGCGACCTCGCGCAGCGCCCGGACGTTCTCGCGGTCTACCCGGTCGTGCCGAAGAAGCGCCAGAACTCGAACGCCGTCCAGCTCACCAGGACGCTCGACGTCTGGCAGCAGTACGGCAAGCTCGGTGACGACGTGCGCGTCGGCATCATCGACACCGGCGTCGACTACACGCACGCGAACTTCGGCGGCCCCGGCACGGTCGACGCGTTCCGCGCCGTCGACCCGCGCGCGAAGGACCCGAACTTCCCGACCGCGAAGGTCGTCGGCGGCTACGACTTCGTCGGCGAGGAGTACGACGGGGAGAGCGACGACCCGGCGATCAACACGCCGAAGCCCGACCCCAACCCCATCGACTGCAACGGCCACGGCTCGCACGTCGCGGGCACCACGGCCGGCTTCGGCGAGAACGCCGACGGCAGCACGTTCAAGGGCGACTACACCAAGCTGGACGCCGAGAAGCTCAACGCGATGAAGATCGGCCCCGGCACCGCGCCGAAGGCCCTCGTCTACGCGCTGAAGGTCTTCGGCTGCGACGGCTCGACCAACGTCACCTCGCAGGCGCTCGACTGGTCGCTCGACCCCGACGGCGACGGCGACTTCTCCGACCACCTCGACGTGGTCAACCTGTCGCTCGGCTCCGACTACGGCGCCCCGGACGACCCCGACAGCCTCTTCGTCAAGAAGCTCTACAAGGTCGGCGTCATGCCGGTCTTCTCCGCGGGCAACGGCGGCGACCTCTACGACATCGGCGGCTCGCCGGGCAACACGCCCGAGGCGCTGACCGTCGCGTCCGTGCGCGACTCGTTCGTGCTGCGCGACGGCGCCGAGGTGCAGGGCCAGGGGCAGAAGCCCGGCCAGTACAGCCAGAACTTCACCGGCTACCTCGGCTACGACAAGACCCTGCCGGTCGTGAAGCTGACGCAGGCGGGCAACCTCGACGGCTGCCAGGCGATCACCGACGCGGTCGCGGGCAAGTTCGTCTGGCTGGAGTGGGACGACAACGACGCCACGCGCCGTTGCGGTTCCGGTGTGCGCGCCAACAACGTGCAGGCCGCGGGCGGCCAGGGCGTGCTGCTCTCCTCCACCCTGAACAACTTCGCGGCGGGCATCGCGGGCAACGCGGCCATCCCGATGTTCCAGTTCACCGGTGACGCCACCGCCCAGGTGCGCCCGGCGCTGAACGCGGGCACGCTGGTCGTCCGCCTCGCGGGTGTCCTGCGCACCTCGACGCCGACGTACGACCAGTCCATTTCGGACACACCGAGCTCGTTCACGAGCCGCGGCACGCGCGGTCAGTCGATCAAGCCGGACGTCGCGGCGCCCGGTGACACGATCTCGTCCACCGCCGTCGGTTCCGGCAACGACCGCTCGGTCATCTCCGGCACCTCGATGGCGTCCCCGCACGTCGCCGGCATCGCGGCCCTGGTGCGCCAGACGCACCCGGACTGGACGCTGGAAGAGGTCAAGGCCGCGATCATGAACACCGCGGGCGCTGACGTGAAGGAGGACGGCAAGACCTTCGCCCCCAACCGCGTCGGCACCGGCCGCGTGGACGGCAAGTCCGCGATCGACAACCAGGTCCTCGCCTACGTCGAGGAGGACAACGGCTACGTCAGCGCGAACTTCGGCGTCGTCGAGGTCTCCAGGCCGGTCTCGAAGAGCAAGACCATCAAGATCGTCAACAAGTCGACGAAGGCGGTCGAGTACAAGCTCGGCTACACCGCCGCCACGACGATCCCCGGCGTGAGCTACGTGCTCTCGCAGGACAAGGTGAAGCTGAGCCCGCGCGGCGTCGCCCGCGTCAGGGTGACGCTGAAGATCGACGACCCGAAGGCGCTGCGCAAGACGGTCGACCCGACCGTCGTCCCGACGCAGCTCGACACGCCGCGCCAGTTCCTCGCGGACGCCTCCGGTCGCGTGACCCTCACGCCGACCGCCGGCGCCACCGTGCCGCTGCGCCTGTCGGTCTACTCGGCGCCGAAGCCCGTCGCGGACATCGACACCGCCGACAGCCTCAAGTTCCGGGGCGACGACAAGCAGGCCGTGCTGAACCTGACCGGCAAGGGCCTCGACCAGGGCACCGGCTCGCAGGCCTACCGCTCGCTGGTCAGCGTCCTCGAGCTGCAGGCCCAGTCGCCGAAGCTGCGCGACTGCCGCCGCAACGTCACCGAGAACTGCGCGCTCAACGAGACCGCCAAGGGCGGCGACCTGCGCTACGTCGGCGCGGCCTCCACGGCCCCGCTCGCCAAGGCGCAGGGCAGGCCCGAGGAGTCGCTGCTCGCGTTCGGTGTCGCGACGTGGGGCAACTGGTACAACCTCGGCACCAACACGGTCCCGTTCGTCGACATCGACACCAACGGCGACGGCACGGCGGACTTCGAGACGCACGCGAGCCGCCTGACCGACACCGACCTCCTGGTCGCGACCACCGTCGACCTCAGGACGGGCGAGACCGTCGACATCCAGGGCGTCAACGGCCTGTTCGGCGACGTGGACGCGAACGTGCAGGACACCAACGTCGTGGTCCTGCCGGTCCTGCTGACGGCACTGGGCATCGACCCGTCGAAGAACACGTCGCGGATCTCGTACGTCGTCGGCACCGGCGGCTACTACGCGGCGCCGGGCAACGCGAACAAGCTGGTCGACGTCATCGACCGCAACCTGTCCTTCGACCCGCTCAAGCCGGGTCTGTGGGCGCAGGGCGGCGGCGAAGCGGCGCTGTCGTACCTCGCGAAGCCGGGCACGGCGCTCGTGGTCAACAAGGACGACGCCGCGCTGAAGGCGGACAAGTCCGAGGGCTTGCTGGTCCTCAACCACCACAACGCCAACGGTGACCGCGCGTCGGTCGTCACGGTGAGGTCGAGCGGCCGGGGCGGCGCTCACTGACGGCCACCAGGTCGGATGTTTGACGGGAGGCCCGGGTCCTCGTGGGGAGCCGGGCCTCCTGCCGCGTCACGGGGAGGAACTGCCGGTCGTCACCCCTTGACGCGACCCCCTTCCTGCGGTCGAGTGACACTCGAAAGTGGGAATGGGCCGTGTGGGTGTCCCGCAGTACGGGAGAGAACACCCCGAAAGGGTGTCCGGCATGCGGCGAGCGGCCGCGATGCCGGTAGCCTTTCGCGAAGGAAAGTAGTCCCACTAATTGGGGACGGACACCTGGGAGGTGTGTGGATGCGGCTCGCAGTGATCCCAGGAGACGGGATCGGGCCCGAGGTCATCGCTGAGGCCCTGAAGGTCCTCAACGAGGTCGTTCCGGCGGCCGAGATCACTCGCTACGACCTCGGCGCGGCGCGCTGGCACGCCACGGGAGAGTTGTTGCCCGAGTCGGTGCTGGGGGAGCTTCGCCAGCACGACGCGATCCTGCTCGGCGCGGTGGGCGACCCGTCGGTGCCGAGCGGAATTCTGGAGCGGGGCCTGCTTCTGAGGCTGCGCTTCGAGCTCGACCACCACGTGAACCTCCGCCCCGCTCGTCTCTACCCCGGCGTCCGCAGCCCGCTCGCGGACCCGCCGGAGATCGACATGGTGGTGGTGCGCGAGGGCACCGAGGGCCCGTACGCGGGCAACGGTGGCCTGCTGCGCAAGGACACGCCGCACGAGATCGCCACCGAGGTCTCGCTGAACACCTCGTTCGGCGTCGAGCGGGTGGTCCGCGACGCGTTCGCGCGTGCGGCGGCCCGTCCGCGCAGGCACCTGACGCTGGTGCACAAGACGAACGTCCTCACGCACGCCGGCTCGTTGTGGTCGCGCGTGGTCGAGGAGGTCTCGTTGCAGCACCCGGACGTGACCGTGGCGTACCAGCACGTCGACGCGGCCACGATCCACCTCGTCACCGACCCCGGCCGGTACGACGTGATCGTGACGGACAACCTGTTCGGCGACATCCTGACCGACCTCGCCGCCGCCGTCACGGGTGGCATCGGCCTGGCCGCGTCGGGAAACATGGACGTGACGCGCCGCAACCCGTCGATGTTCGAGCCGGTGCACGGCTCGGCACCCGACATCGCGGGCCAGGGCATCGCCGACCCGACGGCAGCCGTGCTGTCGGTGGCGCTGTTGCTCGACCACCTCGGCGAGCACGAGTCGGCGCGCAGGATCGAGGCCTCCGTGGCGTTCGACCTGGCGACCCGCGACCACCAGTCGCCGGGCGCCACGTACGCGATCGGTGACAGGCTCGCCGCTCTCGTGTCGTCGAACGTGCGCACGGGCTGAGCGAGGACAGACGTTTCGAAGCCCGGCCGGAGATCTCCGGCCGGGCTTCGGCGTTTCCCCGCGCGATCAGAGCTGGCCGTGGGCCTCACGCCACGCGCGCTCCTTCTTGATCCACTCGTTGTCCTGCGGGAACTCGTCGATCGTCGGCACGCGGCGGATCTCGGTCTTGAAGCCGGGACCGCTGAACGGCATGCGCCTGGCCCACTCGACCGCCTCTTCCTGAGAGGCGACGTTGATGACGTAGAAGCCGTTGAACAGCTCCTTGGTCTCCCCGTACGGCCCGTCCGTGACGACCGGGGGCTCGGAGGAGAAGTCGACGACGACGCCCTCGGACGGGTCGGAGAGGCCCTCGGCGGACAGCAGCACGCCGGCGCGGATCATCTCCTCGTTGTACTGACCGACCACCTCGAGCATCTTGTCGAAGCCGACCTCGCCCATGGTCGCGTAGGCCTCGTCGGTGGCGCGCATGATCAGCATGAACTTCACGGTGTGTCTCCTCTTCGGCGTCCTGCTCGCTGACGTCCAGAGGTCGAACGACACCGGGCCCGGATCGACATCACACCCGCAGAATTGTTGGAATTTCTGTTTCCGCAGGTAGGGTCACTGAAGTCGTGCGTGGGGGAAGTCCGGTCGAAGTCCGGCGCTGACCCGCAACGGTAGGTCCCCGCACCCGGGGAACGAGCCCGAATACCCGCACACGGCGTGCACACCACCTCCGACTCCTGCCGTGGACTGCGGGAAGGGACCCAGTGATCTCCAAGATCAGCGCGCTCGTGGGCGTGCTCGTCGTCAGCGTCGTCGCGGGCGTGGCTCTCGGCCCCGTCTCCGTCCCGTTCGGTGTCACCCTCGACCTGCTGTGGGCGGCGCTGACAGGCGGCACGGTTCCCGCCGGCCTCGCAGGTCAGTACCACATCGTCTGGGACATCAGGCTGCCCCGAGTGCTGCTGGCCGCGGTCGTCGGCGCCGGTCTGAGCGCCGTCGGCGTGGCGATCCAGGCGATGGTCCGCAACGCCCTCGCGGACCCGTACGTCCTCGGCATCTCGTCCGGCGCGAGCGTGGGCGCGACGGCCGTGGCGACGCTGGGGGTCCTGCAAGGCCTCGGTGTCTACGCGCTGTCCACGGGCGCGTTCCTGACGGGCCTCGGCGCCACGGCGCTGGTCTACATCACCGCGCGCACGAGCCGAGGGCTCACACCGCTGCGGCTGGTGCTGACCGGAACCGCGCTGGCGTACGGGTTCTCGGCGGTGGCGATGCTGCTGGTGTTCCAGGCCCCGCACGGCGAGGCGGCCCGCAGCGCCATGTTCTGGTTGCTGGGCAGCCTGGGCGGGGCGAACTGGCAGTCGCTGCCCATCGCCACCGTCGTGACGGCGGCCGGGATCGTCTACCTGATGACCAGGGCGCGCCAGCTCAACGCGCTGGCGATGGGCGACGAGACCGCGACCACGCTGGGCCTCGCCGTGACCCGGTTCCGCACCCACCTGTTCATCGTCACCGCGGGCATCACCGGCGTACTGGTGGCGGTGAGCGGCGCCGTCGGTTTCGTCGGCTTGATGCTGCCGCACCTGACGCGGATGGTCGTGGGCGCGGACCACCGCCGCGTGCTCCCGCTGGCACCGCTCGCCGGAGCGTCGTTCCTGGTCTGGGTGGACGTGGCCGCCCGCATGCTGGCCGCACCGGAAGAACTCCCGCTGGGCGTCATCACAGCCGCGATCGGCGTGCCGTGCTTCATCTTCCTCATGCGCCGCAAGACCTACGTTTTCGGAGGCCGTTGATGCGCGTGGACATCGAGCACCTGACGGTCAACGGCATCATCGAGGACATCACCCTGCACGCCTCGAACGAGGTAGTCGGCATCGTCGGCCCGAACGGCAGCGGCAAGTCCACAACCCTGCGCTGCGTCTACCGAGCCCTGAGACCGGACGCGGGCGCAGTGCTGATCGACGGCCAGAACGTCCACAAACGACAGGCTCTGGCCCGAGAGCTCTCCGCCCTGACCCAGGAGTCGCAGGTCGAGTTCGACTTCACCGTGTCCGAGGTGGTGGAGATGGGCCGCCTGCCCCACGACCGCTCCCCGGCACACGACCGAGCGGTGGTGACCGAAGCCCTGACCACAGTGGACGTGGAACACCTCGCCTCCCGCAGCTTCCTGAGCCTCTCCGGCGGCGAACGCCAGCGAGTCCTGATCGCACGAGCCATCGCCCAGGAACCCAGAGTCCTGGTCCTGGACGAGCCGACCAACCACCTGGACATCCGCCACCAGCTGGACGTGCTGTCCCTGACACGCGGCCTCGGCATCACAGTCCTGACCGTCCTGCACGACCTCAACCTCGCCGCCTCCTACTGCGACCGCCTGCACGTGCTGGACGAGGGACGACTGGTCGCCTCCGGCACCCCGGAAGAAGTCCTGACACCCGAACTGATCGCCAAGGTCTTCCACGTAACGGCACACGTGGTGCGCCACCCCACCACGGGAGTCCCCCAGCTCCTGTTCGACCAGGAGGTCACCCCTTGAGAACCGCCCTGACCCTGGCAACCCTGCTCCTGGCCACGGGATGCGGCGCAACGGTCGCCCAGGACACCTCAGCCCCTGACCCGGTGACCATCACGAACTGCGGCCGGCAGGTCACCTTCGACAAGGTGCCGTCCAAAGTGGTCACGAACGACACAGGCATCACCGAACTGATGTTCGCGTTGGGCCTGAAGAACCACATGGCGGGCTACGTGGTAGACGGGAACAACACCGCGGACCTCCAGACCTCACCCTGGAAGTCAGACTTCGACAGCTCCACGAAGCTGGCAGACAAGATCTCCAAAGAGGTGGTCCAGGGCGCCAACGCCGACCTCGTCTTCGCAGGCTGGAACTACGGCTTCAGCGAAAGCACAGGCTTCACCCCGGATTCCCTGGAACAACTGGGAATCGGCACCTACCAACTGACCGAGGCCTGCCGCAACGGCGTGGGCAAGCAACGAGGCATCATGCCCGCACTGGAAGCGCTCTACACAGACCTGCGCAACCTCGGCAAGATCTTCCGAGTGGAGGCCAGGGCCGAAGAGCTCGTGAAGTCCTACCAGCGACAGATCGACGAGGCCGAACGCCTGACGGCAGGCAAGCCCAGGCCCAAGGTGTTCCTCTACGACAGCGGCCAGGACCAGCCCTTCACCTCGGGCAAGAACGCGGCCCCGCAGGACATCATCAGCAAGGCGGGCGGCGACAACATCTTCGGCGACCTCAACGACAGCTGGACCACGGTGAACTGGGAGGCAGTAGTACAACGCAACCCCGACGTCATCCTGATCGTGGACTACGCCGACGGCGAGGCGAACACGCCCGCACAAAAGCAGGCGTTCCTGGAAGGCTTCGCACCGCTCACCAACACACCAGCCGTCAAGAACAAGCGCTACTACTCGCTGCCCTACGCGGCACTGGTGGAAGGCCCGCGCAACCCGGCATCCATCGAAGCCTTCGCAAAGTTCCTGGCAGCCGCATAAGCCAACAGCCAGCGGCCACCAACCAGTCAACGCAGGCCGATGACGAAGCCGAGGCACACCCAAGATGAACAACCCGGCGTCGACAATG
Source organism: Lentzea sp. (assembly GCF_035525475.1). Lineage (GTDB taxonomy): Bacteria > Actinomycetota > Actinomycetes > Mycobacteriales > Pseudonocardiaceae > Lentzea. Next base: position 3,619 of record NZ_DATLEC010000221.1, on the reverse strand, counting down.
CCCGAGGGACCACGCACGCAAGGCGACAAGCCACGGCCAAGGTGACCCCTCCGCTGGAACCGGAACCCGCACGGGCAACGGCGAAGCCGACCCGCACCAAGAGCCACACCCCATGACCAGATAGTGGGAGATAACCCCCCACCCCTTGGTACCCCACCCGAACCTGTGGCAGCATCCCCACCATGGTTCACCATCTCGCCATCATTATCGACGAGCGCGTCGGGTAGTTGCCGCCCCAGGCACCCGACGCGCAGACCTCTCGCATCCGCGGGGGGTCTTTTTGTTTGCCCGGACAGCCCCGGACACCCCCGGATACGAGGAGATGACCCCCGATGGCCGGCCCGACCGACGAGTTCCACGTCTACGACACGACGCTGCGCGATGGCGCACAACGTGAGGGCATCTCGTACTCCGTGACGGACAAGCTCGCAGTGGCGAGGCTCCTGGACGGGCTGGGAGTCGGTTTCATCGAGGGCGGCTGGCCCGGTGCGCTCCCGAAGGACACGGAGTTCTTCGCCAGGGCGGCGGCCGGTGACCTGGACCTCAAGCACGCCAAGCTGGTCGCGTTCGGGGCGACGCGCAAGGCCGGCATCAGGGTAGAAGAAGACCCGCAGGTCAAGGCACTTCTCGACTCGCAGGCGCCGGTCGTGACGCTGGTGGCCAAGTCGGACCTGCGGCACATCGAACGGGCGCTGCGCACGGACGCCGACGAGAACCTGCGGATGGTGCGGGACACCGTCAAACACCTGAAGGACCACGGAAGGCGCGTCTTCCTCGACGCGGAGCACTTCTTCGACGGGTACGCCTTCTCGCCGGACACCAGCCTCAGGGTGCTGGAGTCCGCTGTGGAGGGTGGCGCGGACGTCGTCGTGCTGTGCGACACCAACGGCGGGCAGCTGCCGCTCGGCCTCGCCGAGACGGTCGCCGAGGTCGTCGAGAAGACCGGTTTCCGGGTCGGGATCCACTGCCAGGACGACACGTCCTGCGCGGTGGCGAACACCATCGCGGCCGTTCAGGCGGGCGCGACGCACGTGCAGTGCACCGCCAACGGGTACGGCGAGCGAGCGGGCAACGCGGACCTGTTCGCCGTCGTGGGAAACCTCGTGACCAAGCTCGGCATGGAGGTGCTCCCGACCGGGGCACTGGCCGAGCTCACCCGTGTCTCCCATGCGTTGGCCGAGATCGCGAACATCGCACCCGACTCCCACCAGGCTTATGTCGGGTCGTCGGCATTCGCCCACAAGGCGGGTCTGCACGCGAGCGCGATCAAGGTGGATCCGGAGCTCTACAACCACATCGTTCCGGACACCGTCGGCAACGACATGCGGGTGCTGGTCACCGAGATGGCCGGTCGGGCGAGCATCGAACTCAAGGGACGTGAGTTCGGGCTCGACCTGGCCGGCCGGTCAGCGGAAGTGGGGAGCGCCCTGCAGCGGGTCAAGGACCTCGAAGCGAAGGGGTGGTCGTTCGAGGCGGCCGACGCCTCGATGGAGCTGCTGCTGCGCCGGGAACTGTCCCAGCTGGACACTCCGCCGTTCTCGCTGGAGTCGTACCGGGTCGTGCTGGACCACCGCTCGGACGGCGAGATCGTGTCCGAGGCCACGGTCAAGGTGCACGTGGCGGGGGAGCGGGTCATCGCCACCGCCGAGGGCAACGGTCCCGTGCACGCTCTGGACGCGGCCCTGCGCAAGGCGTTGCTGCCGCACCTGTCCTGGTTGGACGCGGTGGAACTGGCCGACTACAAGGTGCGCATCCTCACCGAGCACCCCGGAACGGACGCGGTGACGCGCGTGCTGGTCGAGTCGACCGACGGCGAACGCGAGTGGACCACCGTGGGAGTACACGGCAACATCGTCGAGGCGAGCTGGCTGGCGCTGTGCGACGCCCTCGCCCACAAGGCGATGCGAGCTGTGTCTTGATCGAGTGACCAGCGGCGGCCCACAGCGCTCGCCCGGGCCGCCGTCTAAGGTTGGACACGTGCGTATTGCCAGGATTGCTCACCCCCAAGGCGTTGCTTTCGTCCAGGTCCAGGGCGACGAAGCCGCGGAGATCGCCGAACACCCCTTCGGCACGCCCACGTTCACCGGCCGGAAGTGGCCGCTGGCCGACGTGAGGCTGCTCGCCCCGATCCTGCCGACCAAGATCATCGGTGTGGGCCGGAACTACGCGGACCACGCGGCCGAGCTCGGCAACGAGGTCCCCGCGGAGCCGTTGATCTTCTTCAAGCCGAACACCTCCGTCGTCGGGCCGAACGTGGAGATCAAGCTCCCGGCGGTCTCGGAACGCGTGGACTTCGAAGGCGAGCTCGCGGTCATCATCGGCCAGCCGTGCCGCGACGTGCCGGCGGCCAGGGCGAAGAGCGTGATCATGGGCTACACCATCGCCAACGACGTCACGGCGCGCGACCTGCAGAAGAAGGACGTGCAGTTCATGCGCGCCAAGGGTTTTGACACGTTTTGCCCGATGGGTCCGTTCATCGAGACGGAGTTCGACCCGTCCGACGTCCGCGTCGTCACCGAGGTCGACGGGGAAGTCAAACAAGACGGACGTACTTCCTTGATGGTGCACGACATCCCGTCGCTCATCGAGTACGTGTCCGCGATCATGACACTGCTCCCCGGCGACGTGATCCTGACCGGAACGCCGGCCGGCGTCGGACCGCTGACGGCCGGACAGACGGTCTCCGTGACTGTGGACGGCCTCGGAACGCTCACCAATCCGGTCGCAAATAGGTAGCCGTACGGAGCAATCCGGCGCCCGGCAGGTTACGCACCCCGGGTACCCGCTAGTAACTTCCCGGTGTCATGACGGACCTGGCGTCCACCCGTGTGCTGCTCGTCGACGGTTCGCAGCTCATCACCGAGGGGCTGCGGATCTCACTGCACCGCACGCATTGTTTTCGCGTTGTGGGTATCGCCCACACCGTGGCCGACGCTGCGCGCTGTCTGCGCAGCACACTGGTGGACCTGGTCGTCACGGACTTCGACGTGCCGGGCGCCGGACCGCTGCGCACCGTGCGCGACACGGCGCAGTTCCGGCCGAGCGCCCGCGTCGTCGTGCTGTCCAATGCGGACAGTCCGAGCTGGGCCCGCGCGGCGCTCGACGCCGGCGCGGTGGCCTACCTGCTGAAGACCTCACCCGTGGCCGAGCTGCTGCCGACGATCGCGGCCGCCGTGCGGGGCGCTCCCGCCACGATCGACGCGCGGGTGGGGTCGCTGGCGCGCCTACCTGCGCGGATGCCCCCGCCCGCCTCGCTCGGCCAGCTGTCGGCGAGGGAGTTCGACGTGCTGGCCGAGATGGCCAAGGGCATGGACAACGCCCGCATCGCCCAGCGGCTCTTCATCAGCAACGACACCGTGAAGACCCACGTGAAGGCGATCCTGCGCAAGCTGGGCGCACGGGACCGCGCCCACGCCGTGGCGATGGTGCTCAGCGAGTCGTCCGAGTCGTTCGTCACGACCTGACGATGGTCTGCGGAGCCCTGCGAGCGAACTCGGGCGCGTGCTCGGGACGTGGGCCGATCGCGACCACGTAGGCCGGCACCGCCTGCAGGAACGGGAACCGCTGCGCCACCTTCAGCATGAAGGGCATGCCCGTGCTGGAGACCGTCTCGGTGCTG
>NZ_DATLEC010000196.1:0-22189 GCF_035525475.1 Lentzea sp. | reverse complement strand
GTGTAACTAGTTACATGCAACTAGTTACACCAGGGAGTGCACGGGACTGCGGAGGTCAGGATGCGGGTCGTCGTCGTGGGTGCTGGGGTCTACGGAGCCGCCGTAGCAGCGGCTTTGGCTCGTCGCGGGGCGGTGGTGACGGTCGTCGACGGCGGCGCACCGGGATCGGGGACGTCCGGCGCGTCCTTCTCGTGGGTCAACTCGCGCAACAAGCAGCCGCTGGTCTACCACGAGCTCAACGTCGCGGGGATGGCCGCGCACCGGCGGCTGGCGGCCGAGGTTCCGCTCAGCGACTGGTACCACGGTGGCGGCGGCATCGAATGGGGCGCTGACGAGGCGGCGAAGGTCGACGCGCTCAAGGAGCTCGGATACCCGGCTGGGCTGCTGACCCGTGCCGAAGCGTTGGAGCTGGAACCCGGCATCGACCCGGAACGGCTGCCGGCCGGTGGGATCGCGTACTTCCCCGACGAGGGCTGGGTCGAGCCGACGCGGTTGATCGCACACCTGCTGTCGCGAGCCGTCGAGGTGATCACCCAGGACGCCGTGACCAGTCTGGACATCAGCGGTGACGTGGTGCGGGGCGTGCGGCTGGAGTCCGGGCTGGAGCTCACCGCGGACGCCGTCGTGAACTGCGCCGGGCCGCAGGCGGCCGGGGTGGCCGCGATGGCGGGGCTCGCGCTGCCGATGCGCAACCTGCCCTGCGTGCTCGTCTACACCTCGCCCGTCGCGGTGCCGTTGTCGCGGGTGGTGCACGCGCCGGAGGTCCACCTGCGGCCCGAGGGTGACGGGCGGATCCTGCTGCACTCCGGCGAGATCGACGAGAACGCGCAGGGAGCGGTCGAGAAGCTGGTGCGGGACGCCACGTCGGTCTACCCCGGCATCCGTGCCGCGAGCGTCGAGAGCGTCCGCACGGGTGAGCGGCCGATCCCCGGTGACGGGCTCCCCGTCCTCGGACGGGTCGCCGACGTGCGCAACTACTTCTTCGCCGTCTCGCACAGCGGGGTGACGTTGTGCCTGCACGCGGGCGAGCTCGTCGCCGACGAGGTGCTCGGGGAGGACCGGGAGGACGCGCTGGCGGCGTTCCGCTTCGAGCGGTTCGAGGAGTCGCGATGACGACCGTCGTGCGGGGCTGCGACCTGGTGGACGGCCTGGGCACCGCACTGCGGCGCGGGGTCGACGTCGTCATCGAGGGCGACACGATCCGGGAGATCGTCGAGCCGGGGAACGGTGACTACCCGGCGGCGGAGGTCGTCGAGGCGGCCGGGATGCTGGTCGTCCCCGGACTGATCAACAACCACACCCACGGAACGGCCTACGGGCCGCTGTTCCCCAGTGGCCACGAACCGTTGCCGGTCGCGCAGGTGAACGCGAACCTCGACCGGCACCTGCTGGAGGGGACGACGACGCTGCTCTGCGTCGACGGGTTCATCACCGCGGAGGCGGCGGCCAGGACCGACGAGGCGCACCCGGTCACCGTGAAGGCGGCCTCCTGCAACACACCCGCGTGCCTGGAGGCGGCGACCATCGCCGACGGAGGCGGGCTCACCGGCGAGCACCGGGCTTTCACCGCGCGCCGGGCCGTGGCCGGAGGGGCGGTCGCGCTGGGCGAGATCGGTGCGGGACACACGCTCGGCGGTGGCGGGGCGAGCTACCTCTACATCCCGCGGGAGATCGCGCGGCGCACCGGCGTGACGGTGACGGCGTTGCAGGCGAACGAGGTGAAGATCGCCGTGCTGGGCAGGCACATCAGCACGTCCGCGTTCGACCGCGACGCGGTGGAGGAGGCGCTGGCGGACGCGGGACTGACGGGGAAGCTGTCCGCCGAAGAGGCCCGCGAGATCGTGTCGGGAGTGGTCCTGCCCGCGTTCGACGTCGCGTTGCGCGGCCTGGCGGAAGCGGCCGACCTGGGCCGCGACCTGGGCGTCCCGGTGCTCGTGCACAACGCGGCGGCGTCGATGACGCAGGTCGCCGCGATCGCCGGGACGGACGTGCGGCTGGTCGCCGGGCACTCCAACCACCCCAGCTTCACGACGCGCGAGGCCGTGACCCACGCGGAGCGGCTGAAGGAACGGGGAGTCGTGATCGACGTGTCCGTCCTGGACACGTTCGGCGGCTCGCGCCCGCACATGACGGATCTGCTGTACGCCCTGTTCGAGGCCGGGCTGGTGGACACGATCTCGACCGACTACGCGGCAGGCCACCACGACCCGATCCTGCTGGCCATCGACCGCGCCACCAAGGCGGGCGTGGTCGGCCTGCCCGCCGCGATCGCGATGGCCACGTCCACCGTCGCCGACGTCTTCCCCGGACTGGCGCCCCTGCGCGGCCGGATCGTGCCGGGCGCGGTCGCCGACCTGGTGGTGACGTCTCCGGCGGCCCTGGAGAATGTCCGGACCGTCATGATCGGCGGCAGGGTCGTCGTCCGGGAAGGCAGGCGGGTCGGGGATGAAGCGAGTCACGATCGGTGACGTCGCGGCGCACGCGGGGGTGTCCACGGCAACGGTCTCCCGCGTGCTGAACGGCGGTCTCGTCGCCGAGTCGACGGCCGCGAAGGTGTGGGAGGCCACCGAGAGCCTCGGCTACAGCCCGAACGCGTTGACCAGGAGCATCTTCGCCGGGCGGTCCAGCACGATCGGCGTGGTCGTCCGCGACCTGAGCAGCCCCTTCTACCTGGACCTCATCCGCGGGATCGACGAGGTCGCCGCGGCCGCCGACAGCCCGGTGATGCTGGCCAACACCTACCGCGACGCCGACAGGGAAGCCGCCCAGGTCCGGGCGATGGACCAGCAACGGGTGCGGGGCCTGGTCATCACCGCCGACGAGACCGCCGACGACCACGCACGGCGGATGGCTGAGAACGGCACGCCGTGCGTGATCGTCGCGCGCACGGCTCCAGGCCTGCACTCGGTCAGCCTGGACGACATCGCGGCCGGAAAGCTCATGGCCGCGCACCTGGCCGAGTGCGGACGCTCGCGGGTGGGCGTCGTGAGCGGACGCCATCGGCCGACGCAGGTCAAACGCGCCGAAGGGCTGCGGCAGGGTCTGGCCGAGCACGGCCTGCGGCGGCCAGAGGAAGTCCTGGTGACGAACGAGGACGAGGTCGACGCCGCAGTCGGCTCCCTGCTGCAACGCAACGACACCATCGTCTGCACAACCGGCCGTCTGACCGTGGCCGTCCACACGGCACTGACCGCCCGTGGCCTCACGATGCCCGACGACATCGGTTTCCTGACGATGGACGACTTCCCGTGGGCGAGCGCGCTCGGGATCACCGTGGTCGCCCAGCCCTCCTACGAGATGGGCCGCAGAGCCGCGGAGATCATCGTGGAGGAGCCGCCGTCCCCGGCCCAGGTCGTCTTCGAGCCCACGCTCATCGCCCGCGGTTCGTGCGGGTCAGCCGCCTGACCGTGCGGCGGCGAGGACCGCGGCGGCGACCTCGTCCAGCGACCGCGTTCCGTCGACGATCGTCGCGCCGAGCTGCCGGTAGCGCGCCTCGACGCCGGGGTTGTGCCCGAGACAGGCGGCCAGCTCCTCCGGGTTCCTGCCGAACGCGTTCGACGTGCGGCTCAGCAGGCGCGCGCGGAGCGTCTCGTCGTCGATCACCACGCAGACCACGAGGCCGAAGAGGTCCCGGACCTCCTCCTCGTTCTCGACGGTTCCGCAGAGGAACGCCGTGCTGTCCCGCGTCTCCGCCGCGAGCGCCTCGACCTGCGCGCGGTCGATCCTCCACCCGTACCGGTCGAGCCAGCCCGGCGGCGGTGGGTAGGGAGGGTCGAGGACGACCTCGCCGGTCGTCCGGTCCACCCAGTGGTTGTAGCCCTCCCAGTCGGTGTCGACCGTCAGCTCTCCCCACTTCCTCAGCCGTTCGCAGATCGCCGACTTGCCCGCCCCCGACGTGCCCGTCACCCACACCAGTGCCATCGGCGAAGAATGGCACTGGTCACGCGTCGGCACAGGCGATCAGCCGAGCAGCCAGTGCCCGGATCAGGTCGCGCAGCTCGTCGGGCCGCTCGACGGCGAACGGACGGTCGAGCCGGGCCAGCAGCGGCGGGATCCAGTCGAGCTGCTCGGCACGGATGCGAACGCGGGTCCACGGCGGGCTCTCCTCCAGCGAGGCGACGGCCGGCGGGAAGACGGCGCGGATCTCGTCCGGCGTCGACCGGATGCGCAGGGACACCTCGTGCCGGTGCGGCGCCTCGGCGATCGAGGACAGCACCTGCCGGGCGGGGTCGAAGCCCGCCGGGACGTCGAACGTCCCGTCACGCACCTCGACGGCGGTGATCCTGTCCACGCGGAACGTGCGCACCTCGCCGCTGGCCGAGTCCGCCCCGGTCAGGTACCAGCGCCCGGAATGCGCCACGACTCCGTACGGGTGGACCACGCGCTCGCTCGCACCGCCGTGACCTGCGAGGTAGGCGAGCGCGATCGGCCGGTGGTCCCGTGCCGCTCCGGCGACGGTGAGCAGGACGTCGGCGTCCACCGTGAGCGGTGAACGAGCGGGAGCGGTGAAGTCGGTGGTCTCCAGCAGCGCGTCCAGCCGGGGGCCGAGCGCCGCGGGCAGCACTCGCCGGACCTTCGCCACCGCGCTCTCGACGGCCGCGACCGAGGTGGTGATCTGCCCGGAACGCCGGCCCGTGACCAGGCCCAGCAGGACGGCGAGCGCTTCCTCGTCGCTGAGCATCAGCGGTGGCATCCGGTAGCCGGGCGCCAGGCGGTAGCCGCCGTACCGGCCGCGGACCGAGCGGACGGGGATGTCCAGGTCGAGCAGGCGGTCCACGTAGCGGCGGACCGTGCGTTCGTCGACGTCCAGGCGTTCGGCCAGCTCGGCGACGGTGCGGGTGCCACCGCTCTGGAGGATCTCCAGCAGGGCCAGCACGCGGGCGATCGGACGGGTCACCCGAAGATCGTGCGGATACCGGGCGGATCCTGTCCAGTATTGCTTTTAGCGTGTCCGGTGTTCCCCGAGAAAGGACACGCTGTGCAGCTCGTTTCCCTCCGCGTCATCACCCATGACGTCGCCCGCCTCACCGAGTTCTACGAACGCGCCACCGGCCTTCCGGTGCGGTGGCGCAGCGAGCAGTTCGCCGAGCTCGTGGGCGACTCGTTCACCCTGGCCATCGGCAGTGCCGAGACGATGGCGCTGTTCGGCGCCGGGGCGGCGGTGCCCGAGTCGAACCGGACGGTGATCATCGAGTTCCGCGTGGACGACGTCGACGCCGACTACGAACGGCTGGCCGACGTCGAGGTGGTGCAGAAGCCGACCACGATGCCGTGGGGCAACCGCTCCCTGCTGTTCCGCGACCCGGACGGCAACCTGGTCAACTTCTTCACGCCACCGGCCTAACGAGGCTGGAGCCCGCGCAGGGCCGTGTCGACCACCTGGTCCACGTACTCGTGGGTCAGCGGGCCGGTCCGGTGCAGCCACCGGTTGAGGACCGGCCCCCAGATCATGTCGACGGCCACCTCGATGTCGACGTCCCCGGCGAGCTGACCCGCGCGGACGGCGGCGCGCAGGCGTTCCGCCTTCCGCTCTCGCATCGGTCCGTCCAGGCGCTCCAGGTACTCGGCGGCCAGGGCCTGGTCGTTGACGATCTCGACGTGCATCGCCCGCATGGCCAGGTCCTGGCGCGGGTCGCCGAACTCGTCGGCGGTGGCCCGCAGGACCAGCTTCAGGTCGGCGGCCAGGTCGCCGGTGTCGGGCAACGCCGCGGCCTCGCCCTCGCCGGCGAAGGTGAGGAAGGCGTCGAAGAGCAACGCGCCCTTCGACGACCACCACCGGTAGATCGTCTGCTTGCCGACGCCGGCGGCCTGGGCGATGGCCTCGATGCCGAGCTTCGGGTAGCCCACCTCCCCGACCAGGTCGATGGCGGCGGTGAGGATGGCTCGCCGCGCGGTCTCGCTGCGGCGAGCAGGATCCGGGCTCTTCACGTCGCCATGCTAGCAGCTGACGAGACGAGACGGTCCGTCTTGTCAGACGACCGAACTCGTGGCATGCTGACGCTCATCAACGAGACGGACCGTCTCGTCTCGCTCAGCCAAGGGAGCCCCGATGGAAGCCTCAGCGACTTCACGCGTCTGGTTCATCACCGGTGCCAGCCGTGGCCTCGGCCGCGCGTTCACCGAGGCCGCGCTCCGTGCGGGCGACCGGGTCGTCGCCGCGGCACGAGACGTCTCACCTCTCGGCGACCTCGCCGCCGAGCACCCCGGCCGCCTGGTGGCGCTGCCGCTGGACGTCACGGACCGGTCGGCGGTCTTCGACGTCGTCGAGCAGGCGGTCGAGCGGTTCGGCAGGCTCGACGTCGTCGTGAACAACGCCGGCGCGCTGTTCACGGGGATGGTGGAGGAGTTCACCGAAGCGGAGGCGCGCGCCCAGATGGAGGTCAACTTCTTCGGCGCGTTGTGGGTCAGCCAGGCCGTGCTGCCGCGGCTGCGGGCCGGCGGAGGCGGGCACGTCCTGCAGATCTCCAGCATCGGCGCGCTCGGCGGGTTCCCGAGCACCGGGCTCTACAGCGCCAGCAAGTTCGCGCTGGAGGGCATGAGCGAGGCGTTCGCCGCCGAGGCGGCGCGGTTCGGGGTCAAGGTCACCATCGTGCAGCCGGGTGGATACTGGACCGACCTCTACACGAGCAGCAGGGCGACCAGCCCGAACCCCGTCTACGACCCGCTGCGCGCCGAGCTCGAGAAGCAGTGGGCGGAGGGGTCCGTCGACAGCGAGCCGCACCTCGCCGCCGAAGCCGTGATGACCCTGGTCGACAGCGATGACCCGCCGTCGCGGCTGCTGCTCGGCAGCATGGTCTACGACGTCGCCTTCGACATCTCCCGGCGGCGCATGGACACCTGGGCCGCCTGGGAGCGGACGAGCCGCGCCGCCGAGAAAGCCGTGCCCGCACCGCTGAGCTGATCCACGAGAATGGGCACATGCAAGATCCACTGATCAGGCCGGCCGAGCGCGGGGACGTGCCCGCCCTGGTGAGGCTGCGCCTGGCCAACGCCGAACGGCACGTCGAGCTCGACCCGGAGCTCTTCCGGATCCCGGACGAGACGGCGGTGCGCGGGTACTTCGAGGACGTCGTCGGGCGCGCGCTGATCTCGGTGGCCGAGCTCGACGGCGAGGTGGTCGGCATGGCCGAGGTCGTGCCGCTCCCCGGCGGCTCGCCGGACCACCAGATCCTGGTGCCGCGGCGCGCGGCCGACGTCCACACCGTCGTCCTGGACGGCTACCGGGGTCGTGGCCTGGGCGCGGCTCTCGTCGCGGAGGCCGAACGCGTCGCCGCTGCCCACGGGGTGTCGCTGGTGTTCGCGAACATCTTCGCGACGAACGAGGAAGCCCTCGCGTTCTACTCCGGAGCGGGGTTCGGGCCGCGCGGGATCCTGCTGAGCAAGCAGTGCGACTGACGGTGCTGGGCAGCTGCGGGGCCTACCCGGAGCCGGGCCGCGCGTGCAGCGGGTTCGCGGTCGAGGAGTCCGGCCACCGGCTCGTCCTCGACCTCGGTTACGGCACGCTGCCGCGGCTGCTGGAGCTGTGGCCGTCGGGTCCGGACGCCGTGGTGATCACGCACGAACACCCCGACCACTGCGCTGACCTGCACGGTTTGTTCCGCATGTTCCACTACGGGAAGCGCGGGCGGCTGCCGTTGTACTGCCCGCCGGGCGTGGTGCGGCGGCTGCAGGGCCTCGAACCCGAGGTGCCGCTGACCGAGGTCTTCGACGTCTTCACCCTGCCCGGCGAGTGGAAGGTGGGCCCGTTCCGGCTGACGGGTGCGGACCTGCCGCACTTCGTGCCGAACGCGGGTGTCCGGCTGGAGGCGTCGCGCGTGTTCGCCTACACCGGCGACACCGGGCCGTCGCCCGAGCTGGCCGCGCTCGGCCGCGACGCGGACCTGTTCGTCGTCGAGGCCACCGACCGGCCCGGCGACACCTCGGGTCTGCTGATGACCTCGGCAGGGGCGGGCGAGTGGGCGCGGCGGGCGGGTGCGCGGCGGTTGATGCTGACGCACTTCTGGCCTGGCAACGACCGCACAGCCGCCGCCGACGCGGCGCGAGCGACGTTCGGCGGAGAGGTCCTGGTGGCGTCGGAGGGGGATGTTCACGCGGTCGGCTGACGTCCCCCGGACGGCACTGAGCCCCGGCGACACCGTCGTGTCGCCGGGGCTCAGCTTCTTACCGGAGGAGGGTGTTGCGATCTGCGGGTGTTACAGCGAACCGGCCACGCGGTTGAACAGGTGAGCCGGGTCGATCATGGTGAGCGCCGGGGCGTCCTGCGGCAGCGCGCGCTCCTTCACCGGGGCCGGGGCCGGGACCAGGCCCTGGGTCGGGTTCAGGTTCAGACCCGAGACGGAGGCCGGGCCGTTCACCGGCAGAGCCGGCAGCGAGCGCTCGGTGGGCAGGCCGGGGACCTGCACCGGCAGGGCCGGGGCGGTCACCGGGAGCGACGGGACGCCGGGGACCGACGGCACCGAGGGAACCGACGAGACCGACGGGACCGAGGGCAGCGAACGCTTGGTGGCACCCAAGGGCAGCTGGCGGACACCGGTCGGGAGCTTGGCGGCGCCCAGCGGCAGCTGGCCGACACCGGTGGGGAGCTTGGCGCCACCCAGCGGCAGCTGACTGGCACCGGTCGGGAGCTTGGCGCCACCCAGCGGGAGCTGACCGGCACCGGTCGGGAGCTGCGGGACACCGGCCGGGACCAGGCGCTTCACGGTCTCCAGCACCTGACCCAGGGGCAGGCCCTGGACGTTCGGCGTGATGCCGGCCGTGCCGCCGTTCAGCGGCAGGGAGGCGCGCTGCTGCTTCGCCGAGCCGGGCAGGGCCGGGAGGGGCAGCTTGCCCGTCACGCCGGTCAGGCCGGCCGTGTTCGGGAGCAGGTTCAGCGGCAGCTTGTCGAGGCCGTGGAACGCGGGGATCTCGTCGGCCTTCATCAGGCTGTCCACGCCCTTGGGGAGCTGGATGCCCTTGAGCTGCGAGGCACGCAGGGTGCCCTCGTCCTCGCCGTTGAGCTGCGTGTCGTCGTCCACGCCGGTCGTGACCGCCTGGCCGACGACCTCGACGGGGACGCGCGCGAGCTTGGCGGCCGGCTCGACCGGGACGGTCGTCTCACGAGCGGTCAGCGGTCCGCTGCCCTTCGTGGCCATGTCGCCGCCGGCCTCGGTGTGGGACGCCCTGTCGGTGGTCGTCGTGGCGTTGCCCGCCACCGCGACCGCGTCCGCGTACACGCCGCCGAAGACGTCGGCGGGAGCGTGGACCAGGTTGCCGGAGACCGAGGCGTCGTCGGCGTTGGAGGCGCTGTCGCCACCGGACACGACGTTGGTGTCGCTGACCGCGTCGGACGTGGTGATGCCCGCCGCGGAGACGGCGTTGCCGGGAGTGGCCGGGAGCACGGCCGGCTGCGCGCCGACCAGGTTGCCGGAGACGGCACCCTTGTCGCCGCTGCTGTTGACGTCGCCGCCCGCGACCGAGTCGAGGTCGTTGGTGGCGATGGAGTCGACATTGCTGCCGCCGCCGACGGACCAGCCGAGCACCTGCGTGCCGGTCGCGACCGGGGCCGAGACGACGTTGCCGGCGATGGAGCCGTGCTCACCGGTGGTGAGGGCGTCGCCGCCCGCCTTCATGTCGGTGGCGTTGTCGGCCGTGGTGGCGTTGTTGCCCACCAGGGTGACGCCGTCGCCGAAGACCTGGGCCGGCGTCGAGGTCGGGACCTGGACGATGTTGCCCGCGACCGAGCTCTTCTTGCCGGTCGCCCGCGGGGCGTCGCCCGCGGTGACCGAGGTGTCGTTGGAGGCGTCCGACGTGGTGTTGCCCACGACGCCGGCCGTGACGGCGAAGACCTGCGGAGCGACGGCGGAGGGCGCGCTGACGACGTTGCTCGAGGCCGTGCCGCGGTCGTCCTCCGTGTTCGGCCTGGCGCTCGAACGGACGTCCTTGACCTCGTCGGTGGTGCCGGTGGCCTGGCCGGCGACCGTGGCCGCCAGGGCGTAGGCCTCGACCGGCGCGGCGAGAGGCGTCTGCGCCACGTTGCCGGAGCCGACGGAGTCGTTGCCGAGGGTGCCCTGGTAGCCACCCGTGGTCGACTTGACGTCGTTCTCGCAGGTGCCCACGGACTGGCCCACGGCCGAGACGCCGTTGCCGCACAGGTCGATGGCGGTGGCCGGCGGGACGTCGGCGATGTTGCCCGACAGCACCGAGTTGTCGCCGACGGTGAAGACGTTGCCGCCCGCCGTCGAGGTGGCCTTGTTCGAGTGGTCGGTCAGGGCGTTGCCGACGGCGGACGTGCCGTTGCCGCCCGCGGCGACCGGGAGCGAGATGGGCGCGCCGGCCACGTTGCCGGACGCCGTGGAGCCGTCACCGTTGGTGAAGGTCTCGCCGCCGGCGACCGACTCGTTGGTGGTGTCGCTGATCGCGGTCGCGTTGCCGCCCGCGGCAGCCGCGTTGTCGTCGACCGTGATCGGGCCCGCCAGGGCGGGCGTGGCGACGTTGCCGGCCAGGGTGGCCGGGTCACCGCTGGTCACCGTCTTGCCACCGGCGTAGGCGGCACCGGTCTGCACCGAGTCGGTGGTGGAGTTGCCGGCACCGCTGACCGCGTTGCCGTTCACCTCGGTCAGCGGGGCGAGCGGGACCGGCACGGCGTTGCCGGACATCGAGCTGTTGTCGCCGCTCGTGGTGATGTCGCCCTCGGAGGAGGCGAACGTGTCGGCGGTGGAGTTGACCTCGGAGTTGCCGGCGGCACCGACGCCGTTGCCGGTGAGCTGGACCGGGGTGGCGCCCCGCTCGGCGACGACGTTGCCGGAGAGGGAACCCTTGTCGCCGTTGGTGGTGATGTCGCCGCCGGTCGTGGAGACCTGCTCAGCCTTGCCGTTGGTGGTCGAGGTGCCACCCGCGCCGATCGCGTTGCCGGTCGCCTGGACCGGGAGCGCGTGGTCGACGGCCAGGACGTTGCCGGCGAGCGACTGGCCGGCGCCATCGGTGGCGATCTTGCCGTCGCGGTGGGTGTTCTGCGTGCAGTCGCCGGTCGCCTCGGAGTCCGCGAGGACCGCGAACGCGTTGCCGCAGATGTTGATCGGGACGTCCAGGTGTCCCTGCATCCTGTTGCCGCGCACCACGTTCTGGAACGCGGTGCCCTGCATGTTCTGGCTCGCCTGGCGGATCAGCGGGTTCGCGACCGGCGCTGCCGTGCGGTTGGGCACCGCGGCGGCCACGCGGTCCGTGCTGACCGTCCTGTCGACCTTGGGAACGGTGACTTCCCTGGCCGGGGTGGCGAGCTTGTTCTGGTCCGCCTTGATGGGGATCGAAGCCGCGACGTCGACGGCCGACGGTGCGGCGTCGGGGTCGACGTTCTCCTGAGCAGAAGCGATGCCCGTACCGAGCATCAGCAAACCACCAGTGACAAACGCGGTCTGAAGTCCGCGCTTTGCCCAGGTCTGCATTAGATCTCCTTCTTCCAGATGTCCCGTCTCGACGACGGGGGTTCATGGGGCGAGGCCGGACGCGCAGGGGAGGGCGCGTCATCACCGGGGGAGTCGCACGCGGTGATCGACCGAAAGGAGCGCATGAAAAGAAGCGCGACGGTCGACTTCCGGACAGCCAGGGGAGACGGCTGCCGCGGACCGCGCGCTGAGATCAGTCGGGGTTGATACCGGGCTGCTTGCCCGGCGTCACGGTCACCTTGTCGGTGGACGGCGCGAGAGCGCGCGTCACCGAGGTGCCGGGAGCACTGCCGGACGCAGCGAGAGCAGCGAACGCGCTGCCCTTCGCAGAACCAGAACCGTCGGAGCACGAAGTGCACTGCACCGGCGCGGGGGCCGGGGCGGGCAGCTTCGGGAACGGGTTGCTGGGCAGGGACGGTTGCTGGGAGAGCACGGCGAAGTCGGTGTGCTCCAACAGATCCGTCCACGTGGCGCCGGACGGGCCGGCGACCTGCGTGACCACCCTCGCGACCGGCGACTGACCGGTCTCGGTGGCGGGGGCCGGGGTCTCCGGGAACGTCACGTCCAGGGCCCGCTCGGTGGCGGGGGCCTGCGACTGACCGGTCGTGGAGACCTGGGGCAGGATCCGTTCGGCGATCTTCTCGACCGTCTCGGAGACCTGCACCTCCGGCAGGTGCGCACGAGCTTTCTCGTGCTCGGTGCGCAGCGTTTCGTCGATCTTGTGCACCGCGGTGGCAGCGGGAGCGACGGCCGGCAGCTTCTCGTCCGTATTCGAGACGATCTTGCTGATGACGTCGAACTGCTGCCCGTCCCCGGTGGACGCCGTGTCCGCGGCCTGCGCCGCCGACGTGGTCAGCGCCCAGGCGACGGCCGTCCCGGCGATCGCACCACCGACAGCGAGCAGCGCTCGGGTGGCGAACCGGCGGATGCCGTTCGCTCCCGTCTTCGCTCGCGGATCGGCAGAGGACAACTCGGGAACCTCGCTACTCGGTGGCGCTCAAGGGGATTCGCCGACGATCAACTGATCAAGTCGACGTCGGCGACTCTGCCAGTACCGCCACCCCGAACGCACGCCCTGAGCGTTCGATTAACTACATCGTGTGACGGTCACACGCGCTTCAGCACCCGTGCCGCACCCGCCGCGGCGGTCGACGCGAGCACCCAGCCGACCGCGACCAGCGTCGACGAGATCCACTGCGAGGCTCCCGTGAACCGCCACTTCCCGTCGTGGCCGAAGTCGATGATCGGGATCAGCAGGTCGAGGGAGAGGAGCCAGGCGTTCCACACCGGGTCCTCGTCGGAGTTCAGCTTGGCCATCGTGTGCCAGTTGAACCACAGCGCGCCGCCGAGCCAGAACACGCCGAGCCAGCAGATCGCGAGCCACGGCCGGTAGCCGTAGCCGACGGTCCACCGCTGGATCTGGCCCCAGGCCCGCCCCGCCCTGCCGAGCTCGGAGTAGCGGCGGCGTTGCTTCTCCAGCTGGACCTTCTGCGCGAGCTCCTCCTCGCCGCCCTGCTGGTAGACGGCGGCGAGCTGTTCGTACGGTCCCGGCGCGAAGTCGGGCTGCACCTTGAGCAGCCACCCGAGCCGGGTCTCCACCGGCACGTCGGGGTCGGCGGTGATGCCGGCGAACTCGAAGTCGTCGACGGCGACGCCGCCCTCCGCGTCCCACAGGCCCGGCCCGTCGGTGACCGAGACCGCCTTCAACCGGCTCAGCACGACCTTGCCCCTGGGCTGCTGGCCCGCGGGGATGTGCAGGCGGAACTGGTGCACGGTGAGCCCGTAGGCGTTCAACGCGATGTCCGCGGCCGTCGAGCCGAGGTGCGAGTCGCTGAACGTCGCCATCTTGCCGACCTCGCCCAGCCTGATCCGCACGCCGCCGACCGCGGTGAACCCGCGGCTGCACAGGAGGTCCTTGCCGATCGTGATGGCACGGGCGTCGAGCGACGGCTTCTGGGTGCCGTTGCCGCGCAGCCGCGGCAGCGTCAGCTCGGCGCCGGACATGTCGAGGGTGGAGCCGATGTTCGCGTTCTGCAGCCGGACCGAGCCCTTGGCCTTCAGCTCGCGCAGGAACAGCGTGCCGCCGACGCGGAGGCGGTCGGCGAACAGGACGTCGATGCCGGGACCGTGCAGCGAGACGCCGGACATGCTGGCGCTGCCCATGATGTGCGCGTTGGACAGTCGGACCTGGCCGTAGGTCTGCAGAGGCAACGACCGGACGCCCGCACCGTTGACCGCGCTGCGGGCCTCGACGTCGCCGCGGACCTCCATGCCGTCGGCGTGCAGCGCGACGGGGATGCGGTTCGTGACGTCACCGGCGAGCTCCTCGGCGACGTCACGCGGCCCGATCACCGCGCCGGACATCCGCAGGTACCCGCCGATGCTCGCGTTGGGCAGCCGGACCGTGCCGGTGCTCGTGAAGCCGTCGTCCAGCTCGACGTTGCCGTCGACCCTGATGCGGTCGGCGACGAGCGTCGCGGCCTCGTCCGCCAGTCCGTGCGGCAGGACCAGAACCTGGTCGACGCGGTGGGTGGAGTGCAGGCGGGCGCCGGTGAACTCGAGATTGCCGCCGACGCGCGCGCCGTCGAACAGCACCCGCCCGTCCACGGTGAACCGCCCGCCCTCGGCGTTGCAGAAGACGTTGCCCGCCACCACGATTCCTGACGCCTCCAGCGCCTCCCGTCCCGTGTTGACCAGCCGAGCGCCGCCGAGGTGGACGCTGCCGCCGATCGTCGCGCCACGGAGCCGGACCTCGCCGTTGGCCCGCATTGCTATGGCCTGGACGGAACCGCTGACCCGCAGCCGTGCGCCCAAGAGGGCGTGATCGGTGTTGGAACGGAGAACCGCGCCCGCGAGCCGGAGCGTGCCGTCGACGGCCGCGTCGGTGAGGTCGACGGTGCCGGTGCACGTGAAGCCGGCCTCGAGGACGAGGTCGCTGAACACGCGGAGGTTGCGGCCCTGCAACCCGGGAACGCGGGTGCCGCGGAGCCGGAGCCCGATGAGACGGGCCATCCGGAGGTCGGGCGACTCCTCGAACGTGCAGTGCGTGAGGTCGATGACCCGCGTGACGCGGGTCCCCTCCAGCTCGAACTTGCCGGTGATCCGGGCGTTTCGAAGTCGCAGCGCCGGTAATCCCCTGCGCGGCACCCGGTACATGCCGGTCAGCAATCCGGTGAGCACCTCGCCGCGCACGCTCTGCCCGGTCAGGTCGATCTCGGTGCCACCAGCGTAGGCGCCGGCGACCTGGCGCTCCACGTCGGTCAAGTCTTCGGGCTTGATCACTGTCGTTCCTCCCCCTGAACAACCGGATCATCCCCAATCAGCTTCCACCTTGGCGAGGGGCAGAACAGTTACCGTGAGGCCCGTGAGCGCACCGGAGTCGGAGATCAGCAGTCGCGTTCCGCTGCTGCTACGAGTAAGTGCCGCGCTGAGCTGGCGGTTCGTCGTCGTGGTGGCCGCGTTGTACGTGGTCGCCTACGTCCTGGGTTACGTCGCGTCGATAGTGATCCCGGTCGCCATCGCGCTGCTGCTCGCGGCCCTGCTGTCGCCGGGGGTCTCGAAGCTCGTCGAGTGGCGGGTCCCGCGCGGCGTGGCGGTGACCGTGATGATGATCATCGGCATCGGCGTGCTCGGCGGCGTGCTGACTTTCGTGATCAGCGAGTTCTCCCGCGGCCTGCCGGAACTGCAGTCGCAGGTGGGCAACTCGCTCGACGCGATCCAGGGCTGGCTCAAGGACGGCCCCGCGCACCTGTCGGACCAGCAGCTGCAGAACTACCTCAACGACATCGTCAAGACGATCAAGGAGAACCAGGCCGAGATCACGTCCGGCGCGCTCACCACCGCCGCGACCGTCGGCGAGGCCCTGACCGGACTGCTGCTGGCGCTGTTCACCCTCATCTTCTTCTTGCACGACGGCGACGGGATCTGGCGCTTCGTGACCCGTGCGGTCCCTCGCGACGTGCGCCAGCGCGTCGACGTGGCCGGCCGTCGCGGCTTCAGCTCTCTCGTCTCCTACGTGCGCGCAACGGCAGCAGTCGCGGTCGTGGACGCCGTCGGTGTCGGCATCGGCCTGGCGATCATCGGCGTGCCGCTCGTCGTACCGCTGTCGGCGTTGGTGTTCCTCGGCGCGTTCATCCCCATCATCGGTGCGGTGTTCACGGGCGCCATCGCGGTCTTGGTCGCGTTGGTGACCAACGGCCCGATCGCGGCCCTCGTGGTGCTCGCCGTGCTCATCGGCGTGATGCAGCTGGAGTCGCACGTGCTGCAGCCGATCCTGCTGGGGCGCGCGGTGAAGCTGCACCCGCTGGCCGTGGTGCTGGCGATCGCGGCGGGGTTGGTCGTGGGCGGCATCGCCGGCGCGCTGCTCGCCGTGCCGTTGCTCGCGGTGCTGAACTCCGGGATCCGGTCGCTGTTGTCCGACGCGGACGCGGTGCAGAAGCCGGAGAAGGTGGACGTGCTGAATCCTCAGGACACGGCGCCGAAGGACGACACGAGCAAACGGGTCGAGAAGCTCTAGGCCATCGACACGAGGTTGCGGCCGTAGGCCTTCGCCGCCAGCAGCGCGGCGTCCGCCGCCACCAGCAGGTCCGGCAGCTCGTACCCGAACCGCGTCGTGGTGGCGACTCCTATGGACACGGTCAGCCCGCACAGCTCGTGCGGCTTGCCGTCGGTCGCCATCGTCGGCACGGTCAGGTCCGCCACGGCCTTGCGGACGCGTTCGGCCACCGACTCCGCCACGTCCGGGGTGGCGTCGGGCAGGAGCACGACGAACTCCTCGCCGCCGAACCGGCCGACCAGGTCTCCGCGGCGGACGGTGCCGCGCAGCAGCAGCGAGATCGCGGCCAGGGCGGCGTCGCCCGCCAGGTGGCCCACCTCGTCGTTGACGCGCTTGAAGTGGTCGAGGTCCAGCAGCATCACGGCCATGGGGCGGGTGCGGTCGGCGCCCTTGGTCAGTTCGTAGCGGGCCCGGCTGTCCCAGTGCACGGCGTTGGCGAGGCCGGTCTTGGCGTCGTGCTGGGCCGAGCGGCGCCACTGCGGGAGTTGGGCGGCTCGTTCCAGCAGTGCCAGGGACGGGCCGGCGATCAGCGCGTGGATGGCGTTCGTCTGGGCGACGCAGCCCATGAGGCCGCCGATGGACACCGCGACGACGCCGAGGATGACGTCGATCGGTTCGCCGACGTTCTCCTCGAAGGTGGCGGCGGGGTTGCGCAGCTTCAGGCCGAACGCGATCAGGGCCGCTCTCAGTGCCAGCAGCACGACCGCGCCGCCCACCATGAGCACCAGGCTCGCGTGCGGGTCGGTCCAGCCGAGCAGGTAGCGGGTGGCGAAGACGGACAGGGCCGTGGCGCTCAGGGTGTAGACCCAGCGGTAGGTCTCCGGGCGTTGCGCCAGCAGGCAGTGCAGGGCCGGGCCGAACAGGAGCAGCACCAGCAGGTTCGGCGGCAGGGCGAGGACGCCCGCCGTCAGGTAGGAGAGGTGCGCGGCCCACGGGTTGCGCTCGGTCTCGCCCAGGCGGTGGCTGTAGATGGAGCTGCCGATGATCACCGCGCCCGCCGTTCCCGCGATGGCGGCGAACCTCGCGACCTCGGACGGCAGTGGCGTATCGGAGGAGATGATCGTCCAGGTCACGGTGGCCAGAGCGGCCACGTCGACCAGGATCCAGTAGCAGAGCGCGGGCCGCCGCAGTGTCCAAATCGGCCAGTCGCGCACCTGTATGCCCTCCCCACCTGAACCCGGAGAGCGTCGCACATTCCTCCGTTCGGCAGAAGACGGCCACCTGGGGGTTAGCCAGCACACGTTCTCGCGGCAGGATGGTGTCCGAAAGGAGCACAGCGTGCCCGCACAGCCTGCCGAACGTGTGACGAAAGTGATCGACGACCCGGCCACGCCTCTGTGGCGCGGGACAATTGCGCTACGCATAGTCACATTTCTGTTCGCGGCGGCGAACGTCATCGCGAACCATTCCGGTTACATCCGGCCGTGGCTCGCGTGGACCACCCTCGGGGTGATGGCGCTGTGGTCCGTGTTCACCAGCCGCGCCTACAGCACGACGTGGGGCAGGCGGTGGCCGGTCGTGCTGACCGACCTGGTCCTGACCTGCGGGCTCATGTCGCTGTCGCCGCTGATCATGTCCGACCACCAGCTGCTGACCCTGAACGTCCCGCTCATCACCACCATCTGGGCGTGCGTGCCGGCGGTGGCGCTGGGCGCACTCGGCGGGGCGTACGCGGGCCTCGCGGGTGGGCTCGCGGTCGGTCTCTCCACCTATCTCAGCAAGGGCGTTCCCAGCCTCGACCTGCTGCGCGACGTCGTGCTGCTGGGCGGCGCGGGCATGATCGTCGGCATGGCGGCGGCCACGGCACGGCGTTCGGCGGTGCTGCTCGCCCAGGCGCTCAGGGCCGAAGCGGCGACGGCGGAGCGCGAACGGCTCGCCCGGTCGATCCACGACAGCGTGCTGCAAGTCCTCGCCCGCGTGCGCAAACGCGGCCTGGAGGTCGGCGGCGAGGCGGCCGAACTGGCCGAGATGGCCGGCGAGCAGGAGGTCGCACTGCGGAACCTCGTCGCCGCCGCGCCCACCGACTCCACTGTGGATGGAGAGATCGACCTGCGGCCCGGCCTGCAGCTCCTCGCCACGCCGCGGATCCAGGTGTCGACGCCCGCGACGCAGGTGATGTTCGCCGCAGCCGCGGCGGGCGAGCTCACGTCGCTCGTGCGCGAGGCCTTGTCCAACGTGGACAAGCACGCCGGTGAGGACGCGCGGGCGTGGGTGCTGCTCGAAGACCTGGGGCAGGAGATCGTGTTGAGTGTCCGTGACGACGGTCCCGGCATCCCCGAAGGCAGGATCGCGTCGGCTGCCGCGGAAGGCAGGATGGGAATCGAGAAGTCGATCAAAGGCCGGGTGGAGTCGCTCGGCGGGACGCTCGAGCTCCAGACCGGGCCGGGGGAGGGCACGGAATGGGAGGTTCGGGTGTTCAGGAAGGGGGCGGCAGGATGACGGTCTCGGTGATGGTCGTGGACGACCACCCGATGTGGCGCGAAGGCGTGGCGCGCGACCTCCAGGAGCGGGGCTTCGAGGTGGTGGCGACCGCGGGCGACGCACCTTCGGCGGTGCGCATCGCGAAGGCGGTGCGGCCCAACGTGGTCCTGATGGACCTCAACCTCGGCGAGCTCTCCGGCGTCGACGCCACGCTGCTGATCACCAGCGAACTGCCGGACACGCGCGTGCTGGTGCTGTCCGCGTCCGGCGAGCACGACGACGTCCTTCAGGCCGTGAAGGCCGGCGCCTCGGGTTACCTGGTGAAGTCCGCGTCCTCCGAGGAACTGGTCGAGGCCGTCTCCCGCACCGCGGCCGGCGACGCCGTGTTCACCGCGGGCCTGGCGGGCCTGGTGCTGGGCGAGTACCGGCGCATGGCCGCCGCGCCCGACGACTCGGAGGAGAAGCCGCAGCTCACCGACCGGGAGACCGAGGTGCTGCGGCTGGTGGCCAAGGGCCTGACCGCACGGCAGATCGCGAACCGCCTGGTGATCTCCCACCGCACGGTCGAAAACCACGTCCAGTCGACTTTGCGCAAACTCCAACTGCACAACCGGGTGGAGTTGGCGCGTTATGCCATCGAACACGGTCTCGACGCCGAACCGGAGGCACAGAAATGACGGACCCCAGAGACTTACGCGTGTCCGACGCGGAACGCGAGCACGTCGTCACCCTGCTGAACAAGGCGGTGGGCCGCGGCATGATCACGCTGGACGAGTTCACCGTCCGCACGGACACCGCGCTCGGCGCGAAGACCAGGGCCGACCTGAACGGCGTCCTGGTCGACCTGCCCGGCATGGTCAACAACGAGCTGGCGCACGCCAGGACCGAGCTGAAGAACACGATGGGCACCACGACCCGCAAGGGCCACTGGGTCGTGCCGCGCGAGCTCGTCATCCGCAACACCCTCGGCAGCACGAACCTCGACTTCACCGCGGCCGACGTGCCGGAGGTCGTCGACGTCGACCTCGACGTGTCGTTCGGCTCGGTGAAGCTGCTGCTGCCCGCGGGGTCGTCGGTGAACGTCAACGACGTGGAGATCACCGCGGGTGAGCTGAAGGACAAGGTGAACTCCGCCGTGGGCAGCCCGCACTTCCAGCTGAGGGGCGCGGTGCGCGGCGGGTCCGTGGTGATCAAGCGGAAGCGGTGAGGCCGACTCGCTGATCTTGTCGGACCCGATGGGTACGGTGGGATGCGAGGGGATCCCAGGCCGGGGGTACCCCTGCGCGAGCACGTCCTCGATCTGCGGCGGGACCCCGCAGCCCGCAGGATCGAGGCATGCGATGTCTCGTGACCGGCGCGACCGGATACCTAGGCGGAAGGCTCGTGCCCAGGCTCCTGGCCGAGGGGCACCAGGTGCGGTGCCTGGTGCGGTCGCCGGAGAAGCTGCGCGACGTCCCGTGGGCCGGTGACGTCGAGATCGTGCGCGGGGACGTGCTCGGCGACCTCGACGAGGCGATGCGGGACGTCGAGGTCGTGCACTACCTGGTGCACTCGCTGCAGTCGAAGGACTTCGCCGACGCCGACAAGAAGGCCGCCGAGAACACGGCCCGGGCCGCCGAGCGCGCGGGAGTGCGACGCATCGTCTACCTGGGCGGGCTGCACCCCGGCAACACCGAGCTGTCGCCCCACCTGGCCTCCCGCAAGGAGGTCGGCGAGGCCTTCCTCAGGTCGACGACACCGGCCATCGTGCTGCAGGCCGCGATGATCATCGGATCGGGGTCGGCGAGCTTCGAGATGCTGCGGTACCTGACCGAGCGGTTGCCGGTCATGGTCACGCCTCGCTGGGTGCACAACCGGATCCAGCCGATCGCCGTGCGGGACGTGCTGCGCTACCTGGTCGGCGCTACGACGCTCGAGCACACGAACAGGACGTTCGACATCGGCGGGCCGGACGTCCTCACGTACCTGGAGATGATGCTCCGGTACGCCGGGGTGGCCGGGCTGCCCAAGCGCCGTGTGCTGCCGGTGCCGCTGCTGACGCCCGGTCTGTCGTCGCACTGGGTCAACGTCGTCACGCCCGTGCCGAAGTCGATCGCGAGGCCGTTGATCGAGTCGCTGGTGCACGAGGTCGTGTGCCGGGAGAACGACATCCACGAGGTGCTGCCCGGTGAGAACGTCGGCTACGACAAGGCGGTCGAGCTGGCGCTGACCAAGATTCGCGACGCCGACGTCGAGACGCGCTGGTCGGGTGCGTCCCTGCCCGGCGCGCCGAGTGAGCCGTTGCCGACCGACCCCGACTGGTCCGGCGGTTCCGTCTACACCGACGAACGCGAGCGGCGGACGAATGCGACGCCCGAACGGCTCTGGGAGGTCGTCGAGGGCATCGGTGGCGAACGCGGGTGGTACTCGTTCCCGCTGGCCTGGGCCGTCCGCGGCTGGATGGACCGGCTGGTCGGCGGAGTCGGGCTCCGGCGCGGCAGGCGGGATCCGCAGCGGTTGCAGGTCGGGGAGGCGCTCGACTTCTGGCGGGTCGAGGAGATCGAACGCGGGCGCCTGCTGCGCCTCCGTGCCGAGATGAAGGTGCCCGGGAAGGCGTGGCTGGAGCTTCGAGTGGCGGCCAACGAGGGGCACGGTTCCACTTACCGCCAACGTGCCGTGTTCGTACCCAAAGGGCTCACCGGGCAGATCTACTGGTGGGCCGTCTGGCCGTTCCACGGCGTCGTGTTCGGCGGCATGGTGCGCAACATCACCAATGAAGCTGAGCTGCACAAGAACTTCAGAAAGTCCTGATGGACTGCACAAGCAGCAGAGGGTGAGACTTCCCGTATGAAGGCTCTCGTCAAGGTCGCCGCTGGGCCCGGCCTCGAACTGACCGACGTCCCGGACCCCACTCCCGGACCGGCGGACGTGCTGGTCAGGGTGCTGCGCACCGGTATCTGCGGCACCGACCTGCACATCGACTCGTGGGACGACTGGGCCGCCTCCACCATCGAGGCGCCGCTCGTCATCGGGCACGAGTTCGTCGGCGAGGTCGTCGAGGTGGGCGCCTCCGTCACCAGCGTCAAGCCGGGTGACCTGGTCAGCGGCGAGGGCCACCTCGTGTGCGGGAAGTGCCGCAACTGCAAGGCCGGCCGCCGCCACCTGTGCGCCAACACGCGTGGTCTCGGCGTGCACTCCAACGGCGCGTTCGCGCAGTACGTCGTGCTGCCCGAGCAGAACGCGTGGGTGCACCGCACGCAGGTCGACCTGGACGTGGCCGCGATCTTCGACCCGTTCGGCAACGCCGTGCACACCGCGCTGAGCTTCCCCGTCATCGGCGAGGACGTGATCATCACGGGCGCCGGCCCGATCGGCATCATGGCCGCCGCCGTCGCGAAGCACGCGGGCGCGCGCAACGTCGTCATCACCGACATCTCCGAGCACCGGCTGGACCTCGCGCGCAAGGTCGGCGTCGACCTCGCGGTGAACGTCGCCGAGAAGACGATCGCCGACGCGCAGGCCGAGCTCGGCATGGCAGAGGGCTTCGACGTCGGCATGGAGATGTCCGGCAAGCCGGTCGCGATGCGCGACATGATCGCGAACATGGCCCACGGCGGCCGCATCGCGATGCTGGGCCTGCCCGCGGACGAGTTCTCCGTGGACTGGAGCAGCATCGTGCTGAAGATGCTGCACATCAAGGGGATCTACGGCCGCGAGATGTTCGAGACCTGGTACTCGATGACCGTGCTGCTGCAGCGCGGCCTCGACCTCGCACCGGTGATCACGCACCGGTACGACCACACGCGGCACGCGG
>NZ_DATLEC010000185.1:0-8068 GCF_035525475.1 Lentzea sp. | reverse complement strand
CCGAGGGTTACGTGAAGTACACCGGATCCAAGGAAGCCGCAGCCCTTTCCTAGCGTTACCAGGTGTTGAGAGGAGGCGCTGTGACCACCACCGCAGCACCATTGGACGTAGCCGCCCTGAGGGCGGACTTCCCGATCCTGTCTCGCACCGTTCGTGACGGGAAGCGCCTGGTCTACCTGGACTCCGGCGCCACCTCGCAACGCCCGGCGCAGGTTCTGGACGCGGAACGCGCGTTCCTGGAACAGCACAACGCCGCTGTCCACAGGGGCGCCCACCAGCTGGCAGAGGAAGCGACCGACGAGTACGAGGGTGCGCGTCAGCGCATCGCGGACTTCGTCGGCGCCGACTTCGGCGAGCTGGTGTTCACCAAGAACGCCA
Organism: Lentzea sp.; assembly: GCF_035525475.1. Lineage (GTDB taxonomy): Bacteria > Actinomycetota > Actinomycetes > Mycobacteriales > Pseudonocardiaceae > Lentzea. Next base: position 7,690 of record NZ_DATLEC010000185.1, on the reverse strand, counting down.
CCGAGGGCTTCAACCTCGTGGCGTACGCGATGGGCAACGCCGCCACGTCCGGCCCCGAGGCCTCGCGCTTCGTGGTCGGCCCCGGCGACGAGATCGTCGTGACCGAGATGGAACACCACGCGAACCTCGTTCCGTGGCAGCAGCTCGCCTCGCGCACCGGCGCGACCCTCAAGTGGTTCACGCTGACCCAGGACGGTCGTCTCGACCTGTCCGATGTGGACAGCGTGATCACGCCGCGCACGAAGGTCGTCGCGTTCACGCACCAGTCGAACGTGACCGGCGTGATCAACCCGGTCGACGTGCTCGTCGCGGCGGCGCGGAAGGTCGGCGCGCTGACCGTGCTGGACGCGTGCCAGTCCGTCCCGCACAGCCCGGTCGACTTCCACGCGCTCGGCGTCGACTTCGCGTCGTTCTCCGGCCACAAGATGCTCGGCCCGTCCGGCATCGGTGTCCTCTACGGACGCCGTGAGCTGCTGGAGGCGTTGCCCCCCTTCATTACCGGCGGCTCGATGATCGAGCTGGTGAAGATGGAGGGCTCGTCGTTCGCGCCGCCGCCGCAGCGCTTCGAGGCCGGTTCGCCGATGACGTCGCAGGCCGTCGGCCTGGGTGCCGCGGTGGACTACCTCTCGGTCGTGGGCATGGAGCGGATCAACGCCCACGAGCACGCGCTGACCGTCGCGGCGCTCGAAGGTCTTTCAGGCATCAAGGGTGTCCGCCTGATCGGCCCGCAGGACGCGGTCGCCCGGGGCGGCGCCGTGCCGTTCGAGGTCGAGGGCGTCCACCCGCACGACGCCGGCCAGGTGCTCGACAGCCTGGGCATCGCCGTGCGCGTCGGCCACCACTGCGCGTGGCCGCTGCACCGCTGCCTGAACGCCCAGTCGTCGGTGCGCGCGACGTTCTACCTGTACAACACGATGGACGAGGTGGACGCGCTGGTCGACGGCGTCCGCGAGGCGCAGAAGTTCTTCGGGGTGGCCTGATGCAGCTCCAGCAGATGTACCAGGAGATCATCCTGGACCACTACAAGAACCCGCACGGCCGAGGCCTGCGCGACCCGTACGACGCCGAGTCGTTCCAGGTCAACCCGACCTGCGGCGACGAGGTGACGTTGCGCGTGCACGTCGTCGACGACGTCGTGAAGGACGTCTCGTACGCCGGCCAGGGCTGCTCGATCAGCCAGGCGTCGACCTCGGTGTTGACGGACCTGGTCGTGGGTAAGCCGGTGGGTGAGGCGTTCGAGAAGATGGACGCGTTCGTCGAGCTCATGCAGGGCCGCGGCAAGGTGGAGCCCGACGAGGACGTCCTGGAAGACGGCATCGCCTTCGCCGGTGTCGCGAAGTACCCGGCGCGCGTGAAGTGCGCGCTGCTGGGCTGGATGGCCTTCAAAGACGCAGTAGCACGGAGCCAGGGAGCAGCATGAGCACCGAAGAAGTGGTCCGGGGAGCCGAAGGCATGCCGGTCTTCGAGCCCAAGGCTGACGTCGCCGCACTGGACGACGTGGAAGAAGCCATGCGCGACGTCGTGGACCCCGAGCTGGGCATCAACGTCGTCGACCTCGGCCTCGTCTACGACATCCACGTCGACGACAAGAACGTCGCCACCATCGACATGACGCTCACCTCGGCGGCCTGCCCGCTGACCGACGTCATCGAGGACCAGACCCGAGCGGCCCTGACCGGCGGCACGGGAGGTGGCCTGGTGTCGGACTTCCGCATCAACTGGGTGTGGATGCCGCCGTGGGGCCCGGAGAAGATCACCGACGACGGCCGCGAGCAGCTGCGGGCGCTCGGCTTCACCGTCTGATACGGCTTTCGCCTGAACGGCGCGCATCCTCTTCCGGGGTGCGCGCCTTTCGCCGTTCAGGCCTCGCGCACACCCGCCGTGCGCGTCACCGAAAGGCGGATCCACTATCTGGAACGAGGGTGAGAGCCGCCTTAAATGCGTTGCACAGCCGCGCAACCGTCACATAGCTTGATCTCATCACGACCGACTCGGATCAACCGGAGGAAGACATGCTTGCCAAGGCGGAGCTTGCGGGATGGCGAATTCTCGCCCTCATCGCCGGCGGTCTGCTGGCGCTGGCGTGGGGCTCCACGCCATGACCTGATCCCCAGGTCATGACCTCGGAGCCGCCCAAGGGAAACCTGGGCGGTTTCTTTTTTGCCCTGTCAGCGAATGCCGACGAGCTTCGGAAGCGGAACTGCCTCCAAAACAGTTTCCCGAGGGTTCGACTCCTTCCGTCGGTGCGGAAACAAAGCGATCGCTCGCCCCTGTGGCCCAACGGAAGAGGCAACGCGCTCAGAACGCGTCCGGTCCAGGTTCGAATCCTGGTAGGGGTACGACACAACCGAACAAGGGGGACGCGCCGGCGCGCAGGTGATCCTTGCAAGATCGCCCTGGAGGGTTCGACACCCTCGTCTTCCACCCGTCCCGTAGCTCAGCCCGGTGAGAGCGTCCGTCTGATACGCGGTAGGTCCCAGGTTCGAATCCTGGCGGGACGACCGACTGCGAAGTGCTCGTGGATCACATCAGCAGGGTGGAGGAAGAGCTCGGCCTCCAGCGGGAGCCCGGCCGTCTGCTCGTGGCCGACTGGGCGCCCCAGGACGGCCACGACCGCGTCCTGTTCATCTTCGACGGCGGCACGCTCACCACCCGCGACCCCATCCGGCTCCAGGCGGAGGAGCTGAGGTCCTACGAGTTCGTGCCGCCGGAACTGGCCGGGGAGCGCCTGATCCCCGGACTCGCCCGCCGCCTCGCCGAAGCGCCGCTGGCCAGGGCGTCAGGCGACACCCGGTACTCGAACACGGTCAGGCGTAGACGCGTTCCACGAACGACGCCAGCTGGCCCTCCGGCAGGTGCCGCGCCAGGTCCGCCTCCGACACCATGCCGACCAGCCGGTGGTCCTCGATCACCGGTACCCGCCGGATCTGGTGGTCCTCCATGGTCTTCAGCACCTGCGACACGGGGTCCGAGGCGTCCACCCAGTGGACGTGGCACCCGAACTCGCCGGCCGTCGTCTTCTCCAGGTCCAGACCGGCGGCCACGGCCCTGGTCACGATGTCGCGGTCGGTGATGATGCCGTGCAGCCGGTCGTCCTTGCCGCAGATCGGCAGTGAGCCGACGTCGAGGTCCCGCATCATCCTGGCCGCCTCGACGAGGTTCGCGTCCTCGCCCACGCACTGCACGCCGGGGTGCATGATCTCGCGTGCTGTCGTCACGACGTCCTCCTTCCGAAGGACCCCAGCATCCGCCCGTCCGGACCGGTCCGCAGTTCAGACCGGCGCCGTCTGCGCGACCAGCAGGCCCACGACGTCGTCCAGCCGGCCGCGCCGCGCGAACGCACGGCGCTGGCGAGCCGCTCCCGTGCCGTCGAGCAGCAGCCTGTCGATGGCGTCGCTCACCATCTGGTAGTCGCCGGCGAACTCCAGTGCCGGGCGGATCCACCGCAGCAACGACGCCACGATCGTCGACATCGGTGTCGGCGCACCGGTCACCGGGTCGAGCCCGAAGCCCTCCAGGCCGTCGCGCGCCGCACGCCACAGCGCGACCCTCAGCAGGTGCGGCGGGATCGGAACGGGCACCGTGCCAGAACTCAGTGCGGTGGCAGCGATTCCGCGCACCAACGCGGCCATCAGAACCGCTTCCTCGACCGTCGGCGCGACGTCGGACACCCGCAGCTCGAGCGTGGGGTGGTGTGCGGAGAGGCGGATGTCCCAGTAGAGCATCCCCGCGTCGATCGCCGCGCCGCTCGCGACGATCTCATCCCGTGCCGTGTAGTACTCGGTGGCGTTGTCGAAGTGAGGCGGCGCACCCGAAGTGGGCCAACGGTTCCAGACCACGTACCGCCAGCTCGCGTAGCCGGTGTCGCGGTCGAGCCAGTACGGCGAGTTCGCGCCCAGTGCCAGCAACGCCGGCAGCCACGGGCGCAGGTGGTTGCTCACGAAGATCTTCGACTCGTCGTCGGGCAGGCCGACGTGCACGTGGCAGCCGCAGATCGCGAGGTCGTTGGTGAGCGCGCCCATCTCCTGCGCCATCCGGTGGTAGCGCGGGGAGTTCGTCAGCGGCGTGGGCATCGTCAGCCCCAGCACCGGTGTCCCGGTCGCGGCGAGCCGGGCGTCGTGGCGCGCGGCCCGTTCGATCAGCGCACGGCGCGCGGTGGCCAGCTCCTCGCGCAGCACGCCCATGTCGGTGCAGATGCCGCTCGCCGATTCCACCTGGTACTGCGCGATTTCCTCTTGCAGGTCCACCTGGAATCGGTCGGCTCCGGCGAGCACTTCGTTGGCACGGTTGGCCAAATGACCCGTGGAGGCCTCGACGAGGACGAATTCTTCTTCCACACCAACGGTGAGAAGGCCATCCATGCTCGTGCGTTGCGCGGGTACCGCTTGAGCTCTGCTGCCGACCTGCACGCCGAACCTCCAGTGCACTGAGTAGCGCCCTCGATGCTATGAGTAATCGAAGGGCCGCACAGGAGGCGTTTGGTTGTACTTGTCAGCTCACCGCTCGTTGCGCGACACCGCGCAGCACGTCGCGTCGATCGCTGCCCGGCCGGCCCATGACCCAGCTGGACCCGGCGAGCGACTTCGCGTGTTCCTTCACTGGCGCCAGCAACCGCGACACCTCGCGATACGACCCCACTGACCCCGGGGCACAGATAAGGGTCGCAAGAGAGAGGGTCACGTGTCGTCCCTCCGCCGTGTATGGCTTGTCGAGCAGACGCGCACTCAGCGGAACCGTCTCGTCGAGCCCGGCGAGAATCAGGAAGTCGTCGCCGCCGACGTGCCCGACGTGCACACCGGGGAACGCGTGCGCGAGGTCCGCCAGGTCGTGCCCGATCTCGCGGATCAGGTCGTCACCCGCCGCGAACCCGACCGTGTCGTTGACCAGCTTGAAGCCGTCGACGTCCAGCCACGAGATCGCGAAGATCTCGCCGGCCCCGATGCGCCGCTCCACTTCCTTCGCCACGGCGTCGCTGCCCGGCAGACGCGTGAGCGGGCTCAACGCGGCCGCCTGTTCCACCTTGAGCTCAGCCACACCACGAACCACGTCCGCTACACGCACGACGCCCATGCACCGCTCGTTGTGGTCCACGACGATGAGGTCGTCGTTGGTGCGCTCACGGTTCGCACCAGCCACCACGTCGAGAAGGTCGAGCGCCGACGCCTCCGTGCCGATGATGTGCGGCTTGTCCGCGAGACGCGCCGCCTCGCGCTTGGCGTGCAACGCGTGCCCGTACGGCCCGGTGACCGCGATCAGGAACCGGTTGCGGTCCACCGACCACCGCGGGCGCCCCTCGTCGTCGACCAGCACGACACCGGTGATCGACGGCTGCGTCGCGAGGATCTCGCGCACCTCCTCGCTCGTGGCGTTCTCGGGCAAGGTCGTCGCGGGGTGCAGGAAGTCGGTGACCCTGGGGCCGGTGGCGCTGCGCCGGATCTCGCCGGTCTCCGTGACGGCCTCGGGCGCGATCCGGGCGTTCACGGCCGGGCGCCGCTGCGGGGGAGCGAGGTACCTGCCCTGCGCGTGCCCCACTCCTAGTCTGCGCAGGTACGTCAGCTCCGCCTCGGTCTCGACGCCCTCGGCGACGACCTGACCGCCCGTGTACTCGCCGAGGTGCACCAGCGACCGCACCAGCGCGCCCCTCGCGGCGTCACCGGGCAACGAGCGGACGATCTCGCGGTCGAGCTTGATGAAGTCGGGGGAAGCGCTGGTCAGCAGCCCGAGCGGCACGTCACCCTCGCCCACGCAGTCGAGCGCGATGCGGAAGCCGTTGTTGCGCAACGTCTGCATCCCGCGGGCGAGACGACCGCGGTTGGCGCGCGAGTACGGCTCGCCGATCTCGATGACGATGCTGTCGGGGGAGCGCCGCGCGTCCCGGAGCGCGCCGTAGAGCGGGCCCATGACCTCGGGTTTGTCCGCGATCGTGAGCGCGAGGAGGTTCACGTGCAGCGGCAGCATCAGGTCGAAGTCGGCCGCGGACCGGATGGCGCGGCACGCCAGTCCGACGTCGGCGTTGGCCAGGAGACCGGCCTGGAAGGCGGCTTGGAGGAGATCCTGCACGCTGCCGTCGTGCGGCCGGGCCAGGGCCTCCACCGCGACGACGCCCCCGGTGTTCAGGTTGAACAGCGGCTGGAAGGCGAACCTGACGTCATCCAGCAATGCGGGCACGCCTTTTATCGTGCCGGTGCGAACGACTTGTCACCAAGGGGGTTAACCAGGTGTTCACGAGCCCGGCGGCGAGACGCCACAGTGCGGCTGCGCTCGGTGATCCCCAGCTCACGCCGGGAGTTGGCTAAAAGATCAGCTTCGCCCTCAGCCCGCGCGGCGCGGCGCCGAACAAAGCCAGCATGGCCGCCATCATTCCTTTCACGTCCTCTCTACCGGAGAGGTAGGCGCGCTGATGATTCGCGTCGAGTTGGAAAAAGATCTCGAAGAAGTCCCGCGTCTCCTCGGTGTCCATGCGCAGGAGCGCCTCCAGCCCGCGGCGGCGCATGGCGTGCACGACCCGCGCCTTCCGCGACCAGATGACGCGCTGCGGGTCCTCTCCCGCCTTGACGGCCTGAGCGACCTTCGGCGCCAGGTTCAGCGACGTGGCGACGCTGTAGCCGGTGGCGGGGTGGATGAAGCCCGCGCTCGCGCCGAACGCGAGACCGTCGGCCTTCGGCGCGTCCAGGGGGAAGCGGACCCGCTCCTCCTCCGCGCCGGGAGTGAGCCTCGTGTGGAGACGGCGGCGGAGCTCGCCGAGCGGCGTCGCGGGCCGGCCGGCCAGACAGGTCTCCTCGACGAGGACTCGGTTGTCACCCAGGGGGACCGTGTAGAGGAACGTGTCGCCGTTGCGCCAATCCATCAACGTCGTCTCGGTGCTGTCCGACTCGATGACCGTTCCTACGGCCGTTTGCTCCGCACGGCCTTTACGCGCGCCGGTGGCGTTGAACGTGTACCGCGCCTCGACTGGGCGTGGGAGGACAGTGACCGTGTCCGGGAGTTCGTGCAGACGCGCGTTGTCGAGGACGACGTACGTGCGTGGGATCAAGTGCTCCTCGCGCGCGTAGACGCGAACCACTGAGCTCGTGGCTTTGATCGGTGTGCCGTGCGGGAGCTCGTCGGCCCACGCGCCGTAAGTCGCTGTCCACACCCGTTCCGGCTGACGGTCCACGATTGCTGTGCTGAGACCTTCCTGTGCGCACGCACGAGCGAGCGCACGTCCTGCCGGGCCTCCACCGATGACGAGCACGTCGAACATGTGTCCATGATTGACGTCGTGGCTAAGACCTACAGAACGACGCCCGCCTGATGCGCCACGACGGACCGCCGGCTCGGCCGTGGTGTCAAGGGCGGAGGCTGACCGCCATCCGGTCCTCCGAGTGACGAATGCGCAGGTCAGAGGCGGTATGGCCGCGTGAGGTACCCCCCGATTTGGAGATCGAAACGGGCCTGTGTAATGTTCTCTCTGCCAGCGCGGAACGGGCCGGAAATCACAACCGGAACGAGCGGGGCAAAACCGGAAGACGAAGAGCCTCTCAGAGGCCGATTTGACACCGGTCAGCAGGACCAAATAAGCTTCAGCAACACAAGCCCCGGAAGTAAGTCAGCGTAAAGCTGATGTGACTGCGGTGAGCGCGTGTTCTTTGAGAACTCAACAGCGTGCCGAAAAACAGCCAGTAATATGAATACTCCTCGTCAGGAGTAT
>NZ_DATLEC010000178.1:0-13102 GCF_035525475.1 Lentzea sp. | reverse complement strand
CGGACACCAAACCGACTCCGTCTTCTAGGAGAGTGTTCAGTACGTGCAGGCCACCAGGGCTTAACGTGAACCGCATGGACGCGTTCACACCGCAGCCCAGGCCGTGCTGGGTCGCCGGCCGCCCCGAGCAGGGCGAGCAGGCGCTGGAGGTTCTCCACCCCTTCGACGGCACCGAGGTCGCCTCGGTCGCCGTACCGAGCAGAGACCAGGTCGAGCGCGCCGTCGCGGCGGCCGCGTCCATCGCCAAGGAGTTCCGGCGCACACCCGCGCACGTGCGGGCCGAGGCGTTGCTGCAGGTGTCGCGCACGCTGGCCGGCCGCGCGGAGGAGATCGCCGAGACGATCACCGCCGAGAACGGCAAACCGCTGAAGTGGGCCGAGATCGAGGTGCGGCGCGCGGTCACCACCTTCCGGTTCGCGGCCGAGGAGGCGCGCCGGTTCACCGGCGGGCTGCAGCGGCTCGACACCGAGGCCGGTGGCGTGGGGCGGATGGCGATCGTCCGGCACGTGCCGCGCGGGCCGGTGCTGGCGGTGGCGCCGTTCAACTTCCCGCTGAACCTGGTGGCGCACAAGGTCGCGCCGGCGCTCGCGGTGGGTGCGCCGGTGATCGTGAAGCCCGCGTCCGCCACGCCGCTCAGCGCGTTGCTGCTGGGCGAGATCCTGGCCGAGACCGATCTGCCGGAGGGCGTGTTCTCGGTCCTCCCGGTGCGCGGCAAGGACATGGACGCCCTCGTGAAGGACGAGCGGCTGCCGGTCATCTCGTTCACCGGGTCGACGAAGGTCGGCTGGTCGCTGATGGAAGCCGCGCCGCGCAAGCACGTCGTGATGGAACTGGGTTCCAACGCGGCCGCGATCGTCTGTCCTGACTGGACGGACCTCGACCACGCGGCCCAGCGCATCGCGACGTTCGGCAACTACCAGGCCGGGCAGTCGTGCATCGCCGTGCAGCGGGTGATCGTGGACCGCACGCTCGCGGACGAGTTCGTGCCGAAGCTCGTGGAAGCGGTGGGGGCGTTGAAGACCGGCGACCCGCACGACCCCGAGGTCGAGGTCGGCCCGTTGATCGACGAGGACAACGCCCGCCGCGTCGAGGAGTGGGTCAACATGGCCGCCGACGCGGGCGCGAAGGTGCTCCTCGGCGGCAAGCGGACCGGGGCGTCGGTCGAGCCGGCCGTGCTCACCGACGTGCCGAAGACGGCCAAGGTGTGGACAGAGGAGATCTTCGGGCCGGTGCTCGTGGTGTCCGTCGCTGACGGCGTGGAGGACGCGTTCGCGCAGGCCAACGACTCGAAGTACGGACTGCAGGCCGGTGTGTTCACCCGTGACGTCCAGGTGGCGTTCGAGGCCGCGGCCGAGCTGGAGGTCGGCGGCGTGATCATCGGTGACGTGCCGTCCTACCGCGCCGACCAGATGCCCTACGGCGGCGTGAAGGGCTCGGGCACCGGACGTGAAGGCGTCCGGTCGGCGATGGAGGACTTCACCGAGGAACGCGTGACCGTCCTGACCGGGATCCAGATCTGAGTCTGGAATCCGGCTACAGGCCCTGCGGGAACGCCAGCACGCGATCCGGGTCGTGGCGTCGCGCGACCTTCCTGAGCCGCGCGAGGTTGCGGCCGTAGTAGGCGGTCGGCCAGTCGGGCATCTCCGGGTCGATGTAGTTCACGTACCCGGTGGTGCCCGCGCCGAGCCCGTCCCGCCACGACGCGAGCAGCGCGCGGGCCTCGGCCTCGGTCCTGTCCCTGACGTAGACGTAGGTCTGGGCGCTCGCCAGGGCGTCGCGGTGCGGGAACGCCGTGGCGTCCGGCGCGACCCGGCTGAGCGCGCCGCCCCACGAGTCGAGCTGCAGGAACCCGTCGCGCTCGCCGTCCACCAGGTCCGCGACGCGCGTGCCGGGCACGCGGTGGCGCAGCATCCGCGACGACGCGACGAACGCCGCGCCGGGGTCGTCCAACGGCCCCGCGAAGAAGCGCATGGCCTCCAGGTAGGTCATGTCGCGCACGGTCCGCTCGCCTCCGGACGGCATGCGGTCGAGCAGCCCGTGCAGGTCCTTCGCCGGACCGACGTACGTGCCGTCGAACCCGATCCTGGACGGCCCGCCCGTCGCCGAGACGCCGCACCCGGACCACAGCTCGTCCGGCGTGGTCGCGATCCACTCCTGCCAGGCGTCGAACACCTCGGCCGTCGCGCCCGCCGGGTACTGGAGGCTGAACACCGCAAGGTCGGGCGCGGGATCGGTGCGGAACGTGAACGACGTGACGATGCCGAAGTTGCCGCCACCGCCGCCGCGCAGCGCCCAGAACAGGTCCGGGTCGGTGCGCTCGTCCACCGTCCGCAGACAGCCGTCCGGCGTGACGATCGTGGCACTGGTCAGGTGGTCGCAGGTCAGGCCGTACTTGCGGCCGATCACGCCGATGCCGCCGCCCAGCGTCAGCCCGCTGATGCCGACCGTGCCGCACGACCCCGCGGGCAACGCCCTGCCCGCACCTCCGATCCCCTCGTACACGTCGATCAGCCTGGCACCGGCGCCCACCCGCGCGGAGCTGCCGTGGACCCGCACGCCGGCCATGCCGGTGAGGTCGACGACGAGGCCGTTCTCCGGCACCGAGTAGCCCGCGTAGCTGTGCCTTCCGCTGCGAGCGGCGATCGGGACCCGTTCGTGCGACGCGAAGTCCAGGCACGCCTGCACGTCCTCCGGCCTGACGCACTTCGCGATCGCGGCGGGCCTGCGTTGTGCGTAGACGTGGTTGTACGGCAGCCGGAGCCGGTCGTAGCCCGCGTCCCGCGGCAGCACGAGCCGGTCGCCGAGCCTGCGCCTGAGCCGTCCCCAGCCGGTGCTCGCGTGCGCGGTCGCCCCGGCCCCCAGACCTGTGACGGCGAGCGCTGTTCCCTGTAAGAAAGTTCGCCTGTTCATCCCCATGTGACCCAGTTCACCACCCGAGCGCCCGGCGCATCACCTCATCGCTCGGATTCCCCGCGACGTGGCCGTCCGGCCTGACCAGGCGATTCCCGGTGACGCTGAATCCCGGACCCGCGGTGCGCGAGCGGGGAACCAGCTCGCCGCCCTCGGTCGTGAGCGGCGAGTCGGTGTAGGAGAACGGGGTGAAGAGCGTGCCGGAGTCGATGCCTTCACCGGATTCGAGTGCCCTTTCCCGCTTCTCCCTCTCCTCGGGAGTGCGCGGCACCAGGAAGCGCATGGTGTCGCCGGTGATGCGGAGGTTCTCGTCGGCGGCGGCACCGCGTTCGAGGTCGTAGGACTCCAGGAGGTGCGGGCCTGCTTCGCCCCTGCGGTCGGCGGCGATCTTCCACGCCGCGTTGTCCGCGTCGCAGATCCCGGAGTTCAGGCCGCGGGCGCCGAACGGGCTCATCACGTGGGCGGCGTCGCCGGCGAGCAGGACCCTGTTGTCGCGCAGGGTTCTCGCGCGGCGCTGGTGGAAGCGGTAGGTGGACTGCCAGACGACCTCGTACGGCCTGTCTCCGACGATCGCGCGGACGTGGGCGTCGGTGAGCTCGACGTCCCCGGCGACCTGCCAGTCGATCCGCCAGACGCCGCCCGGTTGCGGGTGCAGGAGCACCTGCCGCCCGGGGGTGCACGGCGGGTCGAAGTAGAACCGGCGTTCGGGCGTCTCGAAGTCCAGGTCGACGCGGACGTCGGCGATGATGAACCTGTCGTCGAACGAGAAGCCGTCGAACGGGATGCCCAGCAGTCGCCGGACGGTCGAGTGCGCGCCGTCCGCGGCGATGCAGTGGGTCGCCCCGATACCGTCCTGTGTGGACACTCCCCCGTCGTCCTGGGTGAGGCCTTCGAGCGCGTGGCCGTGGCGGAGCTCGATGAGCGGCTCGGCGCGGACGCGGTCCTCCAGCAGTTGTTCGACGACGGTCTGCGGGGTGTTCACGAACGGCGGGAAACCCGTGGCCTCGGGGAAGGTCAGAGTGAGCACCTCGCGGTCGCGGTGGTAGGTGCGGCCGGTGTACCAGGTGACGCCCGCGTCGGCGACGGCCTGGCCGACGCCGACCCGTTCCAGGACCTCCAGCACGTCGCGCTGCACGCAGATCGAGCGGCTGCCGGCCTCGGCGCGGTGCTCCGCGGCCTCCAGGACGACGCTCGGCACCCCGGCTCTCGCGAGGAGGAGCGCCGCCGTGAGCCCGACCGGCCCGGCACCGACCACCAGGACCGTCACTGCAGGGCGTTCCAGACGGCGCGGTCGCGTTCGGCGGTCCAGATCTCCGGCCAGTCCTTGCCGTCACACTCGTCCCAGTAGCGCTGCACGTCGAACGGCAGGCAGTGCTCGAAGATCGGCCAGCGCCCGTAGCGGCCCACGAGCGTGCTGTGAGCCAGCTCGAAGGCCTGCTTGAGCGTGCCGCCCTCGGCGTGCACACCGCCGACGGTGCGGCGCAGCTCGTCGAGGAAGTGCCTGCTCTGGCTGATGGCCGCCTCGACCTCGATGCGGTCGCGGGCGACCTTCCCGCGCCCGCCCACCAGGACCTCGGCGCCGAGGTCCCGGATTTCGTCCAAAGTGGACGTCGCCCAGTCGTCGTGGAACGCGTCACCGGTGTAGAGCGCGGCCTGCGACTCGACGAGGTCGCCGGCGAAGAGGATGCGCTGCTGCGGCAGCCACGCCACGATGTCGCCCGCCGTGTGCCCGCGCCCGAGGTGCTGCAGCACGAGGTCGCCGCGTTCGTCGCCGAGCGGGATCGTCATGCGGTCGGAGAACGTGAGCGTCGGCCAGGTCAGGCCGGGGATCTCCCCCGGGGACTCGAAGAGCCTCGGCATGCGGCCGAACTCGCTCTCCCAGTCCTGCCGCCCGCGTTCGGCGATCAGCACGCGCGTCATCTCGTGCGCGACGATCTCCTGAGCGCCGAACGCGCTGGCTCCGAGCGTGCGCACGGCGTGGTAGTGGCTGAGCACGAGGTACCGGACGGGCTTCTTCGTGTGCTCGCGGAGCTGCGCGAGCCACCGCCTGGCGGCCGCGGGGGTGGCACGCGCCTCGAAGCAGATGAGGAAGTCCTCGGCCTCGATCGCTCCGACGTTGGGGTCGCCTTCGGCGGTCAGGGTGTAGACGCCGTCGGCGAGCTCGACGAAGACCTCGTCCTTCGGGGCGAGGTCTTCGCTGGAGGCAAAAGGCTTGGTGGCCATGCCTACACGGTGTCAGGACGCCTTCACGATCGGCAACCGCAATGCGGCTGGTGCGTGCTCGGGAACCGCGGGGTTCTTCGGCTTCGTCGGGGTGATCCGCCGGTAGGGCTGCCCCTGGGCGGGCCGCTGGTCCTGCTCGCCCCTGTTCGGCCACAGCGAGAACGCCCGTTCGGCCTGCGCGGTGATCGTGAGGCTCGGGTTCACGCCGAGGTTGGCGCTGATCGCCGCACCGTCCACAACGGACAGACCGGGGTAGTTGAAGACCCGGTGGTACGGGTCGATCACGCCCTGGTCCTCGCCGGCCGCGATGGCGCACCCGCCGATGAAGTGCGCGGTCAGCGGGATGTTGAACAGCTCACCCCACGTGCCGCCCGCCATGCCGTCGATGTGCTTGGCGGCCAGCAGGTTCGCCTCGTGCCCCGCCGGGATGAACGCCGGGTTCGGCTCGCCGTGGCCCTGCTTGCTGGTGAGCTTGCCGCGCCTGAGGTACGTGGTGATGGAGTTGTCGAGGCTCTGCATGACCAGCAGGATCACGGTCCGCTCGCTCCACCGGTGCACGCTCAGCAGCCGGAGCAGCCGCAACGGGTGCCGCACGGCCTGCTTGAGGAACTGCACCCACCGCGGCGTGCTCAGCGCGCCATCCGTGGCGAGGGTCTGCAGCATGCCCATGGCGTTGCTGCCCTTGCCGTACCGGACGGGCTCGATGTGCGTGATCTCATCGGGGTGGATGGAACTGGTGATCGCCACGCCCTGCGTGAAGTCGCTGGCGGGGTCGACCGTGTAGCGCGCGGCCCCGATGATCGACTCGGAGTTGGTGCGGGTGAGCTCGCCGAGCCTGGGCGAGATCTTCGGCAGGGTGGTGGCCCGCGCCTTGTGCAGCAGCTGCTGCGTGCCCCACGTGCCGGCGGCCACCACGACCTGGTCGGCGGTGAAGGTCCTGGTGGCCTTGCCGCCGGTCATCCTGGTCTCGACGGTCCAACGTCCGTCGTGCTCCTTGAGCTGTGTGACCGTGGTCAGCGGGAAGACCCGCGCGCCCAGCTTCTCCGCGAGGTAGAGGTAGTTCTTGACCAGCGTGTTCTTGGCGCCGACCCGGCACCCGGACATGCAGCTGCCGCACTCGGTGCAGCCCGTGCGTTCAGGCCCGGCACCCCCGAAGAACGGGTCGGCGGCCTTCTTGCCGGGCTCGCCGAAGTACACGCCGACGGGCGTGGGGTGGTAGCTGTCCTCGACGCCCATGTCCTTCGCGACCCTCTGCATGACGACGTCGCTCGGGGTCGTCGTGGGGTTCGTGACGACACCCAGCATCCGGCTCGCCTGGTCGTAGAACGGGTCGAGCTCGTCCTGCCAGTCGGTGATGTGGGCCCACTGCCGGTCCTCGTAGAAGGGCTTGAGCGGCCGGTACAGCGTGTTCGCGTACACGAGGCTGCCGCCGCCGACCCCCGCCCCGGCGAGCACCATGACGTTGCGCAGCGTGTGGATGCGCTGGATCCCGAAGCACCGGAGCTGCGGCGCCCACAGGTACCGCCGCAGGTCCCAGCTGGTCTTCGCGAACTCGTCGTCGGCGAACCGGCGCCCCGCCTCGAGGACGGCGACGCGGTAGCCCTTCTCGGTCAGGCGGAGCGCGGCCACGCTTCCGCCGAACCCGGAGCCGACGATGACGACATCGAAGTTACCGGCGAGTTCACCCATGAACCGGAGAGTAGGCGTTACTTCCGGTAACGCCTAGTCCCCTATCGGTTCAGACGGGCGCGGCGCACTCGCGAACGCCGGCCCGAGCCCGCAGCCGACCGCGCGAGCACGAGCGTCAGAACAGAGGCTGGACAGGAGGTCGAGGGTGCACGGGCAGGCGCACCCGTCGCCCCTACAGGACCAGGCCCTCGATCACCCACACCATGAAGGCCACGGCCAGCGCGGTGACCACCAGGCCCCCGCAGATGAGCAGGACCAGCACCTTCCAGCCGATGTTCTCCTCGTCCGCAGGGTCTTCCGCGTGTTCTTCGAGCACTTCGTCGGTCTCCGGTTCGTCGACTGTGTCCACACCGCTGTCGCCGCCACCGAACAAGGCATCCAAATCCACGTCACCAAGGACGCGCGGAGTGGTCGTTCGGTTGCAAGATCGATTTGGGTCCGAGCGACGGCGAAGCAGAAGGGCGCGTCCCCCGTGGGGAACGCGCCCTTCTCGCGATCTGATTCTAGCCGCGGATCGTCAGGCCGACCTTCTGGAACTCCTTGAGGTCGGAGTAGCCGGTCTTGGCCATCGCCCGCCTCAGGGCGCCGAACAGGTTCGTCACGCCACGCGGGTCCGCGGACGGGCCGAACAGCAGCTGACGGAGGTCGAGCTCCTGGTCGACCGCATCGGCGACCAGGCTGCGCGGCACGGACGGGTGCGCGGACGCCGCCGTCCAGTACAGGCCCTGGCCCGGGGCCTCGGTCGCGGCGGCGAGGGGTTCGCCGAGCATCACGGCGTCGGCGCCGCAGGCGATGGACTTCGCCACGTCGCCCGAGGTCGAGACGCCGCCGTCCGCGATGACGTGCACGTAGCGGCCGCCGGTCTCGTCCAGGTAGTCGCGGCGCGCGGCCGCGGCGTCGGCGATCGCGGTGGCCATCGGCACGCCGATGCCGAGGACCGAGTCCGTGGTGGTCACGCCGGGCGTGTAGCCGTAGCCGACGATCACGCCCGCCGCGCCGGTGCGCATCAGGTGCATGGCCGTGCGGTAGTCGCCGACGCCGCCCGCGATCACCGGGATGTCGAGGTCCGCGATGAACGACTTCAGGTTCAGCGGCTCGCCGTCGCGCGACACGTGCTCCGCCGAGATGATCGTGCCCTGGACGACCAGGATCTCGACGCCCGCGGCCAGCAGGTCCGGGGTGAGCTCCGCGGCGCGCTGGGGGCTGACGCGGACCGCGACGGTGACGCCCGACTCGCGGATCTGCTTGACCGCCTCGGCGATCAGGTCCATCCGCAACGGCGCCGCGTGCAGCTCCTGCAGCACCTTCACGGCCGCCGCCGGGTCGTCGCTGTCCTCGGTCGCCTGGACCAGGCGGAACAGCGCCTCGTCGACGTCGCCGTGACGAGCCCAGAGGCCCTCGGCGTTGAGCACGCCGAGTCCGCCCAGCTCGCCGACCGCGACCGCCGTGCCCGGCGACACGATCGCGTCGGTCGGGTGGGTGATCAGCGGGATGTCGAAGCGGTAGGCATCGATCTGCCACGTCGTGGAGACGTCCTTCGACGACCTCGTGCGACGGGACGGGATGATCTCGATGTCGTCCAGCTCGTAGGCCCGCCTCGCGGTCCGGCCCATGCCGATCTCGACCAGATCGCGCACCTGTGGTTCTCCTTCATCCGGGGGTCTGGGGGGCGCCCCCAGAGAAAACACGACGAGCGGAGGTGGTCCGCGCATTCCGCGGACACACCTCTGCCAAGCTGCTGAGCAAGCGTTCCAGCAGCCGAGACACCCTAACGGGTGGTGTAGTTCGGGGCCTCCACGGTCATCGTGATGTCGTGCGGGTGGCTCTCCTTCAGGCCCGCCGCCGTGATCCGCACGAGCTGCTGGTCCTGCAGCTCGGCGATCGTGCGGGAACCCGTGTAGCCCATCGCCGCGCGCAGACCGCCGTTGAGCTGGTGCACGACCTGCGACAACGGGCCGCGGAACGGCGTGCGGCCCTCGATGCCCTCCGGCACGAGCTTGTCCTCGTTGAGCACGTCGTCCTGGAAGTAGCGGTCCTTCGAGAACGACTTGTTCTCGCCGCGGGACTGCATCGCCGCCAGCGAGCCCATGCCCCGGTAGGTCTTGAACTGCTTGCCGTTGACCAGGATCAGGTCGCCGGGCGCCTCCTGGGTGCCCGCGAGCAGCGAACCGAGCATCACGGCGGACGCGCCGGCCGCGATGGCCTTGGCGATGTCGCCGGAGTACTGGATGCCGCCGTCGCCGATCACCGGCACGCCGGCGGGACGGCAGGCGAGCGACGCCTCGTAGATCGCGGTGATCTGCGGCACGCCGACACCCGCGACGACGCGCGTGGTGCAGATCGAGCCGGGGCCGACGCCGACCTTCACGCCGTCCGCACCCGCGTCCACCAGCGCCTGGGCGCCGGCCCGCGTCGCGACGTTGCCGCCGACGACGTCCGCCGAGTCGCCGAGCTCCTTCTTGATGCGGGCGACCATCTCCAGCACGCCGCGCGAGTGGCCGTGCGCGGTGTCGACCATCAGCACGTCCACACCCGCGTCGGCGAGCGTCATGGCGCGCACGAACGAGTCCTCGCCCACGCCCACGGCGGCGGCGCAGAGCAGGCGGCCGTCCGGGTCCTTGGTGGCCATCGGGTACTGCTCGGTCTTCACGAAGTCCTTGACCGTGATCAGGCCCTGGAGCTTGCCGTCACCGTCGACGATCGGCAGCTTCTCGACCTTGTGGCGGCGCAGCAGGCCCAGCGCGGCCTCGGCGGAGACGCCGACCTGCGCGGTGACCAGCGGGCCGTTGGTCATGACCTCGCTGACGCGCTTGCTGTGGTCGAGCTCGAACCGCATGTCGCGGTTCGTGATGATGCCCACCAGCTTGTTGTTCGAGTCCGTCACCGGCACACCGGAGATGCGGTAGCGGGCGCACAGCGCGTCGACCTCGGCCAGCGTGTCGTCCGGGGAGCACGTGACGGGGTCGGTGACCATGCCGGCCTCCGAGCGCTTCACCGTCTCGGCCTGACGGGCCTGGTCCTCGACCGAGAGGTTGCGGTGCAGCACGCCGATGCCGCCCTGCCGCGCCATCGAGATCGCCATCCGGGCCTCGGTGACCGTGTCCATCGCCGCGCTGGCCAGCGGGATCCTGAGGGTGATGTTGCGCGAGATCCTGGTGCTCGTGTCGACGCCGCTCGGGACGACGTCGGACTCGGCAGGCAGCAGGAGCACGTCGTCGAAGGTCAGTCCCAGCATGGCGAACTTGCCCGGGACTCCGTCAGCGTTGAGCTCGCTGGTCATAGCGGGTGACATGCCTTCCGTCGTGCGGTCTGCGCTCCGCTGCCCTGGCGTACTGCCGGTCCAGTTTCCGCAGGCGGAGGCGGTGCTGCCCATGGTATCTGGACGGCTGAGGGGGTACGGCGGGTACCGTGCGGGGTCGTGCCGCACGACGCGTTGCCACCAGACCCCTTCGAGGGCGACCCCGAGGACCCGTCGCTCACCCTCGGCGAGCCGGACCACGACCATCCCCCGATGGACGACGACGAACGAGCTGAGCTGGTCAGCGACCTGAGCGACCTCGCCGTCTACCAAGCCCTGCTCGAACACCGCGGGGTGCGCGGCATCGTCGTCGACTGCGGCGAGTGCGAGGAACCGCACTACCACGACTGGGCGTTGTTGCGAGCCTCACTCGAACAGCTGCTCGCGGACGGCCGCATGCGCCCGCACGAGCCCGCCTTCGACCCGGACCCCGGCTCGTACGTGAGCTGGGAGTACTGCCGGGGGTACGCGGACGGCGTGACGGCGACCGAGTCGGCTCGCTGAGGCCGAGATCACGCAGTGATGTGCGGCGCCCGGCCGCTCGGCAGCGCCGGGACCGGCGCGTCGGCGCTGCCGCGGAACCGCGCGGCAAGCAGACCAGGGCCCGGAAAGGGCCCTCGGGCGTCAGCACCGCGCACCTGCGCCGCGACCCGAGCGGTCACATTCCACCCGACGTGTGAACACCTGGACATGTGAACGGCCCCTGACCTCGGAAGATCAGGGGCCGTTCACACTGCGTCTCAACTGGGTCAGGTGGACCCGGTCTCGCTGACCGTCTGGGTCTGGCCCGCGCCCTCGCTATTCGTCCCCGTGGGGTCGACCGGTGGCGGCGGAGGCGGGTCCTCGGCGTTCGAGGTCGGCGGCGGAGGCGTCTCCGAGGTGTTCGACGCGGACGGCTCGGTCGTCGACGGCTGGGTCGACGGCGCGGTCGACGGCGTCGAGGACTGCGTCGTCGGCTCCGTCACCGGGGTCGTCGTGTCCGGGGTCTGCACGGGCGAGGTGTCGAGCTTCTCCTCGAGCTGCTTGTGCTCCTCCTCGAGCCGCGCCTTGCCGTCGGCCGTCGAGACGGAACCCAGGCTGGCCTCGACCCGCTCGAGCTTCTCGCGGGCCTCGGTCACCTTGCCCTCGCGCAACGCGAGGCGGGCCGACTCGAGGTCGGTGTTGATGATGGCCGCTGCCTCGATGGACTTGGCGTGCTCGGAGTAGAGCACCCGCGTCAGACCCCAGAGAGCGTCACCCGGCTGGGCGTCGCGCGCCACGAGGCTCACGCCGGTGAAGGCGATGGCCAGCACCGCGGCGGCGCTCGCGAGCGGGATCAGGAACCTGTGCCTGCTCACCGGCTGCGGGCGGGCAGCCTGGATCGTGGCGATGGCGGTGTCCGTGTCGACGAGCTCGCCGAACGGCTCCGTCTCCACCTCGTTGCGCCATGCGAGCAGCAGCGCGTTGAGCTCGTCGTCGACCAAGGAGCCGGCCGCACCCGGTGTCGCGGACCCCAGGGCGTCCAGCAGCTTGTCATCGGCCTGCACTGCCGAAAGATCGTCGGCGACGGGTTCGTGCGGGGCTCTGTCGTCCTGTCCGCGCACTTCCTCGTCGTCCTTCCCGTGTTCGTCGGCCACTCAGACCACCTCCTCCGCTGCCAGCGACTTGCGGAGCCGGGCCAGTGCGCGGTGTTGTGCCACCCGGACCGCACCCGGCGTCGAACCGACCGCCTCGGCAGTTTCCTCGGCGGAGAGTCCGACCACCACCCTCAACAACAGGATCTCCCGCTGCTTCTCCGGCAGGACGCGCAGGAGGACTGCCATCCGGCTGGAGAGTTCACCCTGCATCGCCCGCTGCTCGGGACCGGCTCCGGTCTCCTCCGCGTCGGGGACTTCGGGAACGGGTTCGGAGCGGTTCCTGGCTGCGGACCGATGTGCGTCGGCGACCTTGTGCGCCGCGATCCCGTAGACGAACGCGAGGAAGGGCCGGCCCTGGTCGCGGTAGCTGGGCAATGCCGTGAGCACCGCGAGACACACCTCCTGGGCCACATCGTCCGCCGAAGCGAAGCTCCGCTCCTGCCTGCCAACTCTGGCGCGGCAGTACCGCACCACGAGAGGACGTATGGAGGCCAGCAAGCGCTCGATCGCCCGGCGGTCGCCGTCGACGGCCGCGCCCACTTCGGCGTCCAGTCCGTCCCCCAAGTTGGTCATCGCAGACAACAGCCCTGGTGTTACTCGTTGGCGTACCGACATGAACAACACGAGTCACTCACAGCGACCCGGTGCAGCAACATCACCGTACCGGCATTCGGGCCTTCTGTTCATCAGTGGGGTATGGACACCCCGAGTGACCATTCGACACGGTCGAACGAACTCAGCCCGGCGACGACGTCACCGGGCTGGGCTGTTTGCGCGGCCTCCGGGCGCACCGGACGCGCAGGTGAGCCGACTCACGCGCCGGCCCCGCCTTCCCACGTGCGGCACATGGGAACGCGGGGCCGGTGCGGCGAGAACGACTTACTGGACGAGGCCTCGCCGGAAGCCGTGGGCGACCGCCTGAGCGCGGTCGCGGACACCGAGCTTGCGGAAGAGACGACGGGCGTGCGTCTTCACCGTGTCCTCCGACAGGTAGAGCTCGCGGCCGATCTGGCCGTTGCTCTTGCCCTGGCTCATGCCCCGCAGCACCTGGAGCTCACGCTCCGTGAGCTGCACACCGGGGTCGGAGGGCTGACGCGGCGCCGGCACCGAGGTGCTGGCGAGCGTGTGCGCGAGGGCAGCCACGAGCTCGGGACGCGACGCGTCCCACCTCAGGTAGCCGCGCGCACCGCCGGCGATCGCCGCGGCGATGCTGCCGGCGTCGTCGGGTGCTCCGAAGACGATGACGTTTGCCTGCGGATTCGCGGAGACGAGCCGACGGGTAGCTTCAACCCCGGTCGGGACGGCGCGCTGGGTTCCCACCAGGACGACGTCGACCGGCTGCCTTGAAAAGCGAGCCAACAACTCG
>NZ_DATLEC010000031.1:0-17121 GCF_035525475.1 Lentzea sp. | reverse complement strand
ACCCGTCGGGGAACTCCCGGATCAGGCCGCGGGCTCACCCAGGTACGGCAACCACTGCGGATCGGCCTCGGCCACGCCGGCGAGCAGCCGCCAGTGCGGGCCCCGTGGCGCCGCGGGTACGACGCGCAGCCGCCAGCCCAGCTCGGACAGCAGCTTGTCGGCCTTGCGGTGGTTGCACCTGGCGCAGCAGGCCACGCAGTTGGTCCACGAGTGGGGGCCGCCGCGGCTGCGCGGCACGACGTGGTCGATCGTCTCGGCCCGCCCGCCGCAGTACGCGCAGCGGTACCGGTCGCGGTGCATGAGCCCGGCACGGGTCATCGGCACGCGGCCGCGATAGGGAACGCGCACGTAGGTGCTCAGCCGGATCACGGACGGCACGAGCACCTCGGACTTCGACGAGTGCAGCACCAGCCCGGAGGCGTCTCCGTGCACTACTTCGGCTTTGCCGCACACCACCAGCACGACCGCCCGGCGCAGCGACAGGGCCGTGAGCGGCTCGAACGTGGCGTTCAGCAGCAGGACCTTGCGTCTCCCCCAGGGGTACACCGCCGGCATCGGACCGGAACCTCCCCCGTCTCGACCCCCATCCGGCACCGCCCTCAGCTCGGGCTGATTTCGGCATGGGGGGACCGTCGGCGCCGGCTCGCGCGGTTGCGAGGCGCCGATAGGGGTCGGTTGTCGGTCTGGCACGCGACCACCTCCACCGGTTCAGCCCTAGGAGACCACACTTACCAGGAAAAAATCACGTGTGATAAGTGACGTGTCACGGATGTGTGATCGAACCCGGGCTGAACCCGCGCCCTATCGGGGATGGTTTTCAACAGCCGCTACCCTTGACAAGGTGACAGAAGCCCCCTCCACACCACTGCCTGCGACGATCACCTACCCGGTCCCCGAACGGCTGGACCTCGCCGAGCAGATCCACGGGCGCACCGTCGCCGATCCGTACCGCTGGCTCGAGGACACGGCGGACCCCCGCACCGAGGAGTGGTCGCAGGCCCAGGACGTGCTCGCACGGTCCTGGCTGGACGCGATGCCCGGCCGGGAGCGTCTCGACGGCAGGGTGAAGGAGCTGATGCGCACGGGGTCGGTGTCCACGCCGACCTGGCGCGCCGGCAGGGCGTTCTTCACCCGCCGCGGTCCCGAGCAGGACCACCCCGTCGTCGTGGTGCGCGAGACCGACGGTACCGAGCGCGTGCTGCTCGACGTGAGCGTGCTCGACCCGTCGGGCAGGACCACCCTGGACGGCTGGTCCCCCAGCCTGGAGGGCACGCGCCTCGCCTACCAGGTGTCCCTGGGCGGCAACGAGCACTCGCTGCTGCACGTGATCGACGTCGAGTCCGGTCGGCTCATCGAGGGCCCGATCGACCGGTGCCGCTACTCCGCGATCGGCTGGCTGCCCGGCGGCGAGGAGTTCTTCTACGTCCGCCAGCTCGACCCGGCGCTGCTGCCCGAGGACGAGAAGCTGTTCCACCGCCGCGTGTGGCGCCACCGCGTCGGCACGGACCCGGACACGGACCTCAACATGCACGGCGACGACCAGGCGCCCACCTTCTACTACACGCTGAACGTCTCGCACGACGGCCGTTGGCTGGTCGTGAGCGGTGCGCCCAGCACGATGAAGCACGACTCCGTGTGGATCGCGGACCTGCACGGCGACGCCGCGCTCAAGCCGGTGATCCTGTCCGAGGCAGGCGTGCAGTGCTCCGCGTCGGTGGCGCGTGACGGCAGGCTCTACCTGCACACCAACCACGGCGCGTCGCGGCAGCGCCTCTGCGTCGCCGACCCCGGGAACCCCACCGAGTGGACCGAGCTCATCGGCGAGGAGCCGGACTCGGTGCTCGACGGCGTGCGCTGGCTGAACGGCGACCTGGTGGTGCTCAGGACCAGGCACGCGGTGTCCGAACTGCACCTGCACGACGCCGCGACCGGCGCGCACAGGCGGGAGATCCCGCTGCCCGGCACGGGTTCGGTGCACGGCATGTCCGTCGTGGACGTCCACACGACCCACGACCAGGACACCCTGTGGTTCGGGTGGACGGACTTCGTGACGCCGCAGTCGGTGTACCGGTTCTCCACGTCGACCGGCGAAACGGTGCTGCACGAGGCCGCGCCGGGCCGTGTCGAGCTGCCCACCGTCACGACGCAGCAGATCGCTTACGAGTCCAAGGACGGCACGACGGTCCACATGTTCGTGGTCAGCGGCGAGCAGAAGCCCGACCTGCCCCGTCCCGCGCTGCTCACCGGCTACGGCGGCTTCGCGATCGGCCGTGGCCCCGGCTACAGCGCGACCACGCTGGCGTGGGTCGAAGCGGGCGGCGTGTGGGTGCACGCGTCGTTGCGCGGCGGCGACGAGGAAGGCGAGGACTGGCACGTGGACGGCATGCGCGCCAACAAGCAGAACGTGTTCGACGACTTCCACGCCGCGGCGGAGCGCCTGATCCGCGACGGGTGGACCACGCCGCAGCAGCTGTCGATCATGGGAGGCTCCAACGGAGGCCTCCTCGTGGGCGCCGCCCTCACCCAGCGCCCGGAGCTCTACGCCGCCGTGGTGTGCTCAGCGCCACTGCTCGACATGGTGCGCTACGAGAAGTTCCTGCTCGGACGGCTGTGGGCCGACGAGTACGGCAGCGCAAGCGTTTCCGAGGAGCTGGGCTGGCTGCTCTCCTACTCGCCTTATCACCGAGTGGTAACGGACGTTGAGTACCCTTCCGTCTTGTTCACGGTGTTCGAGTCGGACTCTCGTGTGGACCCCAACCACGCCAGGAAGATGTGCGCCGCGCTGCAGCACGCTTCGTCCAGTGATCCGACCAAGCACCCCGTGCTGATCAGGCGCGAGACCGAGGTCGGTCACGCGGGCAGGTCGGTCAGCCGGACGGTGTCTCTCGCCGTGGACCAGCTGACGTTTCTCGCGAATGCCACCGGCATGGAGTTGTAGGAGGGCACGACCACGTGACGAGTCCCGTGGATGACGTCGCCACCAGAACCGCACAGGCGGTGGGCTTCTTCGAGAAGTACGGCCCGATGATCCTCGCGGGCGCGATCAAGATCGTCGTGATCCTGATCGCCGCCTTCGTGCTGCGGGCCGTGCTTCGCAAGATCATCGACCGCATCACCATCCCCGGCAAGGAAGGCAAGAAGCCGGGACTGCTCAAACCACTGCGGGAACGCGCTCCCCAGGCGCTCGGGAACCTCATCTCGGAACGCCGCGAGCAGCGCGCCCGCACGATCGGCTCGGTGCTGAAGTCGATCGTCACGATCCTGATCTTCGGGATAGCGTTCCTGGAGATCATGATCGTGATCGGGCTCGACATCACGCCCGTGCTGACCTCGGCGGGCATCCTGGGCGTCGCGATCGGCTTCGGCGCCCAGAACCTCGTGAAGGACTTCCTGTCCGGCATGTTCATGCTGCTGGAGGACCAGTACGGCGTCGGCGACGTCGTGGATCTCGGCCCGTCGATCACCGGCACCGTCGAGGCGGTCGCCCTGCGCACCACCACGATCCGCGACACCGGCGGCACCGTCTGGTACGTCCGCAACGGCGAGATCCTGCGCGTCGGCAACTCGTCGCAGGGCTTCGCGGTCGCGGTCGTCGACCTGCCGCTGAGCTACGGCGCGAACCTCGCGGAGGCGACCGGGGTGCTGGAGCGCCGGGCCGCCCAGGTGGCCGAGAAGGAACCGCTGAAGTCGGACATCACGGCCAAGCCCGACGTGCTCGGCGTGGAGAAGTTCACGCCGGAGGGGATCACCCTGCGGGTCACCGTGAAGACGCGCCCCGGCCGGCAGTGGGCGGTCCAGCGCAACCTGCGCGCGCAGCTGATGCCCGCGCTGGAAGAGGCCGGCTTCACCGCGAAGTAGTTCAAACGCGGATGCCGGGTGAGTTAGAACACGCATTCGAGACGATGATCACCCGGCGTCCTGCCAGTTCACCCGCCTATGGCAGGACCAACACCCGGGGTGGTCTGCACCCGCCGGGCGGCGTGAGTCAGGATGGGTGTGTGGGAAACCCCGAGAGCTTCTTCGAACAGGTCGGCGGCGAGGAGACCTTCCACCGCGTCGTCGCGCGCTTCTACCAAGAGGTGAGGTCCGACGAGGTGCTCCTCCCGCTGTACCCGGAGGAAGACCTCGGACCTGCGGAGGAGCGGCTGCGACTGTTCCTGGTGCAGTACTGGGGTGGCCCGCACACCTACTCGGACAACCGGGGCCATCCGCGGCTGCGCATGCGCCACGCACCGTTCAAGATCGGTCCGATCGAACGGGACGCGTGGCTGCGCTGCATGAGGATCGCCGTCGACGAAGCCGGTCTGGACGAGGCCCACCGCAAGCAGCTCTGGGACTACATGGAGATGGCCGCGAACAGCTTGATGAACAGCTGGTCGTGACCATCCATCACCCGTTCGGGTCCTTTGGCAGCGAGACGAATGGCAGGATGACCCCTCGTGCGACGATCCTCCGACCTCACCCCTGAGATCGCCGAAGAGACCGCCTGGTGGCGTGATGCCGTCTTCTACCAGGTGTACGTGCGCTCTTTCGCCGACTCC
Organism: Lentzea sp.; assembly: GCF_035525475.1. Taxonomy (GTDB): domain Bacteria; phylum Actinomycetota; class Actinomycetes; order Mycobacteriales; family Pseudonocardiaceae; genus Lentzea. Next base: position 12,580 of record NZ_DATLEC010000031.1, on the reverse strand, counting down.
AACGGCGACGGCGTCGGCGACCTCGAAGGCATCCGGTCCCGCCTCGGCTACCTGGAGCTGCTCGGGGTCGACGCCCTCTGGCTCACCCCGTTCTACCGCTCGCCGATGGCCGACCACGGCTACGACGTGGCCGACCCGCGCGACGTCGATCCGATGTTCGGCGACCTGGCCGCGTTCGACCGCCTGGTGGCGGACGCGCACGAGCACAACATCCGGGTGACCGTCGACCTGGTCCCGAACCACACGAGCGACCTGCACCAGTGGTTCCAGGAGGCCCTGCAGGCCGGTCCCGGCAGCATGGAGCGGTCGCGCTACATCTTCCGCGAGGGCCGCGGCTTCGACGGCTCCCAGCCGCCGAACAACTGGGTCTCCGTCTTCGGTGGCCCCGCCTGGACCCGCGTGCCCGACGGCCAGTGGTACCTGCACCTGTTCGCGCCGGAGCAGCCCGACCTCAACTGGGAGCACCCGGAGGTCCGCGCCGACCTGGAGCACACGCTGCGGTTCTGGCTGGACCGCGGTGTCGACGGCTTCCGCATCGACGTGGCGCACGGCATGGCCAAGCCAGAAGGCCTGCCGGACATGGAGATCCGCACGCAGGTCCCCGGCGTGCTGTCCGACGACGTGCGCGACCCGCGCTTCGACAACGACGGCGTGCACGAGATCCACCGCATGATCCGCAAGGTCATGGACGGCTACCCCGGCACCATGGCCGTCGGCGAGATCTGGGTGAAGGACGACGAGCGCTTCGCCGCCTACGTCCGCCCCGACGAGCTGCACCTGGGCTTCAACTTCCGGCTGGTCGAGGCGGGCTTCGACGCCGACGCCGTCCGGTCGGCCATCGAGCACTCCCTGGCCGCCGTGGCCCTGTCCGGCACCCCCGCCGCCTGGACGCTGTCCAACCACGACGTGGTGCGGCACGTGACCCGCTACGGCGGCGGCGCGCTGGGCGAGCAGCGAGCACGTGCGATGACGCTGGTCGAGCTGGCCCTGCCCGGCGTGATCTACCTCTACAACGGCGAAGAGCTCGGCCTGCCGAACGTGGAGCTGCCGGACTGGGCCCTGCAGGACCCGACCTGGGAGCGCTCCGGCCACACCGAGCGCGGCCGTGACGGCTGCCGCGTACCGATCCCGTGGGAGGGCACCTCGCCCCCGTTCGGGTTCTCGACGTCGGCGAGCACCTGGCTGCCGCAGCCGAACGAGTGGGACCACCTCACGGCGGAGGCGCAGCTGGAGGACCCGGGCTCGATGCTGTCGCTGTACCGGGAGGCGCTGGAGCACCGGAAGTCCAACGCGGGCTTCGCCGGCGAGGAGCTGGAGTGGTACGGCGCCCCGGCGGGCTGCTTCGCGTTCCGGCGCAAGGGCGGCGGCCTGATCTGCGCCCTGAACACCTCGGGCGCGTCCGTGCCGCTACCGCCCGGTCAGGTGCTGCTGTCGTCCGGTCCGATGGACGGCGACCAGCTCCCGCCCGACACCGCTGTCTGGCTCGTGTGATGTGGAGCTGCGGGCGTGCTCGTCACGCCCGCAGCTTCTCCTCCGCCACCAGCAGCGCGCCGAACACGAGCACCAGCGCGGCGACCTGGGCGATGGCGAGCCACAACCCGACCGGCACGGTCGCGAGCGACGCGACGGCCGCGATGACCCGGTAGGTGTTGGTGCCGATCCCCAGCCGCCACCGGAAGTAGATCTCGCCGACGAGGAAGATCGCCGCGCCACCGCCCAGCGCCAGCGCACCGCTCAGGTGGAGGTGCTCGGTGGCGTGCCCGATGGTCTTCTTCACGCCGACGGCCACGACGACGACGCCGAGCAGGATCGGTGCGTGCGCCCAGCCGAACGCCGAGATGGCCGCACGTGCGCGGTCCGGCACGGACATCGCGGCGAGGCTGTGCTCGGCACGCAGATCCTGCTCGCGGCCGAAGTAGCACCACCAGAGCGCGTAGACGAGCGCCAGGCCGAGCAGCGCGGCGACGACGAGCTGCAGACTGAGCGGCAGGCCCGCGGCGCCGATGCCGATCGCGATGATCGACTCGCCGAGCGCCACGATGACCACGAGCCCGTGCCGTTCCACGAAGTGCGCCGACCGGATCCGGAACTCCCCGTGCCTCCGGTTGACGTACGGCGACACGACCATGAGCACCACGGCCGCGGCCCAGGCCGCCGCACGGGCGGTGGGCGGCAGGAACCCGCCGGCGAACACCAGGCCCGCCGAACCGAGGTTGAACGGCGCCAGCCGCGCCATGGCCGCCGCCGAACCCGGTCCGCCCGCCGAGATGAACAGCCCGGAGTGCACCAGGTTCACGATCAGGTAGCCGATGCCGAACGCGACGCCGGCGGTGCCGAAGGCGTTGGGGATCGCGAGCGCGATGACGAGGAAGCCGCCCATGCCGGCCATGAGCAGCAACCGCCGCACGGTGGTGTTCGGCGGGACGGCGTTCGTGAGCCAGACGTACCCGAAGTACATCCACAGGATCACGAACAGCATGATCACGACCTGCGCGAACCCGAGCGGCGACGTGTCGTCGGCCAGCGTGCCGGTCAGCTGCGTGATGGTGAAGACGAAGACCAGGTCGAAGAAGAGCTCCAGCGTCGAGACGCGGTACTCGGTCTCCTCGTGCGTTTCGGCGGACACGCGCGACATCGTGCCACGCGCATCCGCTTGCGACGCACGGTTTTCCCGGACAGCGAACCTGCAGGTAACTCCAGGGTCAGACGATCAGCGGCAGCATCGAGTGCCGGCGGCGGACGACGGCGCCGAACTTGGCGTCGATCCTCAGCCACGAGTCGGTCGCGGTCACGCGCACGTCCCCGTCCTCGGCGAGGAAACCCATGCCGGACAACGCGAACAGGCACCGCAGCGGGATCTTCACGTCCAGTCCCGACCCGCTGACGGTCAGCACGGCCTGGTCGAGCAACGAGGCCGGCGGCGTGCCGTTCGGGCCGGTGTTCTCCCGCGCCACCTCGACACCCTCGTCCGCGATCTTCGACACGACCTCGACGGGCAGCCTGTCGACGACCAGCCAGCCGTCGGCGGGCGGCAGCGCCGAACGCCACATCAGGTCCTTGGCCGGTCCGGGGTCGATGCGTTCGTCCCGCATGACCGCGAGCCCGGTCAGCAACTCCGACCCGGACACCGTCACGTCGGCCGGATCCGCCTGTCCCACAACCGTTCGCGTCGCGAGCGTGTCGAACGGCGTGGCGACCCACGCGTCGAGCAGCTCCTCGTTGCGGTTGCGCAGCCGCACGACGGTCTGCGCGTCCAGCCGCACCGCACGAGCCGCGAACGCCCCGAGATCGTCTCTTTCGGCCGCGTCGGCCAGCACCAGCTCAGGCACCACTACCCCCTGCCCGCCACCCGGCGAGAAAATCGCGCTCCGCGTCGGTCAACCGCCGCGGACGCGCCGTCGTCACGTTGTACGGCGCCATCAACGTCTCCGCCCTGGTGACCACAGGGCTGTCCGGCTCACGGCTGCCGCGCACCACGTAGTCGAGCGTGAACGACGCGGACTTGAGCTCCCGCACCGACATCTCGACCACGATGTCCTCGCCGGTGAACACGATCGGCGCGAGGTAGTCGACGACCAGCCTCGCCACGACCATGCCCTCGGCCATCTCCTTCACGCCGTGGCGGGCCGCCTCCGTGAAGAGCAGCTCGATGCGGGCCTCTTCCAGCAACGTCACCGTGTTCGCGTGGTTGACGTGGCCGAACGCATCCATGTCCGACCACCGCGGCCGCACACCAGTGACGAAGACACCCATGCAGGGACCTTACCGTCCACGACCGTGTGACCCTCCACAGGACATGTCGCGCCCTACGAGTCCGTGAGGGTCCCGTTCGTCGCTTCCGCGATCGTCTCATCGCGTGCCTTCAGCTCCTGGCGGCGCCGCACGATCGCGCACCGCGCGGAACTCGAGCAGGTCGTTTGACGTTGTTGCAGACGTCGGGGCGCCGCGGAGGGGATTCCGCGACGCCCCGATTTCGCTCCGGTCCCGCTGCTAGCGGACCATGCTCCGCACCTGGCGGGCGGCGACGGAGAGCGTGGCCAGGTCCAGCTGGTGGACCCGGTTGATCTCCTCCAGCGCACCGCGCGAGCGGGCCAGGCGGGAGGCGTTGGCCTGCTCCCACTTGGCGATCTTCTCGCTCGCCGTGTCGCCCTCGTCGCTCGCGCGCAGCACGTCGATCGAGATGGCCCGCAGCGACGAGTAGAAGTCGTCGCGGAGAGCCAGCCGTGCCAGCGCGTGCCAGCGGTTGCCGCGCTCCAGGTTCGTCACCGAGTCCAGCATGTGGTCGATGTCGAGGTGGTCGGACAGCGCGAAGTACAGCTCGGCCGTCTCGCGGTGCGAGCGCTCAGGGCCCGCGCCGCCGGTCGGGCCGAACTCCCGCTCGGCGAGCTCGGCGATCTCGGTGACGTCGAGCAGGCCGTACATGTAGAGCAGCGCCGCGACCTTGCGCGCCAGCTCGGCAGGGACGCCCTGTTCGACGTACCGGTCCGCCTTGCCCGCGACCACGTCGTACTCCTTGCCCTGCAGCAGGTCGAAGGCGAACGGGCTGAGCTCCTCGACCACGCCGCGGAAGCGGTTGATCGTGGACCCCACCGCGAGCGGCTGCGGGCGGTTCGAGAGCAGCCAGCGCGACGCGCGGTCGAGCAGGCGGCGGGTCTCGAGCACCATGCTGTCCTGGACGTCGGTGGGCACCACGTTGTCCAGCGCCTCGATCTCGCGCCAGATCGACGGCAGGTCGAAGACCTGGGTGACCACGGCGTAGGCGCGGACCGCGTCCGTCGCCGACGCGCTCGTCTCCTCGGCCAGCCGGAACGCGTAGGAGATGCCGCCACCGTCGACGACCTCGTTCACCACGACGGTCGTGATGATCTGCCGCGCCAGCGGGTGGTTCGGGATGGCCGCGCCGAAACGTTCGCGCAGCAGGCTCGGGAAGTAGTCCGGCAGCTTGCGGGTGAACGTGTCTATCGTCGGGATGTCGCTCGCGAGCAGCTCTTCCTTCAGCGTGAGCTTGGTGAACGCGAGCAGCGTGGCGAGCTCCGGCGAGGTGAGACCCTGACCGGACTTCTCCAGCGCCTTGAACTCCGCGACGCTCGGCATCGCTTCCAGCTTGCGGTTGAGCGCGCCACGCGCCTCCAGGTCGGCCGTGAGACGCGCGTGCACCGACAGCATCGGTGCGGCGTGCGCCCGGCTGACGCCGAGGACGTTGTTCTGCGAGTAGTTGTCCGCCAGCACGAGCTCGCCGACCTCGTCGGTCATCTCGGCGAGGACCTCGTTGCGCTGCTGCTGCTCCACCGACCCCTCGCGGACCAGGTGGTCCAGCAGGATCTTGATGTTGACCTCGTGGTCGGAGCAGTCGACGCCGGCGGAGTTGTCGAGCGCGTCGGTGTTGACCTTGCCGCCGGCGCGCGCGAACTCGATGCGGCCGCGCTGGGTCAGGCCCAGGTTGCCGCCCTCACCGATGACCTTGACGCGCAGCTCGCCGCCGTCGACGCGGATCGAGTCGTTCGCCTTGTCGCCGACGTCGGCGTGCGACTCGGTCGACGCCTTGACGTAGGTGCCGATGCCGCCGTTCCACAGCAGGTCGACCGGCGCGAGCAGGATCGCCTTCTTGAGCTCCGGCGGGGACAGCTTCACCACGCCCTCCGGCAGCCCCAGCGCGACGCGGGCCTGCTCGGAGATCGGGATCGACTTGGCCGTGAGCGGGAAGATGCCGCCGCCCTCGCTGATCAACGAGCGGTCGTAGTCGTCCCACGACGACCGCGGGACGGTGAACAGCCGCACTCGCTCGGCGAACGAGCTCGCCGCCACCGGGTTCGGGTCGATGAAGATGTGCCGGTGGTCGAACGCGGCCACGAGCCGGATGTGCTCGGACAGCATCATGCCGTTGCCGAACACGTCACCGGACATGTCGCCGATGCCGACGACGGTGAACTCCTGGGTCTGCGTGTCCACGCCGAACTCGCGGAACGAGCGCTTCACGCTCTCCCACGCACCCTTGGCCGTGATGCCCATGGCCTTGTGGTCGTAGCCGATCGAGCCGCCGGAGGCGAACGCGTCGCCCAGCCAGAAGCCGTAGCTCTGGCTCACGCCGTTCGCGATGTCGGAGAACGTCGCGGTGCCCTTGTCCGCGGCCACGACGAGGTACGTGTCGTCGCCGTCGTAGCGCACGACCTGCGGCGCGGGCACGACCTCGTTGTTGATCAAGTTGTCGGTGAGGTCGAGCAGGCCCGAGATGAACATCTTGTAGCAGGCGATGCCCTCGGACATGGTGTTCTCGCGGTCGAGGCCGGGGTCGCCCGTGAGCGGAACCGGCTTCTTGACGACGAAGCCGCCCTTCGCGCCGACCGGCACGATCACCGCGTTCTTCACGGCCTGCGCCTTGACCAGGCCGAGGATCTCCGTGCGGAAGTCCTCGCGGCGGTCGGACCAGCGCAGACCACCGCGCGCGACGCTGCCGAAGCGCAGGTGCACGCCCTCGATCCGCGGCGAGTACACGAAGATCTCGAACTTCGGCCGCGGCGCCGGCAGGTCCGGGATGGCCTGCGGGTCGAGCTTGACCGACAGGTACGGCCGGGCGTTGCCGTCGGCGTCGCGGAAGAAGTAGTTCGTCCGCAGCGTGGCGTTGATCATCGTGAGCAGGCTGCGCAGGATCCGGTCCGCGTCGAGGCTCGTCACGTCGTCGATCAGCTTGCCGGTCTCGACGACCATCGTCTCGGTGCGGTCGGCGCGCGTGGCCTCGTCGAGCCGCGGGTCGAACCGGGCCTCGAACAACGCCACCAGGGCGATCGCCACGCTCGTGTGGCCGAGCACGGCGTCCTCGATGTAGTCCTGCGAGTACGGCGTTCCCGCCTGGCGCAGGTACTTCGCGTACGCGCGCAGCATCGCGGCCTGCTGCCAGGTGAGCCCCGCCTGCAGCACCAGCGAGTTGAACCTGTCGACCTCGGCCTCACCGCGCCAGACGGCGGCGAACGCGTCCTGGAACCGCACGCGCACGTTGTCGAGGTCGGCCTCGGACAGCTGCGCGAGCGCGGCCTTGGCGATGCGCAGGCCGAAGTCGTAGATCCAGCACTGCACGCCGTCCTCGCGCGCGATCTCGTACGGCCGCTCGTCGACCACGATCACGCCCATGCGCTGCAGCATCGGCAGCACGTCGGACAGCGTGATGCCGGCGCCGGTCACGAAGATCTTGAACCGCCGCTCCCCCGCCTCGGCGTCCTCGGGCACGTAGAACACCATGTCGAGGTCGCCCTCGGCGAGCGCCTCGATGCGCCGGTAGTCCTCGAGACCGATGGAGGCCGGGAAGTCCTCCTTGTAGGCCTCCGGGAACACCGCGGCGAACCGCTGGCCCTGCTCGGTGGCCGACTCGGCGCCGAGGGCGTCGCCGCCGACGGCCTCGACCATGCGGTCGTCCCAGCTGCGGACGGCCTCGGCGAGCTTGGCCTGGATCGCCTGGACGTCCGGCTCCAGCGTGCGCGACGGCTCCGTGTGCACCATGAAGTGCACGCGGGCCAGCGCGGACTCGCCGATGCGCGCGCTGTACTCGAGGTTCAGGCCGCCGAGCTCGGCGAGCAGCACCTCCTGCATCGCGAGGCGGCTCGTCGTCGTGTAGCGGTCGCGCGGCAGGTAGACCAGGCACGAGAAGAAGCGGCCGAACGGGTCGCGGCGCAGGAACAGCCGCAGCCGCCGCCGTTCCGCGAGCGCGATGACGCCCGTCGTCGTCTGGTAGAGCGTGTCCGCGTCCACCGAGAACAGCTCGGTGCGCGGGTAGTTCTGGATCACCTCGAGCATCCGCTGGCCCGAGTAGGACTGCAGCGGGAAGCCGGCGCGGTGGATCACCTCGCGCACGCGGCGCTCGATCACCGGGATGTCGAGCACGTCCTCGTGCAGCGCCGTGGTGCTGAAGATGCCGAGGAAGCGGTGCTCGCCGGAGACGTTGCCCTCGCCGTCGAACGTCTTCACGCCCACGTAGTAGGGGTAGACGCTGCGGTGCACGCTGCTCTGCGCGCTCGCCTGCGTCAGCACGAGCAGCTCGGTGCTGAGCGCCTGCGCGCCGTTGTCCGGCCCGGCGGTGAGGCTGCGGGCGGCGAGGCTGTCCTGGCGCAGCACGCCGAGGCCGCTCGCGAGCACGGCCCGCAGCGCGGGCTCGCCGTCCTCCTGCAGCAGCTCGTACTGCCGGTAGCCCATGAACGTGAAGTGCCCGTCCGCGAGCCACCTGAGCAGCTTCGCGCCGTCGGTGGTGGCCTCGGACGAGTCCTTCTCCAGTGCGTCGGCCAGCTGCAGGGCCGTGGTGACCATGCGATCGGTGTCCTCGACGACCTCGCGGACGTCGGTCAGCACCGTCTGCAGCCGGGTCTCGAGCTCGCGGGCGCGATCGGGGTCGGTGATGAGGTCGACCTCGATGTTCATCCACGACTCGGCCAGCGCGTCGGCGGGCGGGTCGGCGGGGTCGGCGGACGGCAGCACCTCGGTGCGCTCGCCGGTCACCGGGTCGCGGCGCACGACGACGATCGGGTGCACGACGCGCTGGACCTGCACACCGGCGCGCGTGAGCTCGGACGCGACCGAGTCCACGAGGTAGGGCATGTCGTCCGTCACGACCTGGACGACCGTGACAGGACACTGCCACCCGTCGGCCGAGCGCGTCGGGTTGAGAATGCGCACCGCGGCGCGTCCGGGGACGCGGCTCTCGGCGAGCTGGTAGTTCGACCGCACCGCTCCGACCAGGTCCACCGGGTCGTCGTCGTTGACTTCCTCGGCGGGAACGTGGCGGTAGAAAAGGCGGATCAGGTCAGCGAGTTCGGGGGCATTGGCGGCGGCCCGTTCGATCAGCTCGTCACGGACCTGCTCAGGACTGGCCGTTCGACTCCCGTCCGCCGCGGTGGCTACCGCGGGGACGTCGTCGGATCGGGTCGGGGCTCCAGTCGAGGTCATCTTCAGGCGACTCCACGCTATCCGGCACCTCTGTGTGCCGGGTCCGCCCCCACCCTAGATGGGATGGCGGCCGTCCCCGGCAACGGGAGGGGCACTGACGAACCACTGAATCGAGGGCTGAATCGAGTCACATCATCAGTGGCTGCAACACATTCCGCATCGTGGACGGGCCCCTGCACCAACAGTGGTGAGGAGCACTCCAGAGTCGGTTCCTTCAGCACTCATCCGATCATGGGCCGGCGACCTGGTGCCGGCCGGTGCGGTGGAAATTCCGGCCAAGTACGGGCTCACGTACCGGGCAGAGTCCAGCCGGCGGGGCCGTCCGGCCGCACGGGACGGATGGGACCGGTGGTCTCGCTGTCCGGGGTGGCGCCCACGGGGACGATCGGGCCGGTCTTCTCCTGCTCGGACTCCGTGGGCGGCCTGGCCTCCGGCTGGGTCGCGGGCGTCGACTCCGTGAAGGGTTGGTACGGGCTGTAGGGCTGCTCCGGGAGGAGATAGGACGCCGAGCCTGGCTGCGGAGTCTCCGCGGTGGGTCGCTGCGAGCCGAACCCTGACTCCGTGCTCTGGCCTTCGGCAGCCGCTGGGGGCTGCGGTAACCCGAAGGACTGCCCCGGCCGGAACGAGAAGTCGGCACCTGACTGAGCTTCCGCGGCCATCTGCGAACCGATTGACTGGCCGGGGTGGAAGAGCGAGTCCGCGCTGGGCGGCGGCTCTGCCTCGCCGGGCCGTTGTGCGAGGTAGGGCTGGGCAGCCGCGTCGGGTGGCTCGGGGTCGGTGGTGGACAACCCCGATGTGGCCAGGTCGGCGGCTTCGAGCTGTTCCTCGTCGGAGCGGCGGCCGGTTTCGTACGCGACGAGAGCTTCCGTGAGCAGGTCGGCGAGGCTCAGGTCGCTCGGCTTGCGACGGCTGCTCGGGCGGCCTGTTCGGGTGCCGGACTCGCCCTTGGCCTCGGCGGGTTGGCCTGCGCCTGCCGGCTCGCCGCCGGTCGGCGTGGCGTCGCCGATGTCAGTTTCGGCGATGCCGAACTGATCGGTGGTGGCCGATGGGACGACCGGCTCGGACTCCGAGGCGAAGAAGTCGTACTGCGGATCCGAGCCGAATCCGGCTTCTGCGGGAGCGGCCGGGTCTGGCGCGGTGGACTGACCTGGCTGTGCGGCGAAGTCGGGATAGGTGGCTGGGCTGGGTCCGGCGGTGGTCGCCGGGCCCGTCAGCATCACCACGTTGGTGTCGGCCTCGAAATCAGGTCCGAAGTCGAAGTTGGCCCAGGCTGCAGGGTCTGGCTGGTCCGCCTGGTCGGACGGCGGGGTGGCGTCGGGCTGGGTTCCGAAACCTGACTGAGTGCCAAAGGTGGGCTGGGTTCCGAAGCTCGTCTGGCTACCGAACGCCGACTGCGTGCCGAAGCTGGTCTGCGGCCCGAAAGTCGGTTGAGTGTCGAACCCGGGCTGAGTACCGAATCCGGATTGCGTGCCGAAGCTCGGCTGAGCGCCGGAGCTGGGGCGACCACCGAAACCAGGCTCGGTCTCGGAACCGGGCTGGGCGCCGAATCCGTCCTGGGCGCCGAAACCGGACGGACTGCCGAACGCCGGTGGGGTGGAGCCGGGCTGGTCTGGGGTGGGGGTGACGCGGACCGGGGTTGTCGGGAGGGTGGAGGGGTCGTCCTCCGCCTCCATGTCCGCGGAACTCAGAAACGTGCTGGAGAGCAGGTCCGGCTGTGTGGGTTGCGGGATCTCGTCAGGGGTCGGCACCTGCGGGACCGGGTCCGGGATGGGCGGGAGCGGCTTGTGGTCCGGGTCCGGGTCGGAGGGCGGCGCCGGGTTGGTCGGGTTTGGGTGGGTCGGGTCTGGGTGTTCCGCGGGTTCCGGGGACGGGATTGACGCCGTCGACCACTGCGGGGTGGTGAACGCGAGGTTGGTGTAGTCGCGTTCGGGGAGCCTGCGCTCGTCCTCGGGGGCCGGGGACGACGGGAAGCCCCCGGCCGGGGTGAGCGGCGGGTAGGCCGGGGCCGAGTCGTCCAGGTGAGGGCCGAAGTCCGGGGCCGCCGGGGGGCGGGAGAACGCCGCGGCCAGGCCCGAGCGGGAAGGGCGGTCGGGAGTATCCGGGTCCGCGAAGTAGTTCGGGCCGTCCGGTGCGGAGTGGGCGCCCGCGGCGAGGTTTTGGGGTGCGGAGTCCGAGGCCGGGGCAGGGTCGGCGAAGTAGTTCGGCGACTGGTCCTGGGCCGGGTCGTCCTGGCGTCGATGGGACGGGGGTTCCACTCGCCAGGACGGGGTTTCGGACTGGGCCTCGGAGTCCGGGGCCCGGCGGCGGCCACCTGCTCGCAGGCCCTGGGCCTTGAGCATGTCCATGACGCTTTCCGGCTGGGATCTGGAGGATTCTTCGCGTGCGGCGGCTTCCGCGCGGGCCGCTTCCTCACGGGCGGCGGCTTCGCGGGCAGCTTCCTGACGCGCGGCCTCCTGACGTGCCGCTTCCTGGCGTGCGGCCTCCTCGCGGGCCGCGGCTTCGCGGGCGGCCTCTTCGGCTGCTTCGCGTTCTGCTTTGGCGCGCTGGTCGGCGCGGGCCTGGCGTTCTGCCTCGATCTGGCGGCGGGCCTCGCGCTGCAGCTCCATGAGCTGTTGCTCGACCTTGCGCTTACGTTCCTGGTCCGGAGTCAGCTGCGGTTCCGGGGTGGCGGGAGACTCGGTGACGGCCGTGGGCTGGTCATCGTCGATTTCGCCCGCGGCCACTCGGGCAGCGCGGCGGCGGCCGCTCACCATGGCGCCTGCTGAGGCGATCAGGCCTGAGGCCGGGACGGTGCGGTCAGAAGAAGATGAGGGTGGTGGTTCCACTGGGTCCGGGGTTTTGTCGTCGGGTTCGCCGAACGGCTGGACCATGCGCCAGCGGTCGGCGGCGTGTTGTCGGGCCGCGGACAAACCATCCACGGTCATGTCTTCGGCAGCTCTGCGTACGCGCTTGACCTTCAGCCCGTCGCCCTTGCGGACCTGGACCGGGCGCCACTGGCGGAGCTGTTGCTTCAGGGCGGCGGACAGGACGCCGTCGGTGACCACCTGCACGCCCTCGATCGGGCGGAGCAGGCTCGCCAGTTGCTGGTGCAGGTCGGCGGGCTGGCGGTGGACGCCGGCGAACTCGGCGGCCAGCCGCGCGCGCACCGCGTAGACGGCGCGGGCTCTGCGGCGTTCGGCGGCGTGGGCGGAGCGCAGGTTCGTGAGCGCGTCGGCCAGTTCACCGGACACCTCGTGCACGTGGGCCAGCGCGAGCAGGCTTTCCGCCAGGAGGGTGTCGAGCTGGTGGCGTTCGGCGCTCACCGCGGCTTCGCGCAGCATCTCGCGAGCCAGTGCCACACGGCCCGCAGGCAGGTGCACGCGCGTTGCCAGAGCCAGACGCAGCCAGCCCGAGGTCGACGCCGAGGGGGCGCGCACCGGGCGTTCGAGCAGCGGGGTGCCGACCTCGCTCGCGTCGAGCAGGCGGTTCGCGTCCATCAACGCGAGCACCAGTTCCAGCGTGAGCCGGCCGATGCCCTGGCCGCTGTCGGCCGCGGGGTCGACGAACCTGCTGAGCAGATCGAGGCCCTCGCGTGCGGCACCGATGGCGGCGGCGATGTCGCCCCAACGCCGGTGCTGCGCGGCCTGCACCGCGCGGATCAGGCCGCGCAGCA
>NZ_DATLEC010000139.1:0-21399 GCF_035525475.1 Lentzea sp. | reverse complement strand
CACGTCGAGCTTGCCGCGGTGACGCCAGTACGAGGTGCGCAGGAAGTCGCCGGAACCGTACTTCGGCGGCACCGGGATATCGCCGAGCTTCTCCTTGACTGCCATGCGCACCGCGGGGTCCGTGACGTCTTTGCCGAGTTCAGCGGCGATGGCGTCTTCCTGGCGCTGCAGTTTCCACACGTCTTCCCAGTCGGCGCGCTTGCGCAGGCCCGCGGGCTTGTAGCGGTAGACCGGGAGGAACGGGACGTGCTCCTCGTCTACCAGCTCGGCGCGACGTGGCCGTCGGGGCGTGCCTGCCCGCAGAAACGGATCATCGATGCCCGACGAGAAACCCGTCAAGGACATGACCATGCTCGAGCTCCTGGCCAACCAGGTCGACCAAGAGCCGGTGGAACGAGCGCGGCCGGATCAGCCGAGGCGACCCAGCAGCTCCGACACCGAGTGAATCAACCTCGAGTGGTCCGCAGGGGCCAGGGTGGACCACACGTGGCCGTCGCCGGACGGGCGGCGGGTGAACTGCCAGCGCCCTTCCGGCGTGTCGTAGAACGACACCGCGTACGGGCCGCGCCGTCGCTGGCTCGGTACGCCGTTGCGCGACTCGCGGAACGCCGCGCCGAACTGTCCCATGCGGATGACGTTGCCCAGTACCGAGCTGACCTTCTGTGCGTCCGGACGCGGCAGGCCTGTGTCCCGCAACGCCGTCTCCATCCGCGTGACCGACTTGCCCGCCGCGGCGGCTGCCCGGTCGAGGTCGGCGGCGGGCAGGCTGATCGAGCGGGACTTCGGTGTCGCGTGCGGGGGCAGCAGAGAGACGACCGAACTCGCCAGTGCGCTCTCGTCGATGTCGTGCACCGTCAGTCCGTCGGCGGTCAGCACCGCCAGTACCGCATACCGGCGGCGAACCGCGGCGAGCGCGCGGACACGTGGGCCGTCGTCGAGCCGTAGCCGAGCATCGACCTCACGCTCTGGACGTGCCAGCAGGCCCAGGCGGCCCGCGAGGTCCGGATCGAATTCGCCGCGATCTGCCAAACCCTTCTCCTCCAACGACTGCCAGGCGTTGTGAAGCAGAGCGCGGCGCTCGTCCACGGTCGCACCGTGTGACGGGATGGACAGGATCGTGGGGTGCTCACCAAGCCGCAGATGATCCCAGCACAGGTCGAACTCCAAGCGGGACAGCGCGAATCTCACGAGCGGTCATCCCCGATCACCGGCGGAGCGACCACAGGAAGGTCGTCCTCGCCCCAGACGTCGCGCAGTTCTTCGAGGTAGTCCGCGGTTTTGTGTTCCTTGTCTTCATCGCCCTGATCACGTTGCGGCCCACCAGCCATGCCGCCTGTTCCCGGAGCACCCGCTGGACCTCGCGCACCGGACGCGGAGCCGCCACCTCGACCGGCTTCGGTGCCGAAGCTGCCGACACCCGCGGCCGGGCCACGGCTGGGCTGCTGACCGGCCTGACCTGGTTGTCCGGCGAAGCCGCTACCGAGTTTCGGCGTTCCGCCGCCGGTGTTGGTGCCGCCGCGCACGCTCGGACTGCCCACCGGGTTCGGTCGCACGGGTGACCTCGGGGGAACCGGACCCGTGATCGGCGGCTGCGGCGTGGGACCAGGTGTGTGCACCGGGGGAGTGATCGGCGGCGTTGGGCCCGGCCGGACGTCCACCGGGGTCTGCACGGCGGAAGTGCCGGTATTGTCATCGGCAGTGGGAAGCAGCGCAGGGGGAGTGGTCACCGGCTGCTGTTGCTGCTGCTGCGGAGGCGTCCAGTGGCTGGGCTGGCTTGTCGACGTGGTGGACCACTGGCCGTCGGTGAACTGCTGCGAGTTCTGGCGCTGTGCCGGCGGCTGGTCGAACTTCGGCTCGACCACCTCGGTCGTGATCTGCGGTGGCGGCGTGAACGCACCAAGGCCGTTCACGGCGGACGAGCTGCCATCGTCGTAGCCGTTCATCACCCGCACGGCTTCGCGCTTGGCCTCGTTCGCCTTCTGCTCCTCGATGTCCTGGTCGGTCTGACCGCCCACCAGGTGTGTCAGCCCCGCGGGAATGCCGAGGAAGTCGTCATTCGCCGTCGAGGTCACGTGCATCGGCTCGGGCATCCGGTTTTTCGCGCCCGAGTAGTGCGACTGGTGAGCCTGGAACGACTGGTGCGTCTCCACGCCGGCTACGCGCGCGTCTTCGGCCCACTGCACGAGAGGTGCTGTGCTACCGGAGAACTGCTCGCCTGCCGCGCCGACCCACACCGCGCCCGCGCTCCTGATCGCGGACTCCAGCTCGGCCTTCGCGTTCCCCATGACCGCACGGAAGTTGTTCCAGGCATCGTCGATCGCCTGCGCTGTGGAGGAGTCCACGCTCTTGTGGATCTTGTCATAGAGCTGCTGATGTGACTGCGCATCGAAGTTATGGTCACCGAGTGCCATTTCTCCCCCTATCTGAGCAAGTTCTCCATCGCGGCTTCAGCCAAAGCCCGTGCCCCGTCGCATGGTTTCGGAAAATCACCCTCAAAGCTTGGGGACACCGAGAACCTGGCGGCGAGATACTGCCCGTCGGCGGTATCGATCAGCACGTCACAGACGCCAGGGTCTGAGTCGACCGTGACCGTGATCGCTGCAAACCCCTCGACCGGGGGTACTTCTGTAGGTCGTCCGGTCTTTTTGCCGCTGGTCCAGGCATCGATCCCCTCTATCGTGACCGGGACGAGTCGGATACTTGCGCCGTTGTCGGTCCAGGAACACCCTTTGGCCTTGAGCGCTGGCGCATCGACCGGCCGTCCGATACCGTTGATCTTGAGCGCCGGTAGCTGTGCGGCGGTGAGAAGCTGGCACGCATCTCTGCCGTCGAGTTTGACCTCACGCGGTCGCGCTGATTTCGACGTAGTCGTGACGGGTGGCGTCGTGCTCGCGCTCTCCGGTCTCGGAGTGCCAGGTGCGTTAGTACAAGCCGACATGGCGGCGAGCACCGCCATGGTTGCGAACAGTGATCGCCTCATGTTTGTCAGAGGCCCCTGTTCTGCTGCTGCATGCTCGTGTAATTGGTGTCTTCGACCAGGTCGTATGTCTTTGTCGCGGCATCAAGCTGCCTGATGTTGCGCTCGAGTTCGTCAAGGAAGAGAACGGTCACCTCGATCGCTTTGCCGGCGTTCTCCTGGAACACCTTGGCTGCGTCCTGTGACACGTCGTCCTCGGCCAAGGGGCGACCGCGCAGGTTGTCGCGTTCTCGATCCAAAAAGTCGCGAACCGTGTCGCGGACCGCCTCGTACTTGGCCTTGAGCTTCAAGATCTCGCCCGGTTCGATGCGCATGGTCACGCCCGCGCCGGGCCCTCCACCATCCGTCGTCGCCATGAACGGCATGAGCCTCCCCTTCCGGTGCTCATCACAGCGCCACCGAGTGATCGCTGTGCGTACACAGGCTCCCACGGGTGCTCACCGTGTGCACATAGAATGGGGCCGAATCACCCGGCCTGAGGGCGCGCTCGTACCTCGGACGGCCACGGAGAACGGGCGATCACCCACTCCTCGGGCGTGTTCACCCGGATCACGTGGTCGCCGATGCGCGGAACCTTCGTCTCGTCCCCGGCCGGGGAGATCAACACGAGGGTGCCCGGGCCGGACAGGCCTTCGGTTCCCGGTCCGTAGCGAGCACGCGAAGCCAAGCGGTCCAGCAACGCCTGTCCCGCCGGATAGCGGCCCAGCGGCGTGAGCGCGTCCAAGGGCAGCACCGAATGCCGCGACCACTCCGCTTCCAGCAGATCGCACGCCTGCGCGACCACTCGGTGCAGGTTGAGCTGGTCGTTGCTGCCCGGCTCGGCGGCGTCAGCCAGCAACACCCGGTCGAAACTCGGGATGTTGAGCTGACGAGCCACCTGCCGAACCGCGGCGACGAACGCGACAGACACGTCGATCACGGGTATGCCGAGTGCGGACTCCACAGCTACGCGGGCACGCTCCCAGCGCTTGCGCCGGACGGTGATGATGCGGACACGGACAGGACCTGAGCGATCCGGCCTTGCGTGAGTTTCGTCGCCTTGGCGACCTGCACATTGGTCGGCCAGCGCAGCTCCGGTAGCGCGCCACGCTCGTCGGGCAGTCCGAGCAGGAGTCGGCTGATCGTAGCCTGAGTGTCGTTGCGCCGCTTGGTCGCCGGGACCAGGCCGGCCACGATCGCGTCGAGTGGCAGCCGTGACCCGTCGACGTCGGCGGGTAGTTGTGCGGTCCTGATGGCGCTCGGATCGGTCAACAGCCGCGTTCGCCACTGGATGATGCGATCAATCAGCTCATCGCGCGTTTTACGACTCAGACCACGGGTCTTGCGCACCTCGTTGAGCCGGAGGTCGAGCAGATCTCCCACGGTGTTCGCGCCCAGGCGATGGGAGACGGCGACGGCGCGAAGGGTCAGGCCGGCCGCGTCGAGAGCCGCGTCGAGAGCCGTGCGGTCCGCAGCCTCTTGACGCAGCTCGACCGGGTTGTCCGAACCGGACGACGACACGGCGGCAGGGCCGGTCTCGTCGAGCGCGGTGAACACCCGTTGCCAGGCCTCGCGCATCTCTAGTGCCGAGCCGAACCGCTGTTCCGCGTCGCGGTGCAACGCCCTGCCGAAGAACGTGCGCAACGGCTCCCGCAACGGGGCTTCGAACAGTTCACTCGACAGCGTTACCGGCTCGGTGACGAAACGGGGATTGGTGCCGTCATCGCCCCACGCCGGCAGCTCCAGGCTCGCCATCTCGTGCAGCGTGACCGCTGCGGCGTAGCGCTCGGCGTGTGCGTCGTAGACCGGACGCCGGTCGGTACCGAGGAACGGGTCGATGTAGCCGCGCGTGCCGGCGTGGACGTCCGTGACGGGTGCCCCGGCAAGGGAGAAGTCGAACAGCACCAAGGCGCGGCCGAACCGCGGATGGTTGCGCACACCGAGGTTGTCCGGCTTGATGTCGGTGGATGACACCCTTCTTCTCCAGGTATGCCAACGCATCCAGCAACTGATCACCGAGCAGTTGCAACTTGTCCGGCAGGAGCGCGCCCTCGTTGCGCAGCACGTGGGCGAGTGAGCGGTCGCCCGCGTAGTCGATCTCGATGGCGTGCCTGTCGCCCAGTGGGAACAGGCTTCGGCGCAGTACGACGATGTGATCGTGCCGGAGGTGCTCCAGTGCCGCGGCCTCGTCGACGAGGCGGTCCTCGGCCTCCGCGGATCGCGACACCTTGACCACTGTGTCGATCCCGTCGTGCACTACAAGGAACGCCCGCGCGGTGGCGCCGGTGCCGAGAACGCGCTCGACGACGTAGTCGGTTTCGGCCAGCGCCTCACCCTTGGAGGCGTTCCAAGGATCGCTGCGTTCGGTGACGGGTTCGTCGAACCGTTGTGCCTTGTCGAGCTCCTCGATGAACTCGGCGACGTCGGTGAACCGGGAACCGACCACGGGTGCCGTCGCGAGGGCGATCACCGTGTCGAGCTCGTCGGGGATGCTGTCGTCCACGGCGCGTGGGTGCAGGCCGCCCTGCTTGCTGAGCTGTTCCAGCAGTTCAGGCCGGGTCGATGCGGGTGGTTGCCCGGTGAGGAGCAGGTATGCGATCGCGCCGACGCCGAAGACGTCGATCGCGACGGTGCCGTCCGGCTCCTCGGTGAAATCCGGCGCCAGATAGGCGGCGGACGCCTCCTCGACGTGGGCGGCCGCGCCTGTGCTCGGCCGCAGCCGGTGCATGGTTGACGGACCGGACAGGCCACGAGCGGCGGCCTGCCACTCTCCGACCTGCAGGCGCGGCTTGGTCCAGTCGTCACCGGTCGGCTGGACGATCACTGCCCGAGGGGACAACGCTCGATGCACCAACCGGCGTTCGTGGGCGTAGTTCACCGCCTCGGCGAGCTGACGCACCAGGCCGAGCCGCGTCGGCAGGTCCAGTTCCGCATGCCGTTCCGCCACGAAGTGGTCGAGCCGTTGTGCTTCCTTCGACTGCTCGATGAGCAACGCGGGCCCGGCCTCGTGGTCGACGAAGTCCACCGGACGCAGCAGGTCTGGATGATGAATGCCTTGACACGCACGGAACTCGCGTTCGGCGGCTGCGCGTATCGACCGTTGTTTGTCCGGGTCGGCTTCACGCTCGTAGAGGTAGATGCGGACCCTGCGGTACTCGCCCGGCATGTCCTCACGGGTCGCGTCGTGATCCTGCCAGGTCGGGCCGCTCGCGTACGGGCGCGGCTCGACCTGCCACTGGCCGACGGTGATGCTGCGCCGGGTCCGGTGAATTCCCACGCGTTGCAGCAGACGGGGAAGGGCACGGAAGAAGTCCGGGCTCGGAGGTGTGCGGCTCACCGCGCCCAGGAGCAGATCAGAACCGATCTTCGGCAGCGAGGAGGTGTCATCCTCAGGACCGAACACGCCGTACTTCTGCCCTTCGGCGAGCTGGCACACCAGACTCGGTTCCGACAGGAAGATGGCGGCTGACAGGTACGGAACGGTGATCCGGTCCTGCCTGGCCGCCTACACGAGCAACGACTTGAGCTTCTTGGCCTTCAGGCCGGCGGCGCCCAGCGGGTTGTCGAACGTCCACGTGGTGCCGTTCGGGCGATGTCGCACCCAGGTGCCGAAGTGGTTGGTCAGCCTGCCCTTGAGGCTCTTGATCTCGATGAGGTGCAGGCCGCTGGGAGTGGCGACGAGAAGATCGGCCTCGGGCTGGCCGCCCTCCTTCGGTGTGAACGTGAAGTTCGCCCAGGCAGCGTAGGGGTGGCGGTCAGGCAGGAGCTCCCGCACATGCCGCAGTGCCGCGCGCTCGTGCTTGAACGCCGACTGCGTGATCTCGTGCCACCTGCTCGACTGCTCGTCCACCCCGTGCACCTCCAGCTCGACGATCCATCTTGCCCGATCTCACCGGATGGCCAGATGATCACCCTCCGCTGTCAGTGCGCCGGTTTCGACGAGTGCGTAAACGGCGTCGTCCAGCGCCGCCTGGATGTCGGGTCCACGCCGCTGCCAGCCGAACAGCCTGGCGATGCGCATCGACAGCTCGTCAGGGGTGATGACATGTGCGTCCGCTACCAGACGTTGGATGGCCAGGTGCAGTTCTTCTGTCGGCACGTACTTGACCTCGCGCCTGCTGTCGGGCTCGTCCGTCGGAGTCCTGACGGTGTCGACCTGGCAGGTGTGGAACTTCAGGAAGCTCTGGTCGTCGCGCAGCACCGTGGAGCGGGTGAGGTTGTCCACAACACGGTCGAAGGCGTCTCTGATTCGTGAACCGGCCTTCCACTTCCCCCATGCCTCGCGGAGGATGCGCAACGCGCGTTCCTCGCCACCTGGGTCGGCTTCCACACATAGCCGCGCTGGATCTCCGGCAGCTTGATCTCGCCGCGCTCGATCTGGCTCACTAGTGCGCCGATCTCACGCTCGGTCTTGTCAACGGGCACAAGGCCGGAACCCCCAGGTCATGAGTGCCTCGATCGACTCATAATCGCGGGAAGGTGAGCGAGCGCTAGCAGCCGAATCGCTCGATCGGAGCACCGATCGGTTGATCTAACGTGTCGAAGCGATGACCACCGGTGTCGTGATCTGGGCAGTGAGAAGCAGAGTGAGCCACTTGGGTGATGTGAAGGTCCCCGGAAAGCGCTGGACCGTCGCGCGGAGCGCTGCCAGGCGATGATCGCCGGTATCGGGCAGCGGATCACCGGCGCAGCGCGATCGGGAAGTCCACCTCCTCCGGACCGTCCACGTTGGGCGTCCTGGTCCGCGGGAACTCCATCGGAGGCAACGCGATCCGGTGCGCCCATCGCTCGATGACCTGGTTCCGCGGCGTCGGCTCCGGCTGAGACACCTCCCGCAACACCACGAGCCGGTCCTCCAGCTGCAACGGGTACGTGACGAGGAACCACAGCTTCAGCCCCTCGGTGGGCATGTTCTCGAACAGCGCGAACTGGTCGTGGTCGTTGTCCCGCATCATCGCCGCGATGGCGGGCCCCTTCGCGTAGTCGCTGCGCAGCGGCGCGTCCGGCGACCCCGTGCCCCGGTTGCCCTGGAGGGTGCCCAGCAGGATCGGGCGCGACGGGTGCTGGATGAGCCCGGCGTTCCAGTGGTCGAGCCGCTGCCACCCCTCCGCGGCCAGGAGCTGGCGCAACATGCCCACGCGGTGGATCCAGTCGAGCAGACCGGGCGCGTTGGTCGGCCCGAACGGCGGCGAGGCGCCGCGCGCGTCGATACCGGCGGCGACGGCGCGGTCGAGGACCTCGCGGCGCAGGCCCAGCTCTGCGAGCCGCTCGTCGGCGGTGGGGGTGAGCTTGCGGAAGGCGGCGTTGGTCATGGGTCGACGGTAGCGACGGGGTCTGACAATTCCGGGAGACTGCGGTTCGTGTACCGCTACGTCGACGCAGGACCAGCCCTGACCGCGGCCTCGGAGGCGACGTCACAGGTTATGCGCAGGACCCGCCGGACCGGCACCGCTCCGGAACTGGCGGTTCGCCGGGCGCTGCACCGCCGGGGGCTGCGGTATCTGGTCGACGTCGCTGCGCCCGGCACCAATCGGCGTCGACGCGTCGACGTGCTGCTGTGTGGCGCCCGGATCGCCGCGCTCAACGCTTCCCGCTTGCTCAGGCCGCCACCGGCGCGAGCTGGTGCAGCACGTCCCGCTCACCCAGCCGTTCCCGTGCCCACTCCACCACCGCGGTCTCCTGCGCGAACAGCACGATCTGCCGGTCCTCCGACAGCCGCAGCAGCAGGTCGAGCACGGCCCGTGTGCGGACGTCGTCTGCCTGCACCGTGACGTCGTCCAACAACAACGGGCACGCCTCGGTGGCGAGGTGCTGGGCGAGGGCCACGCGCAAGAGCAGGTAGATCTGCTCGGCGGTGCCCAAGGACAAGTGCGATGCGTGGTGCCACACGTAGGAGGAGGCGCGCACGCGCACGGTCAGCGACTGCGGGTCCACGGCCGCGTCTACGTAACGGCCGTCGGTCACGAGTGGCAGCCAGGTGCGGAGGGTGGACTCCAGGGCGGGGGCGACGGTGCTGTGCACCTTCTCGCGTGCGGCGGTGAGGTAGCGGGTCGCCAGGTCGATGGCTTCCACCTCGGCGGTCACCTCCGCCAGTGCGGCGGTGGCCGTCTGCACGGCTTCCTCCGCGTCCGGGACGCTGGGCAGGCTCCGGGCCATCTCGGCGACGGTCGCGGCCAGGGCCTGGGCGGACGCGGCCAGTGACGGGTCTACCGGGTCGCAGGCAGCGAAGCGTGAGGCTGTCTCCAGCAGTGAGGCGTGGTGGGTTTGGGCTGCTGAGAGGGTTGTCTCGAGGTCGTCCAACGTGCCGTCGGCGCGTAAGGCTTGCAGTTCGGCCCATGCGTTGCGTTCTTCTTCGGCCTCGCGCAAGAGGTTGTCCCAGCCGCGTTGCCACTCGGCGATCGCGCGGAGCAGGTCTTCCGGGCGTTCGCCGGTGCGGCCGATCGCCGTCACGGCGTGGCGCAGCAGGGCCAGGGCTCGGGTGCGGGCGACGGCGGCCTCGGTGACCGCGGCCTCCGCCTGGCGGCGGTCTGCCAGGGCTTGGGCCAGGTACGGGCGTTGGGCTGCCAGGGAGGCTTGGCGGGCGCGGACCTTGCAGTCGGTCTCGTAGTCCACCAGCAGTTCCGGCACGGACGTGGTGGCGTCCGCCTTGCCTCGTGCCGCCAGTTCCACGCGGACGGCCTTCTCGGTGCGGGCCACCTCGCAGACCAGGTCGGCGTGCTCGGCCTCCCAGGCGGCGCGGTTGGCCAGGCGCCACAACGTCTCGCGGTCCGCCGGCACGCCCAGGGACGCGCACTCCGCCACGGCCTGGTCGTGGATGCGGACCGCTTCCGCTGCCACGGCTCGCTGGCCCTCGGCTTCGGCCAGGGCGCGGTCGGCGGCGAACAGCCGGCCCCGTGCCCGTGTCGCCGCGGCGGCCTGTTCGGCGGCGAAGGCCACCGCGGCTTCGCGTTGGGGGCCGTTGTCCCGCGACAGGGCGCCACCGGTGCCCGCGACCAGAGCGGCCACCAGGACACCCATCGCGGCCAGGCGTTGGTCCACCATGAACAGCAGCACGCCTACCAACGACGTCAGGCAGCTCAGGGCCAGCAGAGCGTTGCGCAGGAACGGGTTCGGCATCGCGATCTCCTGCACGCGCGCCGCTGCCACGTCGGCCTCGACCTGCGTGCGGGCGGCGGTGGCGGCTGCCTCGTCCTGCACCTGGCGGGCGCCGTCCACCTCGATCGACGCCGTGGTCAGGCGGGCGCCGCTGGTCGGGTCCAGGCGGGTAGCCAGGCCGCACAGCACCGACGGCTGTGCGGACGTCGGGGGAGACGGCATGCGTTCCTGGTGCGCGAGGGCGACGGCGGAGGCGGTCTCGTAAGCCGTTGCCACGACGCGGAGTTCGTCGTCCACCGCTGTCTCGCCGGCGGGAAACCCCGGCAGCGCCCTGAGCTCGGCCTCCAGCGCCGCCGCCGACGGGCCGGTCAGCACGCGCGGGGTCGGAGCGGCACGCCACGCGGCCAGCGCGCGGTTCACCACCTGCGTCAGCTCTTCCTGCGCGGCGAGGCCGGACGGAGGCGAGTCGCCGAAGCGGTCCTGCAACGCGGTCAGGCGGGCCACGCGAGCCGACAGCGCGTCGAGCGTCGCGGAGTGCTCCTGCACGGCCAGACGGGCACTGGCGGCGGCAGCCGAACGGGCCTGCTCGCTCAGTTCCAGGTAACGGGCGTGCTCGCGGCGCGCCATGGTCAGGTCGGTCTCGGCTTCGCACAAGCGGTTCTCGGCCTCGCGCAACGCGTCGACCGGCGCGGTCAGTCGCCGCAACGCCTCCTCCACCGTGCCGTCGGTGCCCGCGGTGGCCGCCGCGCGGCGCAGGTGGTCCTGCAGGCCGTCCGCCGCTTCCAGCACGCTCAGCAACGACGCCTGGTCCACGCACGCGGTGGCGGTGAACGACGTGCGGTCCAGACCGAGCCGCTGCGAGACGTCCGGCGCCGAGTCGTCGTTCAGATCGCGGTCCACGGCAACGACTTCACCGGACTCCAGCGACACCATCGCCGCCACCCGCCACGACTCGCCCTGCCACGGGCGGTGCCGCGACGACGGCTGACCGCACAGGGCGGCGCGGATGGCCGCGTGCCAGGACGACTTCGCGGACTCGTTCACGCCCGACACCACGGTCAGGCCGGGCGCCAGCGGCAAAGTCCTGTCGTGCAACGGACCGAACGCGTGCGCGGTCACCGACTCGATCTTCATCGTTCCTCCAGCGCGCGCAGGCCGGTCGCGAGCACGCGGCTGCGCAACGCCGTGTCCAGGGACTCGTCCGCCAGCACGTCCCGCACGAACTGGCCGCGCACGGTCCGTTCCGCCGCGACGGAGCCGAAGTCCAGCAACGGGAGGGCCTTCTCCGAGTCCAGCCAGTCGAGCGACCGCGCCGCCGACACGTCGAACACCTCGCGCGACACCGAACCGTCGTCGTGCACCGTGCACAGGACGGCTCCGCGCTCGCCGGTCTCGCCCGGAGTCAACGGGTCTGGGTTGCCGGGGAACGTGTAGTGCTCGGCGTGCTCCGGCGTGTGCACGTGTCCCAGGAACGCGTGGTCCAGGCCGGTGATCGTGACGTCGTCCGGTGCGGAACCGTGGCACAGCGCGAGGTTCACGCCGCTCCGGTTCACGGCGAAGCCGTCGAGGAAGTCCTTCGCCGGACCGGGTCCGACGTGCGCGGCGCCCCACAGCGTGACGCCGTCGGCCAGCTCCACTGGCGTCAGCGACCCGGAGGAGAACACGTGCACGTTGGGCGTCCAGTCCACCTGCCGGTAGACCGACTGGGGCCCGTACCAGTCGTCGTTGCCCGGGGCCAGGAACACCGGCAGCGGGCAGTCGAACGCCGACCGCAGGAACGACGCCGTGGTGGGGGAGCAACGATCGTGCTCGTACAGGTCGCCGGCGCAGAGAACGGCGTCGACGTCGGATTCCCGTGCGAGGTCGATGATGTGGCCGAGCGTGTCGCGCAACGCCTGGCGTCGCGCGGGTCCTGCGCTCGGGAAGCGGGTGTCCAGGTGCAGGTCCGCGAACAGCAGCAGTTTCACCGGTGCCTTCAGTGGAGGTCGATGGTTCCGAACAGGGTCATGGACGGCAGCAGGCCTCGGCGACGGCCGCGGTGTCGGCGTGCCAGCCGTTCAGCTCCGCGACGGCCGGGGTCAGCTCGTAGCCGTGGTGCCGGATCGCGCGGCTCAGCGCGTGCCACAGCTGGGATACGTCGTACGCCACGTCCGCGCCGACGCGGGACGGGAGGCTGATCAGCAGCGCGTGCACCGGCTGGTCGGTGTTCTCCGCACCGCAAACGCGCGCCACCGACCGTTCCACCGCCGTGCGCAACAGTTCTGCGCAGCACCGGATGCGGACGCCGTCGAGCTGCTCCGGGCGCGCCAGCAGGTTCGCGACGCAGGTCAGCCGGTCCTGCACGTCGGACGGGAGGGTCATCTCTGGAGCCATCCCGCGAGCAGCTCGGTGTCGCGGATCAGCACGTCCAGGTCGCCGCTGTCGCCGCCGGCCCGGCACGTCTGCAGCAGGTCCACCGCCCATGATCCGACCACGTCCTCCAGGTGCGGCATCAGCTTCGCCGGTTCCGCGTGTTCGTCGAGCACGGCCAGTGCGATCGTCTGCTTCGTCGTCAACGCGCCTTCCAGCACGCGTTCGACCTCGGCGTGCGGGGTGCCGCGGCTGAGCCGTTCGCGGCGGAACCGCGCGTGCGAAGCCGCTTCCAGGGCCCCACGGCAGCACGACGCCACCAGCTCGGCCCGCAGCGCGTCCGGCAGGTCCTCGTCCGCCCGCATCGCGCGGGCGTCGTTCAGGCACCGGCCGACGGGGTCGTCGGACATCCGCACCTGCACCGCGGACCCCTCGCCGCGGCAGACCTCCCAGACGGTCGCCGAGAGCCGCAACCGCCGCAGCGCCTCCACGAGCCGTTCGTCGTGCGTGAAGACCACGACCTGGCGGGTGAGGCCGACGTCGGCGAGCACCTGCGCGAGTCCGTCCACTTTGGATGGATCCATCGCCTGCACGGGGTCGTCGATCATCACGAACCGGAACGGGCTCTCGTCCACCATCGCGCGGGGCAGGAACAGGGCGAGTCCCAGCGAGTGCAGCTCGCCCTGGCTCATCACCGCCAGCGCCGAGTTCGAGACGCCGTCGACCGACACGTCCAGCTCGACGTTGCGGGTGCCGCCGAGCCGCACCGCGCCCAGGTCGACGTTGCTCTGCTGGCGCAACCGGTGCCAGATCCGCTGCGACTCCTTGGCGAACGGTGCGATGCGCTCCGACCGCAACGTCGCCGCGGCCTTGCGGATCCAGTTCTCCGCCTCGGTCACGTCGGCGAGCACTTCGGAGTCGGCAAGCGCTTGCTGCGCCTGAGAATGCCACTCGAACAACGCGATCGCCATCGGCCGCCACACCAGGTCGCGCCGGTCGATCTGCTCACGTGCCACGGACTTCAGCTGCTCCACGGCCGCCGCCAGCTCGGCATGGCGGTCGAAGAGCTCCCGGCGCAGCCGCACCGGGTCGTCGATCGAAGCGCGGTCCTCCCGGGCCTGCCAGGCCTGCAGCACGGCCGTCGTGTCGAGGATGCCCTGCGTCTCCCGCAGCACCTCCGGCACGGGCAGGCACAACGCCCGCGCCGCCGCCACCGCGACGTCCAGCCGGTCCGCGGCCTCGTGCAGCTCCGCGGCGGCCCTGGCGAGGTGCTCGGCGCGGGTCCTGGCCTTGGCGAGCCACCTCGCGTCGAGCTGGCCCAGGTCGCACACGGGGCACGTCTTGGTGCCGCCGGACTCCTTCAGCTGGATCGCGAGCCGCAGGATCTCGCTGGACCGCAACGAGTCCTGCGCGTTGGCCGTGGCCACCGCCGACACGGCGCCGAGTGCCAGGTCGAGGTTCTCGCGGCACCGGTCGACCTCGTCGTCGGGAGGCAGGGCCAGATCGACGATCTGGTGCAGCAGGCCCGTGCCGCTGCCGACGTCCGTGCCGAGCGCGAGGTCCGCGATCGCGTCGAGGTCGGGGGACGGGCTGCCGAGGAGTTCCGCGGCACGTCTGGCGCGTTCGTCGGGCGATGCCGCCAGCTCCGCACGCACGCGTTCACGTCGGTCGTAAGGGCGGGAAACGATGTCTGCCAGGCGTTTGCGGTGTTCGGCGAGCGACTGCTGCGCCTCGGTGAGCGCCTCCAGGCCGAGGAAGCGGTGCATCGCCTCGTAGAGGTCCTCGGGCTGTGCGTCGAGAACGGTCCCCAGCTCGCTGTAGGGCAGGAACGGCCGGTAGGTCTCCAACGCGTCGTGCCAGCGCCTGTCGTCGAACGGCTCGCCGTCCTGCGTCCACTCGCCCTGCCCCAGGTCCTCCTCGGGCGACCAGGATCTTCGGATCGTCGTCCTGCCCGGCCGCGCGGCCTGGACGAGGTCGAGCTCGACGGCGGTGTCGGGCTGGTGCAGGTTGCGCCAGCCCTGCCGCCACACGTCGTGCCGTGCGCGGGTCCAGCGGGCGTTGTAGCCGGTCAGCACCAGTTCCGCGGCCTCGGCGAAGCTCGACTTGCCCGAGCCGTTGCGTCCCGTGACGACGGTCAGTCCCGGACCCGGTGCCAGCGGCAGGCGCGCCAGGGGGCCGATGCCCCGGAAGCCGCGCACGCGGACCTCCGACACGAAGATGCCGTGACCGGGGCCGTCGGTCTTCTCCCTCGGGGCGTCCTCCCGTGCCGGCGCACCGGCGAGCACGCGGTCCAGCGCCGTCTCGCCCCGGCAGGCCGCGAGCACCAGTTCCGCCGCACGTGGGGTGAGATCGTCCTTGGCCAGTCGCCCGGCCATCAGTTCGAGTAACCCGGCTTCACCCGCCACGGTCACATTTCCTCCAGCTGCCACCACTCGGTAGGGCGGCAACCTAGGCAGCAAATGGGACCTACTGACGAGTACTCACACGATCGAGTGGTGTTACATAGGGTGACTGACGTAGTCCGCCGTCGTTAAGGGCCCCACACCTGGACGCCTCGGACGACGAAGTACGCGTCGGGCACGTAGGTGCCGTGCTTGGGGTAGGTCGTGAACTCCGCCTCCGTCGAGCAGTTCACCCGCTGGTACACGCTGATGTCCCTGCTCAGGCGGTTGGCGAAGGACCTGCCGACGACGGAGAGCGGGATGCACTCGGCGGGGTTCGCGGATTCCAGGTCGAGGCGCTGCACGGTCCCCGTGTAGTCCGGGCCCGTCCACACGCAGAACTCGCCCTTGTCGCAGGAGTTGTCACTCTGCGCTACGGCGATCCCACTGGGGGCAACCGTGCCCGCGGTGATCGCCAAGGCGGTGATGAGGGTCTTCGTCGGCATGGGCGCACCTCCGTCCGGACGAGTGTGCGTCATTTGGGGTCAATCGGCCAGACGATCTTGGAGCGCCTTCGCGTCACGGGGCGCGTAGGCCTTCGCGTCGTTGTCGAAGTAGACGAACACGTCGCCGTGCCTCGCCCAGGCGCGGACCTTCTCCGCCCACATGTCCAGGCCCTCGTCGGTGTAGCCGCTGACGTAGAGCTCGTCGTGGCCGTGCAGCCGGACGTAGACGAAGTCGCTCGTGACCTCCTCGATCAACGGGTACCTGCCGGCGGCGTCCGCGACCACGAGCGCGATGTCGTGGCGCTTGAGCAGGTCGAGGAACTCCGGCGTCCGGTAGCTGTCGTGGCGGATCTCGATGGCGTGGCGCATCGGCCGTTCGGCGTCCGTGGTGGTGTGCGCGGGGTCGACGCGGTGGTCGTGGCGTTCGGCGATCTCCGCGGCCTCGGTGGTGGTGCGGGGGAGGCCCTCGAAGAAACCGGTCAGCAGGTCCGCGTCGAACCGCAGGGTGGGCGGGAGCTGCCAGAGGATCGGCCCGAGCTTCGGTCCGAGTGCGAGCACGCCGGACGCCAGGTAGTTCGCGAGGAGGTCCTTGCCGTCCTTGAGGCGCTTCATGTGCGTGATGAAACGGCTGCCCTTCACCGAGAACACGAAGTCGTCCGGTGTCTCCGCTGCCCACTTCTGGTAGCTCGACGGGCGTTGCAGCGAGTAGAACGAACCGTTGATCTCGACGGAACCGAGCTGCTCGCTGAGGTAGGCCAGTTCGCGCTTCTGCGTGACCCCCTTGGGGTAGAACGAGCCGCGCCAAGGGGGGTACACCCACCCCGAAGTGCCGATCCTGATCTCACCCATGTGGTAATCGTGGCACGGTGGACGCATACCTACAGCGCATCGGCGCCTCTCGCACGTCGTCGTTGGCCGAGCTGCACGAACGGCACCTGCTGAGCGTCCCGTTCGAAAACCTCGACACCCACATGGACACCCGGATCGTGCTGGAGATCCCGTGGCTGCACGACAAGATCGTGGAACGGCGGCGGGGCGGGTTCTGCTACGAGCTCAACGGGTTGTTCGCGAAGTTGTTGCGAGACCTGGGCCATTCGGTGCGGTTGCTGGCCGCGCGGGTGTTCGGAGAGGAGCGACGGCTCGGGCCGCCGTTCGACCATCTGGCGTTGCTCGTGGACGATGCGTGGCTGGTGGACGTCGGGTTCGGGTCGTTCTCGCTGCGCCCGCTGTCGTGGACTTCGCGGGAGGACCAGAAGGACCCCGCCGGCGTGTTCCGGCTGGAGGACCACGGTGACGACGTGGACGTCTACCACGACGGAAAGCCCGTCTACCGGCTGGAGCGCCGGCCGAGGGAGCTGGCGGAGTTCGTGCCGACCTGCTGGTGGCAGCAGACGTCGCCGGAGTCGCACTTCCGCAAGGGGCCGATGGCGACTCGCGCGCTACCCGACGGGCGCATCACCGTGGCCGGCAAGAAGGTCATCGTCACGGAGAACGGCCGCAAGACCTCAACCGACGTCGAGGACCCCGCGGCCGCTTTCCTGGAGAACTTCGGACTTCACTTCCGGCAGAGCAACGCGTCCGGTGTCCTGCGCCAGTTGTAGGCGACACCGGCGATGTGCTCGTCCTGCGCGCACTGGCCCTTGTAGTGCCCGTTGGCCCAGTCACCGCCCTGGTCCGGCCGGTTGTCGCCGCGGTCGAACCACAGGACCCGCGTGCTGCTTCCGGTCGCGACGGGTGCGCAGACCAGTGTGAAGTTCGCGTAGCCGACGGCCGCGTTCCCGTTCGGGCACTGCAGTTTCGTGTAACCGGAGGCCCAGTCGTCGGTCACGTGCTGTTCGGTGGTGACCCTGGTCGTGGCGCTCCACTGTGGACCGCTGACGCACAGGCCGCGGTTGCCCGTGTGGCTGATGCCGACGAGCTTCTCGTTCTGCGGGCACGATTCCTTGAGGAGCATGGTGAACCGGGTCTCGCGCGGGATCTGCCCGGTGCGGCTCGGTGCGGTGATCAGGCGGTTCCACGCTCCGGCCCGCCAGTCGTCGCCGTCGTTGACGCTGATGCGGTTTCCGCCGGCGTCCCAGCGCAGTAGCGCCCAGCTGTTGCCTGAACGGTTGGTGTGGAAGCCGACCAGTGGCCAGTAGGCGAAGTCGGTGTCCTTGGCGATCAGCTGGTCGACGAACCGTTCGAACCAGTCGCGCGCCTTCTGGTTCGACTCGTCGATGCCGCCGACGCCGAACTCGCTGATCCACAACGGCGCGGTGAAGTGCTTCTGCGCCTCGGTGATGTAGAACGCCTGGCGTTGCAGGACGTCCGTCAGCTCCTGGGGCGTCAGGTCCTGGTAGCGCGGATCGCTGGTCTCGCCGATTCCCGTGGCGCCGCTGTGGTTCGGCCCGGTGTAGCCGTAGAAGTGGGCCGAGTACACGAGCTTCTCGGGGTTGGCGAGGGTGTGGCTGAGGAAGCGCACCGGTTCCAGCGTCGGCCTGCCGTGCGCGAAGCCGTCGACGGGGATGCCGGTCCAGTTGATGCCCTCGACGACGACCAGGAGGTCCGGCGCTGTCTGCTGGATGCGGTCCGCGGCCTGCTGGGACGCCTTGTGCCAGTCGTGGTCGTTGCCCCAGCCCCAGTTCGGGTCGTCCCACACGTTGCGGCGCACCTCGTTGTAGAGGTCGGCGCCGACGACGCGCTTGTTGGTCTTGTAGCGGTCCGCCATGAACGCCCAGTCGTTGATCCACTGGTCGGTGCTCTGGCTGGTGTTCCACCGCTCGTTGCCGTCGACGCCGCAACACCACCGCGACGTCGTGGTGTGGTTGTTGAGGATGACGGCGAGGTCGTCGCGCGTCAGTTCGGCGACGACGGCGTCGTAGATCTCCAGCGGCCGCTTGCCGTTGAGCTGCGCGTCCTTCAGACCGTTGACGGGGTTGCTGTCTTTGATCATCTGGTTGGAGAACGGCAACCGGACGCTGTTGACGCCGATCTCCTTGAAACCGCTGATGATCGTGGCCATCGTCGCGCGGTCGAGGCCGAGGGGGACCTGGTCGGCCTTCTCGCCGGCGTGGTGGGTGGCGGGGTCGTTGATGTCGCCGGAACCGTTCCAGGTGCCGCTCGCACCGTGCCAGTTGCCGGACTTCAGCTTGAAGCGGTCGCCGTTCGAGTCGACGATCCACCGTCCGCGCGTGCTCAGCGGACCGGTCCAGGAGGACGCCGGTTCCGCCTGCGCGGGAGCAACGAGACTCGCGGCCAGGAGCAGGG
The DNA here is from genome assembly GCF_035525475.1 of Lentzea sp. Classification (GTDB taxonomy): domain Bacteria; phylum Actinomycetota; class Actinomycetes; order Mycobacteriales; family Pseudonocardiaceae; genus Lentzea. Next base: position 2,866 of record NZ_DATLEC010000139.1, on the reverse strand, counting down.
TGGCCGAGACGCGAGTGAGTTTCACGTATGTGACCGTATCGGCGTTTCCAGGAGTTGCGCCAGGGTCTCGGCGTTCCCGGTCGCGGCACCCTGCATGGTGTTGTCGAAGTAGACGTAGGTGTCGCGGTCCCAGTCGCGGATCTTGTGCGCCCACTCGTCGAGCTGCTCGTCGCTGTAGGAGCTGATGTACAGCTCGTCGTGCCCGTGCAGCCGGACGTAGGCGAAGTCGGCGGTGACGGCCTCGATGCACGGGAACGTCGGTGCGTCCGACACGACGTGAGCGATGTTGTGCGCGCGCAGCAGGTCGAAGTAGGCGTCGGTGCGGAACGACTCGTGGCGCGGTTCGAAGGCGTGCCTGCCGGGCGGGAGCAGGGCGAGGAAGTCGCGCACCAGGGCCGCGTCGAACCGCAGGCTCGGCGGCAGCTGCCAGATGACCGGCCCCTGCTTCGGGCCGAGCGCGAGCGACTCGGTGAAGGCCTTGAGCGCGTCCTCAACGTGGCGCAGGCGTTTGACGTGCGTGATCAGCTTCGGGCCCTTGACGGCGAAGACGAAGTCCGGCGGCGTCGAGGCGGCCCACTTCTGGTAGTACGCGGGCGGCTGGAGCCGGTAGAACGAGCTGTTGATCTCGATCGTGCCGACGTGCGACGCCAGGTGGCTCAGCCACAGCCGTTGCGGGACCCCGCGGTAGAAACCGTCGCGCCACTCGGGGTAGCGCCAGCCCGACGTGCCGATCCTGATCATCTCGTCCGGGTAGCCACCAGAGCCTGTAGCTACTCCGTAGCACCTTTTATCGCTTTGAGCTACGCTGGTGTCCATGCAGCAGCTCAAAGCCATCGGGCAACGCGAGCTCCGCAACGACAACGCGGAGATCATGCGCCGTGTCGAGGCGGGTGAGAGCTTCGTCGTCACCCGCAACAACAAGCCGGTCGCGCAACTCTCGCCGTACCACTCCGAGGTCGTCACCAGGCCTTCGCTCGGCGAGGTGCAGGCGCTGTTCGGGAGCCTGCCGCCGGTCGACGCCGACAGGTGGGACGCCGACAGGGCCGCGGCCGACGAGCTCTTCGGCGCGGACGACCCGCTGGACGACCCGTGGCAGAGCTGAGCTGCCTGCTCGACACCTGCGTGCTGATCAGGCTCGAGCGGGCGAATTTGGGCGACTACGCCCACGCCCGGCCCTACCTGAGCGCGGTCACGATCGCGGAGCTGGCGTTCGGCATCGACGTCGACGACCCGGTGGAGCGCGCCGCCCGCACCGAACGGTTCTACGCGGCGCAGCAGACGTTCGAGGTGCTGCCGTTCGGCTTGGAGGAGGCCAAGGTCTACGGGCAGATGGCCTCGCTGGTGCGCCGAGCCGGCCGTTCACCGCGCCCGCGCAGGATGGACCTGCAGATCGCGGCCACGGCGTCCGTCGCGGGGGTGCCGGTGCTGACGATGAACGTCAAGGACTTCCAGGACCTCGACCGGCTCGTGGAGGTCGTACCGATCCGTCAGGCCTGAACAGCGCCATGGAAGAGAACTGCCCGAGCGCCTACCAGGCTGCCGCTCATGACTTTTCGGGTACACCTGCTCGTGCTGCGGCGCGGAGATCGCTCCGCACGGGCCGAAATGACCCGATCGAGATGGCCCGACTGCTAATGAATCGGGCTCGGATGCCGATACGGGACACATGACTGTCACGGACATCGCGACGTGGGGCACGGCGGACCACGTGCGGGCCGCGCTGGAACGTCAGCTCGAAGGCGCGCTGGTCGAGGTACCCCAGGACGAAGAGTCGCCCCGCTGGGCGTTCAGCGAGGCGTTGCGCCGGTCGTTGATGCTGCGCCAGAAGCACCCGTTCGACGTCGTCGCGATCGGCCTGCCCGACCTGCTGCGCTACCGGGACCTGGTGGCCGGCTCCGAGGTGACGTTGCGGGCCACCAGGATCGAGGCCTACTTCATCCGCCAGGACGGCACCACGGAGCAGTACCGGCCCGAAACGGACTGAAGCCCCGGCTCCGTCGAGGGAGCCGGGGCTTCGTCAGACCAGGGGTCAGGCGGGCACGGAGGCCACGCCCGGCGCCAGGAAGCGCTTGCCCGTCACCTTCTCCGAGATGCCGGTCCGGTCCAGGTACGGCGTGATGCCGCCCAGCCAGAACGGCCACCCGGCGCCCAGGATCATGCACAGGTCGATGTCCTGCGCCTCCGCGACCACGCCCTCGTCGAGCATGATGCGGATCTCCTCGGCCAACGCCTCCAGCGCGCGCGTCTTGACCTCTTCGCCCGTCAGCGGTGAGGAGCCGAACTCCCACAGCGCCTGGACCTCGGGGTCGACGGTCTGGTTGCCGGAAGCGTCCCACTGCCAGACGGCGCCCTTGCCCGCGGCGACGAACTTCTTCATGTTCTCCGACACCGAGAAGCGGTCCGGGAACGCGCCGTGCATCGTCTCCGACACGTGCAGCGCGACGGCGGAGCCGACCAGCTGCAGCAGGATCATCGGCGACATCGGCAGGCCGAGGGGCTCGGTGGCCTTGTCGGCGACCTCGAAGGGGGTGCCCTCGTCGACCGACTTGATGACCTCGCCCATGAAGCGGGTCAGCAGGCGGTTCACGACGAACGCGGGCGCGTCCTTCACCAGCACCGAGGACTTCTTCAGCTGCTTGCCGACCGCGAACGCCGTCGCCAGGGTGGCGTTGTCGGTCTGCTCGGCGCGCACAATCTCCAGCAACGGCATGACCGCGACCGGGTTGAAGAAGTGGAAGCCCACGACGCGCTCGGGGTGCTTGAGCTTCGACGCCATGTCCGTGATGGACAGCGACGACGTGTTCGTGGCGAGGATCGCCTCGGGGGAGACGTGCTCCTCGACCTCGGCGAACACCTGCTGCTTCAC
>NZ_DATLEC010000129.1:0-3314 GCF_035525475.1 Lentzea sp. | reverse complement strand
GACTGTAGATTGCATACCGTATGAGGTAGGCATATCGTTACTCCGCTACCAACCGGATGTCCATAGATGGCCGCAAGTTTTCGGCGAGAGGACGTAGACGGTGGATCTTTTCGAACACGAGGCGCGGGACCTCTTCGAGCGGTACGGGGTGCCCGTCCCGCGTGGTTTCGTGGCGGACACTCCTGACTCCGCGCGCGAGGCCGCCTCCCTGCTCGGCGGCACCGTCGTCGTGAAGGCCCAGGTGAAAACCGGCGGACGAGGCAAGGCCGGCGGCATCACACTCGCTTCGTCGCCCGACGAAGCTTTCTTCGCGGCCACCGCGATCCTCGGGATGGACATCAAGGGCCACACCGTGCACAAGGTCCTGGTCACCGAGGCGAGCGAGATCGCAGAGGAGTACTACCTGTCGTTCCTGCTCGATCGTGCGAACAGGACGTTCATCGGCATGGCGTCGGCCACCGGTGGGATGGAGATCGAGGAGATGGCCGACTCCATCACCCGGATGCCGGCTTCGTCCTTCGACGCATCGGCCGTGTTCCCTCGGGAGATCGCGGAGCAGGTGAACGCCGTCGCTTCCGCCCTGTGGAACGTCTTCGTCTCCGAGGACGCCATCCTGGTCGAGGTGAACCCGTTGGCACGCACCGAAGACGGCCGCATCGTGGCGCTGGACGGCAAGGTGACACTGGACGACAACGCGTCGTTCCGGCACTCTCGTCCCGCGGACAGCGCCGTGGGCGATCCGCTGGAGGTGCGGGCCGCCGAGAAGGGGCTCAACTACGTCAAGCTCGACGGCACCGTCGGCGTCATCGGCAACGGCGCGGGCCTCGTCATGTCCACTTTGGACGTCGTGGCGCTGGCCGGTGCCGCGCCCGCGAACTTCCTCGACATCGGCGGCGGCGCGTCGGCCCAGGTGATGGCGGACGGACTCGACGTCATCCTGTCCGACCCGTCGGTGCGCAGCGTGTTCGTGAACGTCTTCGGCGGCATCACCGCGTGCGACGCGGTGGCCGACGGGATCGTGCAGGCGCTCGGCCTGCTGGGCGACCGCGCCGACAAGCCGCTGGTCGTGCGGCTCGACGGCAACAACGCCGAGGCCGGCCACCGCATCCTCGACGAGGCACGGCACCCGCTGATCACCGTGGCGCACACGATGGACGACGCGGCGGGCCGTGCCGCCGCTCTCGCCGGCGCCCCGACCACCAAGGAGTCCTGATGGCGATCTTCCTCGACGAGAACAGCCGCGTGATCGTCCAGGGCATGACGGGGTCGGAGGGAGCCAAGCACACCCGCCGCATGCTCGCGGCCGGCACCCAGGTCGTCGGCGGTGTGAACGCGCGCAAGGCGGGCACGTCCGTGGAGTTCGGCGACGTGACGCTGCCGGTGTTCGGCACGGTCGCCGAGGCGATGGCGGAGACCGGCGCGACCGTGTCGGTGCTCTTCGTGCCGCCCGCGTTCACCGGCGACGCCGTCATCGAGGCGGTCGACGCGGGCATCGGCCTGGCCGTCGTGATCACCGAGGGCGTCCCGGTCCACGACACGGCACGGTTCTGGGCACATGCCCAGGGCAGGTCGACCCGCGTCATCGGGCCGAACTGCCCCGGCATCATCAGCCCCGGCAAGGCGAACGCCGGCATCATCCCCGCGGACATCACCAAGCCCGGTTCCATCGGCCTGGTGTCGAAGTCGGGAACGCTGACGTACCAGCTGATGCACGAGCTGAAGGACTTCGGCTTCACCACGTGCGTCGGCATCGGCGGCGACCCGATCGTCGGCACCACGCACATCGACGCGATCGAGGCGTTCGAGGCCGATCCGGAGACCGAGCTGATCGTGATGATCGGCGAGATCGGCGGCGACGCGGAGGAACGCGCGGCGGAGTTCGTGCGGGACAACGTGACCAAGCCCGTCGTCGGCTACGTCGCCGGCTTCACCGCGCCCGAGGGCAGGACGATGGGCCACGCGGGCGCCATCGTCTCCGGGTCCTCGGGCACGGCGGAGGCCAAGAAGCAGGCCCTGGAGGCGGTGGGGATCAAGGTCGGCAGGACGCCGTCCGAGACCGCCGCGCTGGCCAGGGCGATCCTGACCTCTAACTGACGGGCTGGCGGTCTCGGTCCCGGGAGGCCGGGACCGTCGGCAGCTCGGCCTGGCCCTGCGCCTGGTTCTGGGCCTGCTCGCCGATCACGGACATGGCCTGCTTCACGATCTTCAGCACGGCCTGCGCGCCCTCGACGAGCTTGACCAGGTTCTCCCCGCTCGCGAGCAGCTCACCGAGCTTGGCCGCGATCCGCGTGCCGCACTCGACGGCGATCTGCACGCACTGGGGGATCGCCACGGCGATGCTCTGCCCGAACGTCACCGCGGCCGACGCGATCGCCTGCGTCATGATCGGCACGATCCTGCCGACCGCCTCGGTGATCAGCCGCGTCACCTCGGCGGCGACCTGGGCGATCACCTCGCCCGCCTTGATGAGCGCGGTCGCGCTGGTCAAGGCGGTCTCGGCGACCGACAGCACGCCGTCGACCAGCTCCTTGCCGGTCTTGGCGTAGTCGGTCGCGCTCTGCCCCGACCACCCGCTGGTCTCGCTGCCCGCCCTGTCCCGGTAGTCCTCGGCGAGCGCGGTGGCCGCCTTGCCGGCGTTCCGCAGGTCGCCCGCGCCCTGCTGGACGCCGTCCGGGTCGCCCTGGAGCTGGTTCAGCGGCTCTTCGAGGAACGAGATCATCGGCGTGAGGAAGCCGACGCCCGCGCTGTCCAGCGCCTGCAACGGTTTCCCGTCCGACCGCAGTTCGGTGATCGGAGCCTTCGGTGTGGCCGCCAGGTCCTGCGAGAGCCACGCTCCCTCCGCGATCGCACTGGTCGTGGCGCGGAGCTCGTCGAGCAGAGCGGCCGTCATCGCATGGCTCCCGTGATGTTCGCGACGCTGTCGTCGTCGGTGCGCTGATAGGTGTCAGCGGTCTGCCGCATTCCCGTACCGACATTGTCCATTGTGGACGCGACGGCACCGAACGCCTGCCGCGTCTCCCCCATCGCACCGCTCAGGCCGGCGGCGAGGAACTGGGCGAACGAGCCGAGCTCCTGCCCCACCCGGTCGGGCATGCGCGCTCCCGTCGCGGACAACTGGTCCGCGCACCCGGCCAAGGTCGCGGCGTGCGCGCGCAACTGCTCGTGATCAACGGTGAAGCTCATCGAACGGCCTCGCTCTCGCCCAGGTAGTCCGCCAGCACCTCGGCCATGCGGGCACTCGCCCGCTGCTGCGCCTCCCGTGCCGTGCTGACGATCAGCATTGCCAGCGTGTCGACGTCGAGCCTGCGCGCCGC